>CBDCFC010000037.1:0-23199 GCA_965215945.1 Arenicellales bacterium | reverse complement strand
TTGTGACTCTTCATGTCCGCTCCTTTGAAAATATTTTTTATCTTTTAGATTTTTATTTTTGTTTTTTATTTACGTTAATTTTGAGCATCTTAACCAAGCATTGCTCAAACCAATACCACTTAACACTATCAAAGGAATTATTTTTATTCTGTTAAAAAAATCACAAAAAATTTAGATCAATTTGGATGCGAATCCGAACAGGATGTTAAAGAATAGAAAAAAAGTATTTTTAATTGATAAGAAAAAATTAGTGTCGGTAAATACACAACCCCCCTAAGCGCTTATGCTTCAAACTCAATTGAAGTAACTTGGTTTGGCACTACTACTATAAATATTTCTGATGGTGAAACTGCGATTATTTTTGACCCATTCTTATCTCGACCAACATTTTTAAGAGTAATCACTAGGCGAAAATTAAAGTCAAACCCTGACAAGGTAAAATATTGGCTAAATAAAATTGACAAAAATAAAATCAAAGCAATTTTTGTTAGTCATACTCATTATGACCACGCTTTGGATCTGGTGGAGGTAGCAACTCAAACAAAAGCTCGCATCTATGGGTCGAAATCAGCTAAAAATATTGCATTGGGAGGAGATTTATCTGAAGAAAAAGTTACTGAAATTGCTGCAAGTCAAATTATTGAAATTGGAAAATTTACCATAACTATCTTGCCTGGGAAACATGCTCCCCATATTCGATTATTAAATTTTATTTCTTCTGATGATGGTATTAATGAGCCATTAAAGTCTCCAACTTCTTATAATGAGTTTTGTATGGGAGAAAATTATAATTTTTATATACAACATCCCGACGGTAATATTCTTTTTCATCCCAGTGCAGAGGTGATATTGAGAGAAGAAGATAAGGTGGATTTTCATCCGGACTTGATTATTCAAGGAATTGCCAATCGACTTAGTACGCAAAATTTGATAGATAATGTTTTGAACCATTTAAAGCAAAAGTCATATTGCCGGTTCACACAGATAACTTTTTTAGACCATTGTATAAAAAACCTAAGCCATCAATTTTTTCGAAGCTAGGGGAATTTAAAAAAACTCTCAATAGTCAACTTCCAGAGCTCGAAATATTAGAATTAAACTATGGAGAGAAATATCAATTTAGAAATTCATCTGCGTGAATTTTGCGGGGATGAGTCCTGCATAGTAGTGCATTGTCGTGAAAACTGGCAACGGACGCCTTCGCTAAGTTGTTGAAAAATAAAGTAATTATCTACGACCAGACCGACTCATAAGAATCTAGTTGGCGATTAAAAATCCTGAAATGACCAATAAAAACAATAGCTTACAAAGGTAAATTTTTTCTCTAAAAATTCTTGCGGGGATTGAATAAAATTACAATTGAAACAAAATTCTTATGCTCAAGAGGCTAGGGATTAATTCAATCTACATTACTTATGACATTAGATTAAGCGATGTAACATTAGGCAAACTAGACTATCGGCATATTTACAACACTAAATATGGCATTTATTGTCTTTGTAGCTTTGTGAGACTTTTCCTATTTTGATTTTCTCGTGTATGATAGTTTTGATTAGGCTTATGTTTAATTACACAGTCGATGCTGTACAAAACAAAAATTAAAAATCAAGATAAAAAAATGACGGAGAATATATTATGCCTATTACTACACGCTGCGTTATAAATTCAGGGAATTAGCTGAACGAAAAAGAGTTATCGGAAATCTAACTTCGCTTAGAACCCAATTGAGTAACGAAATTCCTGACAAAGATGCTGAAAATAATTTGCTTCTTGCTACTTGGAATATTCGGGACCTGGGTAAAAGCAATCGTCGTGGCTACGGAAAGCGTTTACCAGAAACGCATTACTATATAGCTGAAGTTATTTCACGTTTTGACTTTGTTGCTGTGCAAGAGGTTAACCAATTGCCTGAGTGGAATAAAATCATGCGTATTCTTGGTCCTGATTGGGACTATATCGCAACAGATGTAACTGATACGAGTTTAGGTGGAAATGGAGAGCGATTAACTTTTGTCTTTGACAAGCGAAAAGTTTGGTTCCGGAATATTGCTGGTGAAATTGTTTTGCCAAAAAATATGCTCATAAGTAAAGTCGAATCTAATGCTAATGGAAATCGAATCATAGCAGGTAAGCAATTTCGTCGGACACCATTTGTAGCGAGTTTTCAATCAGGTTGGTTTCGTTTTGATATCTGTACCGTTCATATTTATTATGGAGCGGCCTCTGGAAAAAAACTTCAAGAGCGTATAGAGGAAATCAATCGAGTTGCAAAATATTTAAGTAAACGCGCAGATAAGGAATTGAAGAAAGATAATTCCTTAATAATACTTGGTGATTTTAATATTGTTCATCCTGAGCATAAAACAATGGAAGCATTAACTAATGAAGATTTTGTTGTACCTAAAACATTAAAAAAACCCTACAAATCTTGGACAAGATAAATACTATGATCAAATTGCTTTTAAAACCAAACCCGAAGTTATCGAGTATGTGGAACGTGCTTCCAGAAATCCAAAAAATAGAAATGCAGGAATCTTTGAAATTTTCGATAGTATTTTTAAAGAAAGTGATTTCAACCAATACAAGGGCTTTCTGAAAAGATCCCTCCAATGGTAAAAATTTATCAAGCGTTGCAGAACAGAAAAAATATTATCGCGAATGGCGTACCTATCAATTTTCAGATCACAAGCCAATGTGGGTAAGATTAAATACAAATGACAGTACTGCTTATCTTGAGAGGTTAATGGAACCAGATTCTATACATTCGGACGTTGAAAACTGAGTTGAAATTTTTTTAAGATATTTTTGGTAAAAATGGACTGTTATTTTCTGGATTACGTCAGTCATAGTTAATACGTAGGGATATATTAATTAGCAAGAAAACTTTACTAGTTATCAGTTTGATTTTTAATGATTATGCAGCTTGCGTTAATGCCTGGATTACAGCTTGAGGATTTCTATCTACAGCATTGAGTAGAGCAAGCGCAGCACCATGCGGTTTTCGGTCACCACGTTCCCAATGTCTTAAGGTAGCCACACTAATGCCTAATGCAGCAGCAAATTCTGTTGGCTCATCTTCACTTTTTTTCGTACCGCTTTCACATCAGTGGGGGTGAACTCATGAATAATGGCTTTCACGGGTTTTCCTTTTGAATGATCAATAGCTTCTTCTAAGCCTTTTTTAATACTGTTAAATACATCACTCATGATTATTTTCTCCAATAACTGACTAATTCTTTTGTCAGCTTTGCTAATAAATTACGTTCACTTTTACTCAAATTATCCTTTTCGTCTTTCCAAATACAGTTAATAAGTAAAGAGGGATGAGTTCAGAATGGTAGTAATAAATTATTCTGACTCCACCGCTTTTACCCATGCCTTGTCGCTTCCATCGAAGTTTTCGTATCCCGCCTGTGCCCTGTATCAAATCACCTGACTTCGGATGAACCGCTAAATAATTAACGATCGCTGTTATTTCACTGCTCGACAATAAGTTAGAAGCCCGACGTTGATACTCGGGTAATTCAGCAATCGTTTGCATTGAAATAAGTATAATCCAATGGATTACTATTAATCAAGTGAATCTATGTGGGTAAAATTATGTACGAATGATAGTACTGCTTATCATGAGAGGTTACATTATCATCCACTCGAAGTGGCATTGTTTTATTGATAAACGTTTTTCTGTGCCCGATTCTCACTACTAAGACAGTTAGCATTTCATCCTCGATTGTACAAATCACTCGGAAATCTCCGACTCTAAAACGCCAAAAATCACCTAATTCGCCTCTCAAAGCTTTACCCGAGGTTCGAGGATTAGGCTGCATTGCAATACGTGAATCTAAATAGTTTACGATACGTTTTGCTGAGGCCTTATCAAGTTTACGCAGTTGCTTTTTAGCTGTATCGGTATATTTAATTGTCCAGGCCAAGGCTCTTCCTTAAGTCTTCACTAGAGTGAACTTTTTCATCGCCTTTACGAATTCGTTCCAACACATCTGCAGCAAGATAGTAATCTTCCATATCATCAATACCTCGCTCTATTATTTCACGCAAGTAATAAGCTTTGGTTCGGCCAGTATGTTGAGCAAGAAAATTTAATCGAGACTCAACTTCATTTGGTAAGCGAATTGAAGTAGGCATAACTATATCCAATACATTAAATACTTGTATTCAGTATATCACATTTACTGAATCAGAGACTTTTCTTGCACTACAATTGAGCAATCCTTGCGTGAATTTTGCGGGGATGAGTCCTGCACAGTAGTGCATTGTCGTGAAAAATGGCAACGGGCGCCTTCGCTAAGTTATTGAAAAATAAAGTAACTTATCTACGACCATAGATATCGACTCATAATCCATTGGTCGTAGGTTCACCCAAGGGCACTTCGCAAGTCCTACCGGGCCTTTATGCCCTTGGGTGCACCAAATCCTTTAAAATCAATATCTTATTTACGTCACGGTGCACTAAGTTAATGTAACAGCAATGGACTATTCTTTTAGTATTCAAAATTGCCGAGGGTATAATGCTTAATAGTGAGTATTTTACATAGATTTATTTGCCTGGTAGTGAAACCTATAAAATTTCTAAATTTCCATGTCAGAGCTGTACTGCTTACTCTAGTAGTGTTTGCAAATATAATTTTGGCGGACAGCTCAATAGACCTTTCAGAGTATCTTGAACCTCCAAACCTTAAAAAAGAGTATGCCTATTCACTTGAATCTTTGGGTCCATCTGGAAACATCAAAGATAAATATTTAGGTCGAGTTATTGAAATCCCAGTGGGTAGTGTTGACGTAAACGGCAATGAATATCAAGCCAGATTGTATCAGGCTGAGGATTACCAGATTTTTACCCTTCGGGACATAAAATTCTTCAACGGCTGGTCTGATGAAGGCATTGTTGAAGCTTATGATTTCGGCACAGGTGATTTAAAAGATTTCGTGAAAATTCCATCTGGTATTAAAGAAGGCACATCCTCAGAGACCACTGCCCACTTTTGGGAAACGGTCAAAACGGTGGAGCTTGTGAATTATGAATCGCCCGTGGGTCAATTTGATAATTGCATAAAAATTAGAGAATTTACGGCAGAATTAGAAACTGAAGGCGGGGATGAAGATATACATATTTATTGTCCCAAAAATGGGCAAAGTCAGTCTCAGCAGGCGCCAAGATTTTCGCAAAACTGGAGTAAACGATCTCACTACGGTGACACTTCAGTCGGTGAGTGAGAAATAAGTCGGTCATGAATAGTGCGGTGGATCTATTGTTTCACTGCAAGGCTTTAGAGCTAATGCTTACCGTGAATTCCTGATTGACTGTACCTTGTTAAACAGTTCGTTATTCTTTTGACAATTTACGGCTTGTGCCATTTCAACAGGAGTGTATTCACCCTTATTCTTGATACTCAGATAGTCTGAAAATCATTCTAGCTGAATTGCTGAAAATATTGATCGTGATTAATTCACATAAATTTTACATAATCGCTCACAGCTAAACCCAAACGAATTCGATATGCTGTAGTTAGCCTCAACTAAGGCAATCACTATTCCACTGATCTATATATAACCATAAATATACGGAGGAAAATAATGAAGGTAATCAATATGTATCTATGCAGATTACTAGTTTTGATCGCCGTTATCACTTTGTCGGCATGTCAAAAATATATTCCAAACCTTATGGTAAATCCATCGTTCACTTATCAGTCCATGACTCAAGGTGGCATGGTGATTGCTGGTGTGTCATCCTATCTGGAGACATTCGGGTCTAGGCAATCTGATCGTTATGCTGGTGAGATATTAATATCGGTAAAAGATGAGTGTCCTGAGCTTAGGCTTATCGATGCAGTTAACCTGCGAACAAGGGATGGCGTCCAAGCTCTACAATTCTATAATGGATGAGTGGACAGATGGTCTGTACATTTCAAAAGAATCTATGATTGCAATTAAAAATGCTGTACCCAATACACAATACGCAACTTTTTCTCGTATTGAACAAACCAATACAAGAGTAAGTGATACCAAAAGCCCTTTTTATCAAAAAATTAATAAGAAAAAGGTACAAACGGGTGTTTCTCACACTCTTAAAGCGATAAGAGACATGAAGGTCACCTATATCATTTATGACCTGAATTCCGGCATTGAGGTTTGGAATGGCTTAGTACCTGTCAGCAAAACCGAAAGCAGGTATCAATTGTATAAATTTCACAGCGGAAGGTATACGCTTGAATTTCCCGATTTCCCAACCGTGCGAGAGGCATTTATAACCGCAAGCAAGGGCTTTGCCGAGAACTTACCCAAAAAAGAATAAAAGAGTATTGGAATCTTTGTTAAATACTGTGAAAAGCAATCATGTTGGAGAGCACTACAATCATTAATATTTGAAAGACTAAGTGTGCAGTATGCCTTTGTTCATGATGCCAAATCCTGGCCTGGATTGTCATTAACCCGATTTTTATACCTCACGAATAGCTCATCGCGTGGGTATTATGCACGGTTGAGCCGAGTTCCTTCAACAAGACATTTTGAGAATGGCGAACTCGATCAGCAATCTCATGATTGCTGGCTGATTCTGGGAACCCCTCAGTAGCTAGGGTATTTTAATTATTAACCAAATCATATTGCAGAGGATATAAAGGTGTAATTTCTTCACAAAAATTTGGCGTACTCGTTAACAGCTTAAATCATGTCCGTTTGGTAGAGTGGTTTTGTTCAAAACAAAAATATTTGGAGGACAAAATGAAAATTAAAACGTTTATAACTACAAGTTCTATGTTAGTCATGTCGGTAATTGGCGGGTATTCGCAATCTGTTTCGGCTTTTACCGGCCCGTTGTACGTCGATAAAAATTTTGGTGTGAACGGTACTGCACTTAGTAACTTGATTCCTGATCAAGATGGTGACGTTTATCACATCAGTACAGGTGTGGCAGCCAACAACAAAGTTGTTACTTTGACCGGTATTGAATTGTTTAATACTAACCAAAAAGTATATGCATTGACAGGTTTTGATGATCAGGGTAATCCCGACTCTGGATTTGGTGTCGCAGGCCAGGTTTTGCTGTGGGATTTGATCCATCATCAAGCCCATGAAATGGTTGTTCAGGCCAATGGCAAAATTATTGTTGCGGGGCGTGCCAATATGCATATTAGCGGTAGTGAAGATGCGTTTGTGGCCAAATACCTGGCCAATGGTGACTTGGACACCAGCTTTGGTAATAACGGCATTATAACCCTAACAAACCGACCCGACTTGGCAAGTGGGTTTGGTGTTCAAGTTGCAACGAACTCTGTCGGAGGTGTCATTTTGGCTGGTGGTACAGACCGAGTATCAATTTTTTATCTAGGTAGCAGTGGTGTTTCATATGTAGCATCGTGGACTGATTTGGGGGGAAAAGCCGTGGTAATGGATATGGAAGTTGATGATCAGGGTAGAATTGTAATTGTGGGGGGGTATTCCCCCGACAGTTTCTTGAATGAAAAGATTTTTGTAGCCAGATTTTCAGGACCGCTAATGATGCTGGATAAAAACAATTTTAAGCCTGCTGGTTGTAGCGCACAGTCATCTTGTGGTTATACAATACTTGATGTATATGACACACACCCGGATTTAATTATCCAACAGTTTGTCAATTCGAATTATCAAATGGACGTAGCCCTGAAGAAACCACATGGCAGTGGCACTTACAATAAAATCGTTGTCAGCGGCTCATTTGGTATTGTACGTCTAAACGAAGATGGAAATGAAGATACCAGTTTTGGAGTCAATGGGCGGGTACAAAATGATTTGCAATTTGTCGATTCTGATGAACCTGGTTACAATTACGTTGAAATCCGCAGTGACGAAAAAATAGCCAGCCTCAATAATCAATCTTCAACACTGGCTTTATATCGTTCAGATGGTGAAATCGATTTGAAATGCACCGGAGTTGAATCGGTAGCTATTCCGAAGAATCAAACTATCACACCAGTTTTTCAATTAGGTTACAAAAACTACAGCATGAAGATCGATAGCAAAGACCGGATTGTTGTGGGCGGTGCGGCAATAGTATCTGATGATGACTTTAATATGGATATCGAGGCTGCGTTTGTTGAGCGTTATCGCAGATTTTGCCATCTGGATAATGATCCTCCAACTCCTTATGATCCTTATAAAAAAGCTGATCCAACAACTAAGATGACCATCCGTGATGTACATCCTGTTGTGCATCCTCAGGATATCGTTGGTCCAGAATGGAAAATCAGATTTTACGGCCAGAAATAATCTGATACGGACAACAAGTTATCAATGTTGTGGCCAGATCTGATTAGTCGAAACCCCACGCCTTAACTGGCGTGGGGTTATATTAATAATTAAATACTGTTTAACACAGGAGGACAAAATGAAAAAAGTTGCACTGATCGTATTTCCCATAATTATATTAGTTGTGGGGATAGCTGTATTAAGTTGGGGTTTGAGATTATTAGACAAAGCCCAAGCCAGCGAGAACTGGCCTACTGTACAAGGCATAGTCATTTCATCGGAATTTGAAACGAATAAAGACAGAGATAATGATTCCGACACGACTTACAGCGCCGAAGTTGTTTACAAATATATCGTTGGGGATCATGAAATTATTGGTAACAGAGTTAGATTTGTAAAAACGAGTACCAGTAATGCAGCCGAGGCGAGTCGGGATGTAAATCAATATCCTCAAGGAAAAACAGTCACGGTCTATTACAATCCTGAGGATGCGTTCGAATCCGTTTTAGAACCGGGCAAGAATGCTTCAGTTTGGTACGTTATCATTTTCGGGCTGATGTTTGCGCTGGTGGGCGGTTTGTCTTTATTGATCGGTATATTCAGTAAAAACCGGGACATTAAAGTTACGACAAGAATAAGCAGCAGCTTGGATTAGAATTATTAAATTTAATTTTGGTTACAGATCTAAAGAGTTTTTTCTGATGATTGTCTCTAAATTGGCAAAGTTAATAATTCTATTGGCTTTGTTTGTTACTTCGGTTTCAACAGCCCAGGCTTGTGCTATCAGTCCGTTCTATCAAATTACCAGCGATCCAAACAAATATGCTGAAAAATCAAACGTCATATTTTTGGGAAAGGTGGTAGAAATTGAAAAATCAACATTTAGTCTGCAAATTGTTGAACTGGATGTTTTGGATGTCATAAAAGGCAATCCTGCCAAGAAAATTCGGATTGTAAATCAACTTGAAAATAATTGCTCAATAGCTTTTGGTGAAGAGAATTCGAGATATTATGTTTTCGGGAATCTGGAAAATAATCAAAGAGAAATAATAATGACCGGCTTTCCCAGTTTTGTGCCGGAGACAATCGCTGAAAATGCAGGCATGCTAGATAAGCTGAGCAAAATTAAAGATTAAACACATAATAGTTTGCCCAGTTTTATACAGCGGTATTGATCTCTAGTTTCCCCCTGGCATTGTCGAGTATTTATTTTATTTTTTAATTCTATAGGCTCTTGTTCATCCCAATATTTGTTACCTATTTCGCTATATTCTTTACCTCTGGCTAGTAAATATGTTGAACTATCAGTTCTATATACTGCCAAATCTACGTGATAGTCATTCTCATCATTCTTAATATATTGAACTCTTACACATGGCTTTTTAATAGATGGTTGTCTCTTTCCGGATATCAACGCATTACGGATTCTTGCCTTCAGCTTTACAGGATTATTTTTGTATACCTCTAATTCTGGAGAAGATAAATCAAATTCTAGACCAACATCAATATCATAATCATCTTCACGGTGGAGTGGTTTGATTCCCGTATGCATGGAATAACTACCTTGATCAAAAGATTCAAACGTTAGAACTGGAAGATTTTCTTCTCTGGATTGCTTTTCAAGACCATCTTGTAAATCTTTAAGAATTAAGTCTCTTTTATCAGCTAGTGTTGGGTTTTCTTCATATGTTCCTAAACGAATATTTTTATGAAATTCGACAAACTGTTTTTGTAAATCGGCCATTATGCAATTCTCCCGCAAATTTTTTAGTGGTATATGGGTGCAAAAGAATGAAAATTCAAGCAATCCAGAAAATTTCTATCCTATCATCCCAAAAAATAAGCAAAATAATTATGATAGCTTAGTTGAATGACTCCCTAGAAATCCTGAGTTTCTAGGGAGTTGCGATTTGGCATTTTGCCAATAATCCCATTCTATTCAATTATCTAAATCACTTGTAATTTCGGAAAACAGCACTTTAATAACTTTAGGAGTACTGTTTATGGATAGCTTGCCCTCTCCGCAGAAAATGTATAAATCAAAGCATGAAGAAGATCAAATCATTCAAAATGCACTAGAAATCATAAACAAAAGATTATTTGCCAAAGATAAATTAGCAAGCCCTCGAGAAGTTGAAATATATCTATCTTTGAAATTGGGCCAAAAATCTAATGAAGTATTTTGTTGTATCTATCTTGATAACAAAAATCAGATCATAGCGTTTGAAGAATTATTTAAAGGTACTATTAATCATGTTTCAGTGTACCCACGCATTGTTGTTAAACGCTGTATAGAAATTGAATGCTTCAGCTTTGATAGTGGCACATAATCACCCTAGTGGGGTTTGTGACCCCAGTTCAGCTGATAGATCCATTACTCGGCGTCTTCTAGAAACCCTTGCTTTAATTGATGTCCGAGTTTTAGATCATCTTATTGTGGGGGGTTCAAATTGCATTAGCTTTGCCGAACGAGGCTACCTTTAATACTAGCCGTTCTTTTAGCATAAAGGGCGGTTTTTTCTACAAATTGATATGTTCATCACGCTATATTTTTTAACAAATTTAATGTGTAAAACGAATGAAGACAATTGAAATTTGCCAAACTACAAATTAGCATTGTTATCTATTAAAATAGTGTTGCCTTACACTCCAGTTTCTTTTTCTTCATTGCGTTGGCCTCTTGAATTGCAGTGAGTGCTAGCGACGGAACAAATCCCAACGTTAAAGCAGCAGCTGTTGTGATGCCCTTTTTAATCACCTCATTTTGATTAATGTTTACAGTGGGCTCAGCTAACGTTCCGCTCAGTGTCATATACTTCAACACAGAGAACGGATTGAGGTCAATCGGACTGTTCTTTTGCACACGTGTATCAAAGAGTATTCGCTCTGTATGAAAATCTACAATACCTGAGCCGATGATTAAGCCCTGTCCACTTTTTAAAAGTATCCCATCCTCAGCAACCAAATATCCTTTTGCGATATTGGAGTTGATTGAAAAGCATGGGATAAAATAATTAGCTGAAACAGGTTGTTGCACAGATACATCCTCAACTTCGCTTAGTTTGTTATTCACTGGCGGCGTGGATGATCCACCATCAGGCAAACGCAGTGTTGGAAGTGATAAGCCAGCAAGGTGCAGCAGGTTTTTCATGTAGTCATTGATCGAAATATCTCGCGCTGCAAGCTCAACTGCCCCGTTACTTTTTGAAAACAACTCAGCAATCGACATGCCCTGCATAGTCAGATCCAAGTGCAGATCGAAAAGACCTGAATCAAATAAATTTTGATCATTTCCTAATTGCATCACTTTCTGCAAATCATGATCAAACCCCTTTATCTTAAGTTTTACGCTTGGAAGTGAATCCAAATCATCTAGCATCACAGAAATTTTGACAGCGCCATCGAGAAATTTGGAACGCTTTGAGGTGATATGTAATTGATTGTTCGAATTGTGCACAGTCAGCTTTCCAGAAAATAGATGCTGCCCAGCATAGCCATAGCTTGGAATGATTAATTCAAGCTCCGTATCAAATTGTGTCAGCAGCTTAAAAGGCAACGGCTCATCATCAAGTAGTTTTTTGTTTGCGCTCGCAAAAGTTCTAGAGTGCAATTCATTTTTTATGGGAATTTTGAAATCACTTTCCCAAAACAGTTTTCCCGATACCGCCCACTTTTGATCCTGTGTAATAGACAGTTGTCCTGCAAGTGAATGCGTGTGATCACTAAATTCAATTGATGAAAGGGATAGCTCATCCTCCGAGAATGCAACATCACCGGAACAGTGTACCAATGTCTTTGCTACGCTATCTTTCACAGAGTAAGAGTAATGAGCATTTAAGACGTGTTGGTCTGCTAGCGTGATTTGACTTATGCGATGCGCATGATGAATGACTCGATTGTGATTTGTTTTGGTATAGTGCACCTGAATTGCATCTTGCTCTTTGCTTGCAAAAAAATCACTGACAATGTGCTCACTACTTTCTGATGTATCCAGGTATATCGTCAATAGTTTGATGCTTTCAAATCCAAGTCGCATATTTACATCAGCAGCTACAGCGAGTGCATTTCGTGCAATAAAATGATAACTAGCCAAGAGGTCGTCACGTTCATTCTCCGCACTTGTACTCTTAAATACACCGCGCAGTGATTGTCCATTTAATCGTATGTGGCCTCTCTGCCCTTGTGAGCGTATAAATGCATAGTCGGCATTGAGATCAAGATTCGCAAGATGCAGTTTTAGCGATGACGTCTCATCCTTCACGCTCAGTGAGATTTTTGGAAGACGAAGCTGAATGTGGGGATAAATGCTAAGTAATTTTATGGGCACCACATCATGCACGGAGGCTACATCTGAGCGTTCAATGTAGTCGATTAACTTTGCACTAAAATGCTGCGATTGAATGTAGTGCGAAAAACCAAAAAAAACTGCAATCAGAAGCGTTGCTAGTATGAGGAGGGGAAATAGTATGACCCGTAAAATTCTCACACGTTTTGCTCTCGCTCACAGTGTGAAAACTGACAGGCTAATCTGAGGCATGTTGTAATTCTTCTAATAATGCTTGTGATGGTATCCCATCAATGTCGAGGTCATGATCTAGTTGAAACTCCTTGATGGCAAACGTGGTTTCATTGCCAGCTACTCCATCGACACTACTGATTAAGTATCCTCGTTCTTTCAGCAGCGATTGAATTTCTCTGACTGTTTCAGTGTCAGCGGAATCAGAAACGGAAGACACGGAAGCTTGCAACTCATCATCGCTCTCCTCATCAGACAGATGCGTCACTGTACCGCCTTTTGGCTTGAGCAGTTGATGAGTGCGAATAATGCCGACCAAGTCCTGCTCAAAACGCAATTTTTTACCAACATCAACGATTGAGCCGACAATAGCAACTTCCGCTGCATTGGTGTTCGTTGCAGGTTTCTCTGTGCACTCATACACAACGGTAGTGTCTACGCGAATTGCGGCTTGCAACAAATTGTTCGGCCACTTGGCATATGTCAGCGCCAAGTTATCACAGCCCAATACTTCATCGGCGAGCATCACAGCGCCGACTTCTGTCATGTTTTTAATTGAGGTGACATTGGCAGAATAACTGCTCACATCAATCACAACTTGTTTGTCTTCTACTGTGTAGAGCATCTGCGGTTTAGAACCCAGGCCCAATTTGATCAGTCCCGCTGCAGGTACAGCAACACCTGCTGCAAGCATCGCGGCAGGACACCCATGCAAAAACGGTATGATTAGTAAGAGCAGTACGCTACATTTTTTCATTGTGACTTACCTATAGAATGAGTTGTTAGTGCGGCAGCTCAAGTATTTTGTACATTCTCTGTATTCCACCGCTCAGATCACCGTTGTGTTTTTCACATAAAAGTCGTTGTATTGATTGACTTTAATTACGTAGTTTTTGGTTTCTTTAAACGGCGGAATACGATTGTTATACTTTTTTACATTACCTGGTCCCGCGTTGTAGGCCGCATGTGTAAGATTCCAATTGCGATACTGGCTGTAAAGTATTCTTAAGTACTTTGTGCCGCCGTAAATATTTTGTTTGGGATCCATCGTATTGCGCACGCCTAAGTCTCGCGCTGTTGCTGGCATCAATTGCATCAGTCCCTGTGCGCCTGCATGGGACACAGCCGTTGGATTAAACGCAGATTCTGCTCTGATGACAGCAGCGATGCGTGACGCAGGCACACCATAGATTTTTGACGCATTATTGATGAGTTTGGTGTACTTGCGCTCGCGTCCATTCAAACTCACTTTTCGCTTATCTAGTTTTGTATAGGAGACATAGCTACTATTAGGTGCGCGAAAGACCTGCTCTAAGCCAAGGTCAGCGAATAGCTTATTAAAATCTTTTTTTGCCTGCTTGATGCCCTTTTGAAATTCCGGATCGTCTTTCATCACATACGCGGCTGCTCCTGCAAGCATGATTGCAGGACAGCCTTGTAAGAGAGGAATTAGTAACAAAATCACGAGTTTTAATGATTTAAAAGAATAAAATTTTGCCACTTGGAACTACCCCATGAATTAAATTTTTAAAGTATTTTTCTAACCCAAGCACAGTCTAGTGTTGATATTGATTTACGACTGTAAGAAGACTCGCTCGCGTTTGAAAAGCCCTCGTTGTTTCTTTTTGGCAACTTTCACGTCTAGTACCAACATTTCTGCCTGTGCAGAGTCTTGCTGAAATGAGATCATTGTGCGAAGCCCCATTAGCCCTGACATAAACTTCGAAACAACCGCCATCCGGGCCCGCACCACCCCAGAAATCTCGCTTTGGTTTGGGTAGCCTGACTGTTCTACCATTTCCTTTTTTTAGAGAGAAACTTGATAACTGCGATGCCTGGTATTGTTGACAGCCTGTCCGCCTTTCATAGACATTGACCTGTAAATCATGGCTCTCTGCTTCAAGATGAAATGCATCAAATCGACCTGCGACCGGATTTCCGCCGCCGCCACCTGAACTTGACCCGCCGCCACCGCACCCGCTAATGAGCAGCGAGATAACAATTCCAATTACAGTATTTTTCATGTGATCCCCTGTCTTGTTCTGTGTTAGTGCTTTTCTCACCACGCGTAGCGCACACCGATTGACAAGGCACTCACGTCGTCGACCAGTTGCGCTAAGTATTCGAGATTAAAGGCCAAATGCTGGTTATGCTGATAACGAGCTCCTACACCGAATGAAAAATCTGAATCACTCTCACTGATGCTTTCGCCCAAAGCGCTTGCCGTCGCTTTAATACGGCTCCATCCCAAAATTCCATACGGGGTAATTTTTTCTGATATAACAAGCTCACCACGAGCATAGGCGCCGAAATAGTTGTCGGTTTCGACTGTAATCCCATCGCTGCTATCATCACTTATGCCAAATCCCGCGCGCCCTTCGACAGCCAGTGGAAAGCTCACACCAACCAAGTGATTCACGTACATGCCAAAGACACCCTGCACAACTCCTGTATCAAAACTTCCACCAAATTCAGGTTCAATATCAACCATTGAGTAATCGAACCCCCAATAGCGCTCACTAGCTGACGCCCCTAATGGGATATTTAAAAGTAGTGTAAAAGTAAAAATGAGAAAAAAGCGTTGCATCATTTATGTGCTCCTGTACATATTGTTTTAGCAAAATCTCCCCATTCCTCTTTATGATGCATGCAGCACTGGGCTGTTATTTTTTGGAATAATAATATACGTTAATAGATATAATTACAATATTTATTCACTATTTGATATATCATCATGAGCATGTATATAAAGATGAATGGCATCTATTCACGACAAGCGACACGATCAACTGGTACGCGGCTTAACTGAGGTACGCAAGGAAAGGGGTTTGACGCAAAAAGATTTAGCAAAAAAGCTAAAACGACCACAGGTGTACGTGTCCCGTGTGGAGTCAGGCGAGCGTCGCATAGATGTGTTAGAGCTCATCGATATTTGTGCAGCCCTTGGGATTGAGCCAGAAACACTTATCAGCACACTTAAGATAAACAAAGATGCGAACATCAATCCCTCTGATGAATACATCCACGGCTTTGCCAAAGGCTACCTCGTTGGCAAGGGCTATGAAGTAGTAGGTGGATTGATTGTTGAAGAAGCACAGCATAAGAAACGTCGCAAGACAAGAAAATCGCGTTAACGCTTATCCGCTCTTATCTCTTTTTCTACTGTATGCTTGATTAAATCCAATAAGTTGATGAGAGCATCTGTTTCTGCTCGAGCTTTTTTAGTATTTAAACCAAAACATTTTAAATCTGTCTCATTGATTGCGTAGGCGATCCATAAGTCTTTCTGTCGTACCTTCTTTTTGTATTTCGAAATTTGTTCTAATAAATAAAACGTTGTAATGGGTTTGTTTGGATAATCATCTCCAAACCTTATGAGTAAAGGACTAGTTTTCACACTCTGATGATTTTTTAGAGGAATCTCAAAGTGATGAAACAATAGTGAGCGCGCATTCACATCATCGAAATCTACACTTGTAACCTGTAGTTCCTCTAGCAACATAGACACTTGCCGGAAAATAATTTCTCTCTGAGTATGTATTGTTCCTGTGTTCTTTTTTCCTTTTTTCATGTTTCTTAAGGCTTCATTTTTAACAAGTCAATCTCTTAAATAATTATCAGAAAATGCAGTACCCTCATCAAGATTGGATACATTTGATTTCAAAAAAACTTGAAGGGATTCATTCAAAACAGAAATGAAGCTATACTATCAACTAAGACAAGAGGAACAAGGATTATGGGCAGAAACCCGCGTAATATCCCTTTGGGTTTTGACATCTTCGTCAGTGAAGACGAATACGAAGTCATCCGCATGATTGCCGAGGGCTACACCATTCCCTATATTAGTCATACACTGTCTGAAAAATATCCGTGGCTGTCGATAAAAACCATTGAAGGATACTCGCGACGCATCATTAAACTGCTTGAGCTTCACAATCCGACGTGGGAAGAGAAAAAACCGACGTATAACCAAAGTGTGCGCATAGCAAATTGGTTTCATAGACTGTTTTTGAAAAACCCGCCGAAGTCTCGTTACTTTGATCTAAAAGTAGTTAATGATTATAAAAAGGATGGATCGTTTTCCCGTACTGCCGAGCGTAATCTCGAAGCACTTAAAGAATTCGAATCAATAACTACGAATTTTCTACGTCCAGATCGCCGCGGGCCATTTAAAGAGCTTCCAAAAGTGGAGATTTTTGTAAAGGATCTCACAGAAAAAAATATCAATTATCGTCCTTCAATTGATTTTGGGCCGCTGCGAGGCAACTTGGTGAATTATCGCTATGTTTTCGACACTCCACTTACGCCGGGTGATCGCATATATCTTAAAACAATCGCTACATTTAAAGACTGGTATTCACGAACGCAAACCGAGCATAATCGCCTTCTTGCAAAAACCAAAGATTCGTCAAAGCTTGGATTTTCGGCACGCAGATCAGTTGAATTTCTAAGTTCATGGCATGATTACAACATACGAGGGAAAATTGATTTGGAGTGCAGATTCTCCAAAGAATATCCAGCGCAATGGGCACAGCTGAAGATTTATTCTTCTTCCTGGGATCGCCAACATAAAATTGAAAACCTCTTATCAAAACAAAAGGCACTTAGCATTAATGGTCGCGACCCCAACGATATTGATGATCAGCCAGTTCGCTCCATACGCTTAGTAACTCATGGACTGCCGTATTGCAAGGTATCCTTTTTGTGGAAGCCATATCGACGAAATTGAGTAATTAGCAAAAGATTACGTTAGAAGGAAATAAAGATCGGCACTAAACCACCCTATGGGTACATCTGGCAAGACGGTGAACTTGCTCTTATGTCCAGTGAAGTACCGGTGTATATGGAGGTGTTTGAGTTACATCTGGGACACCAACATAAAGGAAGTGATTGCAGACAGATAAGATTAGAATTTTCCGCCAGGAACTTGAGCTTTGAAATGCAGATACAGGCTGAAGAATTATTGTTAACTAATATCAGAATACAATATTCACAAAATCTGTCAAATCATGAAATTAACAATGAAAAAAATGGCTTAAATTCTGAACCGAATCTTTCAAGATGTAACTGTAGTACAGTATCAGCAATTTAGTTATGAATCAGATGATTTACAACAGCGATACTGACCATACATTAAAAGCCAGTATTAGACTATTTAATTTTTCGCACTTTATATGGATAGAAATCAGAGTTTCTTTGATAAATTAGAATGTATTACGTAAAGGTATGTCAATTTCAGAGATCTCTTTCTTTAGTGCGTTACTAGCCTTAAACCTAATATAATTCCGGGCTGGTTGAGATACAGACTCACCAGTTCTTGGGTTTCTTCCTAGAGCCGCTCGACGCTTTACGATATCAAAACTTCCTATTGCCAAATCTAGTTTTCCGGTATCTTTAAGGCCCTTAATTATGCCTTTTTGCATACACTCCAACGCTCTTCTTGCTTGTGCTTTAGTAATCCCAGCACAATTAGAAATGTGATCTATTAATTCATCGTCAGTCATAACTCAGCCTCAAATAATGCAGAAATTGATTATTACTTTACTGTTTGATTTTCCAAAAGATTCGCGTTTTCGTTTTTTAAGTATACATTTTCATTTATAAGACTTTCATTTTTATTATTTAGTTCAATATTAGATTCACTTAGGCTACTCAATTTACCCTCTAAATCAGAAATCAGATTTGCAAGCTCCTTATCGGTTGGTTTGGTATAAATCATCACACCAAGAACAAGTGAAAGCAATGACAGTAAGAGGGTAGCCGCCTTCCAGGGGAAATTTTGTTTGGAAGATTTAAGTAAATTGAAGTGCTGAACTAAATCGCTCTCTTTTGTATTGGCTGGATATTGTTTAAAATATCCACATTTATCTTTAGCTTTACCATCTTCTATTAATCCTCCTATGCACGAGCGAACCTTTGTTCCTTGTAAAATGGTGTGTAATTGCTCATGGCTAAGTTTGCCATTATCAAATGCAGTTTCAATCTCAATTTGTTTATCTTTAGATAAAGCTTCCATTTTGCGCTCCATTTTAAAAAAAGAGCAACCATCGTCACATCCACGTTTGCTACTAATCACTAGAATTCACGGATCACAAATTATACATAATTGACATATTCGTATGTTTCTGGTTCGAAAACAACAATTGCTTCATGGTTTTTATCAATTTAACATTATTTTTCAAGATCAAGAACTTTTGAACATTTATTATCTTCAAACTTTTTTATCAAAGAGTTAACATCCATACCTGCATTAACTAATTTAGCTGCAGCTTCTCCCCTCCATGCTAAATCACCAACCCCAACAAACGATGAATACAATTCTCTTATAACTTCCAAGGCTTGAGTTACCCATTTTTTAAATTCGTTTAATTCCCAATAAGACAGATTTTCAATATGCGGACTAGCGCCTGAACTCACTTTAGCAACAGGAGAAACCAATACAGCAATTATCCTTATTGTTTCGCTTTTACAAGAATCAACATTCTGTCTAATCCATTTAGGATGTCCAGATGCCTGTCTTGCCTTATTTGTACTCAATGTATCTGACTTTGCATCAGCATGATCTTCGAAAACGATACAAAAATCTCCCAGTTGCCACCATGGATCTGGTGAGCCATCAACTTCAACATTTCTAGCAATGAATCCTATATGTTCACCAACTAACCTATGAGCTTCTTCAAAAGTATTAACACAATTGATTCCATCCCTTATCGATTTTTCAATTTCTGCAAATTTCCTTTTCTGCATTCTTCCTATAGTATCTAAATGAGCTTCAATATTTTCAACTTGTTCATTAACTTGTTGATAATCTCGTTCTTCAGAATCTAGTTCATCAGCATCATGTGAATAACTTGAAAGAGATACCAACCAAGGAATATTTTTGGCAGCATTCTTTGCACGTTGGTAGTGTTCTTTTGCAATATCCCCGAATCTGGCATCTCCATTTTGTTCTGCCATAAATGCTGTGGATCCTGCTAAGTATTCCCAAAGTCCTCTATACCCTCTTAATGCTGGATCGGTTAGTACGCCTAAAATTAATTCCGAATTTGTTAAGGCTTCTTTGTAATCCTGGGCCCATAAAGCTGAGGCATAATCAATTTCAAGTCCAACGCTTTCAGCTAATTTTTCAATTCCAGGGAATTGTCTTTTTCTTTTCTCTTCTCTTATTTCGATTATCTGTCTATTAGCGTTTTCCCAATCTTCACCATTCTCAATAAAAATTTCATAATTTTCAATTAATTCTTCATAACTTGTGTCAATTGATTGATCTACTCCAAACTCTAATTCAGCTTGTAATTCAGGATGAAAATACTGTCTTCGATCTTTATCCGACAGATAATCAGCTAACTCATTACCATTTACTACCACAGCAGAGTAATCTTCGAGAGAACGAGTACATCTGCCAATTGCCTGCAAGATTCTTGTCTGAATTCTGTCATTAAAAATGACGCTCGCACTAATTCGGGACATAAAAAATTGTTCTTGCAAATTAACGGCTTTTGGTAGGCCTTGAATGACTAATAACCGACATTCGTCTCCAGGGAAATCAATCCCATCATACCTGTTAGCCACTATTGCTACGGCTTGGTAAGTACTTATAAATTTATCTTTTGACGTCTCAATATCTTCAACATTGAAAATTTTCAATGTAGGCATACCAGATAAGCTATCCACAATAACTTGCCTATGATATTCGCTTGGAACTAACACAAGACTTCTGTCCGAGCGTGAAAACAAATCCAAATTCAAATTTAAACTTTCGTCGAAATTTAAAGTTAACGAAGGCAGTATAAAAAAGCGCCTACCCACACCTTGGTTATCCCAACCATCTGGAGTTGGTAATCTAAATATATTTTTCCGGCCAACTAATCTTTCTAAATCCCCTCCTTCACCTAATGTCGCGGACATATAAATTCTCTGTTTCGCCTCTGAAAATCCCTTATGCTCCCAAGTTGGTGGAAGTAGTGGTCGTATGAGTATACATTTGGATGAAATATATAGATGACAGGCATGCAAGTGAGAACGCAGCATTGACCATGGAAATTTCAATTCATTATTTGAAGTATTTACATCCAAAATTTCTATCAGACTTTCCTTGATTTTCAAAAAATCAGGAGTTGGTAATTTGTCTACCCATGTTTTGTCAGTTGGACTATCCCATTCACCCATTAACCTTGAGTAATTTGTTGAATCTAGGAATGGCCTTAATAACTCTGAAACGGCCTGATGGACGCTTGGGTGCTCGGCATTGATTTCTAATGACCATAGCTTTGAAATATAGTTTTCTGCAGCATGTGCATCATCTATGATAATGGTCTCTGCATCATCAAAAAACGGCCTTGTATTAAATACACTGCTGTATGTTGTAATTGCTATATTCTTACCTTGACGATAATTTGCCACATCACTTTCTATATAATTCTTATGTGGGCCTGTAAAACCAATTACTTTCAAACCGTATTTTTTCTCTGCTTGCTCAACAGTTTGATTTACTAACTGTTTGGTAGGACATAAATAAACAATTCTTTCGGAGTATTTCCTTCTCCTCCACTCTCCAATCAACAAACCCACCAGGGTTTTACCACTTCCTGTAGGCAATTGGAGTGCTACATCGCTTTTATCTTTTGCCTCAGAAGTATACCTTTCCATTATTGTTTTTTGATGAGGTAACACATCAGGGAATTTTCGCCTTGGAAGTTCACGAAAAAGTTGTGCGGGAGTATCAGAAACCGTTGAAGGTGCTTTTCTTTTTTAAATGCCATTAATTATCCAGTATCTATTATTTTCTTTAATTATAAGGCTAACATCTAAAAAATGACGATTTGCGTCAATATTAATTTTGATACTCAATATTTGATATGAACAATTAAAGCATCACTAGAAATCCTGAGTTTCTAGGGAATAGTTCTGAAATTAAAAAAAGCCGAGACGATGTCCCGGCTTAAGCTTGTAACAGAGCACGCAAATATCGGGCTAATTCTGCTTCATCTAGCTGACCTTGAGCAACTTTTATCATTATGGGTCCGGAGTCTTCAACATCGAACTCATGAATAATGCCATTAAGTCTGAGACAGGTTTCCATAGCACTGAATGCCGTTCGCTTATTAGCATCATTGAACACATGGCCCACGGCGATAACTACAGCATACGTTGCTGCCAAATCGAATTCATCACGAATCATGCCATAATGAATTCGATTCTCGACCCGTCCTATTAACAGCATCTAGAGATTTATCACCCGCAAGACCTTGTAACTCACCATCATTTATAACATCCTCATGAATCAGCAGTACATTCTGAGTACTTAGCACCTTCATGGCTATTTATCCTTAAGATAATCAAGTACCGGTTGTCGGGATTTCTTAGACGCTTTAAGCGCTTGGCGTACTTCATCCTCAGATGCCGCTTCAAACTCTATTTGATCTACAGCTGCCTTCGGGACAAAGTAACCCACAACGGTATTACGATTTAATACCGCTACGGGTGTATCCCCAGCTTTGCTCAGTACTTTTGCCGGATCACGTAGCTCTGTTAGTGATACAGTTTTGTTTGCAAGAAGTTTTTGCATGAACATAGACCTATAGTTAATGTACAATTAAGTATACGATTATTCGTATACTTAATACTCTACACTACCTCACAAATCTGTCAAGTGATCGAACTTGGCAATACGCCAATAGTCCCATTCTATTCGGCTATTTAGATCACTTGTAACCTGGATAACAGCACCTTAAAACTTAGGAGTACTGTCTATGAATAATCTGCCCTCCCTCAAAGAGACATTGCAATCCATAGATCATGAAGACCATATCATTCAGACGGCACTGGAAATTATTAAAAGACGAGTATTTAATCAAGATGCGTTGACCAGCCCTAGAGAAGTTGAAGCCTTTTTATCACTAAAACTGGGCCAGGAATCACAAGAAATCTTTTGTTGTATTTACCTGGATAACAAAAATCAGGTCATAGCCTTTGAAGAATTATTTAAAGGCACTGTTGACCAAGTTTCCGTCTATCCACGGATTGTTGTGAAACGCTGTTTAGAAGTTAATGCTTCGGCCTTAATTCTGGCGCACATCACCCCAGCGCGGTGTGTGAACCCAGTGCTGCGGATCAATCTATTACAAAGCGACTTAAAGAAGCTCTTGCGTTGATAGATGTTCGAGTTTTAGATCATATCATTGTTGGCGGCTCAACATGTATGAGCTTCGCTGAGAGAGGTTATCTCTAATGCTCACCGCCCTTTTAACAAAAAGGGCGGTATTTTTATGTAAAATGATTGCAGAAAAATTAATCCAACAGTTTTGACCATATGGATACTAAGAAAAAAATCACTAAGAACAGACCGCCTTTCGGCTTCACCTGGCAGGACAGTGAACTCATACAAGTCAAGGATGAAGTACCGGTCTATGCTGAACTATTTGAGTTATACCTTGTTC
>CBDCFC010000036.1:0-47020 GCA_965215945.1 Arenicellales bacterium | reverse complement strand
CCTTACTAATCGAATTCTGCTCGAACCAGGCTTATTTGATCAATCAATTGAAACCATTACGCAGCAAACGATCTACGTCAAACAAGATCAAACACTCGAACAGGTATTACCTTTGATCCTGAATAGACAGGACCGTATGATCCTGGTTGCAGACAGCGATAGAAAAACCATCGGAATAGTCACTTTTGAGGATCTAATTTCAAGCGCGATTGGCAACATCAATATTCGCAATATGTAGAACCTATCTCATCAGTTAACACAGCCTTTCAAGTCATTGAGTGGCTGATTTTAACGACCAGCGCAGAACAATGTAACCAATCGATCCGGACAGAAGTGATCCGATAATTATTCCCAAACGCTCATCAAATAGTAAATTGACATTAGTTTCTTCAAATGCCAAAGAACCGATAAATAAACTCATGGTAAAACCGATTCCACATAACAATGATGTACCGTAAAGCGATTGCCAGTTCATTCCCTGCGGGAGGTTGGCGATGTTAAGTTTGATAGCCGCCCAGCAAAACCCAAACACACCTATCTGTTTACCTATAAATAAGGCGGTGGCGATGCCTAAAGACACAGGATGTAGAAGTTGCTCGGATGTGATTCCGGTGAGATTGAGCCCAGCATTAGCAAATGCAAATACTGGCAAGACAAAAAATGCAACCAACCTATGTAAATCATGCTCTAACGATTTAAGCGGTGAATAGTCCGGATTATTTTTTGATTTTAGCGGGATCGACATGCCCAGAATAACACCGGCCAGCGTCGCATGAACACCGGATTTCAACATGGCGACCCACATTATGATACCGACCGCAAAATACAGACTTTTAGAATCCTCGTTTCGTTTATTCAAAATGATTAAAATAGCAGTACAAATAACGACTATGACTAAGGCCTTGAATGAAATGTTAGCCGTATAAAAAACAGCAATGATAATAATTGCGCCCAGATCATCGAATATGGCCACTGAGGTAAGAAATACTTTGAGCGAAAGTGGAACTCGGCTGCCCAGTAACATCAAGATGCCCAGTGCAAAGGCAATATCTGTCGCCGCCGGGATAGCCCAACCTTTCATTGCAACTGGGTCGTCGATATTGAAATAGGTATAAATTAGCGCTGGTACAACCATGCCGCCTACAGCGGCAATAGCAGGAAGAATA
The DNA here is from genome assembly GCA_965215945.1 of Arenicellales bacterium. Taxonomy (GTDB): domain Bacteria; phylum Pseudomonadota; class Gammaproteobacteria; order Arenicellales; family JAHEKD01; genus JAHEKD01. The sequence goes on along the minus strand of CBDCFC010000036.1, from coordinate 45,854 downwards.
ATCTTGCGTTTATCAGATAACTCGCCCTCCACTAGTTCACGCTTTAATTCAAGTCCGATCAATAAGAAAAAAATCGCCATCAAACCATCGTTAATCCATAACAGCAGCGGTTTAGCTATTTGCAGCGCACCGATCCGAACTTCAACGGGCGTATCTAGGAGCAAAGTGTAGAAACTGTTGAAAGGTGTATTTGCGCAAATTACTGCTAATACGGCGGATAACATCAGCAATATCCCTGCCGATGACTCCAGTTTGAAAAAGTTAACAATAAATGATCCTTTGTTCGCAAGCATGGGCTTTGAGTTTCCGCTAGTGGTGGTTTACATAAATGAATATTGTAAATTGATTTTTAGCATAGATATAGGAATCCTCTGAAACTTTAAGCAGATGCAAAGTTTGGTTACGCTACTTTTATCCCGGTCAACTGCTGATAAATTTCAGGGTCTGTTGCGCCTTCGGTTCCTAGTATCAAGACTTGACTATTATTATCTAAACCTAGTTCATCAAAAAATGAGCGTTGCTTTGAACATGCAATTACAGCAGCAAGGCCGGCAATTGCCGATTCACCGGCTGTAATTCGCTCTGCCCTGTTAGCAAGGAGCTTCATGGTTGGCGCAACAATATCTTCGCTGATGCTCAAAAAGTCACTGGCTCCTTTTTCCAATATTTGCCAACCCAGCATCGATACTTCACCACAAGACAACCCAGCCATTAATGATTCGCGTTGAATATTAACAAAAGTGCGATTTTGATTAACGGCACTTTGATATAAGCAATCTACAAAATGGGGCTCAACAACAACAATTCTAGGCATTGTAGTGCCAAATTGCTGCCATAAGTAGGCATTCACTGCCGCCGCCAATCCACCACAGCCACCTTGAATAAATACATGTGTTAACTGAGGTGCCTGTGCCAATTTTATTAGCACTTCGTTCATCATTACACAATAACCCGCCATCACATTTCTCGGCGGCTCTGTGTAACCTTTATAGGACGTGTCAGAAGTGACAAACCAACCATTTTCCTGTGCTGACTTAGCTGCCAACGCCACTGAGTCATCATAGTTACCATTAATGCGAATTACTTCGGCGCCATAAGCCTGCATGGCTTTTTCACGAGAGTCGCTAACTTCTGCGTGAATGTAAATTACACAACGACAGCCGAATTGCTTGGCTCCCCAGGCTACTGAGCGACCATGGTTTCCATCAGTGGCAGAAGTAACGGTTATCTGCTTAATCAAATCAGCATGTTCACCACTTTTTACTTGTTTGAAACTGACTTCACGACCCAGCCTTTTAGTCAATTGTTCTCTCAACAAGCACAATACAGAGTAAGAACCTCCAAGTGCTTTAAAGCTACCCAGGCCAAAGCGATGTGCTTCATCTTTGTAATGAATAGCACCTACTCCTACCTCGTCTGCGATGTCCTGCAATAGATACAGCGGTGTTGGTTTATAACCGGGCCAGGTTGTTATCTCAGTAATAGCCTGTTCAATGATTGAATGATCAAATACTGAGTTTAATTCGTCAGGATAGTCTGAAGGTGCTGATTTGGTTTTATTGGTAGCATGTCTGATTTCTGTGTGACTATAAATATCTGAAAATTCGACCATTCTATAATTCCTAATTAATAATTGGCATTTCAGGCCAGGCTCGCTTACTCAACAACTCCATTCCGTCTGTTGTGATAACGATATTTTCCTCATGTACCATTTGTTTGCCAGGGGCAAAACTCATTGCCGGTTCCAGGGTTATTACCATTCCTGGCTTCAACTTTGTGTGGTCTTCGGCTGTAATCGAAGGCCACTCTGTTAACTGCATGCCCAATCCATGACCCATACGACCGACATCGCTGGACTGCGCACCACCTGCTTCAAGTACTTTCCACATGGCATGAAATAGATCAGCCATCCTGGCACCTGGTTTTGCAGCAGCTAACCCTGCATCCGTGGCCGTATAGACAGTTTGATAAGCCCGCTTAGCCTGGTCATCAACTTTTCCAAAAGCGTAATTTCGGTCAAAGTCGCTAAAGTAACCGTCAAATACCGTGCCTGTATCGATAATCAACACGTCACCAGCAGAGAGATTTTCATCGGTAGGCCCCATAATAATTGAGTCATACCCGCCCGGCCCTGAGCCAGCAATCATATACGGTATATCATCGGCGCCGCGGTTCAAGAAATCAATGCGCAATTTTTTACAAATTTGCCGTTGACTTTCGCCCATTTTAATTAAGTCCGGCAATGCATTAAAGCCATCTGAGGTTATTTCACAAACATGACGAATTTTCTCAATTTCAACTGTAGATTTAATGCTTAACAATTGATGCATCAATAGCGCAACATCAACCATCTCGAAATTATTCAATTGTCCAATTAAGCCATTGAAATCATTGACCGGCATACGTAGTTGCGATTGCAAACCCAATGTGAATCCAATACGCCCAAAACGTTTTGAAATCTGGTTACAGATTGAAGTTAATAATGTAACGCCGTCATCATCAGGCCTGGGTGCAGGCCAACTCTGAATATCATCAAGCCAGGTAGCTTGCATTCCGCTGACACCGATTTCGGGAATCACCGCGATGGGTTTGCCCTCAAGTGGAATGACTAAAAACCAGGGTCGTGTTGGGCTTCGCCAGAATTGGGTGAAAAAACCCGAATAGTAGCGAACATGCGGTTCAGTAGTTAGAACTATCACATCCAACTTGTGCTCTAACATGACAATTTGTAGTCGCTGAGTTCGCCGTTCGAATTCGGATTGAGGAAAACCGCGTTTTGGGATCATCAGTAAGCTGGTACAGATTAAATCGCTCAGTCTAGCCGAATTTTAAAGCGCAGAGCAATTAGTTATTAATGTGTTTTTTATATTGAACCGCAGCCGCCCAAAAACCACCTTCTGTACCATCAACAAAATGAACATGCTTACTTTGTTGAAGTGAAAATACCAAGCAGGTCATTTGTGCCTGTTCAGTGCAATGCATGCCAAAAGCAATTTCACCCTGCTGTTGTTTTTGATTCAAGTATTCCTCAATAGCCTTGATTTGCGACAAATTACAATCCAGCACCAGCCGCAAAGTATCATCAAAGCGCCGGTAATCTGCATTGTTGCGTAGTTCCTCGCGGTAAACCGGCGCGTTATAGTCGCCAGCACTGAGGTTAAAACGCTCAAGGACTAACTGAATAAAACTTTGATACAAAAGAAAAGTATAGCGTTTGATAAACGATTGATTGGCTTTGGTTAATTTTGCTTCAATAATTAGGCCTTTCATTGGCCACTTGAATCGCAATGTTTTTTTTGTAACCGGAGCGGGCGGTTTTAAATCGCGACCCAAAATTGCTGTCAACTGATCTAAAGCCCGGCCAAACACCTGATGCCGATGATCAATATCTTGATCCAGCACCTGAATTAATAAACAAACCATACTACCGTGCTGTGATTGAAGCGGCTGCCAACGACATGACAGACCACTAAGATCAGGAGGATTTTGTGCCGGGCAATCTGCCACTGTGTATTTTTCACATGACTTATCTTGCTTGATCAACCGGTCCGCAAGCTCTATTCCACCTCCTGAAAACATGGCTAAACTGTTACCTGGTGAAAGCTGATAGCCAGCTACCAGCACATCTTTGCCTTGTAGGCGTATTTCTTCGACCGCTACAAAACCGAATCTAAGTTCAAGATCAAATTCAGTTTTGGCTAATCCGCGGGTCTCAATTAGCGCGGTTGTAACTTTTGTTTTTAGATAATCAGGTATTAATAATGTAGCCCCATCACCACCAAATACATAAGGCACTTCAACCCCATCTATCACATTCAATATTGCGGTAATACAACTGGCGCCGATCATGTTTACTTCTTTGTAGCGACCTTGATTTACGGCCTGTGTGGAGTTAGTGACGTCAGCGATAACGACCCACCAGTCGTCAGGAGCGGGGCTAAAATTATCTATATTTTGCAGTGAACTAAAACTACTGGTCTTTGTTAGCTGACTATAAAAATTGATCGAGTCAGCAACCATAGAGTTTTCAATGACAAACCGGGCAATCGGAACGTTTTGAGATTTTTATTGTTTGCCATTCAGCAGCTAGTGCATCATAAATTTGCAGCCGACCAATTGGAGATTGACCAATACCCACTATGAGTTTAATGGTTTCAGTCGCCTGCATTAAGCCTAAAGTTCCAACAACTGTGCCTAACACACCGCTTTGACTACATGACTCATTTATCTGTGTCTGGTCAAATACACACTCATAACAGGGGCTGTTTTTATTGCGTGAATCAAAAACACTGAGCTGACCCTCCATGCGAATAGCCGCCGCAAAAACCAAAGGAATTGTATTCTCAACACAGTATCTATTAATGCATTGCCGAGATTGAGGATTATCGGTTGCATCAATTAATACTTGGCTGGATTTAATAATCGAGTGATGCTGATCTGGATTGAATTGTTGCTTAATTTTAGAAACCTTACACTTCGGATTTAGTTTGTTTGTCAGCTCTGCCATGACTGAAACTTTAGGCTTGCCAATGTCGTCATCGGAATAAGCCAGTTGACGCTGCAGGTTAGTCAACTCGATAACATCATGATCGATTAAGGTTAATTGACCAACACCTGCAGCAGCCAAATACATTGTAGCGGGACAACCTAATCCTCCCAGGCCGACAACCGTTACATGTGAGGTAAGAAGCTTTTGCTGCCCGGCAATATCAATCTGGGGCAATAAAAGTTGTCGGTTAAATCTCAATAATTGCGTGTCGTCCAAATTAATGCTCAAGCAAAATTAATAGGCTTTTTGATCCTGAATATTACCAGCAGGACTGTAATGGCAGACAATATAATCATTTTCGATAGATGCTGCTGCCGCGCAGCCGATATGCGTGGTTTGCGACCAGACGATTTGGCTATAATCCGCACACTGTTCAAAACTCTGCGTACAGTTCTTCGGCACTGGTTGGTCAGCCTGAAAATGAGCTTTACCAGCGCTCCACAATTCAAAAATTTCTTCAAATGTTGCGCCATTATTGACTCCCGACCAGCTATTTTCACCATACCCGGTGTTACCTTGTTCAAACTTATCTTTAAACGCCATCGTACTAGCAAGCAATTGTGCACTCTGTTGAAGTTCTTCGGACCACTCCAGTGCAGGCAGTTCAAGTGTTTCTCGCTCTTGATTATGAAGCGTCAAGAATTCTTTTAAACGCGTTTCGGCAATTGCCGAGTGTGTTATTGCAATCAATAAAGGAAAACATAAAAATCTGAATATCCGCATTTTGAATCTCTTTGTTAAGTTATTTGGCAAAGTTATAACAAAGCATACTGAATTTTTGATGATATTTGCCGTAAATTAATAAATAATTAGCAACAAAATACGTTCAACCTACTAGGAGGACAAACAGGTGCCAGATTTAAGTAGCAAACTTAACCAATTTAAGCCATCAAAAATCGCACAAATTTTTGCCCTGGCTACCGAACTCAAAGAGCAAGGTGAGGACATTGCTGATCTTTCAACAGGTGAGCCTGATTTTGACACGGCAATGCATGTCTGTCAGCAGGCTAAGGTTGCAATCGATCAGGGTGTTACCCGATATACCGCCGTTGATGGTACAACGGCCCTTAAAAAGGCCATTCAAAATAAATTTAAGTCTGATAATCAGCTCGACTATGAGTTGAATGAAATTGTCGTCGACAGCGGAGCTAAACCGCTATTAGCACATACGCTAATCGCAATTCTGGATCAGAATGATGAAGTCTTAATACCAACACCATGCTGGCCGTCTCACCCTGGAATGGTTCAGTTATGTGGTGCCCATCCCGTATTTATTAAAGGATCTGAGAAAAATGGATTTAAACTTAAACCACAGGATTTAGACCATGCCATTACCAAACAGACAAAAGCAATCATTTTTAACTCGCCTTCAAATCCAACGGGTGCTGTTTATTCAGCTGATGAATTAAGGGCTCTAACGGATGTTTTGCTTGAGCATCCGACCGTTTGGATTCTTGCAGATGATATTTATGAGAAATTACTATTCGATAACCGAGTATTTTCTACGATTGCACAAATTGAGCCTAAATTAAAAGATCGAACAATAACTATTAACGGTTTATCCAAAGCCCATGCAATGACCGGCTGGCGAATCGGCTATGCAGGAGGGCCGCCGAGATTAATGAAAGCCATTCGTCAAATCATGTCGCAAGCGACCGGCAGCCCATGTGCCGTCAGCCAGGCAGCTGCTGTTGCTGCGCTAAAAGGAGATCAATCACATATTGCAGATCAGGTTGCAATTTACCAGTCCCGCCGTAACAAAGTGGTAAATGAATTAAATAAAGCACAGGGATTATCAGCGACAGCGAGTGAAGGCTCGTTCTATCTTTACGTAAACTGTCTGGGAGTCATTGGAAAATCAACACAAAATGGTGACAAGATTGATTGCAGCACTGAATTTGTCCAATATCTATTAGAACAACATAAAGTCGCTGTTATACCCGGTGCGGCATTTGAATACGATCCTTATTTCCGTTTGTCTTTTGCAACCTCCGACGAACAACTTGACAAAGCATGTGAAAGAATAATTAACGCTTGTGATGTATTGAACTGACAATCACACAAAAATTTGGAACTGAACCATGCTTGTGCAGTGAAACTAGGTAATAATTGATCAAAAAGGCTTTGTTTAACAAGCTTTAACGATTGACGTTATTGACAAACTATTAATATTTCAAAAAATAATCTATAATAATGGACAAGGTTTTGAGGGGTAAAACTATAAACACAAAAGTGTGACAAACACGCTTAACTAGAGGATTGGAATACTTGAACTAATGTATTCATTATTACCAGCAATCGGTGCCATTTATTTTGCAGCCACCGGGATTTTTGTTTTACGTCGCGATAAAACAACCTCGGCCAATCTGGTCTTCTTTTTTCTTTGTTTAACCACCTTTTTTTGGCAATCTACCTGGGCAATTTTATTTCAAACTCAAAACCCAGAGTTGGCGATCCAATTGGTCAAGATAGGCTATCTTTTCATACTTTTTTTGCCAACTACGCTTTATCACTTTTTGGTCAAAATGGCCAAGCGCAAAACCGAGGAGAAATTTGTATTCCCATCTTACGGTGTGTGCGGTGTACTTGCACTCACTTTAATTTTCAGTGATTTATTTGTCAGCGGCTATTACGAATATTTCTGGGGCTATTATCCAAAAGCCGGGCTGTTACACCCTGTCCACGTTTTGCAAACTATGCTAGTAGTGACTCGGGGGTTATATATTGCTTATCAGGCAATAGCGGATACGACGACTTTACAGAAAAAACAGCTGCAATATTGCGTTGTAAGTCTGTTTATCTATTTTATTGCCGCCGTTGATTATCTTTGTAACTATGGTTTCGAATTTTACCCACCAGGGGTTGTATTCATAATCATTGCTCTTGGAATTATGGCTTATTCCATGACTAGGCATCACCTGATGGATATATCAGTGATACTTACTGACAAACTTGCACAAGTATTCTCCCTAGTCGCTGTTGGTACTATTTATACATTCGGATACTTTTTCTATAAAAACTTCCTGCCTCAGGATAACGACTTAATATCCCTTGGATTAAATTTGCTTTTTATCCTTTTAGCCGCACCTACTTTTATAAAAATCCAAAAAGAAATACAAACCATTCCCTCCCGAATTTTCCCCAAACGCTACGTTTATATCGAAGCCATCGATGCATTAAGCAAACGTTTAGAGAAGATTTTTTCATTAAACCAGCTATTTACTTTTGTCGATAACTTTTTTTCTGTAGTGATGAAAGTGACATTGAAAGAAATTTATATCTGCAATCAGAAAAATGAAAAAACCATGATTGCCTGGGATATTGAAAATGAGAAGGTTTCTTCAAACGAGCTCATGAGCCATGAAACGCTTGAGCTATTAAAACATAACGGACAAGCCGTTGTTTACAATACCGGAGACCAAACATATAGCCCTATTTTTGAACAGCACCCTGCCGGTGCTGCCGTGCTTTGTTATGAACATAATCATTTGATTGGGGTATTTTTTGTTGGACTACCAAACACAAGCATTGACTACACTTACAACGATAATCGACTATTAGACAGAATCGCTAGGCATGTTGCACCGGTGCTTTACCGTGCACTTGCCCACAATAGGGTGGTTGATTACCTGGAAGAGTCACAAAAAAATGCATCGTTAGTTAATCTTGTAAATGAATATAACCATGAAATCAAAGGACCTCTGAGCATTTTACATTCCTATGCAACACACCCGTCATTGGCCGATGAACATACATTAAGAAAATTAATTATTAACCAGGTAGAACGTACCAGTGACATTCTAGAAACTATGTTAAGCATTGCACAGGGTAAACATCAACGTAATCCTCAACCAGTTAATCTTAATAAGATTATTCGGCAAGCTTTAAAACTCTTTCCCATTAGCTTTGCAATCATGGAGCTAAAGTTAGATGACAATCTGCCGAAGATATCCGGTGATAAAGATGATTTGCATATTTTATTTATCAACCTTTTGAAAAACACAGTAGAGGCTTTACACAAGGCCCAGGTTGAATTTGACCCCGATAATGAAGCTAAAGTTACTATACAAACTAAAAATATCAATGACACAATTCATGTTGAATTGATTGATACGGGTATAGGTATTCCAGAGGACGAAATTGATTTGATTTGGCAGCCAGGTTTCAGCAAACGCGATTTTGACAAAGGTAACAGTGGTCTTGGTCTATCGGTAGTGAAACGCATTGTTGAAGAACACGACGGAACTATACGTGCGTATAATAATCCAGGCCAGGGCGTTACTTTTCACATGGCTTTCCCTGTGGCTGCTCAGCCTTCTGGCAACTCAAGCTTGGCTTTAGATAATTCTGCCTCTAGCTAATAATTATTAAGCTAAATCTCGATTTAGCTCTTCATGTTCTTTAAGCATTTATTTTTTATTCAAAAATAGTTTCCTCATACACCATAAATTTTTAAATTAAATATTTTTAATAATTATTTAATTCATGTATCATGTTAGACAGCATTATTAGCAACCCCGTGGTCTATGTATGAATGTTGATCGGAATTAATTACCTAAAACGATATTCCTATCACTTAATACATTAGAGGTATTGAAATGAAAAATGAAGCTTTAAATATCATCCCCGTATTTCCCCCTCAAAAAAAAAGTATAAATATCAGATAAATACATACCTAAAGGACTCAAATGCCTATGGCAACATCTATTTTTCCAGCTATTTTGAATGGCAAGGGATGTGCCGGGAAGCCTGGTTTAGTGAGTGTATCTTTGAAAACATGTTTGAGTTGGATGGCGTATTCATTACCAAGGAAGCACATAATGAATACAAAGGAGAGACTTACCCGTTTCAGAAACTAAGATGTGAAGTTAGCACAAGAAATATAAAAAACGCATCGTTTGATGTTGTTTTTGAGTTTTACGATGCTAAAACAGGTCAATTGGTCTCAGAAGGTTACCAAACTATTGTTTATGCCTCTAAAACCAAAAAAATTCAACGACTTGAAAATCACATCTTGAATAGGATCAGACAGTTTCAACAAGCGGCTTGAACTAAAATTCTGATTACATTCATTACTAGGCCACAGCTAATATTTCTAAACGGTGCAGTGTTACACCACAGTAGCTGAAACTTGTTTGATTAGCCAGTTACTGAAAACATCTGCCTCGGGTTTTTGTTTGGCCCGATTAAAATAACAACAAAAATAACCTCTACTTGTCGTGACTGATATGTTACTGACTTTCTTTAGTCGACCGCTGGCGAGAAGGTCTGACATCAAGTATTTCCAACCCAAAGCAATTCCCTCGCCATTCAATGCGGCCTGCAAATAAACAATATAACTATTAAATAGCATATCAGAATTGGGTTTTCGTAATTTTATTTCTGGTCTGCCCTGAAACAAATTGCTCCAATCTGCAATGTGATATGAATCACTTAGATAAAGTAATTTTTCATTTGCGAGTTCAGCTGGGCTCAAGGAATGTCTATCACCGAGAAAATCATTGCTACAGACTGGAAATAACGTTTCTGGAATTAACAACTTCGATTGATAACCAGGCATGTCTTTTTGTTCACCGAACATCACCACAACATCAGTGGTTTTTTCATCATAGCCTTGATTACTGTCTCGTGTAATCAGTTGCAGATTTACCTGAGGATAGCGTTTTCTAAAATCCGCTAATCTTGCCATTAACCAGCAACTGGCAATTCCGATCGAAACATCCACGACCAGTTGTGATTCATCCGGCACATTCCGAATGGTCTGAGCAGCCTGGGAAATCTGCTCAAACCCTGATGAAACCGCAGAAAATAACTGTTGCCCATGATTGGTTAATTCAAGCCTGGGTTTACGCCTGATAAAAAGTGACTGACCCAACCACTGCTCCAATTCAGCAATTTGTCTGCTGACCGCCGGCTGTCGCACTTTTAATTCTTTCGCGGCATTGGTAAAACTTAAATGTCTGGCGGCTACTTCAAAAGAACGCAGTGCATTGAGTGAAGGCAACATGATTTTTATCATTCGTTAAAAGAATGATTATTATGATTTTTTTGCTTGTTTTCAAGGGTTAAACGTCATGATAGCATCTGATTTACTGAATGGATCATTAGTATGAAATCATCACTTAATTTACTCGTACTAGCGGGTGATGGCATTGGCCCAGAGGTAGTATATGCAGCACTAGAATTGTTGCAATTTATCTGTGAACAGGAAAACCTTGAACTAAATTTGACTGAAGATCTGCTTGGCGGTACTGCTTATGACAAGCATGGTACTTTCTGTCGTGATGATACTGTTGAGTTGGCGAAAAAGTCAGACGCATTAATAGTGGGTTCGGTCGGCGGGCCTAAATGGGATAATCTGGATATTGCCGGCCCTCCAGAAGCCAAAGATGGTTTGATGCGCCTAAGAAAGGAATTGAATACTTTTGCCGGACTCAGACCAGCAAAATGTTATGCGCCGTTAATTGAATATACTCCCTTCAAAAATGATGTTGTCGCAAACACAGATATCATGGTGTTACGAGAACTTTGTAGTGGCCTATTTTTTGGTTATCCCAGAGGCATTGATGAGTTACCTGACGGCAGTTTTCAAGGTTACGATGCTAACTATTACACCAGCACCGAAATCGAACAATTCTCACGAGTAGGCTTTGAGCTGGCTGGGCAACGGCGAGGCAAAGTAGTATCAATGGATAAGTCCAACGTCACTGAAAGCGGGGCGTTGTGGCGACGGGTCGTTGACCAGATAGGTCAAAACGAGTATCCGGAAATTGAGTTGACTCATCAGTATGCTGATAACACCTTGTATCAAATGATCATGAATCCAACAGAGTTCGATGTGGTGCTTGCTGACAATTTATTCGGCGATTTAGCCTCGGACCTGACCGGCACCATGGCCGGCTCTTTGGGCATGCTGCCCTCAGCTTGCTTGAGCACACTCAATCCGGACGAAAATACTTTACCGGGTATTTATGAGCCCGTGCATGGCTCCGCCCCTGATATAGCCGGCCAAGGCATCGCCAATCCAATAGGAATGATTCTGAGTGTAGCCATGATGCTGCAATACAGTTTTAAGCGAGCTGATCTTGCTGAACAAATCGAACAGGCAGTGATTCGTACAATCAGCGCCGGCATAGTCACTCCAGACTTAAAAGGCCGGTCAACAACTAAAGATGTCAGTCGACGCATTATCGCCGAATACAAACAGACATGAGACAAAGCGCTGGAAATACCTATGACTACATCATTGTTGGCGGTGGCTCGGCCGGTTGTGTGATGGCCAGGCGTTTAAGTGAAAATAGTGAGGCCAGGGTCTTGCTATTGGAAGCTGGCGGTGACGGCAATGACTTCTTCATAAAAATGCCGGCCGGTAATGGATTTTTGTTTGGCAACCCCAAATTTGACTGGGGCTACCATTCTGCTGAGCAGACTGAGCTAAATAACCGCCGTATTTATTATCCAAGAGGTAAGGGCCTTGGCGGCAGCTCGATAATGAATGGCATGATGCACATTCGCGGCAATCCCCAAGACTATGACAACTGGGATCTACCGGGTTGGTGCTATCAGGATCTATTGCCGTATTTTAAAAAATTGGAAACCGTCACTCATCAACCAAACAAATATCATGGGCAGGCAGGACCGATAAAAATTTCATCAGCTATTAATTTCGGAGAACTTGATCAAGCGTTTATTGATGCAGCTCAGCAAGCCGGGTATGAATACAACTCCGATTTCAATGGCGACCAGCAACTCGGAGTGGGCTTACTAGATGTTACCGTTCATCAAGGCCAACGACAATCAACAGCGCTGACTTATTTATCTGATCATAGTGCTTGTCAGAAGCTAACAATTCAAACTAACGCAATCGCCCATAATATAAAATTCACTGAGTTAAAAGCCACTGGCATTCGATATTCACTTGGTGTTAACCTGAAAACCGCTTACGCAGATCAGGAAATTATTCTTTGTTCAGGTGCGTTCGCTACACCACAGCTGCTAATGTTATCGGGTATCGGAGAGGCAAGTGAACTAAAAGCTCACGATATTACGGTTGTTGCCGACCTTGCCGGTGTGGGTAAGAATTTACAAGACCACATCAATTATCCAATGCAATATGTCTGTAATAATGAATCATTAACACTGGCTCGTTATCAACGCCTGGACCGGGCCTTCGGCATTGGAATTCAATATCTGCTCAACAAAAACGGACCATGCGCTAACCCCTTTTGGAGTACCAATCTGTTTTTCAGCCTGGACAAAACGAGCCAAATCCCGGATTTACAAACCATGTTTACCCGCATGATTGTGACGGAAAAACCCATCAATTCGTCAAAGCTGAATTTGACCAATCTAGGTAGCCAAATTTTAGTGCGCGGCAAACAAGCCGGTTGCGGTTTCCAACTAGATATCAATCAACTGCAGCCGGAGTCGCGCGGGCAGATCAAACTTAAAAGCGCTAATCCTCTTGATCACCCGTTGATTAATCCCAACTTTTTATCCCGAGAAAAAGATAAGCGAGATTTGATTAAAGGCATTAAAGCCATGCGTAAGCTTGTCAACCAATCAGCCTTTGACGAGTACCGGGGTGAAGAATTACAACCCGGCCCTGGCGCACAATCCGATAACGAGTTACTGGAGTCGATTCGAGAAGCTGTCACCACCGGCCATCATCCGGTAGGCACCTGCAAAATGGGAATCGAGTCAGACGAGACGACTGTTGTCGATCCCAGTTTGAAAGTTAAAGGAATTGACAACCTTCGAATTGTCGACGGATCAATTATGCCTCGAATTTCCACCGGCAACACTAATACTCCCATTATTGCTTTTGCCGAAAAAGCGGCTGAGTTAGTATTAAACAATACATCGGTTACACCCCAAACACAGGAATCACCATTGTGAAGACGTTTGACTATTATGCCAACGGCCAATGGCACAAGCCTTTATCTGGCGAATATTTAGACAGCATTGACCCAACTACCGGGGAAGTCTGGGCGCAAATTCCTCAATGCAATCAAGCTGATGTGGATGTTGCAGTGCAGGCGGCTCATCAGGCTTTCGAAAATGGGCCGTGGGGTAAGCTACTGCCTTCCGAACGGGGAAAACTTGTTCACAGACTGGGTGATGCATTGATTGAACATGCCGACATGCTGGGAGAAATTGAAACTCGTGATAATGGCAAAAAAACAAAAGATATTACTCCGGGTCTTAAATCGTGGTTAGCAGACAGCTTTTATTATTACGCCGGGTTAGCCGATAAAATCGAGGGCTCGGTGATCCCTGTTGATGCCCCTGGCATTTTGAATTACACCCGTTATGAACCATTCGGTGCGGTTGCCTGCATTACCGCCTGGAATTCACCACTGTTAATCGCTATCTGGAAAATCGCACCGGCACTGGCAGCCGGTAATACAGTAGTAATTAAACCGTCCGAATACGCGTCCGCCTCGACGCTAGCGCTGATGCAAGCCTTCGAACAGGCCAACTTACCTGAAGGCGTACTCAGTGTGATGACGGGTCTGGGCAGCGAAACCGGGGCCGCCTTGGTTAATCATGATTTGGTTCGATTAGTCAGCTTTACTGGCGGTATCGGCGGTGGCGCCGCAACAGCGGCCACAGCAGCAAAAAAAATAAAGCCTGTGATCATGGAATTAGGCGGCAAATCACCTCAATTAGTCTTTGCTGATGCAGACCTTGAACTTGCTGCCAATGGTGTCGCGGCCGGCATTTTTCCACCTGGTGGACAAAGCTGTATTGCCGGTTCACGGTTACTGGTTGATGCATCCATCCATGATCAAGTGGTTGAACGATTAATTGATGTAGTCAGCAACGCCAAACTGGGCCATCCGTCTAACCCGTCAACCCATATTGGCCCAATCGCACATCAAAATCATTTTGACTGTATTCTGCGAGATATTGAAAAAGCCAAATCAGAGGGTGCCAAACTGGTTTACGGCGGTGACGCAGTCAAACCAGATGATGCTCCGAACGGCTTGTTTATCGAGCCCACCATTTTTATCGGTGTTACCCAGCAAATGGCTCTGGCCCAGGATGAAGTCTTCGGCCCGGTACTGGCTGTAATTCCGTTCGAATCCGAACAACAGGCTGTTGAAATGGCCAACGACAGTAAATTCGGTCTGGCAGCTGGTGTGTGGAGCCGGGACAGTGCCCGTGCCATCCGGGTAGCGGATCAACTCAAAGCCGGCACGGTGTATATCAATAACTACTTCAACGCCACTACACAATCACCGGTCGGTGGTTATAAACAATCCGGCTACGGCCGTGAGAATGGCATTGAAGGCATGAAAGCATTCATGCAGATTAAAAGTGTCTGGCTGGACACTGCACCCAATCAACAAACCCCCTTTGCTTAATGCTGGAGGACATCGATGACTGAAGCAACTGCCAATCAAAAGGAAAAATTAATCGATAAAGACTGGAACTGGCACCCGGACCTGCCTCTGGACAAGGCCACTCCGTTTAGCTGGCCTCCATCACCTAAATCAATCTGGCGCTGGCTTAGCAGTTCATGGTTCAGCCTCACTACATTGGTGTTATGGGTTGGCCTGGCTGTATTTACCTGGTATTTGATGATGCCCAATTTGTCAACCATACAGGATTTTAAATGGGACTGGATATTACAAGTCCATTTTAAAAATCTGCTGGTCACCAGCCTGTTTGCCGGCGGCCTGCATTGGTATTTGTACAGCAAAAAATTACAAGGTAAGAAGCGCAAATTTACTCATCGTGACATGGCCAAAGACAAACCCATGTTTACCTTCTCGGATCAGGTCAAAGACAACATGTTCTGGACGCTGGCGAGTGGCGTTACGTTTTGGTCACTGTATGAAGTCGTTTATTTCTGGGCGCTGGCGAATGATTACGTGCCATTTATTAGTTTTAGCGACAATCCGATCTGGTTTGTGATCTGGTTTCCATTGATTTCATTATGGTCGTCCATGCATTTTTACTGGATTCACCGCTTCCTGCACTGGCCGCCCATGTTCAAACTAGCCCATTCGCTGCATCACAGGAATATAAATGTCGGACCCTGGTCGGGCATCTCCATGCATCCGCTTGAACACTTTTTGTACTTCAATTCTGTCATTATTCATTTTGTAGTAGCTTCCCATCCTTTGCACGTATTATTCCACTTTTATCTGCAGGGCTTAAACCCCATCGCCTCACATTCGGGGTTTGAAAGCCTGTTCGTCAAAGACAAGCGGCAGATGGCCCTGGGTGATTTTTTTCATCAACTGCATCATCGCTATTTTGATTGCAACTATGGCACCAGCGAGATGCCCTGGGATAAATGGTTTGGTTCATATCACGACGGCACCGAAAAGGCAACCAAGCGTATCCGCAAAGCCATGATTGACAAACATCGAGCCGTAAAAACCTGAATACAGTTTGAGCAATGGATCAATCAGTAAAACAGTCTACCTTATCCAGGCTGGCTGATTTTGTTGCTAATCAGCATGTCATTGAATCTGACATTGAAGAAGTCGTGCGATTGGCACTCATCGATACCCTGGGCTGCATTTTCGTAGGCGCAAAAGAATCCGTCACTCAGGACACACTAAAAACCGTCTCAGCCTGGGGACAAGGTAACGTTACAGTATTTGGAACTAACGCTTCTCTGCCCGCACCCTGGGCAACCGTAGTGAATGCAGTGGCGGCTCATTGCCTGGACTTGGATGATTGGGAAATTCCAGGTAACTCGCATCCCAGTGCCGTGATTTTCCCTGCACTACTGGCGGCAGCACATCAAAAAAAGATTAGTGGTAGTCAGCTTGTTCAAGCCTATGTCGCTGGTTTCGAGGTCATCGCCCACCTCGGTGAAGCCATGAATTTCGAACATTACGATAATGGTTGGCATACTACTTCGAGCCTGGGTGCTATTGGTACCGCTGCGGCAGTATCCAATTTATTTGGGTTCAATACTGAGAAAACAACCAATGCCATGGCCTTGTCGGTTAGCATGGCCGGCGGTCTGACCAGACAATTCGGCTCCAATGCCAAAGCTCTGCATGCCGGTTTAGCAGCCAAAGCGGGGCTGATAGCTGCATCATTTGCAGCTAACGGGTTAACAGGGCAAGCCGACGTAATTGATGGCAAACGCGGTTATAACGAGTTGACAGCAGGTGTTGACGAAGTGCGTTTTGAGGTTGCACTTGGATCGCTAGGTAAAAAATTAGCACTAAAAAAACACGGTTTAGTCGTCAAAGCCTATCCAGCCTGCGGTTACACGCATCGCTTGGTCGATTGTGCTCTTGATATTCATAATCAGTTGAATGGCAAACTCCCCGAAATAAAACGTATAACGGCTAGCTTGCCGGATTTTCATGCAGCCATCCTGCCGTTTCTTGAACCAAAGAATCGCCGCGAGGCACTATTCAGCATCCCCTATTGTTGCGCCACAACATTAATAAAGGGGCAACTAACTTTAGTGGATTTTGAGCCTGAACAATTAGATGATCCTCTAATCAAGAAACTAATATCCGTTACTAACTTAGATATTAAAAAACCCATCAATCCCAAACTCAATTACGATCCGGATCAACCAGATTGGCTCGAAGTAATCGGTGTCACTGGCAAAAACTGGCGAGCCGAATGCGCCTATCCATTAGGTTCGCCCCAAAACCCGATGTCAGCGCTGCAAATTTATCAAAAGTTTGAATCGCTTGCCGGATTCAAACCTCCTCAAGCATTAATAAACTGGAGTCACTCAGAAGATATCAACCTCGTCATCAAGGAATTATCGGCATGAATGATGCTGTAAAAGAATTAAGGCGTGCAGGTGGCCGTGCAGCACGAAAAAAAGCCCGCAAAGGCGGAGCTGGCGCAGGTAATACTGGTGCAATCTGGCCAGGCATTAAAGGTGGAAACTATCGTCCGTTATCTAAAGACGACGTTGAAAAAGTTCATCAAACGGCTTTAGCTGTTCTTGCAGATGTAGGTCTGCGGGATGCAACAGGACGTTGTGTCAAAACCGTTACCAAAGCCGGCGGAAAACTAACAGACGACGGAAGACTGTTATTTCCAACTGCCTTGGTGGAAGATACATTATCCAAAGCCGGCCGTGGCTTTCCACTTTATGCCCAGGACCCAAATTACGATTTAGATCCCTCTTCTACCCGAATCCACTTGGGCACTTCTGGCGCCGCTGTACACATCATCGATTCTGAAACCCGTGAAGTGCGCAATTCGACACTGCAAGACTTGTACAACATGGCAAGGCTGGCCGATGCCCTGCCCAACATACACATGTTTCAACGCACGGTAGTACCCCGCGAAATAGAAGACCCGCGCTTGATGGACTTGAACACTTGCTTTGCCTGTATGGCTGGTACCAAAAAACCGATTGGTACCAGCTTTACCAGTGCTGCCAATTTAGCTGAAGCAGCCAAAATGCTGCACCTGGTTGCAGGCGGTGAAAATACATTTCGAGCACGGCCTTTTTTATGCGTTTCAACTTGCTTTATCGTACCGCCTTTAAAATTTGCAGAAGAAGCCCTGGCTGTCATCGAAACAGCTGCTGATCATGGTATTCCACTAAAACTGGTTTCAGCGGGCCAAGCAGGTGCAACCAGCCCGGCTGCACTGGCCGGAGCCGTGGCGTTACAAACCACTGAAGTATTGGCCGGACTGGTTTATTTAAATTTACTCAATCCGGGACACCCGGCCCTGTTTGGTGCACTGCCGTTTGTTTCTGATCTTCGTACTGGCGCCATGTCGGGCGGCAGTGCTGAACAGGGGTTGTTAATGGCAGCCTGCGCACAAATGGCCCAGTACTATGGTATTCCGGCTGCTGTTTCGGCCGGCATGACCGATTCCAAACTGCCTGATTTCCAGGCCGGTTATGAAAAGGGCTACACCGAATTGATGAGCGCCCTGGCCGGGGCCAACTTAATCTACGAAGCAGCCGGCATGTACGGCAGCCTACTGGCCTGCTCTTTAGAAAGTTTTGTGCTGGATAATGATTTAATCGGCGCCGTCATGCGGGCCACTCGCGGGATTGAAGTTAGCGATGAAACACTTTCCTTGGAAACCATTAAGGATGTTTGTATCGACGGACCCGGGCATTTTCTCGGCCATGATCAAACTTTGGAGCGCATGCAAAAAGATTATTTTTACCCGACCCTGGGTGATAGAAGCACACCGCAAGAATGGCATGATCAAGGTGCCGAAGAACTGCTAGATCGAGCCAGAAAACGCACCCGTGAATTATTAGCTCAGCCCAAGCCCACGCACATCCCTGATGACGTCATGGCAAATCTTAAACGACAGTTTCCGATTCTTTTAAACGAATAATCCTGCTTAGCATTGACAGCTTACCCGTTTTGCCTTCATGCTTGTCATTTATCAACAAAGAGTTTAGTTAATGGCACAGACGTTTGATAATTACATTGCTGGAGAATGGACCACTTCTGATCAGCAAATAGAAAATCGCAGCCCTTCTGATACCGCTGACTTAATTGGGTTATATGCTCAGGCAGATTCGACTCAACTTGAAAAGGCTCTAGATGCGGCACAGCGAGCACAACAAGAATGGGCCAAAAGTGGATTAGAACAAAAGCAGAATATCTTGAATGCAATCGGCGAAGAACTTATGTCACGCTCCGCCGAGCTCGGTGAACTGTTATCACGCGAAGAAGGCAAGCCCCTGGCCGAGGGTAAAGGCGAAGTTTATCGAGCAGGCCAGTTCTTCACCTATTACGCTGCAGAAGTATTACGCCAAATTGGTGATACTGCTGATTCAGTACGTCCGGGTGTTGAGGTGCTGGTCAATCGTGAACCAGTTGGAACCGTGGCGATCATTTCACCCTGGAACTTTCCAACTGCAACAGCCGTTTGGAAAATCGCGCCGGCGTTAGCATTTGGTAATGCTGTGATCTGGAAGCCAGCCAATCTGGTGCCGGCCTCGGCAGTAGCTGTAGCTGAAATCATTCACAAACAAACTGAAGCAGGTTTACCCAAAGGCTTATTTAATCTGGCTATGGGTTCGGGGCGTGAAGTCGGCCAACAATTGATTGAATCGCCAGCGATTAATGCTATCAGTTTTACTGGTTCCGTCGAAGTCGGCAAAACTATTGCCTCGGCGGCAATTCAAAATCTGACCAAAGTGCAGATGGAAATGGGTTCCAAGAATGCATTAGCTATTATGAACGATGCCAATATGGATACTGCTGTTGCCTGCGCCCTCAATGGTGCCTTTGGCGGTACTGGTCAAAAATGTACCGCGTCATCTCGTTTAATCGTGCACGAATCGATTCATGATGAGTTCGTCGACCGCATGGTAAAAGGTGCCAACGCCATGGTGGTGGATCACGCCTTAAAAGAAGGTACCCAGATGGGACCGGTGGTTAGTGAAAGTCAACTTAATCAAAACCTTGACTATATCGCACTGGCAACAAGTGAAGGTGGCACATTAGTTTGTGGCGGTGAACGACTTGAGCGTGAAACCGAAGGCTATTACATGGCGCCAACAATGTTTGTAGATACGACTAATTCAATGAGGGTTAATCGCGAAGAAATATTTGCCCCCATCACATGCATTATCAAGGTCGATTCCTACGAGCAAGCACTGGAAACAGTAAACGATACAAATTTCGGGCTGACTTCTGGGATTATTACCGAATCTTTAGCCAAAGCCAGTCATTTCAGACGCCATGCAAAAACCGGTTGTGTGATGGTCAATTTACCTACGGCGGGGACGGATTATCATGTACCATTTGGTGGCCGCGGCGATTCCAGCTATGGCCCGCGTGAACAAGGTCAATATGCTGCCGAGTTTTATACGACTGTTAAAACCAGCTATATTCATTCAGGTAATATTTGATGAATATCAATTATCGTATCGATGGTTTGCAGTATGCCAATTGGAGTGAAAAGATATTCCAGCAGATGCGACAAGGCAATGTTGATGCCGTGCATGTCACCATTGCTTATCATGAAAATTTCCGCGAGACAGTCTTAAATATTGAGCAATGGAACCGCTGGTTTGAACAATTTCCGGATTTGATAATGCATGCTAAATCTGCCGAGGATGTCGAGTCAGCCAAGCAATCTAACCGCACGGCGATAATCTTTGGCTTTCAAAACCCCTCACCCATCGAAGATGACATTGGCCTGGTTGAGATTGTTTATTCGCTTGGGGCACGATTTATGCAACTGACTTACAACAATCAGTCCTTACTGGCAACGGGTTGCTATGAAAATGAGGATACTGGCATCACTCGCATGGGACGCGAGGTTATTAAAGAAATGAACCGGCTGGGCTTGGTGGTGGACATGAGCCATTCCGGCGATGTTTCAACCTTGCAGGCTTGTGAAATCAGTGAAAGACCTGTGGTGATTACTCACGCGAACCCAAAAAGCTGGCATCCAGCACTGCGAAACAAAACCGATGAAGTTATCAAAGCAATAGCAGCAACTGGCGGCATGTTAGGATTTTCCCTTTACCCTCATCATTTAAAGGATGGCAGCCATTGCACCCTGGAAAGTTTTTGTAACGCAATCGCCCAAACAGCGGAATTAATCGGCATAGAACATTTGGGACTGGGCTCCGATTTATGTCAGGATCATCCGGATTCTGTGGTTGAATGGATGCGTACTGGTCGCTGGACCAAATCAATTGACTACGGTGAAGGCTCCGCCTCGAACGCTGGTTTTCCCCAAATGCCCCAATGGTTTAATGATAATCGTGACTTTAGCAATATCGAACAAGGCCTACGCGACTGCGGCTTTGATGAAACGGAAGTACATGCCGTCATGGGTAATAACTGGTTTAAATTTTTTCAGAACAATTTCCAAGCTAAAGCCTAATGAATCAACAGCAGGCACATTATTCAGATGTTAAACATCTTTGGCGTCCTGCAAACCAAGTAATGAAACTAGCGCGCATGGGAAGCGCTCACCAGTGCCGTCTGTCATTCATGCGCACCTTATTAAGGCGGCTAAAACAGGAAAACTGGCAATACAAACGTAGCCGCTGGGAAATTGACCATCAAGGTGTTGGTCACGCCGTTTATCAGGCCAGCGGGCCTGTTCGAACTTATTCGTTAGTTGCATTTGCCCACGATCTTCCTGATGAATTACGTTCTGACCGGGTCATCGCCGAGGCCTGGGATGCCACCTTTACATTATTTGATGGCGTGCCAACTGAATCTGACATTGAGCGATTAAAAAAAAATGTTCCGTTACAGGAAGCCGGGCGAGTTACAAGTTCAGAAATCACACTGTCACGTGCTAACCGTTCGGTGCGTTTGTTTAATTCAGTCATCGATGCGCTCGCGTCTGGTCAGCAACCAAATCAAGAGGAGATAGAAAAAGTAGGTTACTTAATGCGTACCACAGCCGTTTATGGTGCAGGAAAATTCGGTGCTGCTGATCGTGATTTAGTCTGGTTACGCGAGGAACTTTCGGCACCTTTTCGTGCGGAAATGTTAAGTGTCTGGTTAATTCGAACTTTTACGGTCGATCTGGCGGAGCATTTGGCCAAGGCCAAAGGCGGTGATCAGGCCGTAACTTTGGACGCAGACCTTAAACACAGTCTTGGTGTCGGTAATTCAACCGGGTTAGGCATGGCACCGTTTCTGGTCAACCATCCAACTTTAATCAATAACTGGATGGTTGCCCGCGAAGAAGCATTGGCAAGAGTACGCAATATAGTCAAAGCCGGTTCAGCGCAAATAAATGAGTTTAAGCAATTTGTGGTTAGAGCGAAACTGAATGCCGAACAATGGCATTCCCAGCATCCGATTCAAAAACCAAAAATTGAACAGCTAAGACAAGATCTAGAACAATTACAAAATTATCTAAATCAATTTGATTTCAGTTTGGATCAACCCTGGGACAAACTTTATATGTGGAGCGAACAATATCTCTCGCTGGAAGGGCAAGAACAACTCGCTATGTTGTTGATGGAACCTTACCCGGATTTGGTTGATGGACTTACTGAATGCATGACCGCTGATGAAACTAAACTGCCACTGATTAATGGACGCATTTGTGTAAAGGCCATGCGCGAAATGATTGAACAGCATTATAGCTGGGCACTGAGTCATGACTATTCAATCAAACAAAACCGTAGCCGGTTCTGGTATGTGTCCGAAGAAAAACTCGAGCCCCGCCTGGGTGAACGGTTTGACGAACCAGGGATGGAATTAGAACAACCATTATGTATCGGCTGGCTTGTATCTGAGTTTTATAAAACTCTCGGAAAGGCAGAACAAGCTCAAGTTCTGGCCGAGTTTTTGCTGGAAAACCCAAAGTTTCGCCATATTGCCCGGCGTATCCAGCAATGCGAAAACCATCATTATATGGAAATACAGGATAATTTAATTGGTGCTGAAATGTTACCCATTGATATGTTGAGGCTAAAACTCTCTTTTTTTGGCGCTACTAAATTTGATCCCCGTTCAGACCGTTGGGTCAGGATCAATATGTTTCAATACGCCCCCTTTCCTGATGAGCTGGCCACATTACCTGAGGATGACTGGGCATATCCTCCGTTACCACATCAAACAGAATGATTTATTCGCTCAATGAAATCGATGCGCAATGTAAAAAGGCCGCCCGAGGAGCGGGTTTTGAGTGGGGTCACGCCGAAGAAATTGGCAAAGTGGCTCGCTGGCTGGCCGCCTATGAGTTACCAGGAGCCCGCCTTTTAAGTCATTTTCTAACGGACACTAACACTCAATCTAAAGATTATTGCCCGATACACATAGGGTCTTATTTAGTGGACTCTGCTTTGATTGAAAATAAAACTGACTACCAATTTGAACGAATCAAATATCCCTTATTACTATTACCATTTTTGGCGAGACTTGCTGAGCATACCAAGTTGAGTTTGGTTTATAGTTACGAACAAAACCAATTCAATTTTGCAGACGGCAAATTGTTATTTAACACTGCTAGTGATCTTGATTGTAAGCAGACAGAACTTGCGTACTGCCTGTTTAATACCGAGCCTGTTAATGGAAAAAACGCTCAGGTTACCGGTCAAGACATCAATGATATACACTGGAGTTTGTTAAATAGTCACGCACACAAAACATACGTCCCCGCAACAGAAGAATCCAGGCGGGGAGCCGGTCCAAGCGAATAACTTAGCCTGAGGAATTATTATGAGTGATGTGAATTTATCTTTAGAGCAAGTTTATCAACTGGCCTATGACTGCATGGTGACCAATGGTTGTGATCATGACAATGCCACTGCACTAGCTGAAACCATGACCGCTGCCGAGCGCGATTTATGCCACGCTCATGGCTTATTCCGATTGCCGGGCTACGTTGCATCTTTAAAAAGTGGCAAAGTCAAAGGTGACGCTAAACCGACTATTAAGCAACTTGCTCCCGCTGTACTGCAACTTGACGCACATAATGGTTATGCGCCTTTGGCATTAAAAACTGCTAAGCAACCGCTTGGTGATTGTGCTAAAAAAAACGGAATTGCAGCTATGGCCTTAATTCGAGTGCATCACTTTGCAGCCCTTTGGATGGAGATTGAAGCCCTGGCAGAAATGGACTTGGCTGCCTTTGCATTCACGGCTTATAAACCGGCCGTTGCTCCGCCAGGCGGTACCAAGCCTTTTTTTGGTACTAATCCAATGGCATTCGGTTGGCCTAGAAAAAACAAACCGCCCATGGTTTTTGATCAGGCCTCGGCAGCGATGGCCAGAGGTGAAGTCATGATTGCCGCTCGTGAAGGTCATGAATTGCCACAAGGTGTAGGGATTACCAAAGATGGACAACCTACTACTGATCCTAACGAAGTACTCGAAGGGGCGATGCTGACCTTTGGTGGGTACAAAGGCGCTTCCATTGCATTAATGATTGAACTATTAGTCGGGCCACTGCTTGGTGAAGCAGCAAGCTTTGAAGCCGCCGAAAGAGATAATAATGACGGCGGTCCACCACAGGGCGGCGAGTTGCTAATCGCAATTGATCCGACGAAATTTGGCCATAGTGATGACCCGTATCAACATGCAGAACAACTATTTGAGGAATTACTCAGCCAACCTGGTACCCGACTGCCTGCTGAACGTCGTTATCAGAACCGCCAGAAAACCTCCAAAAAAGGTGTCAATATTCCGAATAGCTTGCTGGAAACAATTGAGGCACTTAATCAACAAAGTTAGGGTGATATTATCTATTAACTATTTCACAGAAATTATTTATCAGCCGGGCTAAAGTAACGCTCAGACCACCGTTTACGTTTTGATTTGGCGGGCGAATAATAATTTAGCAGGAGAGATTGATGAACACACTTTGGAACAACTGGCTACTGATAGCCATGATTCCACCTTTTTTGTATGCCACTATCGCCCTGCTAGATGCGTGGTTTGTAGACAGCAGAGTGTTTTCTTACCCTCAGCAGGCTGTTATTGTTTCTTCGTTGTTCGGCTCGTTGCCTGTTTTAGTTGCAGTGCCATTCAATACTAATGTCACGATACCTGAACTTAATATCAGTGCAATTGCCTTTATGTCGGGGGTGTTTTTTTCTGTCCATACTTATTTTTATATCGGCGGACTTTTCAGGCGTAACGATACAGTCATCGCCGAGACCATTCAAAATCTCAGCGTGTTATGTATTCCGTTTTTAGCATTCTTGCTGATTGATGAACTATTGTCATGGATTCACTACATTGCTTTAGCCCTGGCTGCTGTTGGTGTAATCGTGATGTATGTTTGTAATAGCCGTACAACAAAAGTAAATCTGAATGGCTGTGGTTACTTGATAATCGCCATGCTGTTTTTCTCGCTGATGATGGTAGCCAGTGAGTGGATTTACCAGCAAACCGATTTCTGGAGCGGATATATTATGTTTAGTTTGGGTTTGCTTGTATCAGGTGTGGCATTCACTCTGTTCGCAGATCGAAAGAAGCTGCTGCAAATCATTTATTGCAACTGGAAAATATTTGCCCTGATTGAAGGAATTACCATTGCCTGTATGATCTGCACTCAACGTGCGGTGGATATCAGTCCGTCCGTAACCTTTATCGCCATCACTGAATGTATGGCTGCTTTTTGCATATTAATACTCAGTGTTATTGTTTTACAGACAAGTCGTGTTAGCAAAAAAGTCCTCAATGGAATCCGCCACACATGCAAAACCCAGCTGAATGAATACCCCTGTAAAATTGTAGCCGGGCTTTTTGTTACGACCGGAGTTTATCTGGTCTATAGTTATTAGTTGTAAGATTTAGGCTTGGCTTGACAGTTTAACCAATAGATTTGAACAGAATTTGACTTATCACTGTCCGCTATTTGCCCTTTTCTGCCATTTAGCAATCTTTACTTTTATCAGGACATACTCTAAAGCTGACATTTTGCTTTTCTAGCCGGTTGCCAGTAGTACAACACCCATAAGGATTAATATTGCCCATCCGATTCGGTTTCTAAGATTCTTTTCACCAAGTAATAGTGCGCCCATAAGTACGGCAATCAGTACACTCAGTTCTCGAACAGGAGCAACATAAATGACTGGCGTAAATGTAAGCGCATATAACACAAGAATGTAGGCAAGCGGATTAAATATTGCAATACACAACACACCCACGCGATCATTCAGCCAATAATTCGTTATTAATTTCTTATGCTTAACAGCATGCGGAGCAAGTAATAAGCATCGACTGATACTAGAAACATAATCCAGTAGTAATGGCGGAATCAACAGCGTCGAAACAGCGTAAGCATCCCAAACTGTATAACTGCCAATTAATGTTCCCGCACCCAGGCCAAATAAAATTGAAGTCGATATATTTCCTTCTTTTTTACCGAACCCACCAGAAAGAAAAAGGACACCGATAATAATTGCTAGTCCACCAAACAAGAGTTGTGGGGTCAAGTGTTCACCTAGTAATACAACGGCAAAAGCGCACGATAAGAAGGGACCAGTCGCACGGGCAGTTGGATAGACTAAAGAAAGATCGCCATTTTTATAACCCTTTTGCAAGAATAAAAAATAACCTAGGTGAAGTACCGAGCTTCCGGTGATGAATATGAACTCTAAACGACCAAATTCAGGTTTTTGGCTTATTAGAATAAATAGCACGACAGGTAGATATATCACAACCGATAGCACTGAAAAGAGCCAGACAAGTTCTGGCCCGCCATTTATTCGCTTAACAAAATAATTCCAAGTTGCATGACAACAGGCTGCGGCAAAAACAAGGGCAAATCCGAGAATAGACATATATGTACCTCAAAGATAAACGGGTTATGGGCGAACGTACCCACACTCGTCTATCCCCCTAGCTTTTTCGTCTTTAAGGTGTCTACCGATTCTCGGTTCATAACGGCGCTCGGTCCAGACTTGCAAAAACAACGGAACCCTAGCCGCACATAGATAAGCAGCTTAATATTAGCAAATATTTATTGGTTTCGGCTAGCTAGATTGTTAATGAATGTCAGCTTTCATTGCGTTAACACATCAACAGGCAAACGGTCTATTTGACGGAAAAGAGTATTACAACTGCCGTGTCAGATTAGATGGTTATTTATATTATGCCTAATCAAATTAGATCTGAAGACTTAAACATTTAGCTTTAAATTTTGTAGAAAATCTATTTGTAATATCCTAGCTGGAATTTTTAGCTAAATCGGTAAAATTCCAGCTTTTGTGACAGCTCAACTATGGTTAGTGCCGGCTGTGCCAGCCAGTATGACGGTTGATGACCGCAGCCGGTATCGATATTGATGAAGTTAGAAAATGATAACGGTTTGTCGATAGGTGTGTGCCCGCACAGGATTAAATCAATACCGTTTACTGTTTTATCTGTAAGCGCCTCAAAGTCACGCTCCCATAAAGCCCATTGCTGGATGACCTGGTCGCTGACGATCTTTAGACAAAATTCATCCCAATCATAATATGGATAAGCAAGCGCATGCACCAGACCCACTTTTCTATGATTTGTCTCGATTGAAATCAAGGCAGACATACTTGATTTAATCGATTCAAGAATTTGTGCTTTCGTATTTTCATCAACCTTCAGCCACCAATCACCGCCATTTGGAAACCAAAGCGTTTTGCTCAGTCGTTTATCCGCATGGCAGTTATATAACATCCACTCATGATTGCCGGCGATGGAATAAAACCAGTGATATTGTAAAAATTCACTAACCCGAAAACTTTGTGGCCCGCGATCAATCAAATCACCGATACAAAACAATCGATCATGGTCAAAGTCAAATTCCAATTGTGTTAATGCTGTTTCAAGTCGTTCAAATTCTCCATGCAAATCGCCCGCAACAAAGTCTCTGCCATACTTATTGATCGAAAATTTTTCAGTGTGCCAGGGATATTCCATTTGGATTTGGTTTTTGCACGGACTATTTAATTACGAACTCAATTCAACACTGAGTGGTCTGGATGCCCAGTAGGTCGCGGCTTCGCATAACCGACTGACAGTTTGTTGGTCAGCTTGTTGCTCACTCCAATGGGCATGTTCCAGCAGCAGACTGGAAATATGAATACGTGTCAGAGTAAACGCCAGATGCCGTGCATTGGCTTGTAATGTATTTATGTCTGCACTGGTCTGTTGCAAATAATCCATCACTCTATTAACTGCGGTTTCAACCCGAATACGTTCTGCAGTCAGAAAATTTTCATCCAGACGACTCAAACGTAGGTTTATATCTTCAACAAAGGTTTCGAATACGGATGGTTTTTCCAGCACCCGTAATACATCCAGACTAAGAATGTTGGTGGTCCCCTCCCAGATGGGCAAAACCTGGGCATCACGCAACAATTCCGGCAGGCCGGTGTCTTCGATATAACCGGCACCACCAAAACTTTCCAGCACTTCACTAATAACACTTACTACCTGCTTGCCGGTATACAGTTTGGCGATTGGAGTAAGCAAACGTAATAGCGACTGTTCAGCATCACTGGCTTCTTGAGTCTCCTGCTTGCCCAATAACAAGCCCGCATGAAAAACCAGATGCAATGCCCCTTCAAACTCGTGTTGCAAATCCATAAGAGTACGAGCATGCAATGGATGTTCGATTAACTGCTTGCCGAAAGCCCGGCGCCTGTGTGCATAATCATAAGCCAGCGCCAGTCCACGGCGCATATAAGCCAGTGCACAAACCGCATTGTAAAGCCGGGTAACATTAAGCATGGTTGCCACAGTTTTTACCCCCTCTCCCGCTTCACCGATCAGCTTGGCCGGGGTTCCTTTGAGACTTAACTCTGCAGTCGGCATCGCACGCGTACCCAGTTTATCTTTGAGTCGATGAATTTCAATGTTGTTTAACTGGCCTGATTGATCTTTAATTTGCAAATAAAACAGACTCAGCTCATCGGAGTTTTCAATTTTGGCCAGTGCCAGCGCCATGTCTGATGTCGTTGCAGAAGTAAACCACTTGGTTCCATAAAGAGCATAATCACTGTCTTGCAGGACTGCCCTCGTCAAAGTCTGGCTAACATCCGAGCCACCTGTACGCTCAGTCATCCATTGGCCGGACGTCCAGAATTGATCCGGATCACGACTGACCAGCCTTGCAAAAGCCGATTGTGTTTGTTCTGAATTGCCAAACTTTTTCAACACACTGGCCGCGCCATCAGTCATCGCCAGCGGGCAACAAACCATGGCCGAAGAGGGATGAAACAAATACAGTCGTACGAATTGATGCAATCGTGAATAGTCGCCCTGCTGTTGCTCATAGGCTTGTGGCACAATTTGCCTCATTAATATTCTTAAGAAGTTCCGCACCGAAATAATCGGTGCCCACGTTGTTACCCAAGAGTAAAACTTTCACGCCCCAAGAGGAAAGTGTAGTTGCGACGATTGAGGCATCAGAAACGATCGTCCAATTTCTTTTTTGAAAAATAGGCATGAGCATTATCTATAGGGTGATTCTTAACACTTGCCAGAAATGAATAGCCTACGTATCCTGCACAAATGACATCAAATTGATCATTTAAATTTTGATTTTTCATTCTAATTTCGCATGTTATTAATCAGTTATTTCCCATTATGTAACAAAGTCTCCACAGTTTTTATCACATAATCGATCGTATCCTGTGAAACCTTCCACTCAGGATTGTTCATATGGTCAAACATTTCTCTAAATTCTAGATAATGAACAAAGGATTTGAGAATAAGCCAGAATTAATTTATGTTTACTTACTGTTGAACTTGTCGTAATCAATTTATCAAGATTTTGGGACGACCAGCGATCTTCCTATTCGCCTATAACCTTGAAAGTAATCTTTTCTAATTGCATCACCAAGCTTAACTAAAATTATTCTAAGAGTATTCAGAGTATCAAAAGCCGCCCAAATTTCACCTCTTGGAATTTTGGAGGCACCTTGTAAGAGCCAAAACCAAAATCTTTCATCATCAGCCACTAGAGATTTGGAGATTATGTAAAAAAATTTGCTTATTACATTTTTTATACCAGTCTTCGATTTTTTCGTTCTTGTAAAAAATTGGGATACTTGTTATATACTCTGGTTCAAACTGCAAATGGATCTCACTTTCAAACGTTAAGTGCAACTTGATTCCATTCTCAAAATAAAAGATACATGTTGTTGGCATTATTTCAATTAGGTCAATGGTGAAAATAATAGGGTCAACTTTCGCAGCTATGAGCTTTCTATTATTCCAGACCGCCTGCAATTCCTCGTCAGGAGTAATGATAAGGAGGTCAATGTCCGAATAATTGTCAACATTGCCAATAGCAATAGAGCCTGTTACAAACAGCCCCGATACACTTTTCAGCGCTGCAATTTCTGAAATTGCTTTACTAAGAGTATTTGATAGTGATGGGAATCTACTGAGATTAGTACTAATATTTGAGGGGATTGAGTACATATTCAATAGAGCTGTTCCTTTATAAAAATTCGCTGATTCTCAGAGCAGTAAGTTTGTTGATTTTCGGTACAAAACTTTCTAAATACCATCAATTTGGCTAAAAATGCGACTGTAATTCGAGCCAGAAGTTTAGAACGGAAAAACTCTAGTAATCAGAATTGTATTTTTTCGAACTTCAAATAAGTGATTATCCGAAGATACAAGTGTCTTGCATCTTGGTTAAATTTTTTGGGTTGCATCAGTTTTGCAATATGTTTTTGTCGTAGCGACTCAATGTCAAGATTATTGCTTACGTTACCAAAGAAAGGTGGGGAAACAGATATATGCATCCTGAATGGTACTGTTACTTATCCCAATGACCAAAACAAATAATATTTGAATCTCTGAATTTTTATGGAGTTTTGAATTTCGCTGAAATCATAGTTGCTTTTATGCATTAGAAAAGAGTACATATTTTGCATGCGTGTTCAAATAATCTTTTTCTTATTTCAAACTTGTTGTTCCACTCTCTCGGTTGCCATTTACCATCACTCAAAATATCACCCGCATATAACAATTGCCCGAATTTTATATTGTGGTGTTCTGCGACAGCAATAAATGTAGCCGTTTCCATTTCCACGGTTAAGCACCCTTCAGTTCTTCGTAATTCAACCTTGTTAATTGTTTCTCTATAAACTGCGTCTGTTGTCCAAGTTTTACCAGCTAAATAATCAATATTATTTTCATTCAAATAGGTGAATATAATATCTAAAACATGTGTATTAGTATGAACTTCGCGTGATGGAGGCAGATAATGATAAGAAGTTCCTTCATCTCTTATAGCCGAAACTGGTACAATGATTTGACCTAAGTATAAATTGGGATTCAGTGAGCCAGCCCCACCACATGCAATGATAGTTTTGCCTCCCAAAGCTATTACTTCTTCCATCAAAGCAGATGCTAAGGGACCACCAAACACATGGATGGTATATTGCAATTTCCATGTTCCCGAAACTCATACTATAAATTGCAATGAGAACCCATCTCGCTTCGTTGAGTAGTAATTAAGCGGAAGTTTCCCCTTCTGACTTAAGTTCGTCGATGACAATCGTTAAAAAAGCAAGCTACAGCGCGTGAAGGAAATTCTACGTCTTCAATTAAAATATTCTGGTTTTATTACAGGTAAACTTTTCGGATCGAACTCAAGAATTGGATATTGCTGATTTTGCATCTAGAAACCTGCCCCCAAATTTTCTATTTAGTGAGATTTTCTTAGCAAATATCCCACTTCTAGTTTAGTTGAATCAACTAAAGGATCGGGAAACGCTTTTTCGACAATCTCAAAACCGCATTCCACAAACAAATCCCTCCCAAAATGATGCAGGTTTTCAAAGACTGATTAGTTATTGAATGAAGTAGATAATAGGGATTGTAATAGGATCTCGAAAGACCAGAGTAAGCTTAATTGGAGAGAGTCAATCTGATAATCTACTTCAATTACCACTAAATATATATTCGGAAAAGCCTCGATAATCAGACGTAAAAAATCTTTAACACTTTGTAGTCCATCTTGCCCTAAGATTTCATGCAATACAAAGCTCAATACGGTAAAATCTGGTATGAATTCGATTGCATTAGAAGATAAGAAGTTTTGAGCAGAGTCATTTACTATTTCAATTCTATTCTGTAAGCTGTTTTCGTTGATTAGTTTTTTTGCCGCTGAACAATTCCCTTCATCAATTTCGACACCAACTGCGGAAATCTCAGGTAATTGCTTACAAAATTCAACAAGATACATTCCGTCAGCGCACCCTAAATCTAGAAATTTGTCACAAGCTTTTTCAACTTTTTGGAGCAGCTTTTTTGTCAGCGGGAACGTGTCATAAAGGCTAACACCACAACTGCCCACTCCGATTTCTGTCATGTTCCTAGACGCCCAATCAGCATTTAATTTTAAAACATTACCCAACTCCTAGAAAGGCCATACCATAACCGCCTATCAGCATCTTATACCAAGCCCGAAAAGCTGATAGCTCTACACATTCATGAGTTAAGCTGTATTTTCCATCAACAAATGACAGGTACTTCTCATTTTTTAAATAATGCAGAAACCCAGCTAATCTTAGTTTATCAAGACTTAGCTTTGTTGAGATAGTGTCCAAAGTGATAGCCCCACTTTCAATCAATAAATCATACAGGCCTGTCTCAAATAAATGATAAATACTTGCAGATAGTGCAAAGTTTCGAAAAGGCTCTAAATAATGGACTAATTTTGTCTCAATATTTTTAGAGCTCAAAATAGTTTCATTGACCATTTTTATTCCACCCGATATCTATAAAAAAGTCATACAGCAAGCAGCGATTGGCTCATGTTCGAATAAGTGATATGTGAAAGACAACCATTGAGTGGGTGATTTGCCCAAACGTTCTGCACCGGTTTGCCTAACTGTTTTCCTGTAGTGCAAAGCTTATTTTTAATAATTTCACTTCGCAAAATTTCGGCACATATTTCTTCAGGGGTTACGAACACTGCTATTGTTCCAAATGTACTTTGTTTGAATCAATCATGAAGGTCATCAGATCTTCACCAATATAAACTTGCCCTTTGAAGTTCTTCTTTACATGATCAATCATACTCTGTTCATATCCAACAATGTCTTCAAAACAAATTGTGTCAAAACTACTGAATTAACATTGGCCTTACTTGCAACCTCACCAACCTGTGAAGGGGTTGTATGAGTTGGAATAAAACCAAATTCCTCTGGGAAAGGACACTCATGGACTAAACAGATCTACATTTTCAGCAAGAGATATGACATCTTCACTTACTTCTGTGTCTCCACTTATCAGAACTGAATTATTATTATGTTCAATCTTGTAAACATAAGGCGGGAACACCATGAACAGCCTTGCCAGTCGTGATCCGACAATTGTTTATAATTGTTGAAAAACCGGGTTTAACTTCAATTGTCTCAATTTCAGGCTTTTTACCTGTAACATTCTCAATTAGGTTCGGAATATAGGCAAATAGTTCGTCAAACATGACGTTTACAAATTGTTGTAAGCCTTTTGGCCCATAAACAGGCAAAGGATTTTCCCTTCCTGCTAAAAAACAAGAAAGAACTAATAATGGGAAGTCCACACAATGATCTGCATGAAAATGAGTCAACAATATGGCTCCGTCGTTCACCAAAGAGATATTTGATTGTGCTAATCTTTGTGTGGCACCTGATCCACAATCGACTACCAATTCAACATTGCCAGCCTTAACTGCCGCCATTGGTGTAGTTCTTTGTTGCATAAGGAGTTGCGCCGCCTGAACCTGTTATAATAACTTTCATTTTTCCTCCCCAAATTGAAAAATTCTTTTAAAATTCTTCAATACGAAATGGATAACCAATTACTCAAAATAAGGTTTTACATTTAAGTTTATCACACGGTGTAGAATAAAATTTTCTTTGACTTCAACTGTGCTGACTGAACCAGTAGAAACCTCAAGTGCATCAAGATTGTTAAGCTTATTAAAAATCCACTTGTTTAACAGGGATTGAATTATTAGACCGTGTGTGACCTATGATAAACGATTTCACTGGATATTCATCTTGGATGGTTTTCAAAAAATTAGATGAACGAACATACGAGGAATAAATGTTTTCACCAGTTTCGCCCCAATTCCAGTTTGGATCTAATTTCTCCCATGCATGCAATTCCTCAGATTTCATTCTTATTTCATCTACCGTTTTGCCTTCCCACAAACCAAAGCTAACTTCTCTGAGTTCTCTTAGTTTTTATAGCTTCAATTCCCAATCTGTTGCCAATTATGGTTGCAGTCTCAAACGCACGGTCTAAATCACTAGAGAAAATTATGGGCTGACCGACAGTTTGATTAGTTATGAATCTAGCTAAACATTTTACTTCTTGCTGACCAGACGAGTTTAATTTTACGTTCTTAGACCCTTGAAACCTATGTTCTTTGCTCCAATCAGTTAAACCATGACGAACTAAGAAAAAATGCGTATTAGATCCGTTAAATTTATTCATATGCCTAAATCAATTATTGTGAATCATGAAGACAGAACTAGTAATCCCGTTAAGGCTGAAATGAGGGATAAAATTTCGCGAAAAATTGAGAGTATAACCATCAAGTTATTGCTGACGGATTACTAAGTACAAACTTGGAAGTTTTGTCGAATATTATTGATGAATTCAGCCTGACAAGACCCGACAAAACAAATTTGCTTGCACTTAGGGTGGTTGACAAAAATGCTTATTTGACCTCATCAATAAGTATAGACGTGGAGTCAATATTTTCTATCAATTGTTTTAATGGGGGTAGCTATCACTCCATCAGGATCATTGAAAATTAAATCTCCTTCTACTTGAACTTTCCCATCAGGACCATTGATCGCTAATTCAAGGAGAACTACCTTACCGTCAACTATTACAATGCTTGCGTTTGGATAAAAGACTCTTGAGGTTTTGATTGTTGCTCGCGATTGGCGATTCTTTCTGTGAAATTCTATAAGATCCTTACAATGGTCTGCAAATATATTATCTCCATTTATTGACACATCCCATACATTTGTGTTTCCTTCATCCAATTGAACTACTCTCTTATATGAAAAATACTCATTCTTGCTGATTTTCCTCCTAGCCATTTTTGTCATTGCATTATAGTATCTTACTCTGCTTTTAGCCTTCGGAGAATCTGTATCATAGAATCGAGGTGGATTAAAAGTGGGTCGATGATCAAGCACATAATACTCTCTTTTTGCCATTCTTACTAATTTATTCATTATCTCATAGGGATCTTTTTTAGGACTTAATGGATCGTGTGGAAAAAATTCAACCCTTAGACCAAGATTCTTTGAAATATCCTCAACATTTTTTGTAATAGCTTGAAAACGACCCGATTCGTGAGTTGTAAGCGTAATTACGATTACCCCTATTATTAATACAACCAGTATTAAAGCAGCAATACCAGCTATTATCAGTTTATCAGTGGTATCAATTAGTGGGTCTATTAGTCTTTCAATGAAAGGACCTACTAAGAGGCCGGCTACAAATGCACCGACGGCAAGTAAAGAATTGGCAAATTTGTTCATATGAATTTCCAAAAATAATCTACTTCTATTGTATAAAAGCGCTATTTTCTGATTTTGAATCCTTTAAATTTCATCGAAGTAAAGATCTTCAATTTTCCGGGCCGCTTCACGCAAAACTTCTTCATCCCTGAGAAGCGCAAACCGTATGTAATTGGAGTGCTTCATTTTTTGTCCCCAAAAAAAATGTTTTCCTGGTAGTGCATGGATTCCATTTGTTCCTAAATATTCAATGACTTGTAAATCGTTCTTTTTTACCCTCTTAAGACTTACCCATTCAACACTAGAAGAAGTTGAACCAATAGGTATCAATGATTTGGGTATAAGGGCTTTGTTCAAGATATCTCGATTAGTTTGAATTATTTTACGTAGTCCCAAGAGTTTGGTTCTTTCATTCATGGAAAGTACTTTTTGAAGAATATGCAATTGAAGAGGAGAGTGGCACATGAAAATATCTTTATAAATCTTATGGAGTATCTTGAAAGTTTTCTTTTACTGGCTGTTAAGGTGCTTGCTTTGATTTCAAAAGTAGCCCAAGTTTTTCCTGTATCCTCGATAGCAATGAAATTTAAATCATTGTGTAAAAGAAACTCGTATTGATTCCAACCATATAATTCAGGGCAAAAAAACCTAAAACAAAAGTCAATAATTAGCAATTTGTTATGCTTTTTGCATGCATTTGAAAGCTCGACAAACTTTTCTTGGGAAAGAAATTGGCCAGTTGGATTATTGGGAAGAACTAAAAAAAGACAATCAGTATCAGTGTCGGAAACTAACCGATCGATATCCTCATTGAGAATGTCCTCTTCTTGTAAAGGATTAACTTTTATTTTATGTCGTTTCAAAATGTCTGCTAAATTATCAAAGGTGGGATGAATTAGTGAAACAGAATAATTATTTAGTCTTAAAAAATTCGCAATGATTTCTATTGAGATCGAAGCCGTAGGACAAATCAGGGTTTTTTCTAAATTGTTTATAGATTGATTGCTAATTTTAGAAAAAGTGTAAAGAAATTCCATTTCAAGGTCATAATAATTTAGCTTTTCAGCCTCTGTTTGGAAGGTGGCAATGGCAT
This sequence comes from Arenicellales bacterium, assembly GCA_965215945.1. Lineage (GTDB taxonomy): Bacteria > Pseudomonadota > Gammaproteobacteria > Arenicellales > JAHEKD01 > JAHEKD01. Next base: position 9,326 of record CBDCFC010000036.1, on the reverse strand, counting down.
TTTTCATTGCCTTCATTATTGAGATGCTTGAATATCTGGCATGTCCATCTGCTAAATTAATAGTTTCGGACAATGCTTTTCGTTCATAGTCTGTCAACGTGAACATTTTCTTTATATACCTTGTGAGATTACGAGAGGTATTCCAAAAAATTGGAAAAAACTAATCGCGACGAAAAATTAAGAAAGGTTACTCGGAAAATTCAAAATTAAACAACTCGATTACCGAGACATTAAGAGCTCCTGCTAACTTTTCCAGCGTCCTGAAGGAAGGAGCATTGATTCCCCGTTCAATATTACTAATCAAATCTGTGGAAACACCCGCTGTTTCAGCTAGCTGCTCTTGGGTCATATCTGTTTGCCGTCTTAGACGTCGAAGCTGATGTCCAAATTTAACCTGAAGGCTAGTCATGATTATAAAGCCTACTATATCGGAGTAATAGTCCTTGTAACACCGAGTAGCACTACGACTAATGGTCTATTTTGTGCAATCGTTTTTGTTGTCAAACTTACTTCTTATTGCAATAGCAGGTTGCCATAAGTTATACGCGGACAACAAATCGCTGCCATATGTGCGAAATGTTCTTTTTCTTTACTCGACAGAACGTATAATACAGAAATTCCCCGTTTTTCGGACTCTTTAATCTTCGGAATTAAAATTTCTCAAAATTCAGTAAAGTCAATCCAGTAACTCATTCCAGAAATCAACGTCTAAAAAGTTCTTGAAATGATGGGTTTCCGCACGCTACAATTGCATCATGCTTATTGGCTATGCACGTGTTTCAACAGACGATCAAAATTTAGCCCTTCAAGAAGATGCTCTCAAAAAAGCGGGTTGTAAAAAAATATTCTCCGACAAGATGAGTGGTGCAAAATCTAATCGACTTGGATTGCAGGAAGCTTTAACCTACCTGCGAGATGGTGAGGACACCTTAGTTGTTTGGCGATTGGATAGGCTTGGTCGGTCTCTCAAAAACTTAATAGAAATGATGACCTTACTTGAAAATCGTTCCATAGGATTCCAGAGTCTACAAGAATCCATAAACACAATGACCAGTGGGGGCAAACTTATTTTTCATATCTTTGGCGCACTGGCTGAATTTGAAAGAAACTTGATTCAGGAGCGTACCAAAGCTGGATTAGCGGCAGCTAGAGCAAGAGGTAAAAAAGGTGGTCGTCCCAAAAAGTTTGGATGCTGAAAAAGTACAACGACTTTATCAATTGTATGATGAAAATGATGCAAATGGCGGCAAAAAATATTCAATTAAGGCTATCTGCGAAATGATGAATATTTCAAAATCGACCCTTTTATACCTACTTGAGCCAGAGGGAGAAGTTGTCGAAGATATAAGAGTGGATTTGCTTATTATGAGGCACCTTTTAACCGTTTTTGATTCCGACTTTCGCTTCAACCGTTTCTACACGTTTTTCTAACCTATCTACTTTGCTTCCCAATGAGGCATGTTCCATGCGATACTCTTGAATCTCTTTCATAAGGGTATCCATGCTACCAAAATATTCTTCTTTCGTTGGTAGATGGGAGATTTTTCTCTTCAAGCGGCTTGATTCGCTTGTCTAATTCAAACTCGACCCAATTACGGTGAGCTTCAAACCTGTTGTCTAACGATTCACCAATGCTGTTTTCTAAGTCACCAAGCAAATTTTGTATCACTTGTATATCGTCTTTTGTTAATGCCATAAGAGCATTAAATCATGCCGTCCAACATATTTCAACGGGAAAAACGGCCGTTTCCATTCAAGCCCACTCCGCATCCTGTACCTCCATCTCCGCTGCACACATAGCCCTATTTAGCTCGTTACTCCGCTCCTGCCCGACACACGCATTCCGCTTTCTTCGCTCCACTCAGAACTCCATGCGTGTGTCCGGCATCCGCGAACTCGCTGGGCTAAGTGTACGCTTCGCTTCCGGCCAGATGCTCCGTTCGTTTTGCTTTGCACAGGTATCATTAGCAACAATCAAACAATTCACGAGAATCTTGATGCGCAGCATCGGCTTTGATTCTTTTGCCGTTTAAAAGAAGTGGTCACATTTAGTGACCAAGCCTCAAATAGAATCTCTCTCTACTTTCCCAAAGGTGTAGAATGAAGTTGAGCTGTTTTCTTGATGGGAACCAGCTTGACCAGTCGCGTATGCAGCCAACAGTCACCTTTGATTACAACCAATTAGATAGAAATGGACATCGTTTCGTTTTGGAGCGAACAAAAGAAATCCGGTTGCTGATGAAACGGTCGGCTGAGGATATTGTCACCATTGGCTTAAAGCTGATGGAGATCAAACGCCGCCTGCCACATGGAGCTTTCGGCAAATGGTTACGCTCCGAATTTGATTGGACAGAAAATACAGCCCTCAATTTCATGCGTGTGGCCAAAGCCTTCAAAACCACAAATTTTGCGGATTTACAGTTAGCCCCGTCTGCCCTGTATCTTCTAGCTGCACCTAGCACACCTGATGAAGCACGATTTGAGGCCGTGAAACGAGCCAGCGACGGTGAAAATATCACCTATGGACAAGCCGTTTCCATTGTGCAGTCATATCGCTTGCCTGATAATTTTGATATTGGTACCAAGCCACAGAGGCCTTCTGATAAAACAATTAACAACACCCACTCACTCCAATTAAGCACCTCGAATGAATGGTATACACCGCCACAATATTTGACGGCCGTTCGTGAGGTCATGGGGAGTATAGATTTAGACCCAGCCAGCAATGAAATTGCGAATAAAGTTGTCAGGGCAGCCACTTATTTTTCTATCGTTGATGATGGTTTGAGCCGTCAATGGTGGGGGCGTATATTTCTTAATCCACCATATGGCATAGAAAATGGCGTAAGCAACCAAGCCAAGTGGAGTGATTACCTTATCAAACAGTATCGAGGGGGAAAAATTGAACAGGCTATCTTACTGGTCAATGCAGTTCCCAGCAATAAATGGTTTGCACCTCTTTGGGCGTTCCCCATTTGCTTTACCAACCATCGCATCAAGTTTTACAGTGAGGCTACAATTTCAGAACAGCCGACGCACAGTAATGCTTTTGTCTATATGGGAGCAAATGAGGCGAAGTTTGTGCGCGTTTTCTCTCAATTTGGCACGGTGGCTAAAAAGGTTGAGCTACTGGATTGAATCTTATTGCCGTCAAAAACATAAAAAATAAGGCTAAGAAATGAGCCTTCTAAACGCGGCCGAATCGAGCATCTTCACGCCATGAATCTCGTTTAAGACAAGCAAATCGTTATCACCGCTAACAAGGTAATCTGCTTGGCCAAGCACCGCATAGGCAATCAAGAAATCATCTTTGGGGTCTCTGGTAATTTGTGGGATTGGTTCTGTGATAAGGGGGGATTTCTTCGGAGACAGCTAACAAAAGCCTGATAAATTCAGACAAGCGTGATTTGGTAACAATCTTTATCAACTTCGGTTTTCTTTGGACGGTGGCATTTATTTCTTCTAGTAGCTCCCGCGAAACCAGTAAGATTACATCCCCATCAGCCACCTTATCCAAGAGCAGTTTGACCAAGCTATCTTTTCTGGGACTGAGCAAGTAGGCAATAAAAATATTGGTGTCAACAAAAACGCGCATAACTTACTCTTGAAAACGAACAGTACCCTTTTTCACCAACCCGTCTACAGCTTCTCGTGTAATCTCATCGGCCAGCTTTTCAGATTCTTTTTCTGACAATGATGTGTTTCTATTGCCTACTTCTTCGGCAATTTGCTGTAGGGCTTGGATGGCTTTCTTTCGACGTTCATTTTCACGCGCCTCTTGCAATATCTCATAATCTTCATAGGAGATGATAACAGCTTCTGGCCGTCCTCGATTCTGGATGACGACATCATCTTTGTCTTTTTGTTGCTCGCTTGATAAACGCACTAAGTTGGTCCCGCGCTTCACTTATCGACACAGTTTTCATGATTTCCACCTCTTGACTTATGGCGTTATTATTGGCGTTAAATCTGTACATATTAATAGCTATTTTAGCATACACGAAAAAAACAATGTCAACAACAATCAATTCAACCCCAAAGGAAGTTTAGATCCCTTTGCCAACAATATGTAAAGAAGCTGAGAGGTTGCTATAATAACTTCTCAATTATTCAAATCTATAAGCAGATTTGGAGGACACATTAAAAAAGTAGCTTTTTCATATATCTGATACCTCATGGCAAGCAGCAAAGATGAGGGAGATGACGATCAGCCAAAGCTGAACGCTCTTATCCCTTTAAGAGAGGCTGCTGAACTAAGCGGGCTATCCCATGGTCATCTGTCGCATTTGATTCGAGAGGGTGATCTTTGGGGTGTAAAAATTGGGCGCAATTGGGTAACAACTAGAGAGGCAGTCAGAGAATATATCGCCCGCGACGTAAGGCCAGGTCCGAAACCAAAAATCGAACCTGACCAGTAGATTAGGAAATATTGCAAGAAATATGAGTTATCGCATATAATTCACCCCGACTTCTTTACCCAATTCCATAGTCAGCTTTATCGTTTACCGATTGCGGCCGCATTTGTCTACTGCAATTGCAAAAGGAGCGTCACGCATGTCTGGTGGTTCTGGCACATAGAAGTTAGGTAGTTGAGAGAAACGGCAGACGACGCGGGTCTGTCGTTTTTCGATTACCATTCCCATTTGATGATGTAGTTTTCATGTAATCGTGGTCTTTTTGTTTGCCACTGCACCAGCCAACGGCCGTCAGGAAGTTGGCTCGTTTTTTGGTCTAACAAATACTTCTTGTTCGTCAGTTGCTCAACAGCCCAAGCCCGAATGGGTGGGCGGGACTTTGGGAAGATGATTTGCGATTTCAAAAAATGGGTACGATGGCTAATCATTGCACCCCATTGTTCCTCACTACGTAAAAACCCATCTTTAATACCCCACTCAATGCGAAACTCATCTATGTCTCCCTTTTGTTTCTCCTCCCGCAGAGAAATCAATATGTATGTCTTTTGGTCCGGCCTATAACGGTCAGCTTCAATGCCGACAGAACAGCTATAATCCAACAAGATTTCCCCGTCACCCCATGCCTGATCTTGATAGGCAATAATATTATTTTGCAGATACTTCACCTTTTGACGTTTATTGAAAGTAGCTTTACTCCCTTGCCTATTCTTTAACTCAAGTGTCGTCTCATATTCCAGCACTTCATACATACCTTCATCGGCCATCCCGCGCCACAGCTTACGGGCTAATCGCAAGCCAATAGCGAGATATTCAATCCAAGACCAACCCAATACGGCGATGATTATTTGTTGTAGAAAGGCTGTGTTGTTTAGCGGACTTAGACTGCTCATAAAACGACTTACTCAAATGATAGCAAACGACTCTTAGCGAGTTCAATGTTTGACCATGCTACTGGATTTGATTCCACATCATTTGTTCAATCTGTATAGTGAATGTAAAGCGAAAAACTATCACATTTGGAGGTTGAGATGAAAAAAAGAGAGCGAATCCAACGCTGGGCGGACACTGCCGTTGCCGCGGAATTAAATAAAATTCGTAGATTGCCAGCAGACACCAATATCTTTTTGCCAAACAATCCATTTTGGCAAAGCTTGTTCAAAATAGCAGGCATTGTGAAGGGCGGTTACAAAACGCAACAGGCTGTTTTTTCAGAAATTGAAGTGGCATGTCACCATCTAGACGTTGAGGAGAAAGAGATTCGATATCAATGGCGACGGGCTTGTCAGAAGGCGAATCCACGTCAGCTAAAGGGGTAATTTGACCTCATAGAAAAGGAGCAGAGAATGCCATCACGAATTGATGCTTGGCTATTCTCTGCCCGCTTTTTTTCAGTAGTCGTCCGGTAACAAAATTGTCGTCACGCTTCTATTTTTTTCTGTGATCACCCAAATTTCGACTCCGGTAGCTAACTTGTAGGCTGAAAAAATCCGCAATCCTTCTTGAACAGCAAGATCGTTTTGCTCTTTATCCGCTTCTACCATTTCGCCCCAATCGCCCATTTGATGACGGCGCAAAAATTGCTCCGGTGTTTGTCCAGATTCTGTCAGCGCATCTAATGCATCTTGAGTAGCAACAGTTTGACCGAGCGAAAAAAGTGGCTGCTTATGATTGCTCATAATTCACCTCGCTCAAAACGGCAGTTGCTGCTTGCTCCGGTGCTGTTCCGTCGATGAACAAAGCATAAAAATCTGCTATCGGTACAGTGACATCTTGAACGCCAATGTTTGCGATTGTCCATAAATGACCACCTACTGTTTGTAGCCAACGCTCATAGGCGTACTCCAACAAAATCTCCTCAATAGCGTTTTTCAGTTGCGCTTGCCACAAAGGATTATTTTCCAGCGTTTGCCGCAGCCGATAAATGACCTGTTCGATTTGTTCTGTTGTCAAAAGCTGCTGCTGTTGCCCTTGAGCAAAAGCTTGCAGGTCGCTCATTGTGATACAAAGAATCGGGATAGGGAGTTGCCCTAATTGACACATTCCACACGCTCCTTTTTGCTTAAGGTGCAGCCGAAAACGCCGAAAATGATTCGGGTTCTACTGCGATTCGATTGATTAACCACTTATTGGGTTTGGCTTCAAGAACTACCTACAAAAATGGTAGCATGAATGGATCAGAGCGTGTGGCATTATTTGTGAGGCAATAGCCTCGCAGGCTCCCCAGATGGGGCTTTAGGCGCTGGGCTTAGGTTGCGATCTGGAAGGTGTGGAAATGGACGTGGGGTAGATTCGGGCCGGATGTGGACAAGCCGACGTAGCCAGTTAAGGGATGCTGTACATTTTGAACAACCATGAATGGCGCTAAATCGTGTTCATTCTCTGCCCAGGATACGATAACAAAGCGTTCTTGATTATTGTTTATGCCTGTTTTTACAGATAGCCAATTCGGTTTGCCAACTTCAATAACATCGGGAATCTGAACCGTATGGCGTTGGGTGGGTAGGTTGCTCACTTTTTCCCAATAGCTAAGATGGTTCCAATAGAGGTTGGCCTGAATACGAATGAGCTGGCTGCGATTGTTCCAACCAATCACAATACCCGCGCGGTCAGCAGGTTCATTCTGAAAAATCAATTGTGTTTTGATTTCATAAGGTGGCGAAAGCTGAACTGGTTTGTAAATTAAATCTTTGTTGGCTTGCTTATCAGACAATTTCGGGAAGTTTATTACTTGTTTTGTACAACCCGTAATCTCTATTAGCTGGATAGTTGGCGTGATGTTTGCGCCGCCATACTCGCCCCATGTTTTAGGCATCCTACCAATAGTGGCCGGTGGAAAGTCTTCAGCAATGTTAGTTGAGAATGTTGGCTGTGGATAAAGAAAAGTCGTAGCGTCTTCTATCAGTTCGGAGAGGGGGGTTTCCTCTTGTTGTGGTCTATTACTGGAATCTGTATTTGTCAGGGTCTGTTGACATGCTTTTTCTTTCTCTTGAAACCAAGCTGCCAGTTTATAAATACCTGTCCGTTGGTTTTCCTGAATAGTTCGCATGGATAGATCCAATGGATTGTATGCTTCACTCTCTCTGATTTTCTTAAGCGTTTTTCCTTCCCAGAATCTAGCATGAAGCAGTTTTGCATGGGTAGTTGAGCCTATTTCTAAGAACGCCAATAACTCTGTGAGAACATCACGAAGGGCTTCTGAGGCTGAAATATGTGGACTCTGTTCAATGCAGCTTGTTACCAAGCAACTTGAGATAAGCTGGGAGCTTGCTAATACTTCTGCATTGCCTAGGTTTTTAAGTGCTTGTAAAAATGATTCATATAAATCTTGAGAGATGTTTAAACTACCCTCACTCATTGCCGTGTGCTCCCGTTACGTCAATTTTGCATATTATCTGCATCAAATACTCATTCATTCTATTCCCCCGATTTATTACAATGGGCACATGTATTAACAAATTTCACATCGAATTCTACCGAAGTTATGGAGGTAATTGTGTGACAGAAAAGTGAAAAGTGAATTGCAACTAGCACAACAGAGGGTACAATCGTTTTATGTCGGAAGATTGGATAACAACTGAAACGGCCGTAAAACTCAGCGGCTATAACCCTCTCCACATCAGACGGCTGGCACAGCAGGGCAAAATAAAAGGTCGCAAGTTTGGTCCTGTCTGGCAAATCAGCCAAAAATCTTTACTCAACTACCTAGACTCAGCAAACAAATCAGAAGATAAGCGTTGGGGACCTAAATAGTCTAATTTTTATGGTTCCACAACCAATCTTTAGGTATAATATATATATCGTCGTGATATATATATTTTGTAACGGATCATGACAAAATATTACTTCTTCAACGGACAAATATACACCGATGATAGCGTGTATATTTCTGCATTTAAGCCACAGAAGCCCTTTTTTCAGCCCTGTGTTTTCATCTTGACCCCCGAACAACCAAAGCGTACAGGAACCAATAGAGATGAGGAGAAACGTAATGTCCCAGACAAAAAAGAGAAGGAATAGACGAACAAGATTTGCTATCTACACGCGGTATTCATCAGACATGCAAAATGAGTTAAGCCTTGAGGCACAAGAAGACCGCTGTCGTAAGGCAATTGCCGAACGCAACGGTGTTGTTGTCGAAGTTTTTAGCGACAGTGCCAAAAGTGGATGGAGTTTGGACAGAGACGGATTTAACCAACTCCGTCGCGCTGCAGAACGAAAGAAGTTTGATGCGGTCATGTTTTGGAAATTCGATAGGTTAGCCAGAAACCATGACCACGCTGTCATGATTAAGCTCCTGCTGCGCCAAGAGTTTAGACTGAAACTGTATTGCGTTGAGGGTTTTTCAGAAGATGATGATGATGATTCACCTTACTCTGCCATGATGGGAGCAGCTAATTGCTGTCTTCTCAGCCTATTACTCCAAAAACTTAAGCAACGAGACAAAGCGGGGCAAATACCAAAGAGCCATGAATGGGGAGTTCAATGGTAGTGTGCCACCGCTTGGGTACGATTTGGTGACTAAAGCAAGGTCATCACCGGACTTGCCCTCAGGTCTTTACATCAATCTACGGCTGGCGGCCATTGTAAGGCGGGCTTTTCGGCTGTATGCAACAGGTAATTACAGTGATGCACTTATTGCAGAGTGGATGAACAAACGACCTGCCATCAAAAAAGCTCCGAGAGGGCAAGTTGCCAATTGGCAAAGAAATGGTGCGCGATATGTTGCAAAATCGCGTCTACACGGGCTACGTTGCCTATGCAGAAACGCATTACAGTGGTTCTTTAGGTCAGGGGAAAACAGTCTAAATCGAAAGAGAAAGCAGTGGTTCAAAGGCAAACACCGAGGCTTTATCACGGAAGATTTGTTCAATATCTGTCAGGAAATTCGTAAAGATTCGGCTAGAATCTTTC
>CBDCFC010000035.1:0-9002 GCA_965215945.1 Arenicellales bacterium | reverse complement strand
AACAAACTTATTACTCAGATATTCAAATACAATGATTTTCTTTACAGTCAGCTAAAGGAACTTAAGCAAAGTTTTTCAGCAAACATCTATGAAAATAATCCCAACTTGGAAGATAGCTTGGTTTCAGATGCTAATGAAGTTGTTGAAGAAGAAATTTCTCTCACCCAGGAAGATATACAGCAAATGGTTATGCAACAGGAGCAGGAGCAACAAAAGAAATGAAATTACTCGAGGCCCAATTTCAAAATCAACCACGAGATACTTCCTGGGCTGTCAACACACGACAAGAACTTCAGCTAGCTATTGATAATCTCAAACTAACTAATCAGGACTACAAGGCCGATGCAATTGAGTGCAGAGAAGGCATGTGTAAGATCGAGGTATCAGATCGAAGTGAAGAACAATCCCAGGATTTCCTAATGGATTTAATGGCCAAAGTCTCTGATTCATTATCACAAGTAACAGTAAACAACACATTTAATGAGGATGGCACGATTGAATCAACGTATTATTTATCAAACTAAATAAAAAAGCTCAGACCCTGCTCCGGATCTGAGCCTAACACCATTTTTTAAAATTACTGAAAAGTCTTGGCTAAGACTTTAATTTAAGCAAGTTCTGCAGTTTACCGATAAACATAAACGTTATCAACGTCGATAATACAGGTTTCCATTGAATCGCCTATATCTTCTCTTCTTTTTGTCGAGATATAGTTTCTTCGTAACGATAGCGGTAAGTTCCCTACAGCCTTGGGCAGATGGCGAACTGATTGATTGGCACCATTGACCCACCAATAAACTGTCTTTTTGTTTTGTCTGTTCACTTTCACACTTATTCGTTTTGACTTGTTGGCTAACTGACCGACATCATATTTTCCATTCCATGATTCGTCAGCTGTATAAGAAACATGATCTCCATTCGCTTTATACCTATCAATAAAAGTAAGGCCTGCAATTACATCTTGGTGAGGACGTACAGAATGTTGCGCGGTGATGACGTTATAATCAGTTCCAATCCTGTTCTTAAAACCAAAATTGGTCTCAATTCGTCCTTCTGGTTTTCCTGTGCAACTATGCACTTTGATATCTGCCCTTATTCCTAAAACTTTCAACCTGAACTGTTTTAACTCGACATAGATGTTCTTACCTTCATTCATAAGGCTTGGGGCAAAATGCTGAATCCTCATCTTTTTATTCACAATTGAAACGTTGCCTCTAACTCCGCCGTCTGTATAGACTCCCCACTTTTGAGTGTTGAGCCGCCCACATTGAAATTATCGTATAGTTGCCAGCTTTGTGCGTTAGCGCCGCTGAAAAATACCGAGAAAAAAGTTATTACTGTTATTTTGTAAATTGTCTCATATTGACTTCCCTTAAATTATTGTTAATTTTGTAATCAAACTCAAACTGATTACTGCATCTTATTATCCGAATTCTTTTTATTATTGATATATACAATTAGTTATATAACTTTAGTTAACTAAAGTTAGCGCAAGAATTTTTATTGCTTTGGGTGGGAGATTTCTGCAGGCCTGCTGGTTAGGCGATTATATCCCAGGCAATTTCATGAATATTTTATATGGAATCAGTTGCATTGATGACCTTGTCCAAATGTTGACTGATAGAAGGCAGATTTACGCCTTGGCCCCAAAAACTGCTCAGTAATTCTGGGTTATTGATGAACTTTACAATTTGGGCTTGCAATGACTTTTGGTTGCCAGATTCAAACAGAAAATTTTTATTTTCCACTAAGCATTTAATTCCTACTGTATCAGAAATTAATACAGGAACACCCAACATGATTAATTCATAACTGACCTGGTTATAGGTTTCTTGCCATAGCGAAGGAACTATGCCCAAATCGACTTGCTTAGCTATTTCTGACATTTCATGCCGTTGATAGCCCTCAAGCAGATTTACGTCCAATTTATTTGAAAGTCTGATGATTTTTCTTTTTGTCCAGTCATCCACTTGAGAAACGATTAGAACACTCAGTTTGCTGTAATATTCCTCAGATAAGGTTTCTATCGCTTCTAAAAAAAAACTCAACCCTTTTGATGGTATCGGATATCCAAAAAAAGCTATTTTCAATTGACCCTGCCAGCGCTGTCGCGCTGATTTTAAAACTTCGGCTTCTGGTTTATATATGTCCATGCCTAGTGGCACACTATGTATCTTTCCAGCATCAATTGCGTACCCACTCATCACTTGTTTAACCTGGTCGGAAACCGCAAATATAATATCGGCATCATCATTCAATCGTTGGGTATTGATTTCTCGCCATTGTCGATATAAATCGGCTATTGATTGCAAGTCATTCAGAGCAGCACTTTGCTGCTCGACTTTTTTGTCCCAGGCTATGGATACAGGAGCATTATTAAATTTGATAGTTTGTTTAACGGATTTAAACAACTCAGCAGCCGTTCGAAACAATGAATAAAACAATTCTTCAAAACGTGTCCCAGATAATTTTAATTGTTGTGCAAGACGTTTAACTTTTTGAGCCTTTTTTATGTAGTTCGAATCCTGAATAAACGACAAACAACCAAAACAATCCATTCCATCGTGATAGTTTGTACAGATTCCCTGGTGATCTTTATACAATTCAATTTGTGGACAAATCCAATGATAGTTGTGAAACCAAACGATCAATTTTGTATCGGGAAACTGTGATTTTAAGTGATCAATTAGTTTAGTAGATATGCCCTCGATATTATGAATATGCGCTTCATCAAAACCACCCTGGTCTTTTATGAACTTTGTAAAAGCATCTGCAATGGGAACATTCTCTCGACACTCTAATATTTTTCCAAAAGAGTGGTGCGCGGGCGCCACGATAGGACTGTTAACAATTCTGTAACTATGAACACCCTGCTGCTGATAAATATTGGTGGTAGCCTCATAGAAAATTTTGTTTGTAAATAAAGAATATTGATCTCCTGAACTTAAGAAAAAAACTTGATAACCTTTGTTCAAATATTCTGGTATTATATTTTTCAAATAGATAGATACCCCTCCACCACGCATCTGGTTATCATCAAATTGAACCCAGTTATATAACAGTATTTTTTTCATTTAAAATGCTTAAGCTGATTTCGTAGATTAATACCTGCTTTTTTCGAAGATTTAAGTGTCTTTTTCGCTGACATTAAGGCTAGTTTTAATGTAAAAAATAATGGATATAAATATTTTTTGTTAGAAAAAGCTAAAGATCCTGTGTACCAAATTTCTTCAGCCATATTATCTCTGTAATTATTTAGCGTAAAATCTTTTAACCCGATGTCTTCTTTGATTATCGTTTTTAAACGTGTTTCTATCACACCTATACCCTGATGTAACTTTCGAATGAATTCCAATGTTTCTGGGTTTGGGCGCTTAAATTCTTTAAACATATTTATAGATAAATCCTTTAAATATGAGCTTGAAAAAAATATTAACAATTCATCCTGAGAAATCGTATTCAAGATTTTCGAACATTCTAAGACAACCGGCTGATCATAGGTTCGCTGTTCATATTTAAAATTTCCAGTGAACTTACCGGCTTGATCAATGTTATAACCTAACAAAGGCCCTCGACTGCGATCAGCAAAAAAGCATTCAAACCAAGAAAAATTTCCTCTTAAAACTATTGGTATATTGCGAAATGGGATAATTGCTTCATTATATGAACTTGTAAAGGGGCAACTAAAATCATAATTATCCGCCCTTTTGGGACCCTCGATTAGTAGAAAATCTAGTATCTCAGTATTCGCTCGTACTTCATCTGCTGCTTCCTTATGAAGAAACGTTGCCAATTGTCGAGTGGAAGTGGAAGTGTAGCCTAAATCAACTAAAGCCACCTTACCAGATCCAATTACTCCCTCTTGAAGAAGATACTCAATGGTTGTCTGAGCGTGTCTCTTAGCAGACTCTATAATTAAATTAACTATATGAACATGCCTTGAAATTAGTTCCTGTTCGACTGACTTTATTGAGTTTTTATCAACCTTCGTTTCCAAGTATTCTTCTTCAACATGAATTTCTTCAAATTCAATGGCAAAAAAATCTAGCAATTGTCTCAGTCTAAACTGACCACCTGACACCCATAAATATATCCCCAATATTTCTTTCAGAGTGCTTTGTCTTGACAAGGATAGAAATGCGGTGGCTGCACGACTAAGATGTAATTCTTTAAGCTTAATCTCGGATGTGATTCTGTTGATTATCGGACTAAATTCAAGCAACTGATTAGCAATATTCAAAAATACAGTTGCGTCTCGACTTAGAAAAAAAATTTTTTCTATTTTTAGTCGATGGCATTCAAGCAATAAGTTACATACAAAACAAATTGACAACCTAGTAATCATCGAAATAATATCTGGCCCAATATATTCATCGTTGTTTTTACAAACAGGGGTGGGTATCTTATGTGTAAAATGAAATCCCTTTTTACCCACTTTATTGGCATTCAGATAGTCACTCGAAAAATTATCCCCAATATGCATTACATCACTAGCATCAACTTTCAGATCATCCACGACAAATCGATATAAATCAGTTGTCTGTTTTGTTTTCTTATGACTCGAGGAAACATATAGTCTATCGATATATTTCATCAAATTATTCTGCTCCAATATTGTTTGTACCTGCTCTTGAGTAAAATACATATCGGAGATGGCAATAATTTTTTTATTTTTAGATTTAAGTTCTACAAGGCATTCAGCCGCACCGGGGATTGAGGCAATGTTCAATCTATCAATATTAAATTCAAATTCGACACAACTATGAATCGCATCGTCAAGATCTTTACCACTAAGGCCATTACCTGAAACAATCCGACTAAATACTTGATTCAAGTTTGGTTCTTGGGTATTTAGTAGGAATGAATCCTTTAAAAGATTACTGATATGTGAGCGTAAAAAAATTATTCGTCTGAAATCAGCCGAATCACCATTTACATATTTTTGCAGAAACTTGGCACTCAATACCTGGATTTCATCTAAGCCTAAAAATTTTCTGTAGACTAAAGTATCAAAAATATCAAAACTAATAATCTCATAATCGTCTGCAAGCTTTACTAGTTCTGAGTAATTATTAATTTTCATATTAACTTATGCTTCATCGCTGATAGCAGCTTGATCCTTGCCCACAGATGAATCTACTATTTCTCCAGCAGCCAATTTTAATATAGATGTACAGTGACTTTTCAGAATCCCTTTTCTATGTGATGCCAAAATAAATAATTTCGATTTATGAATGATATCTGCCAACATTCCTTCACTATGTTTGAGTACTCTCTCGTCCAGTGTTCCTATCCACTCATCCATGATAACTATATCTGCGGGCTTAACATAAAGCATTGATAAGACTAGTCGGTTCTTCATACCTGCGGATAATACGCTGACTGGAGAGTCCATAAACTTATCCATATCTGAAACTTCTCTGACGGATTCTACATACTGTTTCAATTCATCACGTCTTAAACCGCCTCTAAGTCCAGTAAGGATGATATTCTGCATACAAGTTGCACGAAGCAACAATGATGGATTTCTCTGGACCAAAGCTGAAATTGAACCTTTAATCTTTACAGATCCGCTTGTGGGTGGAAGAATTCCCGAAAGCACTCTGAGCAATGTAGTTTTACCTGCACCATTAGAGCCGACCAAGCCAACGCGATCACCCGAGAAAAATTTTAGATTTATATCTGTTAAGGCCGGGTAATATTCAATCTTTTTCTTCGATCTCAGGATACTTGAGCTCAATGTAGATTTAATGCCTTGCTTCGATATGGGAAATTTGACATTAACGGAGTTAAGCTCAAGTATAGGTTTCATAAAGAAAAAACTCGACGCTTAATTGCATTTCCGTACCTCTCGAGTAGAATGAAACCTAAGATTAGTAAAATTGCCGTTTGTAAACATGCAATACTGATAGTAAAAAGTCCAATTTGCTCACCCAGAAAGCTATCTCTACACAATCGTATGTAAACGTAAAATGGATTAAGCCAAACATACGATTCATACGCACCCAATCGTTCTGGGCGCCAAATAATTGGTGTTAATAAAAAAGAAAGTCGCATTATTGACTGAATAATCTGTCTGACATCCCTGTACAGCAAAGACATTGTGCCAAAAGTAGCCATAAATCCAATCGCCGACAACAATATAAAGATTAACCCAAGTAAGAAAAAAAATAATGAAATAAAAAAATTACTTCCGGAAAAATAAATGACAACTATAAAAAATAACGGTATTACTATAAAAAATTTTGCCACACAATTTACAATATCTTCAAATATATAAAATAATAAATGCTTATTTTCATTTATGATGTCCTTGTTATGTTTTTCAAAGACAGTGACGCCATCGTTAATCAGCGAAGATATTAAAGTCCAGATATAGTAGCCTATAAACAAATAAATAAAAAAACTAGCAAAATCTCTTTCTCCAAGCACTTTGGACCAAATTAACGCAATCGAAGTCGTTATAACAAGAAGTGCAAACGGTTCCCATAATAATCCTAAGCTTGTTTGTTTATATTGCAGTTGTAATTTTACAAATGCTTTTATGAAAAAGTATCGCCAATACTTAAACGTATTTATAATATTCTCAAACATCTAAAACAGATTTACCAAAAACATGATTTATATTTTAGATTAATATTTTAATTTGATCGCCAAAATCAAGTCATTATTTGGGCCATTCAAAACAATTTATAAACTATTTATTTTCACTCAGCGAGGACCTTAAGCTGTTCTGATAGATAGCATAAAGTAATGACCTAGGCAATAATCTCAAAGGTGCACGTAAAATAATATTTAATATCATCTTTGGCAAGCTCAAAAAGCCTAATCTATAAGATTTAATATAAAGCATTACTTCAGATTTCGAATAATATAAGCCCTGTCTGCGTGCAATCATATTTCTACCAGCTCTTGCGTCAACTAATGATATCTGAATATTATAAAATTTGAATTGGCCATAAATCATCCTTATCCATAACCACATATCTTCAAAGCCGGCATGCGTTTGATAATTTCCAGCAGCGATCACAGCTGACCGTCTAAACATAACAGTCATTTGATTTATAGGATTGCGGTACCGTGCAAATTTAACAATTTTACTGTTTTCTCTTGGAACTGTTCTTGTGCCTTGGTATTTTTCTAATTTAGAGTCAAATTCATCAACCCAGCTTCCAACCACATCGATATCTGGTAAGTTAGCGAATATTTCAAGTTGTTTTTCAAATCTATACGGTTTACTAACATCATCAGAATCCATGATCGCTACAATTTCATTTCGTGACAATTCAACTGCTTGTGCTAACAAATCTCCTCTACCTATTTGGTCTTCGGAGGTTATTTGGTGAAATTCAATATCGGGTTCATTTTTGGAATATTCATCGATAACACCCATCAACGCATTGGGAACAATACCATCAATGGTGATGAAAATTTGATCAGGCTTCACAGTTTGGTCAATAATGCTTGCCAGGGCTTCCCCAAACCACTCGGGATTGTCATTTCTATATATCGATATTACTACTGAGAGTTTCCGAGGATCGTGGCTTTGTGTAATGCTCATGATTCGAGTCAAGCTAAGTTGAATACTCTTGCGCTATTGTTTTTATCATTATATTTACTAAAAGCAAAATTCGAGTTTATTAAACCTTTTAAAAAAGCTTCAACATGTGAGTCAAATTCCACATCATTAGAGGCAATAAATTGCTTTAGCTTTGAATTATTATCCATTAACCAGTTATCTGATGGGTGGTAAAAAATCACCTTCGATTTTTTATAAAAAAAATCCCAGGCAATACTTGAATCATCAGTAATTAACAAACATGAATCATTTATAACCTCATGAATATGTCCATTAAGGTTGGTAACTCGTCGGCCTCTTATTCTGTTGACCATTGGATGGTCTATAATTTTTATTGTAAACCCATGCTTAAGTAAATCTTGATAGCCGCCGGTAGACTTTAATGACTGTACTTTTCTATCATAAGAATTAATGTCTTTCCAGGTAAAAAACACCATAACTGTTTTTGAAACAATTGGTTTCAATTTATCAAACCTTGGCAACCCTGTTACAACAATTTTGCTTTTATCTACTCCAAATGCTTCGACAATACTTTTTTCTTGCTCAGAAGAAACTATCATCAAATCAAATGTTTTACTCAATCCCAAAATATAATCACGCATTGAGGATTTATCATTTAAGTCTTTTTTTAGTCCAATGACACCATGTTGAATAAAAACTAGTTTTGGCCTTTTGCAAGCGTTAACTAACAATGAACCACGATGCATATTAGGTAATACATCAGATAAGCTATGACTATAAAAAACACATTGGGCTAGAAAAAAATTGATGTATGTCTTTAATGATGCCCGCTTCAGCTGATTTTCTGTATTTATAGGGTGATTTGATATCAAATAAACCTGCTTTCCTGTTCTCTTTATGTAATCAAATAATGATTGTGCATTTTCATCTATATGCCCTCCGTAACCTGATCCGATTAAAAACAGGTCATTTTGTTTTTCCTTTGTTCTGGTTAATGCATACGCTACAACAAATTTCAGCGATGAATTAAATAAAATAACTGCGTTTTTGATTCTATTGAGCGCCACTGAACCCTGAGAAATTACAGATTTATTAATTTAGTACTTTCACTATAACACTTAAATATCAAATATTCGGTTATTAGCTTAGTGATCGATTAATTAATCTAGCAATAGTAATTGTAATATTGGAATCAGGTTATTTTTTGGAATTATTTCTTTCAGTACATCAAACCAAATCTGTGCCATCTTTTGGTAACCAAAGTTGCTCAAGTGCAAGTGATCACCCGAATGATAAGGTGCGGGGTTTCCGAATGGACCGCCTTTCCAGCCTTTTCTTAGGTCACTGACCCAGCTGCTAGCGTTATAATCGTTACCTTCGCCGAACATATAGGCGATCGGGACATTCTTAGCGTTAGCAACGGCACGAATTTTGGGATTGTAATTACCCCAAACACTTACAT
>CBDCFC010000034.1:0-4760 GCA_965215945.1 Arenicellales bacterium | reverse complement strand
GTCTTCGCCTTTTCCTGGCGACATTGGCGCCGTCGACCCATCACGCTCGCTATCTTGGGCGTGGGGATCGGCGGCCATGTTCTGGCCGAGATCGCAGGCCCGATCTTCATCGGCAAGCTGATCGACGCCTTGTCCGCAACCGACTACGACGCCGCTATCTGGGCGCTCGGCATGATCCTCGCCATGCGCCTCCTGTTCGTCGTGCTGCACAGCGGCGGCGACTACGCCTGGACCTTTCTGGCCGTGAAGATCCTGCGCGAGATCTGCGCGGACGCCTTTGCGCGCGTGCAGCGCTACAGTGCTGAATGGCATGCCAACACCTTCGCGGGATCGACGGTGCGAAAGATCACCCGCGGCTTCTGGGCGTTCGATCACTTAGGTGATTCGTTTTACTTTCACCTGATCCCGTCGGCCGCCGTGGTGCTGGGCGTGCTGGTGGCCATGACCTTCCGCTGGCCGGAGATGGCCGCGCTGTTCGCGCTCGGCACAGCACTCTACTGCTGGGTCAGCATCCATCTGACCATGGCCTACTTCGCGCCGAAGAGGCGGGAAGCGGTCGAGTACGACACCAAACTCGGCGGGGCGC
Organism: Arenicellales bacterium; assembly: GCA_965215945.1. Taxonomy (GTDB): domain Bacteria; phylum Pseudomonadota; class Gammaproteobacteria; order Arenicellales; family JAHEKD01; genus JAHEKD01. The sequence continues at coordinate 4,174 of CBDCFC010000034.1, read as the reverse complement.
TCGCCGACAGCATCACCTGCAACGCGCTGGTCAAGGCGTCCGGCGCCGAGGAGCGGGAGGATGCGCGTTTCGGCAGCGTGCTCGACGCCTGGTATCGCACGCATGTCCGCTGCTGGCGGGCGGCGATCGACACCTCCGTCGCCCAGATGGTGACCATGCTCGTGGTCCAGGCGGCGCTGCTCGGCGTCGCGCTCTGGCTCTGGCAGCAGGGCCGGGCGAGCACGGGCGACGTCGCTTATGTGCTGACCAGCTTCATGCTGGTGAACGGCTATCTGCGCGATGTCGGCCAGCACATCCGGGAAGCGCAGCATGCGGTCAACGACCTCGAGGACATCGTCGAGTACGACCTGACCAACCCCGACGTCCAGGACCGGCGAGGCGCCGGCAGCCTTGACGTTGGGAAAGGTAATGTGCGCTTCGATGGCGTTCGTTTCTGCTACCCCAGAAGCGGCGAGCCGGTGTTCGAAAACTTCGATCTGGTGATCGAGCCCGGTGAGAAGGTGGCGCTGGTCGGGCATTCGGGATCAGGCAAGTCGACCTTCGTGAAGCTCGTCCAGCGGCTCTACGATATCGACGACGGCCGCATCCTGATCGATGGTCAGGACATCGCCTCCGTCACCCAGCAAAGCCTGCGCGAGCAGATCGCGCTGGTGCCGCAGGAACCGATCCTGTTCCACCGCACGCTCGCCGAGAACATCGCTTATGGCCGGCCCGAGGCCGATCTGCAGGCGATCAAATCCGCGGCGCGCATGGCGGAGGCGGATGAGTTCATCCGCAATCTGCCCGACGGTTACGACACGCTCGTCGGTGAGCGCGGCGTCAAGCTCTCGGGTGGCGAACGCCAGCGGGTGGCGATCGCGCGCTCGATCCTTGCCGACTTGCCGATCCTCATTCTGGACGAGGCGACCAGCTCGCTCGACAGCATCTCGGAGCTGGCGATCCAGCGGGCGCTCGACCGGCTGATGGAGGGGCGGACCACCATCGTGATCGCGCACCGGCTCTCGACCGTCCGCCAGGTCGACCGCATCCTGGTGTTCGAGAAGGGCCGGATCGTCGAGGAGGGGGCGCACGAGACCCTGCTCAAGGTGGAGGACGGCCGCTATCGCCGCCTCTATGAAACCCAGGCGGGCGGCTTCCTTTCGAAGCGCGCAGGCTAGGTGGCGCGGCCACACCGTCGACATTCGGCCGTTGTGGCTGGGGTCGACGGTTTGCCGCCCGGTTCTGGTGGACGTCGTTTGCCAAGGGTACAGCGCTGAAAAAAGAACAACCGCCGCGACGATGTCGCGGCGGTTGTCGCTTGTTCGTGGCGCATCGGGAAGGCGTCGATGCGCCATCTGCCGGGCCGGGCGAAAACCTGGGAAGCGCCCGGTCGGCCGGAGGCTGGAGGAGGCGTATCCTCTCGAGGCTTATTGCGTGTGCGCGGCGGCCTGCATCTTTTCGACGATGCGCTGGCCGAGCGTTTCGTCTTCGATCGCCGCCGCTTCGATCTCACGGAACTCGGCGAGCGTGATGCCGTCCGTTTCCTCGATCGCGGCTTCGAACTGCGGCTCCAGTTCCGCCTGCAGCTTCTTGAAGTCGTCTTCCGATTTGACCGACTGGATCTTCTCCATGGAGGCGCTGGCGACCTCGTGCACGGCACGATAGGCGTCGACGAAGGAATCGAGCTTGGCCTCGTCGACCTCGAGAGTGCCCTCGGCGCGCACCTCGGCGACCGTCAGCCAGCCGGCGGCAAGCACGAGGGATAGCGTGCCGAGCATCCGGCGAAATCGTCCTCTCACGTGGCAGTCCTTTCGAATTTCACATTGAACCATCTGCGTAATGAACGGTTCGAACGGCGGAAAATTCCAACTTGCGAAGCTCGGCCTCGAGCCGGTCAGCTCGCCGTGCAGCCGGGCGTCGGCGCGCCGCCGGTGACGATCTCGAGTTCCGGGAAATCCTCGAGCCCGGCCTTCCAGGGCGAGGGGCCGCTGCCGACCTCCCTGCCATGGGCGAACAGGCATTGCAGAAAGCGCCGCTCGAACGGATCGGCGGGGTCGTCCGGGCGCGCGCAGCCGGAGCCTTCGGCAGTGACGTAGCGCACGTCGATTCCGTCCCGCTCCGCCTCGCTGATCGTGCGGTAGAGGCCGTCGAGGGTCAGCTGTTTGAGCACCACGTCGATGCTGCGCCCGCCGATGCCGATCAGCGTGTTGCCGGTGCAGGCCGGCTCGACCGTCACCTCCGCGTTCACGATGATGTCGAGGGCGGGCGCCGGAACGCTCCGGTCCTCGACCGAGGCGCGCTGCTCCTCCATGAAGCGATTGAAGAAGAGGGCGAGGCGCGCACCGCCGTCGACATGCATGGCACCGTCGATGAACACCGGCGGAAAGGCGACCGGGATCGCCGCGGAGGCCATCAGCGCGTCGATATAATTGTCGATGCGGCCCGGACCGGACCGGGCGATGGCGCCGAGGTCGAGAATGCGCGGCAGGCCGCTGTCGAGGTCGACCGCCAGCACCAGAAGGAGGCGCGCGGGCAGACCGCTCTCGGGGTCGAGGGCGGTGGCCTCGGCGACCTGGTCGAGGAGACCAGGCGTCACCAGGCCTTCGAGGGTGCGGCGAAGCGGGCTGGTGTCGACCAGCGAATTGGAGAAGAGAGCCGCGAAGACGGAGCGTCTTTTCAGCACGTCCCTGGTCGAGATGGTAGTGTATTGCCGGGCCAGCACCGCATCGCCCTCGCGCCCGAGAAAGGCGTGGGTGGCGAGCAGAGCGCCGGCGCTCACGCCCGTGACCACGTCGAACGCCTCGGGCCGCACCCGCTCGCCCTCGGTCTGCTCGGACCAGCCATTGAGGAACCCGGCGCCGAAAGCGCCATACGGACCGCCCGAGGACAGGGCCAGCAGTCGGAGACGCCCCTCCTCGGCGAAGGAGAGATCCGACAGCGCCCGCTCCGGAACGCCCGCGGGCACGGCCTCGGCCTTTGTCACCATGAGCCCCTGGATCTGCCGCTTGAGCTCGTCGCCCGCCATGGACCCGGTGATCGAGGGCGCCTCGGCCGGTTCCGGCGCCTCGAGCGGCCGCGGCGTAAGCGTGATCGGCCCGTCCGGTCTCGGGCAGATGCCTTTGCAGACGGCACCGAGAGGACGCTCCGACGAACAGGCGGCGAGCAGCAAAGCGAGGCTGACCGGGGCCAGCCAGAGACGGCACGGCATCGAGACGCTCCCATGATGCTTCATCGGCCCGAAGGCGTTCGGGCGCCGTCTCTATAGCGCGCGCTCAGGCCATCGGCCAAGCACCGGCGATGATCGGGGGCAGTTTCGTCGGGTTCAGTAGACGGGCCGGAGAGCGCCGCCGCAGGGACCGGGCCAGCCGCAGGGCGGTGGTGTCGGTTTGCAGCAGGGCCGCGCATAGGGTTTGCAGATACGGCCCGGCCCGCCATGGGAATAGGGAATTCTCACGAGAATATGACCGGGCGGGCAGATCCGGCGCGGCTTGCAGGGATTGTAGCCGCAGCCGCCGTAACCGTATCCACCATATCCGTAGCCGCCATAACCATAGCCGCCGTAGCCGGATGGCTGGCCGACGCTGAGCGCCGCGGTTCGCGGGTTGGGACCGGTCTGGCAGGCGGCGAGCAGGGACAAAAGCAGCAGCGGCAGGCCCAAGCGCTTGATCCAGCCGGCAGCCATCGGTCTCCCTCCTCGACGCTCGTCAATTCTTCTTCCGGCCGGCATAGCATATCCGCGCACGAACGGAAGGCCTTGATAATCAAGTAGTTTGATTTCGATCGAAGGCGAGGTCCGGCGATTTCAGGCGTGATCGCCGTCGCTTTCCGCGCGCAGCGGCCGGGTCATCAGCCGCTCCAGCGCCCGGTCGAGATCCAGATCCCCCGCAAGAATGGCCGCCACCGCCTCACAAACCGGCAGGGGGCACCGGGGGCGACGCGCCCCGGCGTGACCTTTGGCCAGGCGGATGACCGCGGCGGCGGTGGCCGCGCCTTCGACCAGGGCGCCCGGTTCCTGCTGCAGACGGAGGGGATCGGCGCCCTCGCCGATCTTCACGCCGAACGCCATGTTGCGCGAGGTCGGGCTGCCCGCGGTGAGCGTCAGATCGCCAAGTCCGGCAAGGCCCATCAACGTTTCACGCCGGGCGCCGAGCGCACTACCGAGACGCATCAATTCGGCAAGGCCGCGGGTGATCAG
>CBDCFC010000033.1:0-53800 GCA_965215945.1 Arenicellales bacterium | reverse complement strand
TGGACCCACAGTAAGTAATTCAGCCGCTGTTACTCGATAAAATCCGGTCCAATCGAAATAATCCATATGCTGATGCAATTCGCAAGCAACTGTCGCCATCACTGCAATGTCATCGGTTTCACCTTCTATTAGTGCGTTAATTCGGCTAATCACTTCTTCATAAGCGGCTATTTTCTGCTCAGCTCGCATTTAGACAATGACATCATCGGTGTAAGCACGAAAATCACCGTGTTTTCTGTCCATGAAATAACGTTGCAGTGTCATCGTGACGACTTTAAATGCCATATCGTCCCAGGGAATATCCTGCTCTTCGACTAGGTTAACCTCAAGACTTTCTGGACCAGCCCCATAGGCGGGTTGGTCTAATTTACCTTGAAACATGACATAAACCTGGTCGACATGAGGCAGATTGTAAACCGCATATAAATCAATTTTTGCTGGTACTGCTAATGCTTCTTCATAGGTTTCACGGACGGCAGCCTGCATCACCGTCTCTTTGTTCTCCATGAATCCTGCTGGAACAGTCCAATAACCATAGCGCGGCTCAATCGCTCTTTTGCACATGAGAATCTTGCCTTGATATTCGAGCACTGCGCCTGCCACTACTTTGGGATTTTGATAATGGATGGTCTCGCAGTCATCACATATAAATCGCGGCAAATGGTCTCCAACTGGAACTTTTAAGTTAACTTTTTCCCCGCATTCACTACAAAATTTCATTCAGTATTCTCGAAGATTATTCGTGAGATTAGAGCTAGAAACGGCTTAAAACTTGCCGTTTGTTGAGGATACGAGTATCCTTTCACGCTTTTTAACCCCTGTGAGTTTACAGTAAGACTTTCTCATGGCAAAAATATTTGGGCAACAATTGAGCAAACGTCATCTCAATGGCAATTTAACTGCTAAAAAAGCCGACAAATATCATTTGTATCAGCTCTCAGTGCAGTCACCTGAACCGGATATTAAGTTCTTAAACAGGATTTATAAAAAGGCACGAGGAAAAAAAGCCCGGCACTTCCGTGAAGACTTTTGCGGCACCTGCCTGCTTACTGCAACCTGGATTAACCAGGGTAAAGATTTCACCGCAGAAAGCTATGACATTGATCCGGAACCTTTAGCCTGGGGTAAAAAATTCAACCTTGATCCCCTCGGCAAAGTCGCCGAACAGGCGATCCTGCGTCAGGAAGATGTACGGGAAACCAGCTTAAAAAAACCTGATGTTCGTTGCGCCCAAAATTTTTCCTATTGGATCTTCAAACAGCGGTGTGAAATGCTCGATTATTTTAAAAAAAGCCGTAAAGACCTGGCTAAAGACGGTATTTTTGTAATGGATGTTCATGGCGGCCCGGAGTCCATCACCTATATGGAAGAAGAATCCGAACTCGATCATGGTTTTAGCTATGTTTGGGATCAATATGAATTCTGGCCTGTGACAGGCGAAGCCACCATGAAAATACATTTTCGCTTCAAGGATGGCAGTGAACTTAAAAATGCATTCACTTATAACTGGCGGGTCTGGACAATTCCCGAACTTAAGGAATTATTAGCCGAAGCCGGTTTCAAGCAAATCGACTGTTATTGGGAAGGCACTGCTGCAGATGGGGAAAGCGGTAATGGAATTTTTAAAATTACCCAAAAAGGCACTAATGATTTATCCTGGGTAGCCTATCTTGTTGCGTTGAAATAATTAACTGAATTAGAGGTAAAAATGGTACGACAAAGCCAATACGGACTTGATAATCACGGACTGACAGATGTTGGTAAGGTTTTTTGGACCTGCTCAGCAGGCACTTTATATGAAGAAGCCGTCAAACGTGGTGAGGCGGCAATCTCTGAGCACGGTGCCTTAATTGCCCACACCGGTGCCCATACAGGCCGCAGCGCCAACGATAAATTCATCGTTGAAGAGATGGGTACAAAAGATCAAATTTGGTGGGGTGAGATTAATAAGCCGATTTCCGAAGAAAATTTCGACCGCCTGCACAAAAAAATGTGCGATTACCTGAAAGGTAAAGACCTATTTATCCAAGATTTTAATTGTGGTGCCGATGCAAAGACCCAGCTACCGGTGCGAATTATTACGGAATATGCCTGGCATAGTTTGTTTGCACGCAACATGTTTATCAAAGAAAAGAATCCTACCAGTCATGTGCCTGAATTTACCGTAATTGATGCACCCGGGTTAAAAGCTGACCCTGAGACAGATGGTACTAACAGCCGGACGTTTATCGTTGTTAATTTCGCTAAACGGCTGGTGCTGATCGGTGGCACTGAATACGCAGGAGAAATTAAAAAATCAATATTCTCAGTAATGAATTATTTGCTACCACAACGCGGTGTATTACCCATGCATTGCTCAGCAAATATGTCACAAAATGGCAATACTGCAATCTTTTTCGGCTTAAGCGGCACAGGCAAAACCACTCTTTCTGCCGATGCCTCTCGAATTTTAATCGGCGATGATGAACACGGCTGGAATGACCGTGGCGTATTCAATTTTGAAGGCGGCTGTTATGCCAAGGTAATTAATTTATCGCCAGAAGCAGAACCGGAAATTTTTTCCACGACACGTACTTTCAAAACCTTACTCGAAAATGTTGTTTTCGACGAAGAGAGTCGCATCATTGACTTAGATGACAATACATTGACCGAAAATACCCGCGCTTCTTATCCCATTCAACTGATTCCAAATGCATCGCCCAATGGTACCGGCGGTATTCCAAAAAATGTGATTTTCCTGACCTGTGATGCGTTTGGTGTATTGCCTCCCGTCTCAAAATTGGATGCCGAGCAAGCCATGTATCATTTCATTAGCGGTTATACCGCTAAAGTCGCAGGCACTGAGCGCGGCGTTACCGAACCCACACCCAATTTCAGCCCTTGCTATGGCGGACCGTTTCTGCCACTGCATCCACAACGCTACGCACAAATGCTGGGCGAAAAAATCGAGCAACATGGTTCAACAGTCTGGCTGGTAAACACCGGCTGGGTTGGTGGTCCTTATGGTGTCGGCAATCGGATTTCAATCAAAAATACTCGCAATATCATCAACGCGATTCACGATGGCAGTCTGGCTCGAGAGGAAACTAACGAACATCCGATATTCAAACTACAAATGCTAAACAAATGCCCAGGCGTTCCTACCGATATTCTCAACCCGAGAAATCTTTGGGAAGACAAAACAGCGTATGACAAACAGGCGCAGATGTTGGTGGATAAATTTACCAAGAACTATGAACTATATTCTTAACTAATTATTGCAAGATCAAAGCAATTATTCACAACACAATGCCTGAATTTACAACGATTACTATCGCTTTTTGATTTTACTCAAAACACTAGACAACGAACTGATTGACATGTACTAATCACTACATGTTTTCACTTTTACTGATAAAGTTTGTAACAACTACCGGTATTGTCCTGGGCTTATCTATAATTGCGGAACATATAAGTCCTCGTGCTGCTGGAATTCTTTCCGGTTTGCCACTGGGAGCCGCTATTGTTATCTACTTTGTTGGGTTCGAACAAGGCACACAGTTTGCTGGTGATACAGCACTGGCAATGGTACTCGGTCTGACAGCCAGCCTTGCTTTTCTTTATGCTTACTGGATCGCATCATACCGATTATTCCCGGGTAACAATATTTTTAAAATAGCAAAAACATCATTATTTGCAATTTCCACCTTTTTAACTATGGCATATTTACTTTCGTTATTGCCTCAGAAACCGGAATTAATGATAACCAGCACCTTGGTTGCTTGCGTTTGTGCAATGATTTTGTTTCGTAAAATTCCCAATCTAGTCGTTCAGTCGAAAGTTAAACTTTCACTCAAAGTTCTTTCGATTAGAGCCGTAATTGCGGTGCTGATAGTGCTTCTCATTACCGGCTTTGCTGCCTCGTTGGGTCCCCAATGGTCCGGTCTTTTTGCTAGCTTCCCAATAACTCTCTTTCCCCTATTGATTATCATTCATAACACTTATTCCGAAGGTCATGCCTGGTCAATCATAAAAAACTTTCCCGTTGGCATGGGAAGTTTAATTATCTATGGAATTTGTGCCTCAATTTATTATCCACTCTATGGTATTAATTTGGGAACTATTATTTCAATGCTCATTGCGGTTTTATATTTAGCGATTATTGGCAAAATAATTATTCAATTTAGTAAATTTAACCCATCAACCGATTAAAAACTTTTGTAGCTTTCCTAATATTTCATTCAGTACGCCAGCACAGAGTATGCTAGGGCACGGCACCCTATTATTAATATTTTAAGTTAAAATTGCCCGTGACAAAAACAGCCTAACAAAATGATAAAGCCATTAACAGTTGGTCTAGCATTAAGCGGTGGTACCGCCAAATCAGTCGGTCACGTCGGCGTCATTAAAGCGATTGCAGAAAGTGACTTAAAGCTTGATTACATCGCCGGCACCAGTGGTGGAGCCATTGCTGCAACTGCTTATGCAGCCGGTCTGTCACTGGAGAACATGGAAAAAGCTGCCAATGAACTGACCTGGGGGAAACTGGCCAGTATAAAACTCAGCCGTCTGGGCTTTGTCTCCAGCGAAAATATTCAAGAATTCATGATCGAGCAATTCGGTAGCGATATAGATTTTAAGGAACTTAATCTGCCCTGTTCGGTGCTTGGCACGGATTTACACACCGGCCTAAAATACGTTTTTAATTCCGGTTCTGTCGCCAAAGCCGTTCAAATTAGCTGCAGCTTACCGCATTTCTTTTTGCCCATTGAGCATGAAGATAAAATGTTGATTGATGGAGGATTAAGCGAGTATCTGCCAATTCAGACAACGCGGGAGATGGGCGCGCAATTTGTGATTGGTGTGAATCTTGGCAGCCAAGCCGGTGATTACACCAAACCTAAACACATTCTACAGTTGTTCATGCAGGTCAATAATTTGGTCGCCAAACAAAATATGCGCCAATCAACTCAGTTTGCCGATTTTTTAATTGAACCGGATTTAACCGGTTTTAGCGCTTTTGACTTTGATAATTCAGAAGAATTAATTGAATTACTCTACCAGCTGACAAAATCAAAAATCGATGAAATCCAAGAAACTTACAATAATAAAAATAAACTCTTTAATCGAGTACGCAGCAGTTTTAAAACTAATCAGGTCACTTAGGGTCTGTTGCCAATTCACATAGGTAGCCATAAGAAAAGGCAAGCCAGAGCGACAGTGGCTTGATAATTACGCATTAATTTATCATAACGAGTTGCTACCGCGCGAAAGTGTTTAAGCCGAGCAAACACATGTTCAACCAAATGCCGATACTTATACAAACACCAATCCATGTCATCATTGCCTACAGTAGAATTCGTTTTTCGAGGAATCACGGGAAGGGTATTTTGATCGCGTATTTGTTGTCTGAATGATTCACTATCATAACCTTTGTCGGCAATGATATAGTCGGCCCCAGTCAGTCCGGCGATTAGTTCAGGGGCTTGTTTAATATCATTCACCTCACCCCCAGTAATGATAAATTCAACCGGTAAGCCCTGTGCATCAACACCCATATGGATTTTACTGGTGTAACCGCCCCGGCTTTTACCAATCGCTTGATCCGCTAATCCGGCACTATGCTGATGGGCTTTGACAATACTGCCATCAATAAACACCCACTCGAAGTCCGGTTCATTGACTAAAGTTTTAAAGAGCCTTAACCATTTGCCTTGACTGGACCAATTATTGAATTTTTTATAAATCGCATTCCAGGCACCAAAATCAGCCGGCACATCACGCCAGGGACAACCCACCCGCATCCGGTATAACATGCCTTCCACCATTAATCACAGATTAGGCTTGTCATAAATTCGATGTTGGCGCATAGTTATCTTTAGCTTCGACCACAGCTCATCAGTGAGCATTAATCGGGGCATCGCAAACTCGTTTTATTGTCAGTGTCGAAACAACAATTCTACGAGTTTGCGCTTAACCTTCAATCACTTACAACCAATTGGCAACAGACCCTAGGAATTACTAGATACCGACTCATAAACAGCATTTTTAGTTTTAGACGAGGCATGAGGTTTTCGGAAAGCGCAGTGTACATATCGTACATGAGCATTTTAAGGCGGGCTCTAGTTTAAGAGGTAAAATACAACCAGATAAGGATCATATTTACTAAGATGTTTAAATTTCTTCCCAGTCTGATTGTTTTACAAATTCTCTTAGCACTGGTTGTCATCGCCGTACTTCAATCAGGTCATGAGCTTGCAGCGATTGTAATTGCTGTATTCATTTTAGTTGCTGGTGTCGCATTTGCATTCTGGTTTCGATCGATCTCAGACCTTCGCAGCAAAGATGTCATCGCATCAATCAAGGAGGAACATGCGCTTGATCGTGAAAAAATCAGAGTTGAAACAGAACAAGAAAAAATTAAAGTTATCAGCGACGCACAAAAACAAGTCACCAAACAAGTTAACCGTGTGAATGCTAAAGCCAACTTTAAAGCAGGCGTAGTAATGACAGCCGCGGTCGGATTAGGCAGTTTATTGATTATTGGGCAAATGGTGACACTAGGCTTGTTAATTCTGACCACTGCCGGCGGTGGACTTGCCGGCTACATGATCCGTGCAAGACAGGAGAAACTGAAAACTATCCAGTCAGTCGAGAAAACTCCCTTACAACATATCGCCAAAAAATCTTAGAATATCCTGGTTAAACTTTTTGTTTACCGGTATTTGAAAAGTCATCCTGTCTCCAATTCATCAAACGGCGCGTTTGCTTCTTTAAGGGCAGCTTTGAGTCCTTTTTCCTGGGTGGTTTGGGAGAATCGTTCATATTCGGGTACTGGCTGGGTGCCAAGAATGGCGAGAACTTCCAGATAGTCCTTATTGGCCTGCCAGAAACCCATGCGATCATAAACCCGATTGAGGTAGGCCTTATGCATTTTTTGCATGTCTCTGGGCATCAGCGCCATCCGTTTTGCTGTTTTGGCAATGATGGCTTCCAATTCGTCAGCTTTACAAACAGTGGTAATCATGCCACGAGCTTTAGCTTCAGTAGCGTTAATATCCAATCCGGTCAGTACCATTTCTTTGGCGTCATTCATGCCCATTTTCCAGGGAATGGTCAGAGTAATGGCAGGAATACCGTACCGCATTTCGCCCAGGCCCATTTTGACTTCCTCAGTGACGATTGCGATATCCGCCATCATGGCAATTTCAAAACCCTTACCAATACAATAACCATGGACTGAGGCAATCACTGGTGTAGTGATTTGCCAGATGGTAGTGAATTCATCAAACTCAGCCTTGTAGTGTTCGTAATAAGCATAAATTTCTCGCGGCTCATCGGCATCTTGCTTGAGGTCATGACCCGAACAAAACGCTCTCCCCTCACCCTTGATCACAATAACGTTTACTGATGGATCCTGGTCAGCGGCGTGTAGGGCCTGTGAGATTTCAGTGCATAGCTTCGAATTGACCGCGTTCAAAACTTCCGGACGGTTCAAGCTAATGGTGCAGATTTTGTCTGCTACATCATAAAGTAAATGTTCGTAGTTCATAAGTGTGTCCTAATTCATAATTATTAAAATGCAATTCGCAGCATGTCTATATGGTCATTGCGAGAAGCTGAAAGCGACGAAGCAATCCAACGGCTTTTCTTACTACTCAATGGTCTCAGCGGATAACAACCTGTTGAGCAAGTACGTTGAGACAGGTTTGAGTCCTGGTCACAGCGTTTAGGCCTGACAAGATATTTACAACTGTTCAGACCCGTTTCAGCGTACATTCTGAAACAGTAACTTGGCTTGTGAAATGGCGGAGTAATTAGAGATGCCCATGGATTGCCACGGTCGTTCGCTTTACTCACTTCCTCGCAACGACATAGTTTAATATCTGCTTTCATTCTGTCACTCCCTGTGCTTTTAAACTTTCGTATTCAGCAGTCGAAATTCCCAGCTCCTCCAGTATTTGTTTTGAATCCTTGCCCGGTGTTGCTGGGGCCGATTTAATCGAGCCAGGGCTGTCAGACAGCTTTGGCACTATACCGACTTGTGGCAAATCAAACTTTTCAACGATTGATTCTCGTGCCTTGGTTTGCGGATGCTGGGCAACTTCTTCAATCGATAAAACCGGGGTGACACAAGTATCCAAGCCAGACAATTTTTCAATCCATGCATCTCTTGGTTCTGATGCAAATAGTTTTTCGAGTCTGTCAATCAATTCTGGCCAATGATTTTGATCTTCAAGTAACAGCATTAAATCCGGTTGTTCAAGTTGATCGAATAAAGCCTGACAAAAATGGGTTTCCAGCGCTCCTATAGACAACCATTTATCATCTGCACAGCGATAAGCTCGATAATTCGGTAACGTACCAGAAAAAGTTTTGCTGAAGCTGGACGATTCATGCTGGCCACCCAAAGCCGTGGAGAACAAATCGGCCATTAAATAAATCACCGAGTCGGTACAATTGGCATCCACATATTGACCTTGGTCAGTTTTTTCCCTCTGAATCAGTGCCAACAGAATACCGACTACAGCACTCATAGAAGCACCGCCATTATCAGAAAGAATATTTTGTGGATTAACCGGTTTGCCATTGTCACCACGGATCATGTCCAGAGCACCCGTCATGGCCAGGTAATTAATATCATGCCCAGCCGCATCACGCTGCGGGCCACTTTGTCCGTAACCCGTAACAGAACAATAAATCAATCGCGGATTCAGTCGTTTCAGTTGCTCATAACCGAGACCCAACTTCTCAAGCTTTCCGGGCCGGAATTCTTCGATCAACACATCAACCTTTTCCACCATCCTCAAAAAAATGGCTTTACCTCGATCATCCTTTAGATTCAAGGCCAAAGAGCGCTTGTTGCGCATCACTGCATCATAAGGTTGGAATCGGGAATTAATATAAGGATCGTTGCCAACATCCCCGCCGTAAGTCTGTCCAAAGGTTTTCATTCCCGGGCGAATGATATGCGTCACATCCGCGCCAAAATCAGCCAATAACATCGATGCCAACGGTCCCGGGGAATTCATTGACAAATCCAGGACTTTAATCCCGTTCAACGGCTCACTCATTATCCTGCCTCATGGTCAGAACAGCATCGACAGCATAAGCACCTTTGCCTTGTTCGCATAAAATCAATGGATTGATTTCCAGGGTTTCAAGTTGACTCGCATTTGCAGTTGCAAATTCAATCATGGCTTCAATTTGATCCAAAGCTGCTTCAATGTCAGCTGGTGATTTGCCGCGCCAGCCATTTAGTAATGGATATAATTTAAGCTCCTTTAACCCTTCAGAAATAGTTTGCCGTGAAGCCGGCAACATCAGTGTGACAGCATCCTTAAACAGTTCAACTGACACACCGCCCACAGCCAGGGTCAGTGACGGGCCGATTTGATCAATATGGCGTATGCCCACCATTAATTCTGCTACTGCTTCCGTAACCATTTGTTCAACCAAAAACCCATTGACTTCCAGTTCAGGTGCATTGGTACTGATTCGTTGTTTCATCGAGGTGATGGTTTTTTGCAATGCCTGCTGATTATTAATATTCAACTCGACTGCACCAATTTCTGTTTTATGCAACAGATCAGCAGATAAGGCTTTTACAACTACAGGATATTGAAGTTGCTCTGGGAGATCATCTGAACAATGAATCACATAACTATTTGGCACCGAAACTCCATGCTCTGCCAAAATCTTCTTGGCAGTGCCTTCATCGAATGAACCTGGTTTGCCAGCACTGCGATCACACGCTGGTAATAAAATTTCATCGTCACTCAGCTGCGCTAAACGTTTTTGTGTCTGCTGTGCGCGAACTGCATCGCCAATCGCCTGTATGCCGTGATCAATCCCCATCAACGGTGCTAATCCTCGCTTGACTATTTGTTCCCTGGCATCTTGTGGAAGATCTTCCGGCACTGTATTAATAAATGCACATGGCATATCGAGTTGCTGGCAAACCTGGGCAAAATTTTCCGCCGTCCGATACCAGCTTTCCGAGACCCAACCATCCGGCGGCGGAAAACTCATCATCAATAAGGCAAGATCATATTGATCCCCTGTCAAAAATGTTTTAAAGATTTTTTGGTGAACGTCGTTAGCTTCGAATTGAGCCTCAGCAATATCCAGAGGATTACTCGGTAAGACAAAATGTGGAATCTGAGGCTTGATGGCTTCAATAATCGCCTCAGGCATGGGCGGGATTTCTAATCCCGATCTTTGTGCCGCATCACCCCCGAGAACAGCATAAGAACCAGAACTTGTCGCAAAGGCGACTCGCGCTCCTTTAGGTCTTTTGGTGCAGATCAGCATCTTCAATGTTTCGATAGCCTGGATCGGATTAACAGCCTCAATAAAACCAAAGCGCTGGAACAAGGCTGATGCAACTACATTGTCACCCGCGATCGAAGCAGTATGGGTTTGTGCCGCACGCTCACCAGTCAAAGTTTGCCCGCCTTTGACCACCACGATGGGTATGTTATTTCTCACTGCTTTCAGTGCGGCTCGGCTTAAAGCAGGCAGGTTGCAGAAGCTTTCAATATAAAGGTTTACCGCCTTGACCCGCGGATCATCAAGCACCACGTCCAGCATATCGCCAATACTGAGCATGGCCTGGTTACCAACACCAACGGCATAGGCAACTGGCAGTGAGCGTCTGGCACAACACATATCCGAGATGTAGGCACCCCCATTGGAAATTACCGCCACTCCCTGCTCAACCTTCTCATGATCACCAAAATGATCCTGCATGAATGCGGCATTATCGACGAAATTGGCAAAGCCAGGACAATTGGGGCCAAGCATGGGCATCTCGCCGGCAGCTTCAATTAGTTGAGCTTGTCGATCAATGCCGTCATCTTTTAATTCAGAAAAACCGGCGCTGTTGCAAATTGTGCCCACCACACCGAACTGCGCCAGGGATCGCATATTTTCAATCACATATTCTTTAGGCACCGAAACAAAACCCAAATCAGGTATTTCGGGCAACTGGTCAACCGCTTTTAAACAAGTAATCCCGGCAATTTCATCGTGATAAGGGTTAACCACATGAATACGGCCTTGATAGCCTTTGCTGCGAGTGTAATCAATAGCCGGCACCAGATTTGAGCCCCCTATAAAAACCACACTTTCAGGATTAAGCATACGCTTAATGCGCTGGGGTCTTGTTAGTGAAGTTGTATCCGACATCAGTGCTAACCGATTAACTCTATCTCGTCATGCCGGGCCTGATCCGGCATCCAGCAGCATCTCTAATTCATCAATCCTTTCAGTCAGTGACATCTTGTTCAAGATGAAAGTTGAAACGGGCAATGAAATGTATCGTTGGCCTGACAGGGCCGGGATTGTAAAAACCTGATTGTCCCGGCACAAGCCCGTTGCGGCGTGCGCTTGAATCAGACCATTGGTCTCTGATGTATTTGTTTTCAAATAAAAGCCCCTGGATTGTGGATCAAGTCCACAATGACGAATTCTTTAGTGCTATTCACGCTAGTTAGTTCCGAATGCTATTAACTCTTGCATATCGACTATGCTTTTATCGTCGCTAGTGGCTCACCCAAAAGCGATTCATTAATCTCATAACCCAGGCCTGGACCAGCATCCGTTGGCACGCTGGTTTTGCCTTCTTTGACAACCAGTGGATTTTTTACCAACGGTAACTCAGGCAAATGATAATCATATAAGGCAAATGTCGATTGAGCTGGCAGTGTGTGGGCAAGATGAGTTACGGCTGCCAGAGTCAAACCTGTGCCGTAATAATCTTCGATTCGCATTGGTATGCGTAATACGGTACCCAGCTCAGCCAGAAACTTGTGCTTGCTTAACCCCCCTGTACAGCCCATTTTTAAAACCGCCACGTCAATCATGCCGTCTTGATGGGCTTTGATCATTGATTCGGGCGAATCAATCAACTCATCCAGCATCAGACCCATGCTCATACGCCGGCTAATCGTCAAACATTCCTCATAGCTTTCACACGGTTGTTCGATTAAAGGGGATAAGTGTTTAACTTTAGGCAACACCTGCATGGCATCATCGATACTCCAGCCGCGATTGACATCAAACCAGCAGCGTTCGCCCGATTCCAGGCTTTCACAAACCCGGGTGATTTTTTCAATGTCGTCGTCCGCGGAGCCCAGACCGATTTTGATCTGAAAAATGGAATAACCTTGTTCACGATAGCCCTGCATTCTCTCAACTGTCTGATCAGGGGTGCCAATAGATACCATCGCCAGAACCGGCAATTCATCTGTAACTCTTCCACCCCACAGTTCATAAAGCGGTAAATCATGAACTTTGCCGCACAAATCCCACAGCGCCATATCAATAGCAGCCTTGGCTGGCCCCTGCCCGCGCATTGCGGTTTCAATGTCATGCAACACCACTCTCGGATTTGCCGCGTTCGCGCCGACGACCAACGGAGCGATATAATTAATTGCCTCCCGAGCAGCCGGTGCCAGCGTGGGCAGATAAAATGGCGGCGCCACGCAACTTTCACCCCAGCTTACCTGCCCATTTTCCGACTCAAGCCGAACGATATTCGCCTCCAGTGGTGAATCGAGTTTTTGTTGTGGACCATAACGGCTTTCGCCGCTCCATTGATCCAGTGAAATTTTGTATAAGCTGAGTTTAGAAATTTTCATGACTTTATCCTTGCGGTGGAATCAGCACCATACTGCCCACATGTCGTTTTTGCAAAAAGGCCGTTTGTGCTTGCTTGATTTCAGATAATGGCCAGACCGAATCCACTTTGGGGTTAATACCGCCAGCGGCCAAAACTGCTAATAATTTTGGAAACGTATCACGTCGATACGTGGTTGAACCATAAAACTCAAGGTTTTTTAGATACAAGGTTCTCAAATCCAGAGTCACCAACGGCCCGGCAATTGCCCCCGCCGTGACATAGCGCCCGCCTCGTTTGAGAAACGATAAACATTCGCTAAACTGGTCACCACCCACGACATCTGCAATCACGCTGTAGGACTCTCCGTTGCTGACGTCAAGCACAGCAACTTGTAGAGAATCAGTGTTTCGATCAACCACAGCATCTGCGCCTAAGGCCAATACCTCATCGTGCTTGGAAACTGATGCTACTGCAACCACTTCGGCGCCCAGATACTTTCCGATCTGGATCAGAAAACTGCCGACTCCTCCTGACGCCCCAGTGACTAACATTCGATCACCCTTGCCTACCTTAGCCATTAACAACATATTCATGGCTGTTCCCCCAGAACAAGGCAAGGTGGCAATCTGCTCATCACTAAAGCTACACTCATCATCAATAACGACAGCATTTTCTTCAGGAACCACGGTGAATTGAGCAAAGCCGCCATCGTATTCCGCACCTAAAAATCCAGCACTGTCCAAGCCTTGCTCGTCTTCAGGATCAGTGAGGTAAGGGTTGCAAACAACTCGTTTTCCAACCTTCACAGGATCGACTTTGTCACCCACAGCAGCGATGACTCCAACCACATCAGCACCTTGAATCCTTGGGAACTGAATATCACCAGCCCAGTCACCCATGCCTTTTTCTTCAACCTCAAACCCTTGGCTCCCGCCTGCAGCCGTTGTGCCTAATTCGACCTGCTGGTTATACCAGCCGATGCGGGTATTAATATCTGTGTTATTCATTCCGGCTGCTGTTACCTTAATTAACACCTCTCCCGCTTGCGGCACAGGTATTGGCACATCAGTCCGATATTCAAGCTTTTCCAAACCGCCATAACCAGTCAAATAAACGGCTGTCATTTGTTCTGGAATTGTCATTACTGAGCGGCTGCTTTAAATTGACGTTTAAGGGTTCGAATTTTGGAATACAAATCATCACGATCCGCATAACAGCCTTCAATGTAACGCTCACCTCCCTTTGCATCATAACCACGGCGGCCGTGCAAGGCACGCCGGTTGTCAAATGCCAATAAATCACCTGGGCGGTATTTGATAATCAATTGATATTCAGGACTTTCCGTTCGGCGCATGAACTGCCTGACTGATCGATAGGCTTTATCAACCACATCTGGCGGCGCTTTCAAAGGTGCCCGTAACCAGGCTGTAACTCGAACGTCATTAGGGCGACCGTCGTCGTCCAAGCCGATGACAGGCCCGGTTGCCCGGTAATCCGAGGTTTTGGACTTGTTGCGAAACTCCCAATTGATGGTGGTTAACGCTTCAAACACCTCAGGCTCATCGTCACGCAAATCTTCTGCTACTTTGAAAGCGTCAACATAAACACCTTCCCCCCCAGTAGTCGTGTTGCGTCGGCAAAATAAAAACTGCAATCCGGGTGGATTTTCCCTAGTTGGCATATCCATGTGCTGGATTAAGGCACTGGAAGTAAACGCATTGCTGTCGGGATCGTCTTTGATTTCCAGCATATACATGCGGCCGAAGTTGGTTTCCCGAATCGAGCCGATACGTTGTACCACATTAAATAACATCGTATCTGAATCTTGCAGACCTTCCAAACGTGAAACGCTAACGTCGCGTAAGGCTTCAAGCCATGCCAATAAAATCTGGTCATCCTCAAGCGCTGCTTTGCCGTTAAAGGTTGGTGGATCAGGCATATCGGCCGCTTTCCATAGAGTTCTGGAATCAGCCCTTTTGGGTTTTTCAATCCAGGCATGATCCCGCAACCAGCCTGGATGAAAACGGCTTTGATGGTTGTCCGACCATCTAACGACTAATGCACCACTATCGTCTGTACTAGCTTCAATCGCACGCAGATTGTCCGGCAGATCCAGCGGTGAGATCAACATTTCCCTGGAAAGTGGATGTACGGTTTGTTCATCCGGACTGTTTTCCCGCAGCAGATAAGTGTTATGGACACTTCGCTGACCATCCTCCCAGGTCAGTTCAATTCCCGTATCGACTAGGTTGGCGTTCAAAATCTTATGCTCAAGATCATAAACCTCGAAGTCAGGTGTCCAGGGTAATTCACTTGTGCTCATGATCAAACCTCATACCGTGATGATTAAATGCTACCAATCAGATGGATGATTAGCTTGATTAAAATTAACTATTTTTTGATTTTTTAAAGCATAATTGGGTAATGATCAGTGTCGACATAGTGATTGTAGAGCGATTTCCCATACTCTCTTTAAGCTTGGTGACCGAGCCCTTCAGAATCGTCAACCGGGAAAGCACCAAACAAGAGTTTAGCTGGCGCGTATTAACTCCTGACGGTCAAGCAGTGACCTCATCCAGTGGCTTTGTAGTTAAACCCGATGCTAACCTCGACCAACGTCGCTCAGACATTATTATTCTGCTGACTTCGTATAACGTTGAGAAAGCAATAGAACCCACATTGATTAACTGGTTACGGCTTAAAGCCAGTCACGGAGCAACCATGGCCTGTGTCGATACCGGAGCTTATATTTTTGCCAAGGCCGGGTTATTGGATAAACATCCTGCCGCTGTTCACTTTGAGGCGGCAAGCGGTTACGTCAGCGAATTTCCGAAGAGTAAATTTACCGACAAAATGTTTTTATTCACAACAAAGCTTGGTTCCAGCGCCGGAGGGGTTGCCACATTGGACCTGACACTGGCAATCATTAGTCATTTTTGCTCGGCTCAGCTGGCCGATAGAACCGCCCGGATTCTCAACTACACACCACATACGATTAATGAATCGCAGGGCTTATTCCCCCAGCAACGACTGATGCCAAAAATCAATCGGGACTTGGCAAAGTGCGTTGAAATCATGATGGCTAACATTGAAACCCCAATACAAATTGAACAGATCAGCCAATATGCAAGTATAGCGACCTGGCAAATCAATCGTCTGTTCAAGCGCTATCTGCATACCAGCCCCGCCAAATATTATTTATCACTCAGACTCGAACACGCCAAAAATTTATTGATCAACTCCCACGACAAAGTCAGCGACATCGCCCTGGCCTGCGGCTTCGAAAACCACGAAACATTTTCACGAGTCTACAAAAAATACTACGGACTCAATCCATCAAAAGACAGGGCCTGGGTGATTTAGCATCGAATTCAACTATATAAATAATTTGTATTGGCGGAAATTTTATGAGACATTATAATTAAAGAAAATTTATAGTTGCTATAGTTTGTGTTTTTTTATCATTATCCTACTTGGGCCGGATCAGCTGAACTAGCAAAGCGGACAGGACTGATATCAGAGAGAAATTGAAACAGACAGACATAACACTTTGATAAAAACATATTTATTAATGTTCAATTCCTTATAAAGTTATTATGGAACTACTAGCTCCTTATACTACTGTTGCGCTACATAAAATTAACGAAAGCAAAGCTTTATATGTTTAATGCAAAGATATATTTACCATCATTATTAGTCGCAATATTACTTCCATTCTCTGCCTCATCATCTAATACACAAATGGAATGTCTAGGTAAGCATTTAAAGCAAAATGAAGTTTATATAAAAAAAACGAAAGGCGGATTTAAATTTATGTCTAATGGGGCAAAATTGGTCAAGGTAATTACGGCGATTAGAAAAGAATCTGGATTGAAAATTGGAATACCAAAAGCAAGGCAATCAGAGATTATTACATTGTGTACTCCTAATAAACCTATGATTAGCATTCTAAAGTCTGTATTAAAAACAAATTATGTTTTAGTTTTTAACAGCAATGAAAATATCGTAGATGTGACGGTACTTCAAGAAGGAAATGAAAAAAACACACATAGACCTACAGCATCCAAATTCAGTGGAAAGGTGGTAGTAAAAGGAAATGTCGCAAATATGCTCCATATTCCATTGACAGAAAAAAAAGAAGATGTTGAGCAATATATTATCTCCCGTCATTTGGTTTTAGATGAATTAAGTAAACGATATCCAGATAAAATTTTCTTCGCTCAAATTTCATTCAAAAATGCTCTCTCAGAGAATCAACTGCTCGCGGCATTGGAAGGTTATGATGTGAGAGCCATTAATCTAAATACAATCGCTGGTGAATATGTCGGTGGAAACGATGTCCCTGAAGGAACACCATTACATGATGCTATTAACGAAGCGAATTCTACGGAAATGGAATTTCTAAATGTTCATTGCATGGAAGAAAATGAATCAAAAAAAGCATCAATTTCTGAAGAGTGCAAAAAACTCTACGCATCACGAAATAACGAAGGAACTATGTTTTTTGGTGTGCAAGTTTCGGCCAAACCAAGAGAACTAAAAATGATAAAGGATAATAGTAATTATACAAGGCTAGTCGATCCACTGTGGAGTGGAAGTATTGAAGATGAGTTATCAATTGAATATAAAACAAAACATACTGCAATCCCATTAATTCCGGAAAGCAAAAAAGGAGAGTAATTATGAGAGAAATAATATTCTTTGTTGGTTTTATTGTTTTTGCCTTTGACACGGCGATAGCAAGAGAAGCATGGGCACCGGAAAGTGGATATTGTTCTGTAAACCAGAGATATGCATACAATAAAATTCGATTTGACGTACCTGAAGGCGCATTCGCTGAAGACTCAACATATGAACATGAAACTCAGGTATATAATATCGAGTTTGCTGATTATGCAGGTAGCTGGAGAAGTAATTTTCCACGCGCCTATTACGATACGCCATTTCTGGATGATATAGATAATTTCACAATTGGTTCAGCTCAAGCTTCAAACATAAAAAACAATAAAACTTACACAACATATATGGAATTGAAAAAAGGGAATAATTCTGATTGTCGTGGATGTTGCTCAAGCCATGGAGGCGTTTGTTATTCAAACGGAACAACAGATTGTTGTGACGGAACTGCTTTGTCAGAAAAATGCGTGACGAAAGGATGTGATCAGAGTAAAAACCATTCTCTAGTCAGAATAAAAGGACAGCTTGGAGAAAGAACTATTCCTTCTTGTTATTCAACATGGTGCATATTTGCTCAAGCCACTACAGGATCAATGGCAGTTATTACCGCACCAGATAGAAAAAATTGGATATATCCATAGCATAAAATGGGGACGTACTACAATTATTCAAGTGCTATCTGCATACCAGCCCCGCCAAATATTATTTATCACTCAGACTGGAACACGCCAGAAATTTATTGATCAACTCCCACGACAAAGTCAGCGACATCGCCCTCGCCTGCGGCTTCGAAAACCACGAAACTTTCTCACGAGTCTACAAAAAACACTATGGGCTGAATCCATCGAAAGATAGAGCCTGGGTGATTTAAGATTTATTCAGGCTGCTACTCGAGCAATATCATCAACGACGGTCGGCTTAGTTGTTTCCAGCTCATATTGAGTTTGTAGATTCATCCAGAATTGCGCCGTGTTGCCAAAATATTTACTTAGTCGAATAGCCGTATCCGCCGTGATACCGCGTTTACATTTCAATATTTGATCTATGCGCGTTGCAGGCACGTGTATATCCTTGGCAAGCCGATAAGCCGTAATGCCATATTCTTCAATAAATTCCGCCAGGTGTTCGCCCGGATGTATTGGTTTAATATTAGCCATATCTAGTGATAATCTACGATTTCAACATCATATGCGTTTGAATCTTTCCAAACAAAACAGATTCGAAATTGGTCATTAACCCGAATACTATGTTGTCCCTTTCTATCGCCTTTCAATGGTTCCAGTCTATGCGAAGGAGGAACCTTTAAGTCATTTAATTCTACCGCTGCATTAATTCGGTCCATTCTCATCTTTACTCTCTTACGAATATCGGCCGGAATGCGCTTACCAAAATTTCCATTTGCTGCATTCTTCGCTTCCTTGTTGCGATAGCTTTTAATCATTAACAAATATAATAACGCTATGCGTTAATAATGACAAGAGAATAATGGGGCCAACTTGGAAACACTGCAAATTACTATTTATCATTACACCTGGAACAGGCTCATAATCTATTACGAAATTCACACGACAAAGTCAGTGACATCGCCCTGGCCTGCGGCTTCGAAAACCACGAAACCTTCTCACGAGTCTACAAAAAACACTATAGACTCAGCGCATCAATAGACTGAGCCTGGATGATTTAAATCTCACTAACAGTCATTGCGAGACCATGAATAGAATGAATGGTCGCGGCAATCCACTTTTAAAATTTAACAAAAAATGAAAATTTGTAAGGTAAGATATACTGCCATGGGATACGTCGCCAAACTCTATAGAATAAACTGTTGTGTGTAAACTATATTGAAAGTAGCCAATATAATTAATCCAGAAAATGTAAGCCTTTTTGTAGCAGCTGTAGCATTACTTGTTGCATTTTTTTCGTTTAAAAATCAGAGGAGGCATAATAGACTCAGTGTTAAGCCACAGATTACATTGAAGCATGTTTGGGACTGTAGACAAAGAAGTGTAATTATTAATAATTTAGGATTAGGTCCTGCAATTATCGATTCTGTAAAAATATTTCATAATGAAAAACAACTACAATCAGGTACTATAGAGGAAATAGTTGAACTTGCCGACTCTGTTCTTGGTGAAGGATTCTATAGCCACGGCGAACCAATAGATCAAACTACTGTTATTGACAAAGGTCAAGAAATTAATTTATTAACTCTTTCCTTCCACGAACAACATGAATTTAATGAAGCCAGACAAAAAATATTTGATTTTCTTAGGAACTCTTTTGTTGAAATCAAGTACAAGTCAATATATGAAGAATCTTTTAATGCTAAATTAAATTTATATTCCAATATAGATCATCGAATTGCATGAATTCACATAACAAACCCCTTTCTGCCGACCCTGTACTCGCAAGCTCGTTGGGTCGGCGGAGCATAAGCGGCAAATCTTAATAAAGAAAACAAATGAATAAGAAATCTATTTACAAGCTAACATTGACTGTGCTTTATATGCTTATGCTACCGCCCAATACACAGGCTGAGGGCACAAAAGATGAAGTAAAACAAGCCTTCGAAATCCTAAAAAGGGGTATTGTCTCTGAAGATATTGGGGAACGGAGCAAGGCGGCAGATGCACTTTTGAAACTTCCTAGTGAACTTCGAGAAACTATTAAGCAGATGTTTGAGTTAGAATATGAGAAGTTGGTTAATACATTGCCTCAGAAAATAGATGCTAACACAACTCTTACTTCCGTAGTCTCTACACCTGATAACGTAGCATTTCTGTACTCGGTAAATCTTGACGTATCTAGGTTGAAATCGAAAAAAAGAACAAAATATCTTGATGATCTTGAAAGCCAATTAGAACAACAAGCAATTAATCAAATGTGCTCCATACCCCTTACTGCCATGACTATATTATTTGGCAAAAAGATTATAAGACTATATATGTTTGAGGATGGTAGAAAACTTGCGTCCATTACCGTAGATTGGAAAAATTGCGAAAATCGGAATTCAAAAAAATGATAAACTAAAAACGGGGCTGTGCCCAGTTAAATACAATACATGATTCCAGAAAAGGGTTGGTGGCCGTTCCAGGGAAATTGAGTGACGATTTAGCTGTTGGGACCGAAAATAGCGTTCTAAAACAAGCAGGGCTTAAGAAATGAAATATCTAATTATTCTTGAGAAGACTGAAACAGGTTATTCTGTATATTCGCCTGACTTACCTGGTTGTATCGCTACAGGTAAAACACAAGAAGAAACACAAAATAATATGCAAGAAGCGATTGAATTTCATATCGAAGGCTTGCAAACCGAAGGATATGAAATTCCACAGCCAAGTAGTGTTTCGAGCTACATAGAAGTCGCTGCATAACCAGTCCCCGCTGCCGACGCCACACCGTCAGTTTTACTTATTCATGATGGTTGCTAGTCAATAGGTTTAATTGCTGTCTGAAATTTATTGACTCCCATTCGTCTAACCAATACATACACCTTGTGCAGAGTTATTATCCTCATGTGAGGTATCGGTTGCATCGTGTTTAAGTTCTTCAACTAGATTATTCGTATCAACGTTAATGGTAAATCCACAGTCCGGATTAAAACAGCCTGATGGAATTTGGACACTGACAATCGCCATACTACCTGCTGCCAATTCCGGGGTTTCCACTGTACGAACCTGATTTTGATTGAATACCACACTGGTTGTTGTTTTAATGAGAACATCCCGATTACCCTGATTTCGCACTCGAACATTAAGAGTCTGATTATCACGAATACAAAATCCTTGTGCTCCTTCGAATCCCGGTTCACGCTCTGGAATCAGGTCAGGACCCACATCAAATGGCCCACCAAAAGGCAGACACCCAACAGTAAGCATTGTTAACAAAGTAATTATTATGATTTTTCGCATTTTCTCCTCCTGATTATTGTTTAGATTAATGCTGACTTTTTACAATAATCCAGCAGACTAGAAATTTCTGTTAGTTATTTCACAATTATGCGGAATCATTAATAGCCTTAATTGGTAAAACCAAAGCAGGTGCCAGCAACACCAGAAATTTTTTACAACTGTATTCTCAGGATAATAAACCCAGCAGTTGCATAAATATGATCTGTGAAGCTGCTCAGACGCCGTTAAATACAGGCCCTGTTCGATGTTAAACCTTGAACGTCAGGAATTCATCTTAGGTGCAACCCAAAAGCAACTCGTTGATGGCGGCGTTGAGCCTGTACTTGACAGTGCAAATGAACGTTTATGCTCGAATCTTTTGCAACAGCGGGGTAAACTTAAGGTAAATTAGTCGAATAGCTGTAAGTTAATCAAGAGGTGGACCTGACAATGCCTAGCTTTCAAGACAATCTTTCATCCGAGCATAGCCTGAATCAAACTAATAAAGTCAAAGCTAACGCTTCTGCTTTTAAAATTGAAAACATTGTTGATTTAAATCAATATCCCATCACAACACCTGATTCAGAAAAACTTAGAAGTGTTATTGCGAAGGTTCGCTGTGATCTGGAGCTTGAAGGTTGTGCCAGACTCTCCTCATTCATCAATCAAGAGGCATCTCAATTACTTCAGAGTGAAACCGATTCACTCGAGCACTTGGCTTTATTCAGCGTCGACGAATATACGCCTTATGGCGGGTTGGATGATCGCTTTCCTGCTGATCATCCGCGCAATATAACTCATCGCACCACCAGCGGTAATGTCACCAAAGACCTGATTCCGACTGAGATGCTTATCCAACAACTCTATGCAGATAAAACCTTTCAAGCTTTTATCGCAAGCTGTCTGGATGTTGATACGATTTATGAATTCGCAGACCCAATGCGCGGATTAATTATTAACGCAATGCCAAACGGCACCACACTGGGCTGGCATTATGATGCTAATGAATTTATCGTCAGCATGATGACTCGGCGTTCAGAGGGCGGCGGTACTTTCGAATATTGCCCAAATATACGCAACCCGGGCGATGAAAATTACGGTGCAGTTAAATCAGTGCTGACCGGAGATCGACAATTAGTGAAATCTCTGGATCTTCAGGTGGGCGACATACAAATTTTCAAAGGACGCTATTCGTTACATCGCGTTGCACCAGTAGAGGGCATACGCCACACGGTCATATTCGGCTATGCTAAAGAACCCGGCTTTATTGGCAATGCCGAAAGCACACGCCGAATTTATGGCCGCTGCATGCAGCAACATATTGATGCTGACTTGGCCCGCCAGAAGAATGCCGACGGGTTGGCCGACTAATGCAAAAGACATACGAAGTAATAATGGATCAAGCCTGGCATGACCGTCTGGAACAAGGCCGATTATCACGCTTGCGACAGTCAATCATCAATCATGATTGTGCGGCGGGAATATTTTATGATCCGGTCAACATTCGTTATGCAACCGGCACCTCCAATATGCAGGTTTATTCATTGCACAATCCTTGTCGTTATGTGTTCGTGCCGGCAGCAGGACCTGTTATTTTATTTGAGTTCAGTGGTTGCGAACATTTATCGGACAATCACCGCTGTGTTAATGAAGTCCGTCCAGCCAAATCCTGGTATCACTTTAATTCCGGGCCGAAAGTGATGGAAGACGCGACTCGCTGGAGTGATGAAATCGTTGATCTGGTTCAG
Organism: Arenicellales bacterium; assembly: GCA_965215945.1. Taxonomy (GTDB): domain Bacteria; phylum Pseudomonadota; class Gammaproteobacteria; order Arenicellales; family JAHEKD01; genus JAHEKD01. The sequence continues at coordinate 30,881 of CBDCFC010000033.1, read as the reverse complement.
CAATTCGGCGGTGGTGAAACCCTGTTAGCCGTTGACCGGCTGGACCCGATCGGTACTCATCTTCTTGAAGCTCAGGGCATCACACTGACTGATGGTCAAAAAGTGTCCGATATGGCGAGAATGATTAAAACAGAAGAAGAAAAAGATGCGATTCGGCAATCCATTCACGTTTGCCAAACGGCCATCAGGCGCATGATTACCGAGTCCAAACCCGGCATGACGGAACAACAAATCTGGTCGATTTTGCACCAGACCAATATCGCCATGGGCGGTGAATGGATTGAAACCCGCCTGTTCACTTCGGGCCAGCGAACCAACCCCTGGTATCAGGAAGCCAGTGACAAGATTGTTGAAAATGGCGAGATGGTCAGCCTGGATTCAGATATGGTTGGTCCGTTAGGTTATTCAGCGGATATTTCCCGTAGTTGGGTGGTCGGCGATAAAAAGCCAACTGGTGAACAACGCAAGCTGTATACACTGGCCTTTGAGCAGGTTCAGCGCAACTGTGAATTGTTCAAACCGGGTGCGAGTTTGGTCGAAATTGCAGAACACGGCTGGCGCCTTAAAGAACCCTATGTTCATTACGAGCAACCGGCAATAGCCCACGGCATTGGTCTATGTAATGAATACCCTTTAGTCATGAATCAGGCTAATTTTAAAACCCGTGGCCACGATATGGAGTTGAAACCCGGCATGGTGTTATGCATCGAAAGTTATGCGGGTGAACGAGGCGGTAAAGAAGGGGTAAAACTGGAACAACAGCTACTCATCACGGACTCAGGGCACGAATTGCTTTCTGATATGGAATTTGAACAATCGTTGCTTTAATTTGTTGTTACTTTATCATTCATAGCCAATAAATTGGCTCGTTAGCAAATTCAGCAAATGAACTATTCGATTTTCAGGTATTTATCTTGATCTAAAAGCAACTGCCGGTGAGGATAAGGGATCTTGATGTTGTTTTCTTTGAACTCATCCCAGAGCGAGAGGAATATATCGCCCTTAATATTTGTCACACCGGCCTCGGGATCTTTGATCCAGAAACGCAGAATAAAATTGATGGATGAATCACCGAATTCTGTGATATGGCAGACCGGTGATTTTTCTGTGACAACTCTTTGATGGCTGGTGGCCGCCTTGCAGGCTAACTCTCTTACCAGATAGGGATCGGAATCGTAGCTGGTGCCAAAATAAATATCCTGCCTGACCAGATCACTGGAGTATGACCAGTTAATAACCTGGTTAATAATTAAATCTTCATTGGGGATTAAATACTCGCGCCCGTCTCGAGCCACCACCGACACATAACGCGCAGCAAGATAGTTGATTTCACCAAATGCTTCACCCGTAGCGCTATTGACCGTAATGACATCACCGGGTTTAATGGATTTATCCATCAATAAAATGACACCGCTGATCAAATTCGAGAATATTTTCTGCAGGCCAAAACCAATCCCCAAGCCGACGGCTCCGGAGAAAACCGTCAATGTTGTAACGTCAATGCCCATTGCGGTCATGCCGACCAGTAATGCCACAATGATTAGAATGGCTTTGAGAAATTTAGCGCCTAAAACCCTCAGCGATGGTGACAAGTCTTCAGCTTTTTCTAACTGACTTTGTCCGAGTTTTCCCAAAAACATGGCTATCCAGATCACCACGGCAAAAATCAAACAACCTTTTAGAATGCCTAACACCGTGCTTTGAAAACCGCCTACATTGACCGACGTTTTTTGCAACACTTCAATGGCATCGGGCAAGACCTGCAGAATATTCAGGGCTGCAATGCACCAAATAATAAAAGCCAGCGTTCTGGCAAAAAACTGATTTCGAATGAGCTTGCTTGCACATTCAATAATCAACCAGGCCGTCACCAAAGAGGCAATAATTGTCAGCGTGAAACCGTGACTGGGCCAGGTTATTTGCTGCAGAATCAATACGCTGACCCATAACAGAACACAAAATACAAAAACCGGGAGGCGACGCTTGAAGGTGGCCAGCAAGCGCAATAGTCTGGGGCGCCCATGTATTTTTCTTAAATGCGGATCTATTTTTTCCTGCAGAATCGGACCGATATAACGCGCAAGAAGTATCGAAACCAGCACGATTAATAAATGAATCAAAATCCAGACGATACCGGTGCGACTGAAATTAATACCCCAACTTGATAGCAAGTTTTGCAATGACGGCAAGGTATTGTTTATGAATTGATCAATCATGCTTTGTTTTCAGTGGTTCAGTTGCATTGTAGCAAGTGAAACATATTTTTTACCAGGGTAATGCTTTACTGGCTTCAACTAACCAGTCGATGAATAATCGAACCTTGGTCGAAAGATAGCGATTTTGTGGATACACCACATGAATCGCCAAAGCAGGATGGGTTTTATATTCAGGTAATACATGGATGAGTTGACCCGCATTTAAATATGTTGCAGCGGTGAATATTGGCAGCACTGCTAACCCCAAACCTTGTAAGCAGGCCTGGAGCATTGCTTCGGCATTATTGGCAATAAAATCACGATTCAATCTAACCTTGTTGATCTTGCCTTTTGGATCGATATACTGCCATTCGGCCCGGTTATCGTGTTTGCTATAGACAATGCCTTGATGTTTAGTCAAATCATCTGGCGATTGAATTCCTGCCTGTTGCGTGAAGTATTCAGGACTTGCACAAAGCAATATTGGACAGTCTGCTAGTTTGCGAGCCACCAAGGAAGAATCCTTCAGCGCCCCGATTCTCACGACCACATCGTAACCTTCAGCAATTACATCCACATAACGATCATCGAAACTTACATCCATGACCACATCCGGATATTGTTTGGCAAACGCCGCGATGGGTTGGGTTAAATATTGGGTGCCAAACGAAAACGGTGCATTCACCCTGAGCAAACCGGTGGGACAGGTTTTTAAATCCAGTATTTGCCGTTCGGCTTCATGCAAATCATCCAGCGCCCGTTTCGCCTTGTCAGCATATAACGCCCCCTCTTCCGTCAGCATTAATTGACGAGTGGTGCGATTCAATAATTTGACCCCCAGCTGATTTTCCAAGGCCTGGACTTGCTTACTCACAGCAGGAGCGCTCATGTTCAAGCACTTGGCTGCTGCTGAGAAGCTGTTTTGCTTAACAACCTCAAGAAAGATATCGACTCGAGAGAGATTATCCATTATTAACTAAATCGAAATAATAATTTAATTAAATTCTATATTATCATTAATTTAGTTATTAATATAATTTAAAGCAAGTGAAACATAGTAATGGAGAACTTAAATGGTCCCAGAAGAAAATACACAGCTTGGAGCTGCTTTATTGAGAATCGCACTCGGCATAATTTTATTAGCACATAGTCTGCTAAAAATTTTCGTCTTTACCATTCCTGGTACAGTTGGCTTTTTTGAAAGCCTGGGCCTACCGGCAATTGTCGCCTATTTAACTATTTTTGGTGAACTCGCCGCCGGCATTGCCCTGATTATTGGCGTTTTACCAAGACTTGCTGCCACGCTGAGTGTACCCATATTGTTAGGCGCGACTTGGGCTCATCTCGGCAACGGCTGGGTATTCAGTAACCAGGGCGGCGGTTGGGAATTCCCGGCGCTACTGGCGGTGCTCGCGATGATCGTGGCGATTCAGGGTGCTGGTGCTTATGCGCTCGGCAACCCATTCTCATCTGACCGATAGTTTTTACAAGGAGAACATCATGATTGAAATTCAACGTTATGACCAACTCGGCCACGCCGATCACGGCTGGTTAAATGCACGGCATCATTTCAGTTTTGCCAATTACTATAATCCTGAGCGCATGGGTTTCGGTGTGCTGCGAGTGATCAACGATGACATCATCCAAGCTGGCACCGGTTTTGGCACCCATCCGCACCGGGATATGGAAATCATCACTTATGTGCGCAAAGGCGCGATTACACACAAGGATAACCAGGGTAATAAAGGTCGTACTGAAGCGGGCGATGTGCAGGTCATGAGTGCCGGCACCGGTATTTTCCATTCGGAGTATAACCTGGAAAGTGAAGATACCAACCTTTACCAAATCTGGATCGAACCCAATCAACTTGGCGTCAAGTCAAGGTGGGACGCACATTCTTTTCCGCAAACAGCGACAGAGGATGAACTGGCTCTATTGGTTTCCGGCGATGAGGATGCACCTTTGTTTATCCATCAGGATGCCAAAATCTATACTGGGAAACTTCCCAAAGATGCAGTTATCGATCATAAAATTAAGCATCAAGCTTACGTGCTGGTATCAGACGGCAAAATAGAAATTGATGGTCAACCGGTCAGCAAGGGCGATGGCGCCCAAGTGACAGATCAATCGGCAGTCAACATCAAAGCAATTACTGCAGCGGAAATTCTGCTGCTTGATGTGCCAACGGCTCCTCAGACAACTCTGTAACTTCAGATGTCGAGTTTCTTTTTCAGAATGTACGCTAAGCTCAAGCTGTCAGAGGCTTACAGACTTTCAGGTCTAAACACTACAGAACGAAGCGTCACTTTACTCGTTCATAACCGAAACAACTCATGGCAACTTTTTAACTAAACCTGACTTTAATTATGACTGACAAATTACCCTCAAGCTGGAAAACCAGTATTAAAGACGGCGAATACAAGCGCAAAGATTCACAATTCAGAAATTGGATTACTGCAGACGGTTCTGCCGGACCATCCGGTGAAACCGGCTTTAAAGCTGAAGCTGACCGTTATCATTTATATGTTTCACTGGCTTGCCCCTGGGCACACCGAACATTGATTTTTCGCAAACTTAAAAACCTGGAAGATTTAATTAGCGTCAGCGTGGTTCACCCTGACATGCTGGATAAAGGCTGGAGCTTTCAACATGATGAGCAGTCCGAAGATGACTATGGCACCACCGGCGACACGCTGTATCAAGGCGATTATTTGCGTGATCGCTATTTTGAAAGCGATGCTGATTATCAAGGCAATATCACTGTACCCGTGCTCTGGGACAAACAACAAAAGCGGATTGTGAATAATGAATCATCTGAAATTATTCGCATGTTTAACTCAGCCTTTAATGAATTAACCGGCAACCAGGACGATTATTATCCTAAAGCTACGCGTGATGAAATCGATAATATAAATGAGTTGGTTTATCACAATATCAATAACGGCGTTTACAAAACTGGCTTTGCGATCACTCAGCAGGCTTACGAGATAAATTGCCGTAAATTGTTTGATGCATTGGATCGAGTTGATGCACGATTAGCCGTGCAGAGATATCTCGTGGGCGATCAAATTACCGAAGCTGACTGGCGCTTGTTTACCACCATTATTCGCTTTGATTCAGTTTACCACACCCACTTTAAATGCAATATCAGATTGCTTAAAGAATATGAGCATATTTACAGATATATGCTTGATCTCTATCATCAGCCCGGTATTGCCGAAACCGTCAACATGGCTCACATCAAGCGACATTATTATGTGAGCCACTTATCGATTAATCCTTATGGAATTGTGCCTTTAGGCCATGTCCAGGATTGGGGTAATCAGTGATTGTATTTTTGGCAATCCAAGATTAAGAGCTCTACGGATAGTAAAAATACTAGGATTTAACCTTCTTCAGATACTCGTCCCTTAGATTTAACACGACAGGCCCAGGCACACCGGCACCAATTTTATGTGAATCAATTTGAATAACGGGCTCAATATAAGTGGAGGCGCCGGTTAGAAAAGCTTCCTCAGCCGTAATCGCTTCATCAAGTGTAAACTTACGTTTTTGTACGATTAAACCATGTTCTTCGGCAACAGTTAACATAGCTCGACGGGTTACGCCATGAAGAATTTCATTGGTCACTGGTCGTGCAACAATCGCCTTATTAGTAACAATAAAAAAACTGGTAGCGCCCCCTTCAGTGATAAATCCCTGATCATCAACCATCAGTGCCTCATAACCATCTGCATCATAGGCCGCCCGTTTAGCCATCACTTGTCCTAATAAATTCGAAGTTTTAATATCCCGGCGCTTCCAGCGTAGATCGGGATGAGAAATTAATTTCACCCCTACTGGTCGTGTTTCAAACCCTTTATCTTGCTCAAAAGGTTGAACAAAGGCGAATACGTTTGGCAGTAAATCAGCACTGTAAATATAATCACGATCCATTTCACCGCGGGTTACATGCAGATAAAGAAAACCCTCGTCGAGATGATTTTTCAATACTAGCTGTTTCAGTATTTCAACGAATTCACTTTCACCCATCGGCATCGGCATTGCTAACTGATTCAGTGATCGTTGTAACCGAGATAAGTGAACATCAAGATCGATTATTCGTCCATCAAGTACTCCAAATCCTTCATAAACGGCATCCGCAAATAGCAAGCCCCGATCAAAAATTGAAATTTTTGCATCGCCACCATGAATAAACTGACCGTTTAAGTAAACGATGCGATCTAGGTGGGATGCCACCATTTACCTCCTAACACCACCCCCTGAAAATTAAGTTTGGCATTGCCGTTCAATTTCTTGCTATCGGCATCAACATACTCATAAGCTCCTTTATCAAGCGATAAAATGGCTGCGTCGCCTGCTGAACCCGGCTTTAAACTGCCCAACTCCGGCCTGCCCAGCACTTTTGCCGAATTTGCAGTCGAAGCTGCAATTACTTGTTCTAATGACATGCCCAAACACAAGAACTTGGATAATGTAGTGAGTTGATCATAGACTGGTCCATCAATACATAACACATGGATATCCGAGGAAATAGTATCGGGTCTAAAACCTTGATCTAACATTTGCCGGCCCACATCAAAACAAAACGAACCCATGCCATGGCCCACATCAAAATAAACACCGCGCTGCCGGGCTGCGATTACTTCTTCACGAATCCGTCTATCACCTGTCAAGGGCGTGTTCGGAAACGGCCTGAAGCAATGTGTCAACACATCACCCGGACGTAGTGCCTCAACCACTTCAACATAAGACGGCGGCGGATCATCAATATGCACCATAAGTGGCAATGCGCTTTTTTCGGCAACCTGCAACGCATATTCGAAAGGCACCATCCCGTGATTGCCTGAAGCCCAACGACCCAGACGAACTTTAATTCCCACGATGACATCGAGATTAGTATTAGCCACTTCGACTGCGGTTAAAGGATCCATTAGTCGCAGTTCTTCACTTTCACCAACCATAATCCGCTCAGAAAAACCAAAGATTCCAGCATGGGAAATATGCAGATAAGCGAGAATCCTCACCGGTGAGGATTCAATTACATGTAGTCTGAATCCGGCAAAGTTCCCCGGCCCTGCTGAACCAGCATCGATAGCCGTTGTAACTGCACTGGCACGACAAAATTCAATTCCATCAATGCTAACCGAAGAACCTCCCAGGTACACATGAGTATGCATATCTATCAATCCGGGCGTGACCAGTTTGCCGCTCACATCACGCACATCTTTAGCATCCTTGCTGTCGAGCTGGTCAGCTATGGCGACTACGTTTCCTTCAGAAAATCCTACATCCATGATCGCATCAATATTTTGCGAAGGATCAAGAACACGACCACCTTTTAAAATTAAATCATAATCAGGCAAAGTTAGATTTCTCCGAACAACTGCTGGTTTGCCTAGAATAATAACAGCATCAACTATGCTGAGAAATATATTGTGCTTATCAGCTTGAGTTAAAATAAGATGTAGATATATTCAGTAAACTCGTCCAACCTGACAAAAAACACCTATGACCGGCAATTCAAACTCGATTAGTGCGCAGCAACGATTAAGCAAAGTCGTCAAAGATGGCATGTGTATCGGTTGTGGCATTTGTGAGCCTATTGCTGGGAGTGAAAAGATACAAATAAAAAAATCTAAAAAAGGAATGTTAGTTCCACATATCATCGGCGATTTAGATCACCAGACTGTAGATCGAATTTACGATGTTTGCCCGGGAACACGCGTGGAAGGGCTGCCCAAACAGTTGATTAATGTTGACACAAAGCATGATTTGATTTGGGGGCCTTACCAACGAATGGCTTTAGCCTGGGCAAGCGATAAAGAAACTCGATTCAAAGGCTCAACCGGCGGTGTTTTAACTGCATTAGGACAATATTTACTGGCCAGCGGAAAAGTCGATTTTATTCTTCATGTTAAAGCGTCCAAAACCGATCCAAGCTTTGGTGAGGCCAACTTAACTTTTGAAGTTAAAAAAGTGCTTGATGGTGCGGGCTCACGCTATGGCCCAACCGCCGCGTTAATCAATATCACTGAAGTATTAGACAAGGAAAAACCTTTCGCTTATATCGGTTTACCCTGTGATATTTCTGCACTGCGTAATTACGCTCGACACGACCTCCGTGTTAATCAGTTAGTACGCTATTGGCTAACGCCAGTGTGCGGTGGATTCATGCAAACAGATTCTCTTTACAATTTTCTGACAGAACTCGGTATCGACTCAAGCAGGATGGCAAGCCTTCGTTACCGTGGCTATGGCTGCCCGGGAGCATCGCGCATTGAATATAAAGACGGATCATCAGTTGAAAAACGTTATTCCGATTTTTGGGGCGAAGACGATAGCGCCTGGAACCTGCCACATCGGTGCAAGGTTTGCCCCGATGGTATTGGTGAATCAGCCGACATCGCTGCATCTGACACCTGGCCCGGCGGCTCACCTGATCCACAAACCGAAGATCAGGACCCTGGAACAAATGCTGTAATCGTTCGAACCGCAAAAGGACTGGAATTACTAAATCAGGCTGCTGAAGCCGGATATATCAGTATAAGTAACGAGATCGATCCACGTTATATGGACAGTGTACAACCCCACCAGCGGAATAAAAAACTCAAGTTGAAAGCGAGGTTAGATGGACAAAAAGCAGCTGGATATATTGTGCCGCATACTGCAAGACTGAGACTCGATGAGTTATATAGCGCAAACGACGAAATCGACAACAGGATTCAATTTGAAGGAGCAAAAAAACGGGCTTTGCAACAAATTTGAGAAGACTTGCTTTGTCCCTGCCTATGCTTCAAAAAATCAACTTGTTAATTGCTTGGGTACAAAAACTAACCCTTGCATTATTTTTCTGACTGTACGTATGACTCCAGCTTTGGTTAACCGATTGCTTTGGTAACTCAAATTGATGTCTATTGTTCCGGCTGGATGTTCAATAATCACCTTTTGTGAAGCCTGAGGTTGTGCTTGAACGATTTCATTAACGATTGTACCCGGTTCAGCTACTGCTGTAGCAACACAGATGGCGCCTGTTACGGCATGCGTTGGGTGGCAATTTTGCGGAACAAAGTAACGGCTGGTTACTGTTCCATTTTGCCTTGGTTTTGAAATAATCGCCATTTTCGGAACAACGCTTCCACGTACATCGCCAAGACCCATTTTTTCAGCGGCTATTAAACGCACATTTTCCATACGCTCAATTAATTGCGGATCATCCAGTTCGTCTTCACTTTCGACCCCGTTCAAACCAAGCTCATTCGCCTTAAACAAAACCATGGGTACGGCGACATCGATAAGTGTTACATTCAGGCCATTAATTTGTTGTTGCCTACCGCCAGCCGGAAACATGGTGCCTGTTTTGGAGCCAATAACGTCCATAAAATTCATCAGCACGGGTGCTGAACGGCCCACTACGCCATCGATTTTTGTTTCACCCAGATAGCTGCATGACTTTCCGGGTGTGGCAACAACTGTTTCAATTAAACTGCCGGTATTCAGATTGCGGATAATTATTCTTGTCTCATCTTCCCAGGGTTCAACCAGCCCCATTTCCAGCGCTGCATAACCGACTGCGGAAAGCATATTTCCACATGAAGGCGCCGTATCGACGTACTCGCGTTCAAAAGAAACTTGAGCAAAAAGATAATCCACATCAACGCCCGGTTTATCGGATTTCGATAATATGGCAGTTTTTGATGTCACCGGCGTGCCGCCACCAATACCGCTCAGCTGAGATTCGTCGATTTCTGCACCGGTACCGTCGGTAGTACCCATCGCCGCCAATAAAATTTTATCTCGCATCTCAGGATCACATGGCAGGTCTTTGGCGTTCCAATACGGCCCTGAACTGGTGCCGCCACGCACGAATATGGCTGGTATTCCTACTAGATCAGACATGAGTACACCAGGAAAATAATTCACCATCAGAACGACGTTATTCCTTGCCACAATAAATTTATGGCTAGAACCGTCAGTACAGTCTTAATGATTGGTTTGATAATCGCCTGTGATGCATTAATCAGTACCCGACGACCAATCCAGGTTCCTATCGCAGTTGCAATAACTAAAAATACCAGCAGCTCTGCATAGGCCGCGAACGAAAATCCCAACGCGCCGAAGATAGGGATCTTGGCCGCATGCTGATAGAGCATGCAGCCGGCCGTTGTGCCTATAACGCGTTTGTGGTTCTCATGCCGCTGACCGATGGCCGCAACAACCAATGACATAGTGGCCCCAACAAAAAGCGTTAGAAACGAAGTGACAGTTCCACCCACACCAGCATATAAACCTTTTTCCGGACCAAGCCGTTTAAGCGATACCCAGGTCGAGATCAGAATAAATCCTCCAAGCAGTATTTGCATACTGCCGGTTGAGGCTACGAGGATATGCAATAATGGAACACCTAATGCGAATCCGGCCAAACCGCCAAGGACGAAAGGCAGGATAAAACTCCAATCGATAAACTCATGCAGCACAACGGTGCGGACAATACTGGCTGATGCTTGGGTAACTGCATGTATGGGCACGACAACAGTTGCGGGCAGCAATGTGGCCATGGCGGCAAACACGACACCGCCAGTGGGGCCAACTGCAGTGTTCCAGATTGAAATACTAAAGGCAATACCTATCAGTATCCACTCAGTTGTCTTAAGTTCCATGCTTTAACTTCCTTCACAGCCCGCCAGACCATGTGGAAAATCACCCGTGTTTTCGGGTGCAAGAACAGCAATATAGATTGTGAACGCAGGCGTGGTTAGCGTGGCAATCATGCGTGAATACCCAGTAAGCGATAATCGAACATTTATGACTCTGCAAATTAATATAATTGTGTAGAGTAGGTATCGCTATTGATGAAAAAGGTTCACTGGAGAAAAATGCCTAATCGTTTGCACCCCGACTCTTTTTCCGCTTAACCGCCTAGCTGAAAACAACATACAATAATCATTAAATTTTGTTGTAAAATAGTCATGCCGTTTTACTAAAAATTAAATTCCACTAAAAAAATCTTGCATCAAAAACTGACAATTTGGCTATTCCTGATTAGCCTATTACTTACTGCCTGCTCAAGCTCAAGCAGCAGCGGAAACGGTGATAACGCCAGAAACTGCGTAAAGCGCACACTCAATACAATTTATACTAATACCTGCGATTTTGATGTTAATGTGACTCTGCTTAAAGCGGGTGAAAAGCATTTTCGTATCAAAGCTAATGATGCCACAACCAGAACCAGTAGCCGCACGCCGTTTGGCGCCTGCCGCGCACCCTCGATTCCTATTCTTAAAAACAACAACAGCACTTATGAGTGTTCGTGACTCGTGGAAATAGATTACCCGGGATAAACCCGGGGTTCATATCGTAACAGCCCTTTCGAGCTGATCCGATGAACATCGCACCTCAACCCGGCGCGATGTTTAATCTATATACACTCATTCATCCACGGGCAAGCCCATGGTATTCTGTCGCTTACGCGAGCGCTAATAAACGGGGTATGATTATTGTTTAAAATTTAATCTTCTCCGTCACGTTTTATACGATTCAGACATCCATTGCTGTTTTGTAATGCTAAAGTACGGTGAATCCCCGCCATATGCACGCCATCTGCCTTTATCTTTAAAGCCACATTTTAATAATACATTGCGCGAATTGACATTATTATCATCTAACGTAGCGACTACTTCTGTTAATGGAGTTTGAGTGAAGGCAAACGTCAGTAACTGTTTGCAGATTTCGGTTGCATAACCTTTTCCCCAGGCCGACTTTTTCAGAATATAGCCAATTTCAATATCACAGTTCGGTATATCTGGACCATCAACCAGATCCCAGTTTGTATCATCTTCATCTATAGGCATGGGTAATAACACGCCTGTACCTATTTTTTCCGACGTTTTTTTGTTTATAACACACCATATACCAATGCAGCCATCAGCACATCGTTTTACATAGTCGTGCATTCCCACTCTAACCTCTTCTGCTGTCAGAAGGCTGCCCACATAACGCATAACATCCGGGCTTGTAAACATTTCAATACCCAGTTCCAAATCTTCGTGACACAATGGACGAAGAATCAATCGATCGGAATTCAGTGTGAGTTCCATTTAAAAACCGATAAATATCTGTTACTTTTTTTATTCACTACTTGTATTTATTCGCAAAAGCACAAAGCATTTCGTAAAGAATAGTGGCACCCAGCATCGCAGTATTTCCCGATTGATCGTAAGGCGGCGAAACTTCCACCAGGTCGCCACCAATAAGATTAAGCCCATAGCAACCTCGGATAATTTCCAGTCCCTGATGCGACGTCAGCCCACCGGGTTCAACCGTACCCGTTCCCGGCGCATAAGCCGGATCAAACGAATCGATATCAAAAGAAATGTAAACCGGATGATCGCCCATTTGTTTACGTACTTCTTTCATCAACGGCGCTAGTGATTGATACCAGATATCTTCAGCCTGGACTACACGAAAACCCTGCTGGCGCGGCCAGTCAAAATCATCATCGGCATAACCTGTTGCACGCAAGCCAATTTGAATGACTTTACCTGGATCAACTAAATTTTCTTCGGCCATGCGCCGAAACGGTGTGCCGTGTGCAATCTTTTCACCAAACATTTCGTCATTGACATCGGCATGTGCGTCAACATGAATGACACCAACCGGACCATGTTCTTTCGCCATCGATCGAATGATCGGCAAAACGATTGTGTGATCACCACCTAAGGTAAACGGCGCTGCATTATGCTGATTAACACCATCGTAAAATTTTTCTATAATCTCGACACTTCGCTTAAGATCGAAGGTGTCTATGGGCACATCACCTATGTCTGCCACTTGAATATAATCAAACGGTGAAAGTCGAGTTTTCATGTTATAGGGGCGAATCATCGCTGATTCAGCGCGAATTTGCCGAGGCCCAAAACGTGTACCAGATCTATGCGACGTTCCCACATCCAGCCCAATACCGACAAAACAGGCATCAAGTCCCTGGGCAGAATCCTCTGAGGGTAAACGCATCATTGTCGATGGGCCGGAGAAACGCGGCATTTCATTGCCACCCAAGGGCTGATTAAAATGCTTTTTTTTATTCATTTTAAATCCTGCAGAGCTATTCCGAGTTTGATCGATTATAAATCCAGAACAAATTCTAAAAGGAAAAAATAATCAATTGATACAACAGTTTTTTCAATAACGGCTTAACAGTGTTAGTGATTATTACCCAGACTCAAAAAAAGCCTATCAAACCCCATAAACATCAAAGTGCAGTAACAATGATTATCATCCCTTGAACACAGTGATTGAAATGATGAGAAATACGCCAAAAATGAAAGCCAGAAATAGACCATGCCTGATGATATTATCTTTTATCGACGCTTTAAAGATACTAACTTAAAGAGGCATCAACAAAAATTCGCCACGGCAACTCCAGAGCAAGTCTTAATATTTGGCTGGCCGTCACCGCTATGTTAATGGTTGTTTTTATCTATGCAACTAAACGACCCTCGACTGTAAGTCGAGGGGTTTAAGTATTGTCGATTGGAAATCGACTGTCATCGGCGATCTGTTCACCTTCCTGACCATCTATATACTCTTGTATCATTTCATCCGTTAAATTTCCTGAACTTACGGCCAAATAGCCTCTAGCCCAAAAATGCTTACCCCAGAATTGTCTGCGTAAGTGCGTGAATTCCTGCAGCAATACTCTCGAACTTGTTCCCTTCAACCATTGCACTATTTGACTGACCTTCTGGGTAGATCGATAGGATAAAAACACGTGAACATGGTCGGATGCGACCTTGCCACTGATGATTTGTAATTCATGTTCAAATGCAATCTGGCGAATAATATCGCGCACACGAACGGCCACTTCACCGGTTAATACCCGCTTTCGATATTTCGGAATCCAGACCAGATGTACTTTTAAATCAAATTTCGTGTGCGCACCGTAGCGATAATGTCGCATCCGCTCATGTTACACGAATCTTTGCTTCGCCTAAAGGCGAGGGGTTTCAACCTTCCCCGAAAGAGACACTAACCTGGTTTTTTCAAGATATAGTGTTCAACACGGTTTAAGCCCGGAAGATTTAACCGCCTTACGTTTTGGTCTGGCCGGAACGATTTTATTACCCTATTTCTTCAAGCTCAGCCTTGGAAATCTTGGTGGAATAGGCTGGAGCAAAGGCTTTTGCTTGACAATCCTTGCAGGTTCACCCTATATGTTTTTATTCTTTAGTGGCTTAAAATTCGCACCAGCATCGCATGCTGCCGTCTTAAATCCAGGCATTATTCCCGCAGTAGTGTCGTTTGGGTTAGTACTATTGGGATTACAACCTTTCTCAGCCAGACGATTGTTGGCTCTTTTATTAATATTCTTTGGCTTAATTCTAGTTACTTCATCATCTTTTAAATTAAAGGGAGATTTATTACTCGGTGACCTGCTGTTATTTCTTAGTGGGATCTCCTGGGGGCTATTCACCTTACTTTGTAAGTTGTGGCAACTAAAACCATTTCAGGCAACAACTATCGTTTGTGTGCTGTCAATGCTGTATTTACCCTTTTACTTGATTTTCTTTTACCGGGGATTCGCTGATGTAACATTGATTCATCTGGTTTCCCAGACCGTTTACCAAGGCGTTCTTAACGCAATTGTTGCATTATTTTTATTGACTTATGCAATTAAAACTCTGGGAGCCCAAATCGCTTCGGTATTTAGTCCGTTGATTCCGGTGCTAGCAACCTTAATGGCAGTGCCTTTGCTGAGAGAAATTCCTGATTTATGGCAATGGATTGGCATTGTTTTGGTGGTCAGCGGAATGTTATTTGTTGCCTTAAACAACGAGTAAAGACACGCAAATAATTATCTCATGTCTATCAATAATAATTTGATTTATTGAAATAATTCATCCAGGTCAAATGAAGATTTTTTACCTATGTGTCGCCGATTGGCCTTAAACCATTGCTGTGCTGTGCGGCGGCCAGTGTCATGTAGATATTTAATAAATTCCCATTCCGTGTTGAATTTGCTTGATGCACTCAAGGGCACCAGGCATTCATCGCCATCGACAATGTGAATCAACATGTCCTTATATTCATCGTCTTCAATTTTATGTTGTTTGAGTAGTCGCTTGACAAAATGTATTGCGCGCAGATCTTTGAGCAGGCTTGAGTTAAAATTAATTTCATCCATACGATTAAGAATGTCTCTGGCAGTTTTTGGTGTCCCTGGTCGATAAAGCGGGTTGATTTTAACGATCACAACATCCCTGGAATCACACTCATAGTAAAACGGATGTAAGACAGGGTTACCCATAAAACCCCCATCCCAATAAGGCGTATCGTCAATCTCAACGGCCTGAAACAACATCGGCAAGCAAGCAGATGCAAGAATCACATCGACAGTGATCTCATCGTTACGAAAAATTTTTACCTGCCCGGTTTCAACATTTGTAGCCGAGACAAATATTTTTATATCACTGCAACAACCAAGCTGCTTAAAATCGATATGAGAATTAAGAATCGCTTTTAGTGGATTTAAATTCAACGGATTGAACTGATATGGTGACGCCACTCGAGAGATAACATCGAACCAGAGAAAAAAAGGTGAATCATCAAGACTCCATTTATTTTTCATTAAATGACTATCAGAGTGGTCAAGCAGATTACTGAATCCGGATCTGGATATAGCTCTCCAAAAGTTCTCTAATGCCTGTTTGGCTCCCTCGCGCCCCTCGATCTGGTAGCCACTGATTAATAATGCCGCGTTTACCGCGCCGGCACTGGTGCCGCTCAGCGCTTCGAGGTGAACCTGCTCTTGCTCAAGCAAATAATCCAATACACCCCAGGTGAAAGCACCATGTGAACCCCCTCCCTGCAAGGCTAGGTTAATTGATTGAATTTTCGTGGTTTTTCTATTCATTCAACACTACACCGGTTTTAACAAACAAGTTTATCACTCGAAAACAGCATTCAAGCTCACTATAATTAACTTATGCTAGTCGATACAGGTAAAGCAATATTAGTCATCAGTGGGCTTTTCATCAGCGGCTATCTGTTCGGGCACACCTGGCATTACCTCGGTGACCGAACCAATATTATCAATCGATATCTTGAGGCACATAACAGTCGCTTTATTAATGAACAGGATTCAAATCAGATCTACTATGTTTTTTATAAAGATTTAGCAGCCTTGAATGAATTCACCGAATCACATAGTGGATTTAATGAGTCACAAACTACCAGCATTGATCAATTGGCCACCGTTAATATCGAAAAATCAAGCTTGCCGGATTCACTTAATTTACTAAGGAAACAGGACTTTATCCGTTTTGTTTTTCCGGGCACTTTTCCGTTTGTTTGCCACTGATTATCAACTCGAATTGATAATGTTACTAATGCCATTGGCGACCTCTTCCGGCTTATGAGGCGCTTTAAAAATCGCCTGTAAATTGACCCGTGGATTCCATAAGACCATGAAAGTTGAATGATCAACCACATAGTTTTCATCAGCCGGATTTTCCGGAACAATAAACACCACGCCGACTTTTGTCGCTAAATCCTGCAAATCATCAGGATCACCCGTCGCCGCAAAAAACTCAGCATCAAAGTACTGAACATATTCTTTTAATCTTTCGGGCGTATCACGATCCGGATCAACTGAAATAAAAGCAAAGTCCACTTGTTTTTTTATTTTCTCTTCTAATTGCTGTTTGACTTTCTTCATGTCACTCAAAGCAATCGGACACGCATCGGGACAAAACGTAAATCCAAAATAAACCAGCCACCACTTGCCCATAAAACGCGATTCATCAATAGCTTGGCCATCATAATCGACTAGTGTAAATTCACCAATTTCCCGGGCCTGGGGATAAACTATCCCAACCTCTTCACTGATCAGAGGTCCGTCATGCTGTTGATTGATGGCCAACCAAAACCCAAAAACCAGTGCACACAGTCCTAGCATCACAGTTGCGGTTTTTATAACAATAGAATTCATCATTCTTTTTTGACTGGAACCATGACTTTGACTGCAGGGTGATCTTTTAATTCAAATTCGATTTCGATTTCATCTCCTTCTTTATAGGAACTCTCAACCCCCATCAACATCACATGCGAACCGCCCGCCTTTAGCTGAAATGTTTGCCCTGGCTGGATTATCACTTCATCCATTTTTCGCATTTGCATGACATCGTTATCCATTTTGACTTCATGCAATTCAGCCCTTTTTGATGCTTTGGATGATACTGCTGTTATAGTTATGGGCGATTCTGTATTGTTAGTGATATCCATATACGCCGCTAAAGTCGGCACACCAGGTGGCGCCTCTCGGATCCAAGTGCGGTCGAACGAAAGCAGTTCACTTTCAGCCTCCACCACGTTCACTGAGGCCACAGAACAAAACACTATTAATAAAGGGGATAGTCTATTTAGGAGATTCCGGATTCCCCGCCTGCGCGGGGACAGGCTGGTCCATATACGGAATGACGGCTTGCGGATAAAGCTTTCAGCTATCACACCGTTTATTGTTGCCAAGAGCCCAGACACCAACAGTAAGAGTTTCAAAGGCATCTTTTTAAAAATTTTTCTATACATCAAATAATTTACTGTCATTGTTACTCTCCTGGTCTCCCGTCTTCGCGGGAGTGACGAAATCAAAATAAATCTGCATTTTATTGGAGATCCCGGATAATGCTTACAGCATTTCCGGGATAACATAGTTGTAACTTCTATCTGGTAGAATCCATCATGTGTTTTTGCTGCTTAGTTCAGTCTTTCTCTCAAAATGCCAAACCTGCGGAAACGGCTCATAAAAATGATGAAGCAGTTTTTTCCATTGCTGATACTCCTCGGAATTGCGGAATCCCTTTTCATGATCCTCGATTGTTCGCCACTTGACCAATAACAAATATCGGTATGGCTGCTCAATACAGTGTTGTAATTCATGTGAAATATAGCCCGGCGTAGATGAAATTATTTTTTGAGCACTCAAAAATGCCCGCTCAAATTCTACCTCCTTGCCGGGAATAATATCCAACAAAGCGTGTTCAAGAATCATGATTTTTTCAAAATAAGAATATTTCCGGCCAGCGAGATTATCACACCTAAAACAGCCATTAAACTCCATTGGTAATTTTCAAAAACAGTTGAAATAAATAAGGCTACAATTGGAAATAAAACCGTTGCATAAGCTGCATTGCCTGCACCTATTCGACCTAGCAAGGTTAAATATGACCAAAATGCTATCACCGACCCGAACAAAGACAGGTAAAGCAAGGAAATGATATAACTTGCACTAAAATCGAAGGTGAATGTAACACCGCTGATTAACACATAAAAACAACACAACAAACCACCGTAAAGCATACCCCAGGTATTGGCTTGGATTACCGGTATATTTTTTCGTTGATTGCGCAACGATGCCATATTGCCTAAAGAGGCGGAATAGGAACCGCCGATAGCCAATAACAAGGCATAGAGTGTCGCCTGCTCAAAGTTTAACTTTTTCAATTCCGGCAAAAAAATCAAACTTATGCCGCTGATGCCTAAAAAGGCGGCTAATAAAAAAGATTTTGACACAGGCGTCTTGAATAAAATTGCGCTATTAATTGTGTTGAATATCAGCATACTGGTGAACACAACTGCAATTAATCCCGTCGTTAAAACGAAGGTTGATTGATAAAACAAAAGATAATTTAGACAAAACAAAAAGAATCCCTGAATCAGGAAAAACAAATGATCCTTAGCGGAAAAATCGAGTTTTAGCCCTTTAAAAAGGCAGTAGAACAACATTGCCAGTCCTGCCAGCAAGAATCGATAGGCAACCGATACGTCAGCCGGAACAACACCTAATTGAAACTTAATTACATACCAGGTCGTACCCCAAATCAGCACGGTCAAAGCATAAAGAGCAAAATTGTTCATGGAGCCAGATTAGCGAAGTTAATCGATATATACTAATTAATAAGTCTAATTCGACTTCTAATAAACTGATATGTTGAGCGCTTATTCAGAAGTCGCGTTTTGAAGAAATTCTTCGATTAATTCGATTTTAGGCTGACACTCACGTAAAGACTTAAGATATGCTACGGCTTCCTCTACGGGCATATCCTTATGTTTGGCCAGATAGGCGACTGCAACAGTTGGCGAGCGGTCACGACCCGCCGTACAGTGAAGATAAATAGTGTGACCCACCGCAATCATTCGATGTAGAAGATTTACAGCAGAGGGTAAATGTGTTCTTAAATCCTCATCGTCAAAATCAATAATGGGCACCCGTTGAATCACTAGATCAAGATCATAGCTGGCTTGTTCAATCTCAGGGAACTCAACCTGCCATTTTAAAAAATCTTCATCGGTTTGCAGATTTAATACCCCGGTGACTCCCATTAAGCGGATTTGTTTAATGTCGACTTCATTACTGGGGCAAGTACCGACGAATAAAGTTGAATTAACTCTAGCGAAATCAATCATTTATGACGATGAAAACTACTGCTTTAACGACCCATAGGCTTTTGTAAATCCAGCCAATGATACCGGCACTTCAAATGTACGCCCTCCCAGATCGAGGAATTTTAACTGTATCTTGTTTCCCTTCTTAATTGCCTCAAGAAATTTATCGGTAACACCAACTTCAATATGGCAGCCAATACGACTGCAAAAGACGAATGGTAATCTGGATGTCTCACCGGCATCAATTTGCAAACTCATTCCTTCTGGCAGTAAAGTACCCAGTGGTGTGGTGATTCGCAAGATCGGTTTTTCAGCTTCGGGTATATGGCCGACAGCAATATTGAGTAATTCCGCATCTTTACCTTTGACTACTATGGTTTGCGAGGTGTAACAAATTTCTTGTTTCAAATTTGGATCAGTTTCACACTGATTGGCCCAATCCTTGAATACTTTGGCTGAATTATCAGGCTCCTTAATTAAAAAATCCTGTGACTGAGATTGTGCTGCCAGCGAAAATAACAAAAACAATGCCGGAATGAGTTTAATAAATTTCATTGAGGTGGTTAGAAATGATATTTTTTAAGAAGCAATATTATAAACCCTGATGAGTATGATTTAACATCGATTTGTTGCTGGTTTGTAATACTTCGATGCTGAACTTAGCATTAATCTAAAAGGCAATCATAAATCAAATAACATCAACACTTTACTATCTTCACACCCTTATCAATTATATAATTCGCATAAGTTTTTGGAGAACTCCATGCAATTAAAACTCAAAAATAAGCTATTTGTTTGCACCTTGATCGTCCTTTTCACCGCTGGTTGTGCTGGGCGAGAACATCCACAGGTTAATGAACAAGCCAGTGCTAAGCCAGCAACAGCTAACAGCATTGATCCTTATGAAGGTTTAAACCGATCAATCTACAAGTTCAACACAAAATTGGATAAATACATCCTCAAGCCGCTCGCTAAAACCTACGAAACTATCACACCTGATCCTGTCGAAAGCGGCATTCATAAATTTTTTGAGAATCTTGAAGAACCACGCAACGCCGTCAATAGTTTATTACAGGGAAAATTTGATAAGGCCGGATTAAGCACTGGTCGTTTTGTTCTCAATTCAACAGTAGGCGTATTAGGCTTTTTTGATGTTGCCGACAAACTCGATATTCCAAGACATGACGAAGATTTCGGCCAAACTCTGGCAGCCTGGGGCTTGCCATCAGGACCGTATATTGTTTTGCCATTATTTGGCCCGAGATACTTGCGCCATGCCGCAGGCTTTATCCCGGATTCGTTTACCAACCCGGTGAATTATGTCAGTGATGATACTGTCAGATACGGTTTACTGGGGCTAGACATTATTGATGCACGAACAAGGTTCCTTGGCACTGATGATTTGATTGAATTACAACTGGATCCCTATGTTTTCATTAGAGAGACCTACCTACAACGGCGCGGTGCCGCGCTGAATGACCGGCCGGTGACCGCCATAAAAGAAGGTGCGGATGAATTTGATGACGGATTCGATGATGAATTAGAGGAAGATGAAATTTAACGCCACCCTAAACAGAGCACAACCCCCTGTCTGAACTAATATGCATCTTGTTGTTGGCGATATTCATGGTTGTTACAAGGCGTTTAAAACAGTCCTAAAAAAGTCAAAGTTTCGCTCACATAAAGACAAGTTATGGCTCACCGGCGATTTAGTTAATCGTGGCCCAAAATCAGCCGATGTTGTGCGGCATGTTATGGATCTGGGCGGGCGGGCAAAAACTGTACTTGGTAATCATGATTTGCACTTATTGGCGGTAGCGGCAGGCGTCGCTCTACCCAAACGAGGTGATAATTCACATAAGTTGCTTGATCAACCTGATGCCGATGAGATGATCAACTGGCTGACGGCAAGGCCAATGGCACTTTACAACAAAAAGCATGATTTTCTGCTCGTACACGCCGCCGTTCATAGAGATTGGAGCAGCAAGGACACTTTAGGCTATGCTGGCGAGGTTGAATCGGCGCTTCAGAGTCACAGCGGCACTGACTTTTTAAAAAACATGTATGGTGCCAAACCAAAGAAATGGTGTGATGAGTTGTCAGGTTGGGATAGATTGCGGTTAATCACCAATATTTTAACCCGCGCGCGTTTTTGCAAAGAAAATGGAGCGCTTGATTTAACTCAAAAAGGCCCTCCAGGCTCACAACCAAAATCACTTTATCCTTGGTATGATGTGCCGAATAGAAAAACCGCAAATCAACTTATATTCTTCGGTCATTGGAGCGCGCTGGGATTAAATATGAGTAATAATTCTTTATGTCTGGACAGCGGCTATCTTTGGGGCGGTAAACTATCAGCTATAAAACTAAAGAAGAAGAAAATGAAAATCATCCAGATAGGCCATGACTGAGGAACTTAATAAAAAATGTAATACCATTAAGATAAAAGTTAAAACCCATTATCTCAAGCAACAGTCGCAACCTGATCAAAATAAATATGTATTTGCTTACACCATTAATATTCGCAATAACGGCGATGAAAACTGCCAGCTTATTACCCGTCATTGGGTTATTACCGAGAGTGATTTCAGTGTACAGGAAGTTCATGGTGAAGGCGTGGTTGGTAAACAACCAGTCATTGAACCAGGCAAAGCTTTTGAATACACCAGTGCCGCCGTATTGAAAACAGAAGTCGGCACCATGAAAGGCTTTTATGACATGCTTGGTGAAAATGGTGCTTTATTTAAGGCTGCAATACCTCAATTCACCCTGTCTGTACCTCGCGTATTACAATAAGCTAAGGGGTCTGTTCACGTTGTGTTGAACCTGGACGGATTTATAATTGAATAATGCCACTGCTAAAATTGAAGTTACTGCCGATTATATTTCTGGCTGCAATCACGTCGGGATGTCATTATTTCAAAACGCAAACCCAACCTGCTACCCAAATTCCTTTCAATTTTCCTGATAATTGGGAAACAGCGAGTTCAGCTCAGAAAATTTCACTCGGCTGGTTAAGCCAATTTAACGACACAGTGCTTAATCAGCATGTCCGAACGGCGCTACAAAATAATTTTGACCTACAGGTCAGCGCTGAACGACTGGCCGCTGCAATTGCCAGTGCTAAAGCAATTAATTCCAGCTTATATCCTGAACTGAATCTTGGCCTGCAGCGAAATCGACAAAAGGCGTTTTTAATAGACTCGCAAGGTTTGGTTAGCACAGAGTATTCGACACAATATCGCGGGGATGTAAATTTAACTTGGGAAATAGACTTGTGGGGCAAACTTAGTGATCGTAGTCGCTCAGCCTATCTCGACTCACAAGTGCAAGCTGCTTTGTATGAATCTGCACGCTTATCTTTGGCTGCGACTGTTGCACAGACATGGTTTAACAGTATTGAAGCAGTTAATTTGCTGTCATTAGCTCAAAAGCAACTGAAAAGCTTGAACGAAGCCCTGGATGTTGTTGAAAACAACTATCAGGCTGGTCTAACCAGCGCAGTCGATGTATTTAGCGCCCGCTCGGATCTTGAGAATCAAAAAGCTGTTGTGGCTCAGTCGCAACAAAACCTTGAACAAATCAAACGCAGCTTCAATGTTTTATTGGGCAGATATCCCTCAGCAGTACTGGAACTAGAAGAGTCTAAGTTGCCCACGGAGTACCTGCCAACTCCAGTTGGCCTGCCCTCTGAGTTATTGCTGCGTCGCCCTGACATCATAGCAGCGAGATTAAACTGGCTATCAAAAGATTATGGCCAACAAGCGGCCCAAAAAGATCGCTATCCTTCTTTCACTTTGACCGGCAATATTGGTCAAAGCAGTGAGCAATTAAGTGAGCTTCTTGATAGTGATGATCTTTTCTGGTCGTTAGTAACAGGGCTGTCACAGCCGGTTTTTAATGCAGGACGCTTAAAAGCGCTGGAGGAAAACGCAGCCGCTCAAACCCGGCAAGCTTTAGCTGAGTACGCCAATACGTTATTGACGGCCTTTAGCGAAGTTGAAAATGCACTTGCGGCAGAAAATTATTTATTAACGCGTTATAAAACCACAAAACAAGCTGCCGAGTTAGCCGAAGCCGCCTACCAGTTATCATTAGAACAATATCAAAGCGGCTTAATCGAATATGTCACTGTACTGACGGCACAACGGCAGTTTTTTGCGGCAGATTCAAATCAAATAAGTCTTTATAATGACTTAATTCAAAATCGTATAGCTTTACATCTGGCGCTAGGTGGTAATTTTTTTAACCAACCGGACAATGAATCGTAAAAACTGATGCAACAACAACGCTCCAATGGTTTACGAAATTTTATTCTAGGCTTGCTTCTAGTTGGCATCGCCATTGGCGTGGCGCGCTATGTAAAGAGCAACCCGCCTAAAGCCGAGCGTGAAAAACCGCCCGTGCCAGTTTTACAGGTTGAAACCATTACCGCCACACCACAGTCATATAAAGTTATCATCGAATCATACGGTACCATACAACCGCGCACACAAGGAACTTTAACTGCCCAAGTCAACGGTGAAATTATCAAAGTTGCAGATTCATTCCGACAAGGCAGCTTTTTTGAAAAAGGTGATGTGCTGCTGGAAATCGATCCACGTGATTATCAAGCAACTTTGATAAATGCCAAGGCTAATGCATCCCAGGCCCAAGCAACACTGGCACAAGAACAAGCTCAGGCCAAACAAGCGGCCAGGGACTGGAAACGATTAGGTAATTCAGGCAAAGCACCGGATTTAGTATTGCGTAAACCCCAATTAGCTGCTGCTAAGGCCCAACTGGAATGGAATAAAGCCGCTTTGGCAAAAGCCGAATTGGATCTGCAACGTACCCGAATAAAAGCGCCTTACGCCGGTCGGATAATCAGTAAAAATGTTGATTTAGGCCAGTATGTAACGACCGGTGCCCAAATTGCGGAAATTTTTGCCATTGATTATGTTGAAGTCAGGCTGCCTTTAACTAACCGCGAATATGCTCATATTGATGTCAATGAGAGCTATCGCGGCGAGCAAAGCGTTGCCAATAGCAGCAATTCACCGGCCGTAATCATCCATAGCCAAATCGGCGACACCAGTTATGACTATAAAGGTTATATCAGTCGCTCTGAAGGTGTGTTTGATACTTCAACCCGTCAGACTTTCGTGGTCGCTCACATTGACGATCCATATGGAAAGCGTAATGAAGGCATTCCGCCTTTGAAAATCGGCCAGTTTGTCACAGCAAAAATTGAAGGCAAAACGCTCGAGAATGTATTTATCTTGCCAAATCGTGCCGTCTATCAAGGCAACTATGTGTTTGTCGTCGAGAATGATGTCGTAAAACGCAGGCAAATCAATCAAATCTGGCAGGATGATGACAACACAGTTATCAATAGCGGTATTGCTGAAGGTGATGTGGTTGTGACTACCCCATTGAATAACACTATCAGTGGCACACAAGTTGAAATATCGTCAATATGATCGCCTGGTTTGCGCGCAATACTGTTGCGGCCAATCTGTTGATGGTCACCATTCTTGCGGCTGGACTTTATTCGCTTTTCAATCGCATTCCACTTGAAGTTTTCCCCTCGTTCGAATTAGACACCATTAATATCACCACCTCATTGCCCGCGGCGTCACCTGAAGACGTCGAGGAATCTATCTCAATTCGTATAGAAGAAGCCATTGACGATTTGACAGGCATTGAAAAAATCACTTCTCGTTCCGCCGAAGGTCTATCCACTGTACGCGTAGAAATAGATGACGGTTACGACAGCCGTGACCTGCTCAATGACATCAAATCCAGAGTCGATGCAATCAACACCTTTCCGGATGACGCTGAGCGTCCGGTCATCAGTCTGATTCAAACTGATAGAGAAGTCATTAGTGTTGTTGTTTATGGTGATTTGCATGAAAGCGAACTCAAAAAGCTCGCCCAGCAGGCTCGTGATGATTTGCTTAGAATCAATGGTATCAGTCGAGTCCGGCTCGAAGCTTCTCGTGATTACGAAATATCAATCGAGGTATCTGAAAATACACTCAAAGAATACGATTTGACACTCGAAGATATTGGTAGACGAATTGCCTCGGGTTCAGTTGATTTATCGGCAGGCAATATTCGCACTCCAGGGGGTGATGTTTTAGTACGAACCAAAGGCCAGGCATACAGCAAATCTGAATTTGAAAATATTGTAGTGATTGCCAGGGACGATGGCACGGCGATAAAACTTAAGGATATCGGCCGGGTTTATGACGGCTTTGAGGAAGATAAAATTATCAGCCGCTTCAATGGACAACCTGCTGCATTAGTTGAAGTTTTCAGAATCGGTGATCAAAGTGCAATACAAGTTGCCGATAAAGTTAAAGATTACATTGAGCAAACTCGCCTCACTCTACCTCAAGGCGTTAGTATGGATTATTGGCGCGACAGCTCACGCATTGTTAAAAATCGTCTCAGTACCTTAATCAGCAGTGCTGTTCAAGGTGGTATTTTAGTATTTTTGTTATTAACCTTATTCCTGCGCCCGGCTGTCGCCGTTTGGGTTTGCATCGGTATTCCAATCAGCTTTATGGGTGCCTTCATTCTGATGCCGGAAATTGGTGTAACTTTGAATATTGTCAGTTTATTCGCCTTTATACTGGTGCTCGGAATCGTGGTCGATGATGCTATTGTGACAGGAGAAAATATTTATCGGCATTTGCGCACTGGCGAAGCGGGGATTGATGCAGCCATAAACGGCACTCATGAAGTAGCGGTGCCAGTAACGTTTGGAATTCTCACCACCATTGCCGCATTTACACCCATCTTTTTTGTCGAAGGTATGAGGGGAGCGATTTTTGCACAAATTCCGGCAATTGTTATTCCGGTTTTGTTATTTTCGTTAATCGAATCAAAACTTATTCTTCCCGCTCACTTAAAAAATATTAAACCGCGCACCAACCAACAAAAGATGTCGTGGCTGATGCGCACTCAGCAAAAAATTTCACACGGTTTTGAAGATGCAATAATTCGTTTTTACAAGCCATTGCTAAACTGGGCTTTGAACAATCGAGTATTGACACTCGCAATTGCCATCTCCATTGCTATTATTGTGCTATCGATTGCAACCAGCGGCTGGATGCGATTTGTTTTCTTTCCCAGGGTCGAAAGTGAAACGGCGAGAGTAAGCCTGGTAATGCCCTCAACAACTTCATTCGAAATCACCGACCGTTATATAAATCATATCGCCAGCCAAGCCAGGAAGCTGAAAGAAAAATATACCGATGGTGAATCCGGTCAAAGCCTTATCGCCAATATACTAACGATTAGTGGTTCTTCCGGTGCGGGTGGAGAACCAAACAAAGGCTGGGTCGCCATTGAAATCGTTGCACCTGAAAAAAGACATGTTAATAAATCAGTCTCCGAATTAGTCAAGGAACTGCGTTTGGCGGTAGGCCCGATTCCTGGCGCTGAAACTTTGTCATTCCGTGCTGAAATTGGCCGGGCTGGTGATCCTATCGATATACAACTGACCGGCAACAGTTTGATTGAGCTTAAGCAATTAGCGAATCAAATCAAGCAACATTTAACAACCTACCCGGGAGTTTTTGATATCACCGACAGTCTTTCAGGTGGCAAACAGGAACTCAAGCTGGCATTGAAACCCCAGGCCGAACCTTTGGGCATCACGCTTAGTGAGCTTGCCCGTCAGGTGCGGCAAGCATTTTATGGTTATGAGGTGCAACGAATACAGCGTGGCCGGGACGAAATCAAAGTCATGGTGCGGTTTCCCAGCGAAAACCGTCGTTCCATTAACGACTTATATGACATGATTTTGACTACACCAAACGGGCAACATATTCCATTTTCAGAAGTTGCTGAAGTCTCGCCTGATACCAGCCCTACATCAATTTATCGTGTTGATCGATTTCGAACCGTAAACGTTACTGCCGATATTAATAAACAAACAGTGGACATTGAAGCCGTTAAACGAAGCATCCAGAACTATATGGCAGAATTATTAACGACACACCCCAATGTAAACTACACCCTCGAAGGTGAAGCCAAGGAGCAGCAACAAACCTTTGGCAGCTTGAAATACGGACTCTGGGGCGTGTTATTTGTCATTTATGCATTACTGGCTATCCCATTTAAATCGTATTGGCAACCCGTCATTGTCATGTCGATTATGCCATTGGGGGTTGTCGGAGCAATAATCGGTCATTGGATTATGGGCAAAGATCTAAGCATCATGAGTATGCTCGGCATGCTGGCGCTGACCGGCGTTGTGGTCAATGATTCTCTGGTATTAGTTGACTACATCAATAAGCAACGACGTAAAGGCGTCGAAACAATACAGGCTGTGCTGGAGTCCGGCGCAGCGCGGTTCAGGCCCGTCATGCTGACATCACTAACAACCTTCGCAGGTTTAATGCCGTTATTATTTGAAAAAAGCACCCAGGCTCAATTTCTGATACCGATGGCAATTTCACTCGGTTTTGGCATTCTTTTCGCTACTATGATTACCTTGATTTTGATTCCGGTGAATTATATGTTAGCGGAATCTATAGGGACAAAAATCAAATACTGGTTGGGGTTTGCACCGGCTCAACATCCAGCAAAACAAGTCTAGTAAATGAGTAATGCTTATGGATACACTTGATTCAATTTCAGTTCGGATACTTGGCGCTTTGGCTGAAAAGCAAACAACCACACCCGATCAATACCCATTAACACTGAATAGTTTGCTAAATGCCTGTAATCAAAAAAGTTCTCGCAACCCGGTTATGACTTTAACGAATGCTGATATTGGCCCCAGACTGGGTGAACTTGAGACAGAACAATGGATTAAAAGAGAATACGGCTCGCGTGCCGAAAAATATTCGCATCGTATCAATGCCAAACTGGATTTAACCCGCAATAAAATGGCGATTATGACGGTATTAATGTTACGCGGCCCACTGACTCTTGGAGAGATAAGAACGAATTCTGCCAGGCTTGCTGAATTCGATTCGCTCGATGCCGTTGCCTATTACGTCAACCAGTTAATCGAACGTGAAGAGCCATTAGTTGAACTGATGCCACGCCAACCTGGCGAGAGCGCCGATCGTTACCAGCAATTGTTGTGTCCATTAAAAAACGTTACTAAATCTACTCAAACAACGGTTGTTACGCCTCCAACCAATGAATTATCGTTGATCGAACAACGTTTCAAATCGCTGGAACAACGTATCGAAGCATTGGAAAAATTAGTTAAAGATGATGACAGTATTGTTTAAATAGTACATTTATCAACCCTATAAGGAGGTTATTGATGATTTCGTTTCCAAATGAAAGTGATGAATATCGCCAGACAAGAAATACTTTACTACAGGCAGAAATAGAATTACGTGCCAACGTTGAAGAGGTCGCAGCCTTACGACGGACATTGCCACTCGGTGGAAAATTAACTGAAGATTTCGAGTTCCGTGATCTTGATAATAAATCCGTTCTATTATCTGAGCTGTTTCATGCGGGCAAAAACTCACTGCTGATTTATAGCTATATGTTCGGTCCGGATGATGAAACACCCTGCCCCGCTTGCACTTCTATATTAGATAATCTGGAAGGCACAGTTTTGCACTTAAGCCAAGTCGCTAATTTTGCTGCTGTCATAAGTGGAACCGCTGAGCAAGCCAGACAAATTAAACGTACACGTAACTGGCAAAGACTAAATCTCTTGAGTTGCGCGGGTAATGACTATAACCGCCAATATTTTGGTGAAACATCTGATGGCAAACAAATGCCCATGTTAAATGTCTTTAGCAAAAACGATTCGGGCATTTATCATTTCTGGGGATCGGAACTGCTTTACGCACCGACTGACGGCCATCCGCGTCATCTTGATCAGCTCTGGCCATTGTGGAATGCACTTGATCTGACCCCTAAAGGTCGTGCTGATAATGTACCAAAGCTAAGTTACTGAGATTAATTGTCTATGTATACGCTGTATGGTTTTCCGCTTTCACGCACCAGCCGTGTAGTTTGGACATTAGCTGAAATCGGCGCAGTGTACAAATTCGTCAAAGCTCTCCCACATTCAGATACAGCTTATGGTGTTAATCCTGCTGGCAAGTTACCTGTGCCTTAAAGTCGACAATGAAATAATCGTAGATTCCACCGCCATCTGCACTCATCTGGCGGACAAGCATAGTGAAGCGGGATTAAGTTTCCCTGCAGGTAGCATCGAAAGAGCTAAGTTGAACAGCTGGATACAATTCGCTATCACTGACCTGGAAGCACCGCTGTGGGTTATTGCTAAACATACTTTTGTTATCCCGCAGCAACATCGAGTTCCGCAAATTCTCGATCAATGTGAACGGGAATGGCAAATCGCATTGGACGTCATGGAAAAACGCTTAGGTGATAATCAATACGTTATGGGCAATCAATTCACCGTGGCCGATATTATTCTTGGGCAAATTGGTGGTCGCTGGGCCAAACGCAGAGCAATGAAGATTGAAAGCGATAGATTAAACCGCTACTTTGACAGAGTTTGTAACCGCCCTGCTATTGTTAAAGCGTTAGAAAAGGAAGAACAGTTGTCAAAAACTTGAGTTGTTACTATTGTTTACTCTGACAATAGCAATTCATCAAGCTTGCTGTTATAAAGCTCATCTTTTTTATTCTTATCTAAAAATTTAATTATGTCGTCATCAATTTGATAACGCT
Source organism: Arenicellales bacterium (assembly GCA_965215945.1). GTDB lineage: Bacteria > Pseudomonadota > Gammaproteobacteria > Arenicellales > JAHEKD01 > JAHEKD01. Next base: position 573 of record CBDCFC010000033.1, on the reverse strand, counting down.
CTCGCAATGGAATCGACAAAGCACCAACAATTTCTGCATGATTAATTCCTTCATACATAATTGCCTCAACACGACCTTTGTTATCTTCAATGACGGTACGCATTTTGTTTATATTTCTTATATGGACTTTTTTATCGTCTCGACCATAAAGCAATAACATCGGCGGTTCTGAGCCATCAATGAAATAATAAGGTTGAGAGTCTTCATAAGCCATCTCGCCGAATAACTCATACTGATAAGGTTTGTCATATTCAAAGGCATAAGGTCCGGCCAGACCAATGAAACTGCTAATTTTGTTATATAAACCTTCACCAAGATAATCTTCATTGGAGGTTAACATGGCAGCGATATGTGCCCCCGCTGAATGACCCATCAATACTATCTGATCATCTTTAGCACCATAATAAATCGCATTTTTAGCCACCCAATCGACAACGTTTACAGCGTCCTGCATGATCTCGCCAAATAACACATTTGGATACAAACGATAGTTCGGAATAATAACGGTATAACCATCTTCGGTTAATGTCTGGGCGACAAATCGATATTGTTCCTTTGGTAAAGTTTCACATG
>CBDCFC010000032.1:0-5725 GCA_965215945.1 Arenicellales bacterium | reverse complement strand
TCACTTTGTGGAATGAATATTTCTTCAATAAAATTACTGAAAAGTTCATTTGTCTGCGGTCGTTGTGGACACAGATGCAAGTCGGCAATAAAAAAAATGGGATGCATGGAATGCAGCTAAGTATTAATTAAGCGTTTTTAATGGGTTTGCATGGCATATTAGGCCGTTTATACTACACTGTCCTTTATTTATCCAACTAGATTTGAGGTGTGAATTGGAACTGACCGGTGCTGACATCACCATCAGATGCCTGCGGGATGAAGGTGTGGAATACATCTTCGGTTACCCTGGCGGCGCGGCATTACACATTTACGATGCGTTACATCGACAAGAAGACGTGAAACATATTCTTGTCCGACATGAACAAGGTGCTACTCATGCAGCTGATGGTTACGCACGTTCAACCGGCAAACCCGGTGTGGTGTTGGTCACTTCCGGGCCAGGAGTCACAAATGCAGTGACTGGCCTGGCCACGGCTTATATGGATTCTATTCCTTTAGTGATGATATCAGGACAGGTTCCGAGTAATCTGATCGGTGACGATGCATTCCAGGAAGTTGATGCGGTCGGCGTGACCCGTCCGTGTGTGAAACACAACTATTTGGTTAAAGATATCAGCAAACTTGCTGAAACGATTAAAAAAGCTTTCCACATTGCAACCACCGGCAGACCTGGCCCGGTTGTAGTAGATATTCCCAAGGACGTTACTGCCCAAAAAACTGAATATTCTTATCCTGAAACAGTTAATATCCGTTCTTATCAACCCACCAAACGCGGACACCCCAAACAGATAAAGCGGGCAGTCGAAGCGCTTCTGTCAGCTAAACGACCTGTAATCTACACGGGTGGCGGCATTATTATGGGTGAAGCACATGAGGAATTGACACAGCTGGTACGCCTGCTTGGTTACCCCTGTACCAATACTTTGATGGGGCTAGGGGGGTATCCGGCCACTGATCCGCTTTTTATCGGCATGTTGGGCATGCACGGTACTTATGAATCGAATATGGCCATGCATGAGTGTGACGTCTTGCTGGCTGTTGGCGCTCGTTTTGATGATCGTGTCACCGGAGATGTGGCCAAGTTTTGTCCTTATGCCAAAATTATTCATGTCGATGTTGATCCGTCATCAATCAGTAAAAATGTTCATGCGGCGATTCCGGTGGTCGGTGAAGCCAAGCCAATTCTTAAGGAAATGTCAGAGGCTATAAAAGCCTCTGAAACCAAGCCCGATGCTGAGGCGTTAAAAGGCTGGTGGCAAACCATCGATAAATGGCGTGCTCTTGATTCATTCGCTTATGAGCAAACTGACGAAGTCATCAAGCCACAATATGTGGTGGAAAAACTTTATCAGTTGACGGATGGTGACGCTTTCGTCACTTCTGATGTTGGACAACATCAAATGTTCGCAGCGCAATTCTACAAGTTTGATCAACCCAGGCGCTGGATTAATTCCGGAGGACTTGGCACCATGGGCTTTGGTCTGCCCGCCGCTATGGGCGTGAAACTGGCACATCCGAATGAGACGGTGGCAACGATTACCGGGGAAGGTAGTATCGTTATGTGTATTCAGGAACTCTCGACTTGTTTGCAATACGATTTGCCCATCAAGGTGTTAAATCTCAATAATCGTTATCTGGGTATGGTCAGGCAGTGGCAGGAATTTTTCTATGAGCGCCGCTATTCACATTCTTATATGGATGCCTTGCCGGATTTTGTCAAATTGGCTGAGAGTTTTGGCCATGTCGGAGTCAAAGTTGAAAAACCCGGCGATGTTGAAGGCGCGTTAAAAGAAGCCATCGCTGACCGTAAGCGGCTTTACTTTATGGATTTCATTACCGACCAGACTGAAAATGTCTATCCGATGATTGCAGCAGGCAAGGGCCATCATGAAATGCACTTAAAACCCGCAGAAGTTGATGCTCATGAGCAACGGGAGCTGGCCTGATGAGACACGTCATTTCAATATTGATGGAAAACGAACCCGGAACCTTGTCCAGAATAGCAGGTCTATTTTCAGCTCGTGGTTTTTAATATCGAATCATTAATCGTTGCTCCGACTGAAGATCAGACACTTTCGCGTATGACGCTTGTTACCAGTGGTTCAGATAATGTGATTGAGCAGATTACCAAACAACTTAATAAATTGATTGAAGTGGTTAAATTGCAGGACCTAACTGAAAATCGCTTTATTGAGCGCGAAATGATGCTTATTAAGGTGAAAGCACCCGATAATCCTTCTCGCGAAGAAATGAAACGCCTGTCCGATATATTTCGTGGTCGCATTATTGATGTGACTGACACGGTCTATACGATTGAGTTAACGGGAAATAGTAACAAAATAGATTCTTTTCTTGAGGCATTGGGAAACAAAAATATCATTGAGGTAGTGCGCACCGGTGTTTCCGGGATTGCGCGTGGTAATCGAGCCCTAAAAATCTAATTTTTCTAATTCAATATCGAACAAAAGAGGATAAGCATGAAGGTTTATTATGATAAAGACGCTGACCAGGATATTATCCGCAGCAAAAAAGTAGCTATTCTGGGTTATGGTTCACAAGGCCATGCCCACGCCAATAATTTGCAGGATAGCGGCGTTGATGTAGTAGTTGGTTTGCGAGCCGGTTCTTCATCGGCCGAGAAAGTCAGAAATGCCGGCTTGAATGTAGCCGACATCCCAGATGCTGTTGCCCAGGCAGATGTAGTGATGGTGCTGGTACCCGATGAAAAGCAGGCTGAGCTCTATAGTGATGTTATTGAACCAAACCTGAAACAAGGCGCTGCCCTGGCGTTTGCTCATGGTTTGAATATACATTTTGATTTGATTTCCCCAAGGGAGGATCTTGATGTCATCATGATTGCCCCCAAAGGTCCCGGCCATTTGGTTCGTTCCACTTACACGGAAGGTGGGGGTGTGCCTAGCCTGATTGCAGTCAAACAAGATGCAACGGGTAAGGCCCGTGAAATTGCCTTGTCGTATGCATCAGCAAACGGAGGGGGTCGTTCCGGCATCATCGAAACAACATTCAAGGAAGAAACTGAGACGGATTTATTTGGTGAACAGGCTGTGCTTTGTGGCGGTACAACAGCACTGGTGCAGGCTGCTTTTGAAACCCTTGTTGAAGCAGGTTATGCTCCTGAAATGGCTTATTTTGAATGTTTGCATGAACTGAAGTTGATCGTTGATTTGCTTTATGAAGGTGGCATGGCAGATATGCGCTATTCCATTTCTAATACTGCTGAATATGGTGATTTTACTCGTGGGCCTAGAATTGTTACAGATACGACTAAGGCTGAAATGAAAAAAATTCTGGCCGAAATTCAATCCGGTGAATTTGCTCGTGAATTCATGAATGAAATGAACGAAGCAAACAGCGCTAATATGAATGAGTATCGAAAGCGTTCTCGTGAACATCAAATCGAGGAAGTCGGCAGCAAGCTTCGCGGCATGATGCCGTGGATTGCCAAAGGTAAGATTGTTGATCAATCAGTAAACTAGTTTCTCTGGGGGCAGAGCACTGTTATCAAGCTGGGTTTTTAAATAATTTTACACTTGCAATAAAAAAACCGTGCTCTGTCCCCGTTTTAGGGATGGAGTATTAAAATTGGAGAACAAGCAGTCTTTTCCATTTTTTGCTAAAGAAGGTTGGGTGCATATCGCCATAAGTCTTGTTTTGGCGCTTGCTGTACAGGTATTTGCTGGATTTTATTTGGCGATTCCTTTTTGGATTGTGGCAGTTTTTGTGTTGCAGTTTTTCCGTGACCCAGCCAGAACTATTCCCCAGGGAGAAGGTGAAATAGTTTGTCCGGCGCATGGAAAAGTCGTCTTTACCGGCATTACTGACGATCCTTACTTAGACAGAAAAGCCTTAAAAATCAGTATTTTTATGAATGTTTTTTCAGTGCATTCTAACTTTTCACCTTATGCGGGCGTGATTCAGAAGATTTGGTATCACAGCGGCAAATTCGTCAATGCAGCACTTGACAAGGCTTCCGAGGAAAATGAAAGAAATGCGATCTGGATAAAAACAGATGACAATCAGGATATTGTTTTCGTGCAAATTGCCGGACTGGTAGCACGGCGCATTCTTTGTCATGTGAGTGAAAGTGAATCATTAGACCGGGGCCAGCGTTACGGCTTTATACGTTTCGGTTCAAAAGTAGATGTCTTTTTGCCTGAGACTGCAAAATCTGCAGTTAGTATTGGTGATACAGTGATGTCTGGCAATGATATAATTGCACAACTTAATCTAACTTCTTAGATCGTTTCTTCTATATCTGAAAACCCTATGACTGAACAATCAAATGCTGAGTCAGACCAGCCTAGCAAACGAATTTACATACTTCCAAACCTGTTTACTACAGCCAGTTTGTTTGCCGGTTTTTATGCCATTATCCAGGCCACCAAAGGGAATTTTGATATCTCAGCAGCAGCAATATTTATCGCTGCGATTATGGATAGTCTAGATGGACGTGTGGCGCGAATGACCAATACGGTGAGTGATTTCGGCAAGGAATATGACAGTTTGTCAGATGTAATATCTTTTTGGTTTAGCACCTGCATTAATCAGTTATGAATGGGCACTGTCATCACTTGGCAAAATTGGTTGGCTGGCTTCTTTTTTATTTGTGGCCTGTGGTGCATTACGTTTAGCAAGATTTAACTCAGTAGTGGTTACTGATAAGCGCTTTTTTTCAGGGTATGCCGATTCCGGCTGCTGCAGCATTCGTGGTTGCGTTTGTCTGGATGATCTTCAGTTATGATGAGCGCGGTTCAGATTGGCCCTATATGACTTTTTTTATTACCGTGTTAGCTGGCTTTGCCATGGTCAGCAGTATTCCATACTACAGTTTTAAAGATATAAACCTAAAAGGGCGTATGCCGTTTGTTGGATTAATCATTCTGGTTTTTATTTTTGCGCTGATTTCATCGGACCCACCCAATGTTTTGTTTATCTTGTGCCTGCTCTATTTTATTTCCGGCCCGATAATGACATTGCCATTTTTAAGAGAAAAATTTTCGAATGTTAAATCTGTTCCTGAAGTATTAAACCTTGATGAAGATAAAGATCCTGAGCACTAGGGCTCGTTCGGTGCCTGCACCAAAACCCAGGGTGCTACCACAACGGCCCAAACAGATAGATCATCATTAATCCATTCTTTGGCCTGCTCATCGCTAACAAACAAAATTTTGCCGCTTATTATGAGTTGATTGATTTGTTTCAAGTCGTCGTTTGCAATCGATTCGGCGATGGATACCAAATCTTCACTTTGATTAACGGATAATACTTTGCCCTGAGCAAAAAAGCGTTGTAGCTCATGCCATGGAATCTTGGCTGTTTCTAAATTAAGTTTTTCAAAAAGCAAACTGTAAGGAACGTAGCACGTTTTTAGTTGTACTTATATTGTACTCAGTGATTAAAAAACGTGCTACGTTCCCAGGAGTACGGCTAAATGAAACTCCCCGCCGTAAACGGCGGGGTATCTATTTTGCTATGCATGTTATCCCGTGGCAAGCCACGGTGAATTTAACCCTCGCTAGCGATTAAACAATCGCTATTGTATTTTCGATTAATTCGTTTTTTGGCAGCGTAAGATCAGGAGAATTAATCAATTCAGCTTTCGCGTAGATATGTAAGCGTTCGCCTGGTTGTAGGGTATATGTTGGCTCGGAAGAATTTATATGGATAGTTGTGATTTGGCCATTTTATCCTTGTAGCTGATC
>CBDCFC010000031.1:0-65604 GCA_965215945.1 Arenicellales bacterium | reverse complement strand
GTGAATGAAGTGCAATTTTCGACTTGTTTTCGCCACGTTCCCTCTTGGGTAGGGTCATAGACACACTCTTTGCATTTCGCGTTGATTTTGACCCGAAAATGGGGCTTATTAGCTGTTTTTTGAACCATTATTATTCCTCCACTGGTATGCCACGCTGCCGCTGAAACGTAGTGTGAAGCTGTTGTGCTTTTTTAATATCAACCAATCGATAGCGCATTACTCGAACTGGTTTGCCAATACGGTTAATTACTCGTTCTGGTACATGCTGAAATTCAATTCCGTGTTTTTTCTCAAGCGTTGAAATCGCTGAGTGTAGACATGTGTCACCATAGAGTTTATTAGCCTGGAATGTGTTTAGGTTTTGATGTGTTAAGAAAGTTTCAACGACAACTTCAGACTTTTTCGGTGGGGCGATGGGCTTTGTGGTATCATCATTTTGTTCCTGATTTGCGTCTTGAACATTTTCTGAGAAGCCCGACCCGCCAGTCGGGTTTTTCGGTTTTTGGTTCATGCTGCGGCACCTCCATGCGTATCGACCATGTGACGCTCAATGAAAGCGTCTAGGTCTGATTGGAAGTAAATTACCTTTCGGCCAGCTTTGAAATAGGGTAGGTTATATCTGCCCACTGAGGCCCAAATTGACAATGTACCTTCAGATACACCAAGATATTTGGCGGCTTGCTTGCGTGTGAGGCGTTGGCCTCGGTTTAATTTATTAATATTTGGCATGGTTTGGTCCTATGCAAAGGGTTTTAAATTAGCTTCATATATCGAAGCATCATGCCGCAAGGGTAGAATAATAGATTTGGTAAGTCTGTGGTTGTAGCCGCTTGAAATTTACCTGTAGCCGCTAGAAAACTATTTATTGTCCTGATACATCCACTTCCTAATCGTTTCTTTTATATTTGTTTCGGTTAAATTAGCCCCAATCTTTTTTGAGAATTCATAAACATCGGATGAAATGATTCCTGCGTCAAAATTCGGGTTTTTGAAAATATTTTCTTGTTTTCTCTGATTCATTAGATTAATTGTATATTGTCTGACCATTGAAGTTTTTTCGTGCCTTTTTCGTGCTCCTTTAGTTCCAATTTGAGAAAGATATTCTGCTGTTGTAATTTCATTAGAGTTATCATGTTGGTTAAAAATTTCAATGCCGTTTATGATGTGTTGCCATGAATCTGAATAGGCCAAGGCTAAGGAATAACTTCTGCTTGCTTCATCTATATCAGAGTCATCCGTAGCCAAAGCGATTTGTAAAAATGTAATTGTGGCCCATAGTGATGCTAAGTATTGAGGGGCTGCTAGCGTTTCATATCTTGATTTGCTGATGGTCTTTACTATGTAGTTGTAGAATAAAAAATTAAGACCGATAGAGTGAAAATATGAATAAACTTTTTCAGCTATACCTTGCCGATCCTTCTTAGAGTGATTTTGGTTAACATCGTAATTTTTTACAAAATTGGCAGGATGAAGTAATTCTGAAAGATTTCCATAATCATTGCTCTCTACATAGCAATTTAAGCTGCTAATCAAATAATCTTCGAAATCCCAAAGATCAAGCTTGACTATACATTCACAGTCTTTGATTCCTTCAAATGTAAAACCTAGCTGTTCTAAAATTTCATAACTCCCACAAAGCATCTCTTCAATTTCTACTAATCGAGTTATTTCGATTTTTTCAAAATGCTTTTTATAATCCGGAGTAAAAATCGGGTCTAATTGAGATTTTGTAAAATCTATTTGATACTTCTTATTATTGGATTCGACATTGCTTGTCACTATCTGTCTTCCCTTAGTACATCCCTATTAAGTTAACAACCAGGTCAGCCACTAGGGTGGTGGTTTTCGGTAGTGAGCCTAGATCTGGCATGATCGTTAGTTGTGAAGCTGTATAACTTTTGCTTCTTTCTGCTTGGCAATTAGCAAAATGTAATCAGTAATCTTCTTCATTGGCTCTCTGAGGTCATCAACGGTTAAGTTAATATAGTTGCTTGCTGTGACGTCATTCTGGCTTGGCTTATGGTTTAAAAGGCGTTTGATCACATATTCTTTAGCTACAATTTTTCCTGCAATACTGGCAAATGTTCGTCTAAGATCGTGGACAGTGAAGTAAATCCCTGCGTGTTCTCTAATTTTAGCGACGACGCGTTTAGGCTCGGCAAGTGGTTTGTTTGGATCGCGGCCTGGGAATAAGTATTCAGTTTCATCAGAAATTCGACGATTGATTAATTCCATCAAAAACTTAGGCATTGGCAATGAATGATCCTGCCGGTTTTTAGTGTAGTCACCAGGAATCGTTAGAACATCATTACTAATCCAATCTTTTTGGATATTCGAAGCTTCACGCCTTCGTAAGCCTGTGAATAATACGAATAGCAAATAATCCCGCATGGCAATTGGATCGGAGTTCAAAGCTGTTATCCACGATGGCATGGTTGTGACTGATTCAAACCACTTTGGCAATTCCACATCTTCAATGATATTGTCACGCGCTATATTACGACTCCAAGCTTTGTTTGAATTTAATTGAGATACCGGGTTGTCAATTAGGATTTTACGGCCATGTTGGTCTCTGTAAGTATCAGCAATATAATTGAAGATAATTCTAAATGTCCGCATGGTGTAATCGGCTGTGCTGACCGAATGCTTGACCAGTGATTTATGCTTATTTTGAATTTCAGTACGAGTGATAGAAGAGATGGGGCGGTTGCACCAGGGCTTAAGATTGTTTTCAACCGATCTTCTGTAGTGGGCAACGGTATTAGGGCGTAATGGTGAACTTCCTATTTCCCTTGATTCAAGATACTCATTTAAGCTTTCAATTAAAGTAATTGATTCGGCTTTTTTTATTCGATTTAAAATATTCGGATTTTCACCATCGCTCAATACATTTAGTTTCTTACGTGCCGCTTTTCGTGCCTGCTCGATAGTCATATCCGGATAGGAGCCAAGCGTGACTCTTACGGCCCTACCAAGGTGTTTTTTTCTGACTTCGAACGATTTTCTTCCGCTTTGACGTACTCGCACTAATAGCCCAGGTTGTTGCAGATCGTAGTAACAGGACTCACCTGTTGAAGCAGTTTTCAATCTGTTCAAAATCGCTTTAGTAAATTTTATTTTCTTAGTCACTGAATTTGCATGACCCCATCATTTAAAAGCTGGGTCACCCCTGGGTCACCTTTTGAGTTAAACGTCATTAAACCTAATTAAATTAAAAAGCTGCTTAAGTACTGTATTTTACAGTGTTTATTATAGTTGGTTTAATTTGGTTAATCTAGGTTAAATGCCATGCCTTTTAACTCATAATGATGGGGTCGGTAGTTCGAATCTACCCATAGCCACCATAAAATCAATGACTTACACTAACTCTATGATAACCCAAAAATGCGACTGGGGTTTATTTGGGTAAAAAACTTGTAAATTCCCCAAATTTGGTTGTCCAAGTTAATCCTCTTTGTTCCATTTTATGCCTGTTTTTCAGGGGTTTTCTGCCAAAAATCCAAGCGAGCACATCACCAGAAATGATGGGGTCGATAATAGTTTGATGCTTAAGAAGTTAATGGCGCTTAGCTACCAATAATGCTTTGACGCTAATGATAGATTACCAGACTAGAAATGTTAGGATTACTACTTAAAAAGGATGAATATTAGTGAAAAAACTAGTTTTTATTTGTTTAATAAATCGAAAAATGGAGTGGTATTGTGGCAGCGAATAACAATCAACTCTCATCAATGTGCAAATGAAAGAAGGGTCAATAAAAAAGCTCGCTGACGAACTCCTAAGTCACTATAGCACACAAGAGAGATTTGAAAAGGGAAGATATCAGAATATAACTAAAGGCATATGCGGCTTAGAGTAAATGAATGCTACACTTTTTCATAATTTATAGCATCCAGTTCAGGATTAACTTACTTTTGAAACAGGCAACACATGTTGCTAGTGAAAATAAACATTACTATACTGAGTTTCTGAAGTTTAATCGGTTGCTAAAGACTGAATAGAAGATGAGTAAATAAATTTTGCCTACCCTGGTAGGCATAACTTCAATAGTAAAAAAGTACAATGTTAAATGCATAGGTAGAGGAATTCCTGATATGACATTAAGAACAAGGATCATCACTCACAGTCTGATAACCTTTGCTCTATTTTTCTCTTACCACGTGGCTTTTGGTGCTGGAGGTCTAGAAGTAAAAGCGAGGGCATGGAAGACTATGCATGAAGCCTGCGAGTTTCCTGAGAGGAATTATGGATCTGTAACGGAATATCTTAATGAGAAAAATTCTTTTGGTGTAGCATTTTCAGGCGGCGGTACTCGATCTGCTTCGGCGGCAATAGGCCAACTTAAAGCACTTGAAACTCTCGGCTGGATGGACAGAACGATGTACATCTCTGCAGTGTCTGGCGGAGCATGGGCGGCTGTTCCATACATCTACCAACCCAGACATAACGTTAGCGAGTTCGATTTTCTTGGAGATCTCAAAGAGAAAGAACCAAATGTGGAATACAAGATTTCTGAGGTGGATTTAACAAAAGAGCCACCGAAATATTCTCTTCCGTATGCAATTGAAAATATTGGATTCGTATTCCCACAAGTTCTAATGAATCTTTGGCGGGGTAATGAAGCTTACGGTCAAGTTATTGGCAAGCAATTTTTAACCGATGCTGGGATTGATAGAAAGAAGCTATTCACTTTTAATACAGATTCGATCGACACAATAATGCAGTATCAACCCCGTGGTGTCTCAAAAGAGTTATTCGTAACAGCAGACACACTGTCAAAACCACCTTATTTAATAGTTGGGGCAACAGCGTTGCCATTGACTAAGGGTGATGGTGGATTCGAGGGAGGCAAAGCAAAAAATAGCTATCCTGTGGAGATCACCCCTTTGTATACAGGGATTCGGCCAAATGAAAAATTCGATACTAAAAATGGTGGTCATATCGGAGGTGGGTATATTGAATCGTTTGCATATGATGCTTACAAAAGGAATTCAAATTTTCAAGTAAATAATAAGTATGGTACACACTTCTCAATCAAGAACAAAAATAGTCGATTTACTTTGGCTGATGTTATAGGCGCAAGCGGCGCAGCACCTGTTGCTGGGTTCGAAAGAATTCCTCTTTTGCCAAACTTTGTCTTTCCGAAATTTAATCATCAACCTATTAATCGGGAAAATTCTAGAATATGGAAAAAGTTACCGCATGGTGATGGAGGTCATTTGGATAATTTGGCCGTAATGCCACTATTGATTAGAAAAGTTCAAAATATTTTGGTTTTCATCAATACTCCAACTAAATTTAACCCTGAAAAATGCCATAGCCCTGATAAATGCGAAATAACAACCGATTTACAGTCGTATTTTGGCGTTGGCGAAGAGGCAATGAAGGATCACCCATACAATGAAGTGATTGATGATGGGTCAAAAAGATTTGACTCCCTAATTAACGCCTATAAAGAAAAACATGAAGCAGGGATGCCACTAGTGCATTGTGAAAATTACTTGATTAAACCAAAAGTCAATTCGCAAAGACGGTACTCCTTTAATGCTAACGACAGTACTTACACTCCAAATATTTGTTGGGTGTACCTGGACAAAGCAAGAGTGTGGAACGAATCCATTGTGCAAGATGCAAGTGAGGGTGCTGGGAAAAATACAAGACAATTAAGAAATAACAAGAGAAAATTTAACCGATTCCCACAATTTCGAACTTTTTTCGAAAACTGGTGGCAAGGAGGACAAATAATTGACTTAGACATCCCACAGGTCAACGCTATAAGTATGTTAACTAATTGGACTGTTCACACTTCTTCGAGCTACATTGGAGACTACTTAGGAATAGGGGGAAGCAATCAAGCTTCATGTAAGGAATAACGAACTAGATAGATTGACTTGAAAAAGTCGCAACGAATAATTGAATTTGTTTTGGCAATCCTATGTGTTTTAGGAATAGCGGCGTGTTCGTTTAATTCCCATCATAAAGAATTTAAACGGGTAAATTCCTCCTCAATCGGCAATGGGGCTGAAGGAGTCAAGATTAAGTTCTTGGGAAATACCACATTACATATTTCTGATGGAACGTCAAATCTGTTGGTAGATGGGTTTCTTTCAAGACCAGGTTATTTCAGGACATTTTTCCTGCCAATGGAGCCTCGTCGTCAGAAAATCACTCAACATCTTACTCAAGATGAAGTAGAAGATCTTGATGCTGTTTTCGTTACTCATTCCCATCATGACCATGCACTAGATGCACCCTTGATATCAACCATGTGTAACGAATGCAAAGTATACGGCTCAGAATCTTACAGCATTCTGCATAATGTTTTACGAGGGAATACATCGCCTGGCAGTTTTCAAAAAGTTCCAAAAAACGGTCTTAAGTGTGAAATTGATAAATTTGTAGTGAGAATTTATCAATCTAGTCATGTTGAGGTGGATCGACAAAAACATCCAATTTTGCATAAAATTCTTAAACCGATGCAGGGGGAGGTAGACGACTCGATATCTTTACCATTGAGTCGTACAGATTTCAAAACGGGCGATGTATTTGGACTGCATATACATCATAAAGAACATGGGAACATAGTAGTTGCAACAACTGCTGGAGCGATGAAAAGCCAACTGGAAAATACAAAAGCTGATATTGTTTTTCTGAGTGTGGGATTTTTACACGAATCAACTGACGCTGACCAAAAATTATATTGGGATGAAACGGTAGAAGTGACGAATCCACATACTATTGTACCGATTCATTGGGACAACTTTGCAAAAAATCCTTTCAAAAAACAAAAGCTCCAGCTATCACCCAAGCTCATAAGTGACTCTAGAAGTGCGATACAAACTTTACAGCAGAAATCCATGGACACTGAAAGAGATTTTCTAATAATGGAATATAAGGACACAATTTCTATGATTAAAGGCGAAATTCAATAGCCTCGCTTAAATTTTAGACTTTACGACATAGATGACTTGTATTTGGTCTTAGACATCTTGTCCTGAAAACGTCGACAAAAGCCATCCTATATTAATTTCAGGTTCTTCGTATTATTAAAATATGGAGACACCAAAAGAAACAATTGAAAATATATTGAACTACATCAAAAACAGTTCAGTGAAGCCATCAGTTTCCAAGAAGCAGAGATAAGAATCAAGCAACTTGTGCAATTTTTGGAAATGATGCACCGAAAACCAACCAATAATTCTGTTTCCCATCAAAGGATACGGTACCAAAATGAGATAAAAGTTAAGAGAGACTTCTGTTAATTTATTAGATATTAATTGGAATCTTAAAAATGAGCAATTACAGTTCAGAGAAATTAGTTAAAGCAATTAAGCGTAAAACTCGTCGTAAATATTCAGCCGAAGAAAAGGCATTAATAAGATTGTTGGTACAACTGGTCACGATGGAATTTTTCTCGTGAAACCTGCAGACGCAAGAAAATATATTGATCATTTTTCTGAATGTGTACAGTTAAGGGATAGTGCTGAAGAGAAACGGATTATAGAGGGCAGGGCAGTTCGTAACTTCGGTGATTCAAAAGGTTGTACTTACAGCAGAGTGTTAATTTTTGCAACAGGGCCAATGAGTAAATGGATTAAGAATAATAATGAAGAATTAAAACCTATTAGTCGAAGTAAGTTTTATGTGTCAGTGACGCGAGCTGTGCATGGTGTTGCAATCGTTATGGATTTTGACAATAATGATTCTTATGCTGGTGTTAAAAAATTTATATAACGATCAACTATGTTGATTTTTGACAAAAGGGTGTTTATTCTTTGTGTGTATAGACATCGAGGCTTAGTTGTCGTTAAAAAGGACTAGATGTATAAAGCAGTCACTTGAATTTGCAAGGACTACTAACTAACAATATAAAAATAAATATGGAGATGGCAATGGTCGATCACACTAAAATTCATGTCGGGCCTGGTGGAACTTTTGAGCCCAAAGGTGATTTTCATTCCAGTCCTGGCGATATTGATGATCTTGTAAATCAACTTATTTCAAACAACCAATCGAGTTTGACGATTCATTTCCATGGTGGTTTGGTGTCCGAGTCTAATGGTGTCAAAGTTGCTAACATGATGGCGCCGGTCTATTCTGCAGCTAACAACTATCCAGTAGCATTTATCTGGGAAACTGGTCTGATTGAGACTTTTCGCGATAATTTAAGTAAACTCAATGAAACTAAGCTATATCGCAAATTGATAAAGTGGGTTGCGAAGCGCACAGCTCAGCGCTTTGGTGGTTTGAATGCGAAAGGTGCTGGCGAACCTATAAGTGACAGTGAAATTGAAGAAGAGTTGAACAAAGTAAGGCCATTTATAGGTTACGACTCTAAAGAAACAGGAAAAGGTGCTGCCCGAGGTGGTGATATTGCTGTCAACGAGGATGATCTGGGTATCATTAAAGAAGAACTTGAAGCTGAGTTTGAAGAAGAAATCGAAGCTGACGAGGAAATCGAAATCTTAATTGCTGAACGCCAGAATCAAGATGTTGTGGATGCATCCGAGAAAGGCCTGTTCTCCAGTATTAAGCTAGCACGAAAACTAGCAAAAATTGCTTATCGCGTTATTAAGCGGCACGTACGTGATCGAGACCATGGTTTTCACTGTACTATCGTAGAAGAAGTGCTTCGTGAATACTATTTGGCTGACCTTGGTGCTTGGGTTTGGGGTAATATGAAGGACAAAGCAGAAGCTATGTGGCTCCCAAATGATGGCCTGAGCGATGAGGAACAACATGTTGGTTTTTATTTTCTCGATGCACTTCAAAAGCTACAATCAATGCGTCCGGAGTTTACGATAAATCTGGTAGGGCACAGTGCAGGTAGCATAGTGATATGTTATATGCTGAATTCCATTTCTCGACATTTCCCATCTATAAAAATTAATAATGTGGTATTCATGGCTGCAGCGGTTCGTAGCGATTTGGCAGTGAAAGAGATTGCAAACCATCCTGAGCGTTTTATCCGCTTTTATTATTACACTATGGATGATAGTTATGAGCGTGAAGATATCTTGGTGCCGTATGCCTATAGTCGTTCTTTGTTATACCTTATTTCGGGAGTTCTTGAACCAGATGAGGTTGATTTGCCGTTAGCAGGTATGATGCGTTATGCTACCTTAAAAGAACCGTTTACAGGTGGGGTTGCCCGTGCATGGACTGAATTTATAAATGCTGAGCAACGTTCAGTTTTGTCCGATACCAACAAGCTCAACCCCGGAGCAGGTGATGGGCAGCGCTGCACAGCTCTGAAGCATGGAGATTTTGACAATGATCCAGAGATGCAACACAGTTTGAGTCATATTTTGATGAGTTAACCATGCCTAAGCATCAAGATCATTATGCCCTGGTTGTTGGAATAGACGACTATCCGGATTTTAATCCGCTTAAGGGTGCCAAGAATGATGCGAAAGCATTTACCAATTGGCTAAAAAATGATGAGACCGGAGGTGGCATCCCTGATGCTAATTTTGAGTTGGTGTTGTCGTCTCCAAATCCGGTTAAGCCTATTCAAGACGATATTGATGATGCCTTAAAGCGTCTGTTCGATAAGGCTAAAGACGCTAATGCGGAACGACTCTATATATATTTTAGTGGTCATGGTGTAGCGCACACTGCCTTCTCTACTAATCTTTGCTTGGCTAAATGGTCCAAGCGCCGCACTGGGGCTGCCCTGGATTCTATGAACTATCTAGAGTGCACCAAAGAAATGGGGATATTCAAAGAAATCATTTTGTTTATGGATTGTTGTCGTACTCGGACAAGAGGTCGCAACGCTCTGCATTATACATTTGCACCCATAGCACCTGGCGTCAATGCGCCAAATAGCCGTACCTTTGTAGGCTACGCCACCGAATACATGCTTGCGGCGCATGAAGCAGCAGTGACTGACGAAGAAATACTCCCTCTGGATGATGAGGATCAAAAAGCCGAGGAGGTGCGCGGGCATTTCACCCGTGCATTGATTGAAGCCCTAGAAAGTAAAGCCGCTCGACCTGAAGGCGGTGTTACAGCTGGTGCATTAAAGAACTACCTGGAAACTCGTACCATAGAAATTGCCAAATCGGCTAATCATAACCAGAAACCCGAGGTGCAAAATGGGTTGAATACATCTCCTCAGCCAGTTTTTGGTAGCGCTTTGCCACCAGCTGATGATCAAGCCGGACATGTCTCGATTCGCATCAGTTTCGGCCCAGCGCGTTCCGGTGACATGGCTTTTGAGGGCGAGAATCTTAGCGTACTCAAAAAAGGAAAAGCAGCTACAGGACCATGGATTATCTCCGGATTGAACGCTGGATTTTATGCCATTGTTGACGTAGCTAAAGATGAGTTTAAAGCAGTGCGTATACTTGGAGATGAACAGGAAACTATTAATGTCCATTTCGACTAATAAACAGATAGAACTTAATGTTAACACTGATGAGTTTGGAGTGGAACTCAGTGTATTCGACGGTAAAGGTAACACTTATGTCCGTACCAAAAATAATTCTTTAGAACTCAAATTACCTCGCGGTTTGTATACTCTGCGTGCCGAACGTAACGGAGAGTTTAAAGACACTATCTTGCGCTTAACAGAGGCATGTACTGTCACTCCAGATTTGCCTGCTAGATACTCGGCAATTCCACTTCCAGGTGCGGAAACCACACACGAATACTATTCATACAGTTCTTGGGAGATCAGCCAGAACTACACATCAGATGATATTGTTTTTAATGGGGATTTAGATTCTTCCTTAATGCTTTTTATGCGGGCACCGGAACAAAGCAAAGTCACGTCAACAAAAAAAACTTCGGATTTGTTGCTGCGAGCGCTGGATGGTCGAGTTCTTACTGATTTCGATGAAGCAAATATCAATCTTGATCATACCCATGGTTATGTCGGTTTTAGTGCCAGAATGTCATCGGGGGATGTTATTCTGGAAGATTATAGTGAACATCCCCGGCAAACACGACTACCATTGCTTCAAGGCTTTCAAACACAAATTTTTTTGATGTATCTAGGCAGACCCCTTTATGAAGATATACGTGTGCTTACTGTTGACAATGGGGATATATCAACACGGAAAAATCGAGACCCTTATACCAAAGATAAATTTGCTGAAATTGCTGATCAAGTCGATATAGGAATGACAGCTCTACAAAACAACGTGGAAGATGTCGGTAAAAGTTTGGTTAATTACTTCCTTACTTCAAAATTTCGCAATCCACTATTGGGATTGTTAGGAGCTTATCTGATGCTACTCAGGCGTCATCAACGCCCAGAAATCAAATACAATGATCGCTTGCCAAAAACAGTCATTAGAAATTTACAGAAACTAATACCAGGGTCACCAGATCTAGTGGCATTGAAGCACCTAGCAGAGCCTTGGTTAGGCGAGCCAGTTGATGAAGAGATAACCATGCCACCACTGTTTCGTGTTGGTGCGGACACTTTGATACGTGCTGCTGCACGACGGAGCGAGTTGATTCCAGAAGGTTGTTTGTTTGATGCGGTGTCTGATCGCATTCTAGCAGACAGTGCCTGGACCACCTGGACGTCAATTCCTTTACCATTGAATCACGAGGTTCAAATTGCTAGTCCTGCTAGAGAAGAAAAAGCACTTAGTTGGGTTGAGCTTGCGGTGGCTGATAGCCTCACCTCCGCCAAAAAGCAACTGAATATTGAAGATCTAGCCGAACGCATTGGTGTAACTCAGCGATCTATCAACAAAGCTTTTACCAATCTGACAACTCAAGCCCTTCAGAGTCCGAACGTGTTTAAGCAAGAAGGTCTTGATCCATCGCTATTCCAAGAACAGACAGGACAAAAGAGTAGAATCAATGTTCGGGGCGAGTTTGATTACTTGCCTGAAACAAGCGCCAGATCGGAGCACGATGTTAGTCGGATTTCATTTCAAGGGATCTATCCGACCCTTAAAGAAGTACTATCTGAGTACTCTGGAAAGAACACCCAAATTTCCGCTGAAGATAAGCTTGAAGATTTGATCAAGACAGACAACATTGACGATATGCGCAATACATTATTGAAAAGAATGCAGGCTAAATATCCTAGTGTCACACTGACAGAGATGAGAGAGGGTTTCGATGAACTTGAAACCGTCCGTGACCTAGCGAATTTGGTTGTTAAGAAACAAAGTATCTAATGCTTGCAATGCCAGTTTGTGGCGATGAGTTTGGTGCAACTATCATGGACATGGATATCATGATAAAAAGATGACTGGGTTAAAATTGGGTTTTATTCTATTGTTTAAATAGAGCTAAATGCAGTAAACGCCCAAAATTAACGTTTATAAGTTACTGAAATATAAAGAATTTAAAAGCAATTCCTTTTCTCATAATGATGGGGTCGGTATCAATGTCTCCATGAAAATCGAATTTCGTAGTTTCGTCCTTTATGGACATTTGAGTTAACTTCAATTTTTGCGTTAATCAATACAAAGATATAGCTAGGCAACTACCTTATATTTCCAGATTATTTAATTGTTAATTCGTTAATAAACGCCGAATATCTTCAGCGATGGCTATTAGTACAGGGATGAGAATTAGTGTAATAAGCGTAGCAAAGATTTCCCCGTAGGCAAGAGAAATCGCAGCGGGTATAAGGTACTGAGCTTGTTCAGATGTTTCTGAGATTAAAGGCATTAGCCCGGCGACTGTCGTTACAGTCGTTAGAAAAATAGCCTGAAATCGTCCAACCCCGGTATTTTTTAGCGCAGTGGTAAGGTCATGACCGTCTTTTCTTTCTTGATTAAAGCGTGTTATTAATACTAGTGAATCGTTGACGACGATACCGGTCAGCGCCAACATGCCGAAAAAAGACAGCAGGCTTAAAGGGACGTCCATGATGTAATGACCCGCTGCGGCACCAATAAAACCAAAAGGCACCACAGACATAATAATAAAAGGTTGGGCATAAGATTTCAGCGGTATTGCCATTAGCACATAGATCAGAATACTGATAATAATCAATGCCCGTTTTAAACCGCCTTTTAGTGTCTCAGCCTGTTCGAGGTCACCGCCGGCCTTTATTTCAATAGATGGGAATTTTTTATTCAGTTCAGGTATCAGGACTTCATGAAGATTCTGTCCTATCTCGTCTTTGGAAACGACAGTTTTATCAACCTGTGCCTGGATGGTGTTGACGCGCTTTCCATTGCGTCGCTCAATGTACGCATTGGCGTAACTCGATTTTAAATCAGCAATGGCAAGCAATGGGAACCATTCGCCATTGCGGCTTCTTATCCGGGTTTGGACTAGATCGTCCAGTGTACGACTATCGGACTTATCATTATTTACAAATACTTTTACTTCTTCCCCCTGACGTTGAACACGCTGAATTTCATTGCCAGAAAAACGGCTGCCGATCTCGAACGCTAAATCCTGTGCCGTAAAGCCGAGGTGATGGGCCTCGGGCTTAAGTTCAAGTCGAATTTCCGGTTGTCCTCCTTTAAGGCTGTCTCTTAAGTTATGGACACCTTGAATGTTACTGAGCCGGGTAATCAGTTCTTCGCTTGCCTGTTTAAGTGTTGCCTCATCTGAGCTAAATAAATACAACTCAATCCCGCCACCGGTGCCAGTATCCCAGGCTGAAAAATTTAGGTTTATTGTGCCTTCCAGTGTGCCTAGAGTTTCCCGCCACCAATATAAAATTTCGGTGGTGTCAGTATCTGGTCGATCGGCAGAAGGCAATAACTCGGCGTAAATTTCACCTTGATAAGCACCTGTAATAACCTTTAGCACATGACTGATGGGCGGTGAATCGGTAATGCCTTGATTGACGTAGTAAGCGTTAATTTGTTCGCCTACCTGTTCAATTTTAGCCATGTTATCAATGGTCATTTGATAAGGTGCGCGAGGATCCATTTCCATGGTTATGGTGATCATCTGCCCCGGTACTTCCGGTAAGAAGACGGATTTGATTTTACCGTTTGCAATTAATCCCATGCCTAACATGGCCACCGAAATAAAAGTGATTAACACCGCATAGCGATGATTTATCGCCCACATAAGGCTGGGTGCATAAATTTTATCTCGAAAGCGGTGAAGTGTGTTCTGCGCGAAAGTCTGACAGATTTTCCAAAAGCGCCCAGGGCTAAACCGTGAAGGTTTAGTGTCAATATCAACATAAGCAAGATGGGCAGGTAGAATAAATTTACTTTCAAACAAAGAGAACAATAGTGTCAATATCACCACACCGGAAAATGAAACCAGCACTCTGCCAAAACCTTCCTTGATCAGCATCATGGGTAAAAAGGCAGCAACAGTTGTTAGCACACCGAAAATAGTTGCAGTGGCGACCTTATGTACACCTTTCGCTGTGCCGACGAGGGGATCCTTGTGTCGTTTACGTTCACTAAACACACTTTCACCAACCACCACAGCATCGTCAACTAATATTCCTAAGGCGATAATAAATCCGAATGTAGTGATATCGTTAAGTGAGTAATCAATCCACTTTGTTCCCATCACAGCTAGCGCACCGGCGATTGAAATGGGTATGCCCATTCCCACCCATAGCGCAAGTTTGGTGTTTAAAAACAAGGCCAGCAAAAAGATTACCAACAACAAACCTTGAATCGCATTCTTCTGAAGCAGGTTTAACCGCTCAGAGATATACGAACTTGAATCACCAAAGGTTGATATTGATACCTCAGGCGGTAGTTGTGGGCTGATCTGGGCAATCACTTTTTTTACCACATCTGCAATCACCAGCAAGTTTTCTTTACGCCCGATTAACAGCTCCATGCCGATAGCAGTTTGACCATTAAAACGGACAATGACATCGTTGTCTTCGTATTGATCCTCAATGGTCGCAATATCACCTAGCAGAATGTGTGTGCCATCATTGTTTTCAATAACAGGTATGTTGGCAAAATCAGTTTTGTAATATGCCTGACTGTCTGCACGCAGCGAAATATGTGCGCCTTTAGTCTTTAACATACCTGAAATGGATAATAATGATGATTGTCTGATCGCCTGGCTGACATCCTCAATGGTCAGACCGAATTTTTCTAATAGATCGGGGTCAGTACCAATACGTATTTCCGGTTTTTTTTATGCCCAGCAAATTAAGCTTGGATATTTCAGGCTGTTCCAGCAATTTGTCTTTTACTGATTTTGCAAGACGTTGCAAAGTACGCTCATCCGTTTGGCCATCCAACCATGATATACAGGGCCGGGAAATCAAAGTCATTGCGTGAAATCGTGGGTCGCTCCGCATCACGTGGCAACGTCGAAATACCATCAATACGCAAACGCACATCATCCAGTAAACGTTGCAAATTGGTATCCGTGGTTTTTTCCACTCGGACTTGTGAGCCATCGCTGAAGGAAAATGATTTAATGGTTTTAACACCATTTAGCCCTTCCAGGGCATTTTCTATTTTCTGGGTGATTTGCTCGTCTATCTGCTCGGTGTATGCCCCCTATAAACGTCGTATCGACCACTATCGTGTCAGCAGCTTGTTTTGGGAATCCTTCAATCCGTATACTATTAATACTCAGATATCCTGACACCAGAATAAGCAGCATAATCAAATTGGCTGCAACAGGATTGCGGATAAACCAGTTCGTTAAGGCTTGCATCTTAGTTAGACTCAGTAAAGACGGGTATAATTTCTTTGCCCGCAACAAATGAGGCAAGCGGTGATAAAACGACCTGAACCTCGTTATTATCAAAGTCTTCAGGCACTGTTACAATAAGATTATCACCCTGATAAAAAACAATTTTACTGTCGAAATAACGTAAGCGGTTTGTGGCATCAACAAACCAGACTGTACCCTCACGGGTGAAAACACTGGCCGGGATCAGTATTGTGTTTGTAACTGACCTGCCGGGCAGCTCAATGTTTACGAATTCTCCTGCCAATGCTTGATTTGTTTCATTATTTTCAATCTCCAGAAACAACTTATGCTGCCGCGACTGCGGGTCCAAAAAACCGCCGCCACGTTTGATTTTTGCTATAGCAACAACTTGTTCCTCGGCATTTTTAACATCGGCTTTCAGTTGCGACCAACTTTCGGCCAGGTTTTTCCATTGGTTTGAGTTAAGTGAAACTGTAATGTCTAACTTGCTCTGATTTAATACGCTCAGTAATTGATCCCCAATATTGACTGTCTGACCGATGCTGATAAAACGCTCGGTTACAATGCCGGAAAACGGCGCTGTCACCGTAGTGTAAATACTGCGTTTTTCAGCCGCGATGATGTTGGCTTGGGCTGAGGCCACTGTCTTTTCGGCAATATCCAGTTGTGGTTTGTTCAATGCGATCACTGATGGTTTTGTTTTTAAACCTGAACGTTCCCAGTCCAAGAGCGCCTGTTCGGTTTTGCTTTGCTCCTGTAGCAGCACCAGATTCGCTTCGGCCAGACTACGTCTGGCTTCGGCTAGATTCGCCTTGTAAGCACTGTCCTCTATACGCACAAGCACATCATTTTTTTCTATCTGTTCGCCGGCCATTGCCTTTTCAGACACCTCAATCACTTCGCCATCAACGTGAGCCTTTAATGTCGCTGACCAACGCGGCTTTACTTCTGCCAGAGTGCGTATGGTTCCAGCATGGGCTGTAATTTGCACCGCAACAACCGATATTTTAGGCCGGTAATCTTCTTGTTCTTTTTCAACAATATCTATCGTATCTTCCATCCAGCCAAGAGCAAAGAAAACTAATATCAGCAGACCGATTGAACAAATAATCCAAAATACTCGTGACATATTAGTCTCCATTTCCTGCTAAAGATTGACTGCTGTGTGATTGACCCAGGGCCAGAGCCAGTAAGACACGATTGCTTAAGTAGCTGGTTTGTATTTCAATCCATTCTTTGCGTACTGCTAATAGTTGCTCTTGTACGTCGAAATATGGCAATACACCAATCGCGCCAGCCTGGTACATTTGTTGTACAGAGACCAGTTGTTTTTTCATTTCATCAAGGCGTTGCTCGGTCAAACTCATCTGCTCTAACATTGCAGATTCATTGGCTAGTCCGTTTTCAACTTCTTCCATTGCTTTGAGAATGGTCTGTTCATATCTATAAAATGCAATCTCCGATTGTTTGGAAATTCTCTTGGCTTCATTTTTTAGTTGCCCGCCATTAAATAATGGCTGTGTTAATCCACCCACCAGTTGCCATAAAAGATCACCAGTAAATACTCGGGAAAACGATTTGCCTGATTTACCCAGATTTGCACTAATTGTTAGCTGTGGTAGAAGTGCTTTATTGGCAGCAGTGGTCTGCGCATCCAAAATTTCGATTTGCTTAAATGCCGCTTGAATATCCGGACGTTCCAATAACGTCAGTGCTGATATTTGATTCGGGAGCATGGCTACAACAGGGATAATGGATGACTGTGATAACTCCATGGGGTGATTCGGTAGCTCGCCGCGCAGGATGTTCAATTTATGCAGCTGGATTCGCATTAGTGCTTCAATTTGTGTTTGTTCTTGCTGCAACAAATCGGCGGTTGTACGTCTTTGAGTCAGTTGTGAATAACTTGCCTGTCCATTTTGATAATAATTCTCTATGGTTTCAGTACTGTTTTGTGCAATCGTTATTCGTTGTTCCAGGATGTTTAGTTGGTTTTGGTAACTCCATAATGAAAGCCAGGTTTGAACCGCTTGCGCCAGTAATGCCATGCGGGCATGCTGATATAGCAGTGTTTGCTGCTGTGTTTCAAGACGGGCCGCTTTACTTTCATCGGCGAGCTTTCCCCATATATCAACTGCCCAACTGATGTTCAGGGAAATATTGGTTGAGTCTTGCGTGTTTATGGTTTCAATATTCTTATCCCGTTGCCCGGTTAGCCCAATATCAGCCTCCGGGAGAGGCCGGGCATCAATAATTTTTTCTCTTAGTTTATAAGTCTGAATCGTTGCTGCGAGCGATTTAAGATCATGATTATTTTCCAACACTTGCCTTAAATATTGCTCGAGCCCAGAATTTTCTAAAATGCCAATGTATTTTGGAGCGCTAATGGTTTCAAAGGATTGACCCTGAAGAACGAGCTCACTTTGTTTGGCCTTTGGTGCAAAAGTTTGGGATTGGCTACACGCACCAAGGGAAAACACACATAACAATGCAATGATTCGAATAAATACCTTCATGGCTTAACAAAATGCTTCACTATTAATACGCTTTTGGATCTCTGACAGCCTCGACCATTGCTGCAGGGTAATCGGCATAATCAATATCGCCTCGATATATTCCCAGCTATAAGTCACAATGGAAAAAAGCATCCCGGCCGTTACACCCTCTAAACTGGTACTTTTCCATAAGTTAAACACCAGGAATGAAAGCAGGCAGATAAAGATAAGCCCATATAAATACGCCTCGCGATCAGAGAGTTTTATTGCGGCACGCCGTAAATAGTTCAGGTGATCAAGCAGTTTTCCTCCGCCCCCCAAAATGGACACCTGTTTTTCAGTTTGTAAGTTGATTTGCTGGTTGAGCAGATAAAAACCCTTATGAAAAAAGCTGTAAATAATCATCATGATGAGTGTTGCGCCTAGCGCAGCAACTGCAAGAGACATGTCAAAGCTATACAGTATCACTAGGGCAATAATAATCTGAACCGCCGCAGTGATGATCTGCGGTAAACTTTCCTCAAGAAATTCAATCAATTCTGCTGACATATCCAGCCGGGCAGTACGAATTGAAACACTTTGATGTTGATGACGTGAGTCAACTTGCAGCCCTAAATCGACACGCAGCTGACCGTAAACGCGTGTGTCATAAATACGTCGTAAAACAGAAACAACAATTAAGGCAGAGAACACAGTGATCAGATACCATAAGTTTGTAAAATCATTTTCTAACAAGCCGTCTATACTAAAACCAATAAATAACGGCACAATGGCCAGCAAGATATTTTCAATTAATACGCCTACCCAGGTCAGGCTGATTTTCCAGGGTCGATAGAGGAAAATGCTCGTTATATTAAGTGCTTTAGCATTCATGGCGGCTGCTATGATCTTACCGAGTTGATAAGTTTGACCACGGTTTCATGAATTGCTTTGTCAGACACCTTTTTAGTGAAAGCTGGACGCGTTTCCAATGCATCGATCAATGCGATCAAAACTTCGGCCAGAGCTTCGGGGTTCCAATCGCTGTTTATTTGGCCATTGTCAATGGCATTGATTAAGGCTTTTGTTAGGGCACTAGTTGATTTCGTATATCCTTCTACAGCAATCTTCATTGCTTTGTCGTTACGAATCAGTTCAGCATAGATTTCCACAGATAATTGTGCATAGCTAGGGTCTTTGCTTCGCTGAATAACGTGATCAATAATGTCACTCAAACTACCAATTAGATCATCGTTACCCGAAATGTAATTTGTAAATTCATCACCTTCACGGCGTTCTTCTTCGACAATTGCAATGATGATGTCGTCCTTGGAAGCAAAATAGCGATACAGTGATCCCGGGCTCATTCCTGCCGCTCGGCAAACATCCTGCATTGATGTGCTGTGAAAACCTTTTTCAGCAAAACATTGTATTGCCGCATCAAGAATTTCTTTTTTCTTTTTTGCGCGACGTGCCTTATTGACTGTTCTAACCATATTACTTCCTGCGTTTAGACAATTTTCGCTTTGTTATTAAGAATCGAAATTGTTTATTAAGCGAATGATTATTCGCATTATAGAGCAACTAAAAATTTGAATCAAGAGAAGTGGATAGAGAAAATAATTGTTGTGTATTAGACCTAAAATCTGTGGTTAGGCACTGGGGAGAAATTGGGTTTTATTCTATTACTTTAATAGAGCTAAATGCAGTAAACGCCCAAAATTAATGTTTTTAAACCATTGATTAATAAAGAATTTAAAAACAAATCCTTTTCTCATAATGATGGGGTCGCTAGTTCGAATCTAGCCATAGCCACCATAAAATTAATCTTCCACGGGCCACTTATAAGGTTCAACGTCGTTAGCGGCAATTGAATATCCCGCTTCGGCCAAGTCGCTGCTGACATGAACGGTTTCCAATTTGCCGATCACACTTATCGGGTCCCACAGGCCTTCCATCTCAAGCCCTTTTTCGCTGGTGACATAAACGGTTTGATTGCCAGGAGGAGGGGGAACATGAATACAGGCGCCGAAATAAGGTACGAGTAGAAATTCTCGCACGGTTTGTGCGTCGAAATCCAGTGGTACGGCGTAACCGGATATGCGTACGGTTTTGCCGTTGAGATCGTCGACTACAGGTGCAAAGTCCATCAATCTCTTTAATTCTGCCATTAATTCCTGCGCTTTTTCGCTATCGTCGGTCAGCGCATAATATTCCTCATCGGAGAGCTTATCCAGTGGATTAATAAAAACGTAATCGTCCGGGACTAGGTCTTCCCAGTTTAAGTCCAATACCTGTTGTTCTTTAGCAAAAGCATTGAGGCCCAGGATGAGAGCAGCGCCGTAAACTAAAGTAATTAATTTTTTCATCTTCATAGTTTTATCGATATTCCATCACTAAGTGAATTTTTATAAGCCCTATAAGCAGGAATCAAGCCCATTAAAATTGCACTAATTATGACAATTGCCAATAATCCTAGTTCATACAATGACAACATTTTAACCGAAATGATCAGTCCAAATTCGCTTTCTATAATGGGAGCGGTTAATAAAAGTAAAGCATAAAACAAAACCACACCGCAAATAACACCTAAAATGGCCAGTAATGTTGCTTCGCTGACCAATAAGCCTACTATATGCATGGGTCGGGCGCCAGTGGAACGCAAAACCGCCATTTCCCGGCGGCGTTCATTGAGGCTGGAAAGAATCATCGCCAGCATGCCGACCAGTCCAATCGCCACCACAAAAGCTGAAATAATCAATAGGGCTTGTTCCGCCACGCTCATCAAATTCCATAATTCCTGCAAGGCTACGCCTGGAATGATCGCCAGTAATGGTTCCTCTGGGTATTCGTTGATTTCACGTTGCAACTTAAAAGTACTGATGCGCGACTTTAATCCCAGCATAAAGGCGGTGATCACCTTGGGTGACAAATCCATGGCTTTGGCGCGTTCAGCATCAATTTTCAAACCGGGTATGGGGGCACCGCCTTGCCAGTCGATATGAATCGCTTCAATGCCTTCAAGGCTGACATGAACGGTTTGGTCAACTGGTGTGCCAGTACGTTCAAGTATCCCCACCACAGTAAACGGTTTGTCAGCATGATCGATAAAACTGACTTCACCACTGCCGTGTGCAATCACAATCTCAGAGCCAACACTGTAATTCAGTGCTTTTGCAACTTCTGCTCCGATAACCGCGTCATAAACGTCAACAAATCTATCTCCCGCAGCGAATAGCAGAGGCTGATCGCGCCTATAACGAAAATGCTCGAAATAATCTGTACTCGTGCCCATAACCCGATAACCCCGATGCGAATCGCCCAAAGAAATGGGTATCGACCAATCAACCAAACGATTGTTACTGATATCTTCATAGCTTTCCCACGAAATATTATTGGTTGGATTACCGATGCGGAACACTGAGTACAGTAACAATTGAATCGAACCACTGCGCGCGCCAACTATCAAATCAGTGCCGGATATTGTATTAGTAAAGCTAAGCTTGGCATCGTTTCTGACCCGCTCAACGGCTAAGAGCAAAGCGACACTAAGGGCAATTGTGGCTACAGTCAGAATCGCGGTAAATTTGCGATTACGCAGACTTTTGAAAGCGAGGCCAAGTAAGTACACGTTTAATGCACGGGGGCAGACTTTATTGATGCCCGATTGATGCTGGGCAAATCAATTTGTTGATCGAATAATTTGGCCAAGCTGCGATCATGACTGACGAATATTAACGTGGACTTGGATTGTTTGCACTCCTGGAACAATAATTCAATAAACGCCTCACGTGCATCACTATCGAGTGCCGAGGTTGGCTCATCAGCGATGATAATTTCTGGCTTTCCGATCAAGGCTCTAGCTGCAGCAACTCGCTGTTGTTGACCAACACTCAACTCAGTAACAGGCTTGTTTAGTAGTTTGCCCTCTGCCATCCCAAGATCCGTTAATAAGCGATGTGCTTGAGTATCAAGGTTCGCAGTTTTGGATTTTCTCGGCTTAGAAAAATAGCAGGGCAGGGTTACATTTTCCAGTACTGATAGATACGGAACCAGGTTGAACTGTTGGAAAATAAAACCAATATGATCGGCCCTGAATTTGTCTTTAGCTGAGCCTTTTAATTCACTCACATCTTGATCAAGAATCTTGACGAGTCCCGAATTAGGGGTTGTCACCACACCAATCAAGTTGAGTAAACTGGTTTTACCGCTACCGCTCGGGCCCTGAATGAATAAGCTTTGCCCGGGTTGAATGGACAAATTTTCAATATCCAATACTGGATCAAAATGCTGGTTCCAGCTAAAAACCAGCTGGTTTATTTCGACGATCGGTTTTGGCACAGGTTTAGATTACAACTCTACGGCCCCATAGATCAATCAAATCTAACTATTTACAGTTCAATATTAGCGTTATCTTTGTCCAAACTTATGGCAGTTTGCTGATCTGGCGTGAGCAATTGAACATTTAATGTTTCTGTAGCCGGAAAGGTTTCGAATAGATTGACTTGAATCTGAGTCAATTTCTCTACATCGTCACAATGAAATTCATATTCAACATGAAATTCTGAGTGTACTTCTTCTTGATGCTCATGTTCGTCATGGTGCTCCTCATCAGCATGATCTTCATGGGCATGTTCGTCTTCGTGATGTTCATCGGCATGCTCTTCATGTGCGTGTTCCTCATCATGAGGTTCTTCGTGTGCATGCTCATCATCATGGTGTTCTTCATCTTCATGTCCCTCAAGTAGTTCAGACTCAACATGAACATGTTCAGCTTGACAGCCAGCTTGCTCGGATAATACGAATAACTTATCAACTTGTTTTAATGCCTCTTCTGCCTGGGCTACGGCGGCTTTTTGTTCATCATTAGATGGCGCATGTTCAAAACCCACTATATTTGCGGCCGGACTGATCAACTCCATAGCCAATTCATCACCTTCTAGTACAACATTTAGCTCTCCAATGCCATGTGCATGGGAATCATGCTGGCGGGTTGTTTGGGCGTGGGACATTGCTGTTACGCTTAAGCAGCAAAACAAAAATGTGATTTGGTTTTTCATTGGTTAGTACCTGTGATTTGAGACTAAAGAATGGCTACGTTATAACATAACATTTTAATAAATTAAAATAGTTACTGAATTTTAAGTTGGTGAATGCTTAACGGCAGCGTGCCTAAGTGACCGTAAAGAGCATGAATGAAACCCTGAAGTTTATTGGTTGCTGACATGGTTGCAAGCCGTTTGGGAAGCGTTCAAAACGATCCTGCTGTGGTATGAAACTGAACGAGGGAGCTTATTTTAGTGAGGCTAATGAGGTCGGTCCTTAGTTCAATAAGTTGAAGATTAAATGATCTAAGCTTGAAAATCAAAGAAAAGAAGCTTTCTTAAGCATAAGAGAAAGGCTTTAAATCACAATGAAAAACCAAAATAGTTAATTAAAACTATTAAACATCACATAACACGACGGGGAAATTACTATTAAAGTGCTAGAGAATCAATATGCATTAGTGCATAATATATTTGC
Source organism: Arenicellales bacterium (assembly GCA_965215945.1). Taxonomy (GTDB): domain Bacteria; phylum Pseudomonadota; class Gammaproteobacteria; order Arenicellales; family JAHEKD01; genus JAHEKD01. The sequence continues at coordinate 42,018 of CBDCFC010000031.1, read as the reverse complement.
ATAAATGCACAACTTCGTTTCTTATGCCATCATCAGTTACGACATTAAATTGGGAACAAATTCGTACCTTATATATTCTAGTGAATGAAGGTACGATTGCCAAGACAGCAAAGATTTTGGATGTGCATCCTTCAACGATTTCTCGTCGAATTGCTGAGCTAGAGAAAAATACTGGTGCACGACTGGTCAGGAAAAAAGATGGGGTTTATGTTTCCACAACTGATGGAGTGGATGTTTATCAAAAAGCGCAAATAATGGCTGAACAAGCAGCCTGGTTCGAGCGCTATCGGGAAAATTCCACCAGGGAAATTGATGGAACGGTAAGAATTACAAGTGTTGAATCTTTTGTTATGTATTGTCTTTTGCCCCGTGTATCAGGGCTAAGAAGAAAATATCCTAAATTAAATCTGGAATTTATTGGGAGTAATTTAAATCTAAGCTTCAACAAAAGAGAGATGGATGTTGCGATTCGTTTTTCTAAACCAACCTTGGTAAATACTGTAGCCAGGAAAATGGGCGATGTAGGAGTAGCTTTGTATGCTAGTGTTGATGTTGATAATGATTGGTCAAACTATAAGTCGCGGGAACTGGATTGGGTGACTTATGATGAGGATTACACCCATCTACCCGAAGCACGGTGGCTTGCCAGAACGATGGTAAAGCCTGAACCGATAATAAAGAGCAGTGATGCCGGTACTCATAAAAAAGCAATTAACACGGGATTAGGCATTGGAATGTTACCTTGCTATAGTGGCGACAAGGATGATTCACTGATTCGCATCAGCGGTAATAAGCCACCGGTAAACTATGAAGCATGGTTGTTGCTACATTCTGATTTTCACAGCAACCCCAAAACTCGTTGCGTTATTGATTGGATAACCGGAATTTTCAAAAGTGAGCAGGGTTTGATTTCCGGATTGGGTTAACTCCGCTCAGGGCATTCCTAAATTGTTTAATCTGAGAAGTAGCAAATTCCTGTTACTTTGGATAGATTAGAATTTGTTGTCTGAATTGTTATATATAAAAGTAAGAAATAAGGGTTCCAGGAATGCCAAAAATCGAAATTTATACTAGTCCGCTATGCGGTTATTGTCACATGGCTAAAAAATTGTTCAAACTAAAGCAAGCACAATTTGAAGAAATTAATATGCTCGCAAATCCTAAAAAGCATAGTGAAATGGAAGTCCGGAGTCAACGTAAAACAATACCTCATATTTTTATTAATGAAGAACGTATTGGCGGTTTTGATGATTTATATGCACTTGAGCAGCAAGGAAAACTTGATTCATTACTTGTTCCTGCAACTGTTATGCAATAAATACTAAAAATAGTTCTACTTTGTGAACTAGGTCACAGAAAACAGCAACAGCTCCTTTTATATTATCTACGATTGTTTCAAAGACAACCAGTTAAAATAATAAACCGGAGACTAAAATGGAAGCTGCATCAACAGAGATTTATCAGGCAATAGGGGTAGCAGGATTTGTGTTGTACATGCTCTCATATTTTTTGCTTCAAATTGGGAAAATCCAGGGCTCAGGTAATGTTTATATTTTAATGAATTTAATGGCAGCAAGTTTTGTTTTAGTTAGTCTTGTGCATAATTTTAATCTCGCTTCCGCACTGATTCAGATATCGTGGATATTAATCAGTATTATCGGATTGATTCGATTTAACTTGGCTAAGCCGACTTCTGTTAATTACTAAGAAGAAGTGAAAACCAATATATTGCAGTAATTCAGCCACAGTAATTTAAGCTTGAAAATATGTTTATTTGACGACTAATTGAATACCGTTTAAGTTACCACACACTTAAACGTATGGTTGATCGACAAACTATTGAGTAAACATCAATATGATTTCATCATTATTGGGGCCGGCTCGGCCGGTTGTGTTTTGGCAAATCGATTATCAGCTGATAACTCCAATAAAGTGTTACTGTTAGAGGCGGGTGGCAAAGACACTAGCCCGTGGATACACATTCCAGTTGGCTATTTCAAAACCATGCACAACCCGGCTACAGACTGGTGTTATGTGACTGAACCGGATCCTGGGATTGCCAATCGGCAACTGCAATGGCCGCGAGGAAAGGTGCTTGGTGGTTCAAGTTCGTTAAACGGTTTGCTTTATGTGCGTGGGCAAAAACAGGATTATGATCGCTGGGCTGAACTCGGCAACAAAGGTTGGAGTTATGAACAAGTGTTACCGTATTTCAAAAAGTCTGAAGATCAGGAGCACGGAGAGAGTGAATATCATGGTGTAGGCGGGCCGCTAAAGGTTTCGGATCTACGTCTACGCCGCAAAATTGCCGAGCAGTTTATCGAGGCCGCAACACAAGTCGGCATCCCTAGAAATGCGGATTACAATGGTGAAGAACAGGAAGGCGTCGCCTATTTTCAACAAACAGCACATAGAGGTATTCGTTGGAGCACAGCAAAGGGTTTTCTCAAGCCGGCATTAAACCGTGAAAACTTGCAAGTAATAACGCGTGCTCAAGTCACCAGGCTTGATTTCGATAATCGCAAAGCAGTCAGTGTTGAATATTTAGAAGATGGCCAGGTAAAAAAAGCTCGCTGCAGCAGGGAAATAATCCTGGCGGCCGGTGCAATAGGTTCACCACAGATTTTGCAATGTTCCGGCATTGGCAATGGTGATCTGCTTCAATCATTGGAAATTCCTGTGGTTAATCATTTGCCTGGCGTGGGTGAGTCGCTACAGGATCATTTACAGGTCCGATTAGTACACAAAACCAATCAGCCTACCTTGAATGATGAAGTCAATAATCCGCTTAAAAAATTCTGGATTGGTCTGCAATATATGTTGAATCGTTCCGGCCCTATGACGTTGGCCGCGAGCCAGGTCTGCATATTTACACGGTCCAATCCTGATGTTTCCCGGCCTGATATTCAATTTCACATGCAGCCGTTGAGCGCGGATAAACCAGGTGACGGACCGCATAAGTTCTCGGCATTTACTTCCTCCGTGTGTCAGTTGCGTCCGCAGAGTCGTGGTTATGTAAAGATCAAATCGCCTGATGCAACGGTCTATCCTGAAATTCAGCCTAACTATCTTTCTACCGAACTGGATAGAGCTACAGCAGTAAACGGGGTAAAAGTGGCCAGAAAAATAGCCTCAGCACCAGCATTAAAAGATTACATAATCGATGAATTTGTACCTGGTAAAGAATACCAATCTGATGAAGAACTGTTAGAAGCGGTCAAACGGTACAGCCAAACTATTTATCATCCCACCAGCACCTGCAAAATGGGTAACGATGAAAAGTCTGTTGTTGATGCCAATCTTAAAGTCCTTGGTATTGAAGGGCTGCGTGTAGTTGATGCATCAATCATGCCGGAAATAGTTTCGGGTAATACCAATGCACCTACTATCATGATTGCAGAAAAAGCAAGCGATATGATTTTGGCAGATAATACTTAACAGTTGATTTTTGGTGGTAGGGTCGTACTGCGTACCAATAGTTTTGCCTGGAGTGTTTGTGAACGTATCGGTATTTCATTTACAAGATATTCAATTACAGAATTAGCTGCACGTTGACCAATCTCTGCTGAAGGGACATTGATTGTTGTTAAGGATGGTTGCATGTGTTTGGTGATGGGTAAATTGTCATAGCCGATGATTGATATATCTTCAGGTACTTTCATAGACCGGGCTTGAGCTTCAAAAATTGCTCCCATGGCCAGCACGTCATTTCCGCAAAGCATCGCCGTTGGTGAGTTGGCCTGGCACATTAATTCATTAAAGCCGTCACGTCCTGCCTGATGGGTATATTCTTTTTCAATAAACAAATTTTCATCTATTTGGAGTCCAGCTGTTTTAAGTCCTCTTAATACGCCTCTCTTCCGTGCTCTGGCACGATCGTTACCCTTGGTAATTCCAGCAATCATGCCAATGCGTTGATGTCCGAGTGAGATTAAGTGTTCAACTGCTTCTTGTGCTGGTTTAGCATTATCGAATCCGATGCAGGGGATTTTAGCTTTGATTGAATTACCCCAAATAGAAACCGCACAGCGAGTGGATGTTTCAATTAACTGCCAGGTTTGCTCGGAATGGTCAAGTCCGACCAATAATATTGCATCAACACCACGTTCTAATAATTTTCGCAACTGGATTGTTTCATGTTCATGGTCATAGTTAGACACAGTAACTAAAAGCGTATAGTTATTATCCGACAAGGTTTGTTCAAAAGCGGCGATTGAAGCAGAAAAAATCGCGTTATCTAAAGTGGGTAGTATTGCACCAACAGTGAACGATCTATTGGAAGCTAATGCCCGTGCAGCACCAGAGGGAATGTAGCCAATTTGATTAATGGTTTGATTTATTTTTTCACGCAATGATTCACTAACGGTGTCTGGCATGTTCAATGCTCGCGACACAGTTGCAGTAGATACACCAGCAGCCTTGGCAATATCATCAATGGTGATCTTGCTGTTTGACTTAGATGAACGTTTTTTAATTTCCTGTCTTGTTTGAGTCTTCATGACTTGCAATATAACTCCATTGGGTTATTATATTGTAAGCGCTTACATTTTCACAGTTATGCGTCTAAACAGCGAACCGAGAAAAATAATTCTGCGGTTCAGAATCACATTTACAACAGAGGATTGATAATGCAAATGGTTAAGAAATTGAAGGTAACTGTTTGTCTGATTTTTACAGTGATGTTTTTGTCCCAGGCTGTACAGGCAGATGAAGTTAAAATTCGAATCCAGTCAGTTATTCCTACCACCGCCGATGAAGTGACTATGCTCAATGAATTCGCCAAAGACGTTGCGGATTTGACTGATGGCACAGTTCAAATCGAAGTCTTGCCTGCCGGTGCCGTGGTGGGCGTTAAAGAAACCCTTGATGCCGTAGATAAGGGCTTGATCGAAGGAGGCTTTGCCTGGACACACTACTGGTCTGGGAAACATCCAGCCGCTATGTTATTCGGATCACCCGTTGCAGGTGCAGGTGTCGGAATTGATAACATCGCATTCGTTTCCTGGTTTTTATATGGTGGCGGCAAAGAGCTTTATGATGAGCTTTGGACTGAAATGGGCGTCAATGTAAAAGGTCTGATGTTGCAGCCGGTTGGTCCAGAAGCATTAGGTTGGTTTAGCGAACCGATTAATTCGATGGAAGATTTTCGCAAGTATCGTTTCCGCACACCTCCAGGTATTCCAGGTCAGACTTATAAAGATATCGGCGTAGCCTCGGTAGCGATGGGTGGCGGTGATATTCTGCCTGCGCTTGAAAAAGGCACTATCGATGCGGCGGAATGGTGTTGTCCAAAACCTGACAGCGTGTTTGGTTTCCAAAAAGTGCTAAAACATTATTATTTACAGGGTTTGCATCAAGTAGTGGTGAATGCTGATATGTATATCAACGGTGATATATGGAATTCATTAACCCCGCATCAGCAAAAATCCATGCAAGTGGCTGCTAATGCATCACTGATCAAGTCAATGAGCTATCGTATTTACGAGAATGGTAAAGCGCTGAAAGATTTGACAGAAAATCATGGCGTTCAGTTACACGATACACCCGAGGATTATTTTTCTGAGTATATGAATGCAGCGCGTGCAGCATTAGAGAAAAATGCACAAGAAAATGAGTTCTTTAAAAAGGTTTGGGATTCACAAAAAGCGTTTGCTGAAATCGCTGTACCATTCTGGGCCGGCGCACAGAAATCTAATGCGAATCTTGGTGCTGCCTACGCAGAATCATTACAGTGACGATAGACTAGATAATAGTTAAGTAGCAAGACACGCTTCCAATGGCAGAAGAGGAAATCCCAGAGGATTTAGATATATCAGATGAGCTGATTGCTGAGCGTCGCGGGGGCGATCTCAGTGACTTGCCAGATGATATGCCAGCCTGGATGCGCAAAACCATCGTCTTTATCGACCTGTCCAGTCAATGGGCAGGTCGAATATTTTGCTGGATGCTGGTGCCAATGATGTTTGCCATGGTTTATGAAGTTGTGGCCAGAAAATTATTTGTAGCACCGACCGATTGGGCCTATGATGTCAGCCGCATGCTCTGTGGAGCCATGTTTATGTTTGGGGCCGCTTATGCGCTGATGCGAGGTGTCCATATCAGAGCGGACTTTATATATCGCAACTGGGCACCGCGGACTCAGGGCATAGTTGATTGTGCTTTATATATCCTGTTCTTTTTCCCGGCCATGATTTTCTTTTTCCTGGTGTCTTTTGAATATGCATATAGTGCTTGGGAAACCTGGGAACGTAGTATGGACACAGCCTGGATGGCACCATTGGCACCTGCCCGAACGGCCATGCCAGTCGGTGCATTTTTATTGATCGTTCAGGGTGTTTCAGAGTTTCTAAAAAGCTGGTACGCCGCTAAAAACAATGCCTGGCCATAAGGAAAGCGTATGACTCCTGAAATAATTGGGGTATTGATGATCGCGGTACTGTTGTTTGCGATCTTTATCGGTTTCCCTATTTCCTTTACCCTGATATTTCTGGGCATTGTGTTTGGCGCTTGGGATTTGGCACCAAATTGGTGTTTTACCTCATGACCTTGCAGTTCAATAATGTGATGCTGGAACAAACCCTGGCAGCAGTGCCGTTATTTGTGTTTATGGGCATTATGATGGAACAGGCGGGGTTAATGGAACGGCTATTCAGTGCTGTCCAATTAATGTTGTCCCGAACCAAGGGTGCACTTTATATTGCTGTGTTGTTTGTCTCAACAATATTCGCTGCGGCAACTGGAATCGTTGGTGCCTCGGTAACGATTCTAGGCATCATGGCAGCCAAAACCATGAATCGCTCCGGCTACGATGTCAAATTGGCAGCAGGCACGATAACCGCTGGTGGTACTCTAGGCATATTAATTCCCCCATCTATCATGCTGGTTGTAATGGGGCCGGTGCTCGAGGTTCCGGTCACAGACTTATTTGCTGCAGCGATTATTCCAGGCCTCATGTTGGCCTTTATGTATACGGGGTATGCATTGCTGCGATGCTGGTTAAATCCTGCTCTGGGTCCGCCGTTGCCCGAAGAAGATCGACCCAACGATTATAAAGTCGTCGCCCGTGAATTTTTCCTTGGACTGGTTCCGCCTTCTATGCTGGTTGCATTTGCATTGGGCTCAATTTTATTCGGTTGGGCAACGCCGACTGAAGGAGCAGGATGCGGAGCAGTAGGAGCGTTACTGTTAACGATTGCTTATCGCAAAATGACCTTTACGCGCTTCAAGGAAGCCTTGATTAAAACGCTGGAAATATCCGTGTTAATCCTGTTTTTGGTTGCTGCGTCCAACTTTTTTGGAGCGGTATTTTCCAGGCTGGGGACACCGACCATGTTGACCGACTTTTTACTGGCCTCAGATCTATCACCTACCATGTTGCTAATCATTGTTATGGTAGTTATTTTCCTGTTGGGTTGGCCGTTGGAATGGGTGCCAATTATTCTGATCATCGTTCCGATTATCATCCCTCTATTGGTTAAGCTTGAGATCAACCTGGTCTGGTTTGGAATTCTGGTTGCGGTAAATTTACAAACGGCTTGGCTGTCGCCACCGGTTGCGTTGTCCGCCTATTTTCTTAAGGGTGTGGTCCCGGAATGGGATTTAAAAGACATTTATATCGGCATGATGCAATTCATGGTGATTCAGGCTATCGGCTTGATTTTAATCTTAATTTTTCCTCAAATTGCTTTATGGTTGCCGGAAGTTATTTACGGCACCAAGTGATAAGCTTAACAAAGGCTCTTTAAGGGCTATTAGAGGTCGAAGATTCAGCAACTAGACTAAGACAACGGTTGTTGGGAATATATCAATAGAGAAATGCATCAAATGAATAATTCTGAAAAAATCTGGCAAGCTTTGCTTGATAGTGAAGTTGATAAGGTTGCCTACATGCCTTGCAATAAACTCAACACAGTTATGAAACATGTACCTGAAACCATAAGCGTGTTGGATATTACTAAAGAATCCGTGGGACTGGGTCTGTGTTTCGGTCGTTCGCTGGCGGGCAAACGTTCGGCGATGTTTATCCAGAACACTGGTCTTGGTAATTTGATTACCGAACTTTACACCATGCAAAAGCTCTATCAGGAAGCACTGCCTATTTTTGTTTCCTGGCGTGGTTATTATAAAGAGCCGATAGAAGCGCAGATCATTTTTGGTGGCAAGGTGGAAGTATTATTAAAAGCTATTGATGTTGAGTACATGATTTTAAAATCCAGTGCTGATCTTGAAAATATTGAAAAGGATGTTGCCGATTGTTTCGCCCAAAACAAAGTTAAAGTTTATCTGCTTTCACCTGAAGTGTGGGAAGAAAATACGCCTGATTATCATCAGTTCGGGTCTCCGGTTTTAAACTCTATTAGTGTTGACGCCCAGGCATATCAAGGTCAACCTGATTTGAATCGTAAAAAGGCGATTGATGTCATCATGCAGTCAATCAGCAAAAATGACATTGTTATTTCTCAAATCGGTTTTCCCTCTAAAGAAGTTTATAACAGTAAAGACAGAGCGGAAAATTTTTATATGCTGGGCGCATTAGGTTCTGCTACAGAAGTTGGAATTGGCCTTGCGGAGGAAATTAGTGATCGCCATGTTTATGTTATCGACGGTGATGGCTCGTTCTTTTTTAACCCCAACCAGTTGTTTGATTTGGCAAGTTTTAAACCGGATAAATTATCTGTTATTTGTCTCGACAATGGTAGTTGGGGTTCGACAGGGAATCAACCAACATTAAGCTCTTCGGGTATGAACTTAACCGCAGTCGTAAATGCATTGGGTTTAGATAGCACTGGATTTTCAGATCAAGCCGATGAGTTGGTGCAGGATATTTCAGCTAAAAAATCATTCATTCACTTTTTTATTCAGGCAGGCAATGACAAGACGGGCATTGAAATTCCACTTAAAGCAATTGAAATTAAAAATAGATTTATGCAGGCAATTAGCAATTAATTTCTACAGTAATCCTGCAATTTAGATAATGTCAGATTTCGTGCAACAACTTTTTTCACTCGAAGATAAAGTTGCTTTGGTGACAGGCGCTTCGTCTGGAATTGGAAAGCATCTGGCTCAAGTTTTTTCCAGGGCAGGTGCGAAAGTTGTTGTAATAGCAAGACGAGAACAGCAACTCACCGAACTTGTTGATGTAATTCAAACTGATGGTGGTCAAGCAAGCGCTTGTCGGGTTGATTTATTAACCCAGACCGATTTTCAAAAATTGGCAAGTGAAGTTGCTGAGCCGTTTGGTCTGCCGGATATTCTTGTCAACGCAGCAGGCCTTAATCTACGCCAATCTGCTAAGGACGTAACTCAAGAAGATTGGGAAAAGACACTAAAGTTAAATTTATCGGTGCCTTTCTTTTTGGCCCAGGCTTTAGTGCCGGCTATGAAAGAAAAAAGACAGGGAAATATTATTAATATTGCCTCACTGCAATCATTCCGCGCATTTAAAAACGGTATTGCCTATGGTGCTTCCAAAGGAGGCATTGCTCAACTCACTCGAGCGATGGCTGAAGCCTGGTCGAAATATGGAATTACCGCCAATGCGATTGCCCCGGGGTTCTTTCCAACTGAACTAACGGCTGCTGTTTTTAAAGATCAACAGTTAAGCGACAATCATGCCCAAGCGACGGCAATTGGCCGCAATGGTCAAATGAATGATCTGGATGGTACAGCCATATTTCTAGCCTCCAGAGCCTCAGCATATGTCACTGGACAAATTATTGCTGTGGATGGCGGGTATCTGGCTAAATGAAGGCGCTGGTTTATACAGGTGTCGAACAGCTTACTTTGCAGGATGTGCCTGAGCCTGAAATTGGCAGCGATGAAGTTTTAGTCAAAGTAGGTTGTGTTGGAATTTGTGGTTCCGACATGCATGCCTGGAAAGGCCATGACGAGCGCCGTCCGGCGCCTTTGATTTTAGGTCATGAAATCGCCGGCGAAACAGCCAGCGGTAAAAATCCAGGTCAACGTGTGACGGTAAACCCCCTGGTTAGCTGTATGGATTGTGAATTCTGCAAGACAGGGCAGACAAATCTTTGTCGCGACAGGCAAATCATTTCTATGCCTCCCAGGCAGGGTGGTTTTGCACAATATATCTCAATACCTGTATGTAATCTTGTTGAGTTAAATGATGATATCAGTTTCGAACAGGCGGCGTTGACCGAGCCTATGGCGGTTGCCTGGCACGCAGTTGAATTGGCGAAGCAGAAATCTGATTTAAACTTTTCAGAACCCGATGTTTTAATTTTAGGCGGGGGAGCGATTGGGTTGGCTTGTGCGTTGGTAAGTCATCATTTTGGCAGCGCTAGTATTTCGATTGCAGAAACTAATCAACTGCGTCATCAGATTTTACATAATGCCGGGGAATTCGAAGTTAATCATCCCAAAGAATTTTCTGATATGGAGTTTGATGTCATCTTTGATGCCTATGGTGGAACGCAGACTCAAAAAATGGCTACGGCAACAATAAAACCAGGTGGTGTCATAGTTAATGTCGGTTTGGCGGGTGGCGAAGTTGGCCTGGATGTGCGGCGAATGACGCTGCAAGATATTAGTTTTATCGGCTCTTATACCTACACACAGCAAGATTTTGAGAATACAGTTACAGCTATTAATCAACATAAGCTTGGTGATCTGAATTGGACCCAAGCCTATTCACTTGAACAAGGCCCTGAGCTTTTTCAGTCCATAAATTCAGGTACAATGAATGCCCCTAAGGTTTTGTTGTATCCTTGAAGGAAGATGATCGAGTCGCAGTTGCGCAAAGCGGCATCAATAGCCGATTTAAAACGCAGGGCAAAAGTACGCTTACCTGGTTTTTCCTATGAATATTTAGCAGGGGGTTGTAATAATGACATTGCAGTTCGCAATAACCGTGTCCAGCTAGATCAAATTTATTTAAAGCCTAATTATCTCAAGAGTTGCTCTGACATTGATTTATCAACGGAGATTTTTGGTCGAAAGTATGCAGCACCTTTTGGTGTTGCACCGATTGGTTTAAGCGGAATCGTTTGGCCCAGGGCGTCTGAATTCCAGGCTCGTACAGCTCATGAGCATAATATTCCGTTTATTCTCAGTAGCGTTTCGACCACCTCTATTGAAAAAGCAGCAGAATTAGCTAAAGATAATTTCTGGTTTCAGCTTTATCCACCTAAAGATCGGTCTATGCGTAGTGACATTTTGAAGCGTTGCAAAGATGTCGGTTGCAAAAATCTGGTAGTTACAATTGACGTGCCAAGTTTGAGTTGGCGCCCCTGTGATATCAAGAATGGACTGGGTATTCCACCTAAGATAACGCTCAAAAGCGTAGTTCAATCGGCTTTGCATCCGGCTTGGTCAATTGCAACGTTGAGCAACGGCTTGCCGGAATTCGCTACATTGAAGCCGTATATTTCAGAGCAGCTCAGGATGAAAGAAACTGCACAGCAGGTTCGGCATGCTTTGCGGGAGGTTGTTGACCAAAATGTGTTGAGGCAGATTCGTGATGAATGGCAAGGCAATCTAATTGTTAAAGGAATAATGAGTGTTGAAGATGCATCTATGGCCGTTGAAGCTGGCGCTGATGGAATTATTGTTTCTAATCACGGAGGACGCCAACTTGACGCGGCATTATGTCCTGCACAAGCGATTAAAGCCATTGCTGATGAAGTTAATGATAGAGTGGTTATCATGGCGGATAGCGGCGTTGAATCAGGTGTCGATGTCGGCCGCTATATTGCCAGTGGCGCACAAATGGTGTTTGCCGGCCGAGCTTTTATGTATGGTGTTGCTGCATTCGGTTACTCAGGCGCAGATCACACCAGTTTTATACTTAATGGGGAGTTAAAACAATTATTGGAACAATTGCGCTGTTCTACTATCACAAAATTATCGCAACATCTGGTTTGAAGTTTTGAGTTTTAACCTAATATTTTTTAAATCCACGGCACTAGAAATAAAGGAGCTCTTATGAGTTACACTCCCCCTAAAGTTTGGAAATGGGATGCTGAAAACGGCGGTGAATGGGCCAGCACGAATCGGCCCATTGCTGGCGCCACGCACGAGAAAGAATTGCCCATTGGCAAGTATCCTTTGCAGCTTTATTCATTAGCCACTCCCAATGGAGTCAAGGTTACTGTTATGCTGGAAGAATTATTAGCATTGGGGCATAAAGGTGCTGAGTACGATGCACATTTAATTAAAATCGGCGATGGAGATCAGTTTAGCAGCGGTTTTGTTGCGGTTAATCCCAACTCAAAAATCCCGGCATTAATGGATCACAGTATTAATCCAGCGACTCGTGTTTTCGAATCGGGGTCTATTCTGCTTTATTTGGCGGAAAAGTTTTCCAGCCTGATTCCTGCTGATCCAGCTCAAAGGGCTGAGTGTCTTTCCTGGCTGTTCTGGCAGATGGGCAGTGCGCCTTATCTGGGGGGTGGTTTTGGGCACTTTTACGCTTATGCGCCGGAAAAATGGGAATATCCAATTGATCGATATACCATGGAAGTTAAACGGCAGATGGATGTGCTGGATCGCCAGTTGGCGGATAATGAATATATTAGCGGCGATGAATACACGATAGCCGATATCGCGATCTGGCCGTGGTACGGAGTGCTGACGTTCAATACGCTTTATGATGCGGCTGAATTTCTTGATGCGGCATCTTATAAAAATCTCAACCGTTGGGCAAAACTGATTCAGAAGCGACCGGCCGTGCAGCGCGGAAGAATGGTTAACAGAACCTGGGGTGAACCGGAAGAACAACTGCACGAACGCCATAATGCCAGTGATTTTGAGACAAAAACTCAAGATAAGCTGGAACCAACAGCTTCTGATTAACTCCGACAATTAAATTTTTTTCGTTATCAAATATCAGTTAAGAGAATCATATAAAGAATTCTTTATATGATTTAAATTTTATGTTATCTTTCGTTTTTTCAAGAAAAAATTCTAATGATAACAGTCAGCCAAATAAGCATTTATCCGTTGAAATCAGCCGCACCTATTGACTTGCAACAATCAGTAGCCAGTAAACGTGGGCTTGAGAATGATCGCCACTGGATGCTGATTGACAGCGATGGCATCGCCCTTACTGCAAGGGAATGTCCGTCATTACTAAAAGTCGAATCCCAACTCATCGACAACGGCATCATGTTTACAACTGCTGATGGCAAAAACATCGAGTTAGCTGTGCCAGACAAAACTAACCCCAAAACAACGGTTGATATCTGGTCAACCAACTGCCCGGCAACGCTGGTTTCGGCACAGGCGGATCAATGGTTTTCTGATTATCTGCAAACGCAGTGTCGGTTAGTGTATATGCGAGATGAAGATACCAGGGATGTTGAACCGAAAGTAGGCGGGCTTGAGGGAGATGTGATCAGTTTTGCCGATGAAAACCCGCTTTTGTTAATCGGTGAGGCATCACTGGCCGAATTAAATGCCCGCTTGGATGTCCCGGTGACAATGAAAAACTTTCGGCCCAACATTGTTGTTAAAGGCACAAGTGCATTTGAAGAAGACACCTGGAAGCGTATTAGCATCGGCAAATTGCAATTCAGGATTGCCCGGGCGTGCAAGCGATGTGTTCTGACAACCATAGATCCGAACTCGACCGAGGTCAGAGCCGATGGAGAACCGTTAAAAACATTAGCGAGATTTCGTTACGATCCTGACAGAAGCGGTGTGTTGTTTGGAGTGCATCTCATTCCGTTGGATGAATCTTCGCAGGTCAGTGTTGGTAGCCAGCTTACCGTGGTTTCTTAAAGTGACACGCTTTTAATCGAGTAAAAAATCAAGCCGCTGATCGGTTTTTGCCGGTGTAATCTCAATAATTTCGGCGCTGACAACATTTTCGGCCACAAACGGATCATCTTTTACCCTGCCTTCCAGCTCCTCAAGCGAAGTATTATTCGCCATAATACCTCCCCCTAAACCAGGTTGAAGACTGCCCGCCAGCAGAAAAACACCGTCATCAAAACCTCGCTTTAGCCATTCATTATGGCCCTGCATAAACTCACCGGCCTGTGATTTATTGTCAGAAAATTTTAGTAATACTATAAACATATGGCTATCTCATTTTGTTTAATACAGTCAGAAAACTGACTTTTCATTAGACCATAAAATCAAATGTTTGTGTCGTACCTCATGGTTTTATATTCACTGAATGAACAACACCAACTTCGACTCAAATCTCGTTAGGTTTGGTGGTGTTTCAGTCTTCTTGACTTACTACACAGCCCGGCGCAGTATTTAGTCACTATGCAATTCACGTTTAATTTTGATGACCGTCCTGAAAAGCTGGTCGAAATTCATCGAAGACTTCGACAACATTTTGGTTTGCCGCAGCAGTCTTCTCCAACCCTTGATCCAGTTGGTCAACTGGTGATGGGTATTATTAGCGGAAGAACCCAAGGTGAAGTTTACTGGTCTGTTTTCAAGGAATTGCAAAGGCGTTTTGCTAGTTGGGACGATCTGCGTGATGCACCGATTGCCGAGATAGAAAATGCTATCAGTAGAGTAACTTATCCAGAAGATAAGGCCCTGAGATTAAAGCAAGCACTCGAACAAATTGCTGAAACCTGCGGTGAGCTGACGCTGGATTGGCTGGATAGTCTGACCGTCGATGAAGCCCTTGCCTGGCTTGAACGGTTACCAGGGGTTGGCCGCAAAGCATCAGCAGCGACACTAAACTTCAGCACCTTAAACAAGCCGGCGCTAGTGATCGACACGCACCACTTACGTGTTATCAGCTGTATAGGGCTTGTCCGTAAAGGCTCGACTTATGAACAGGCCTATGGAGGAAATAATGCCACTTCTGCCGCCCGAATGGTCGGCTTCAGATATCGATGAACATCACCAGCTAATTAAAACGCTTGGTCAAACAATCTGTCACCACAGCGTGCCAGATTGCCAGCGCTGCCCACTGGATGATCTGTGTCAGCATTGCACGAGCAGGTGATGAGTTTTTGTATAGTCTGAGGTGCTAGTAAAACTTGGAGTAGAGTGTTATTTGTTTTTATGCTTCTCAAATTGAGGCGCATCATCAGTGATTTCATACCACGAAGCTTTTGATGCGGAGAATATGTGATATTTATTATTGCACGTGAATTGTGTTTCAATTGTACCTAAACGCAAACGTCTGATATCAGGGATATCCTTTCTTGTGCTATAAAGCGGGCTTCCGCAAATTTTACAGAAAGCCCTGATTTTATTCTCGCTGCTTTGATATTCTTGAGTGTATTGTTGGCCTGTGAATTTTAATTTATCAGTTTCAATCGGGCTGTTTGTTGCAAAAGCACTGCCTTGAGCTTTCCTGCATTGTGAGCAGTGGCAGATGGCGATTTCTTCAATACCACCATCGTATTGATAGCTCACTTTTCCGCATAAACATCTTCCACTAATCATTTATTATTCCTGAGTGAGATAATGTCTGAACTCAGCCGATACGAACCCGAAGCAGAGCTGAGGGTTTGATGGTCGGCTGGATTAGCTTGCTTGGAAGGCAATTTCGGTAATTCAGTCAACAGGGGTTCCTTGGTGAAATCTGACTTTCCATTCTTGATCCGTTTTCTGCCAAATCGAAGATCTTAAACTATATCTTGTTTCCTTGTTGCCGGAATCAAGATGGGCCGACCGATAGGTGATTAACACAACGTTTCTAGCTAACTCCGTGAATTCAAAATTTCGTGAAGTAATTTTAAATGTTTCTTTGCATTTCTGAAATTCATCTAATACATCGCGCCTATTATAGATTCTTCCGCTTCTTCCAAATTCGACGAAATCGTCATGCAACAATTTTCTAAGCTGTGCTTGGCCTGATCTTACTTCGATTGTATGCAACGATACTTCCAGTCGCTTTAGATGTTCATGCAGGGTATGAGAATCCATTGTCTTTTAACGTTTATGCTCTGCTGAGCAAATGGGCTTGCGAGTGATGGCTTGGAAGCGGAGAGGCCTATTATAAATCTTTTTCAACTTCTTTACCGTGCCATACTCGAAGTACAACGATTTCACCGTCGCCAATAAGATAACGCACAGTGTAGCTGCCAACAAATAAATCTCTTATTCGTTGGGGTTTAAATGCGCGTTCAACTTCAAGACCTATTTCAGGAAAAACTTTCAGCTTTTCCATACCAAGTAGTAAGTCGGTTGCAATCCGCCCCGCCGCAAGTGGATTTTTCTCTTCGATAAATGTTCTGAGTCTAACTAAATCTTCAACAGCCTCAGGCGAGAACCTTAGGTTCATATAGATGGAGCCGATGTTTCACCATCAGTGCCCCATGATTTAAGCCATGATACGACTTCCGATTCATCAATCGTTTTACCCTCTTTGATCGACGCCAAGGCTTTCAACGTGTCGTTCCAACGGGCATCGTTCATTGCCTGACGAGCAACATATTCTTTAATAGCTTGATTTATTAGATAATTTTTGCTGCGGTCTAGCCGTTGAGCGAGGTTTTCAAGCGGTTTTTCATTTTCTTCATTCAGGCGAATACTGGTCACTCCCATAACAACACACCTTTTGTAGCTGATTGTATTACATTATACTACAACCAAATGTGTTTGGAACCTAATATAAAGATTTATAACGTTTGAACTTAGCCGACATAAACCCGAAGCAATGCTTATTAACATGAGGTACAAGTTTATTAATGTTTGATAAGGAATACCAAACTCTTCGGCAAGCGATCTGAAATACTCAATAGAATCCTTGTCAACCGTATGGTGACAGGTTGTTTTAAGTGTTTGATGTAGCGCTGGCGTTGTTATATCCAATCCCATGTAACGCCATATTGTTCACAAAGCATATCGTAATACTGAGGATTCTCTGGATCTTCATTGTAGTCAAGGGTCAGTTCTTCGCCTTCCTCAATGTCACGGGCTGCCACAAGCGTAAAATGATTACCCAGAAGTGCGCTTGATACATCTTTTGTGGAACTTGCGGTTAAGGCTTCATCGTATCCGGGTCTAGTATGTGTGAGCAATGTTGGCTGATTCGAATGATTAATGAGTTCTCCGTCATCAAACACCCTAATCATGTACTCAGGAAACTCAGGCATACAATAAATATGTGTCAACACATACACGGCTTCACATGTCAGACATGTTGGACAAAAGGGCTTTCAATGATCGCTCATCGTACACCGAATACTGACCGGCAACATGATGCCATACGGTTGTACCCTCATGTATAAATGCATCAGCAAAAAGCCCCCGTCCCTTGTCTGGAGTTTCACGAACAGTGTATGCAATGCACATCCCGGTATTTTGATCGCAACTCATGCTTGATTCGCCTAATGTCTATGCTCAGCCGAGCAAACGAGCTTGCGAGAATAAAGGGTCGGCAGCAGGAGCTATGAATTTCCTTTTTCATATCGCTTTATCATTTCTGTATAAACGTCACCGTCTCTCTTCCCCACACTCAGTGCAGTCACCACTAGATATTGATCATCAACGTGATAGGTTAGGCGAAGAGGGGGGCGCATGCGTTTAATTTTATAAAGGTTATGCCCTCCCGAGAGTCTCGATTCAGGTATATGAGGGTTTTCTAAACGTTGTTTTAGTTTCTTTTTGAAATAGCTTTTTTCTGTTGTCGACAGACTATTCCATTCTTTTAAGGCGTCTGGATGAAACTTTAATTTATAGGTCATCCAAACTTACTTCTATCGGCTCTTTTCCATCATTTATTCGAGCATTTGCTTGCATTAATAAAGCAAGGTCTTCCATGGCCTGGAACATAGATTCGTAAAGTTCGGGAGGGACAGCATAAAAACTAGGCTCGTTGCTTTTCAGCACGGCTATAGCTTCCCCATCTGACTGTTCAATAACAGCATTAGGGTTCGCTTTGAAGTCGGTTATGCTAGTAGATATGCCAGCCATAACTTTTGTAACGGTACTCATGATCACTCAGATAAGCTATAAAAAGGTCTAATATTAGATCTAAATATAGACCTTTTTATAGATTTTTTCAAGTATGATTTAGATCAAGAAAAAATCACCGGGAGTGATTTCCGCCGGGGTGAGGCACACGGATGTGCCGAACAAATAAGTTGGACATTGAAGGAATTCATAACGTTTGAACTCAGCCGCCGCTTTCAGCGGTCGGCTGGAATGGCTTAAGTGCATTTTTAATATGACTTCGATTCATACTTCTTAGGCTCTGGAAGCAAAGGTGGCGTGGAGTCAACATAGGTCAAAAATGACTGCCACAGAACTTGTGTTCTTTGGTGAGTTAATTCCAATTTACAGCCTAAACCCATTGCTGTTCTGATGGTTCCGTCTCGCCATGTGTCGTAAACCGCCCCACAGTGTTGCTCTCGATAGATAAGCCAAGCCTCATGGCCTTTTTTAATTGATACCACAGTAACATCATTTTCTGAATATCGCTCTAGACTTTTGGCCAAGTAGTTATCCATTACTTTTTCTGCCGCGATAAGGTCCCTATGCATACACTGGTTTATTTCCAATGTCGCCCACGCCTTCTCACAATCTAACTCTTCTTCTGCTGAAGCAGTACTAGATATAAAAAGTATTAGCAATATCCAAATTTTCATCGATTTCCATGAGCACTTAACGTCGCTAATAACCGGTAGGCTGGAATGGTGTTTGAATTGTGCAATAATGGGCGAAGCGAATGCACAAATCAAACGCCACGGAGAACTGTCCGGGTTGATTGGTCTTGTGTCAGTACGGAAGCTTGTCGGGTAGCACATCCTCATAGTCCGGCTCAGGATCTTGCTCGAATATTACTGCATCGATTGTTTTCATACCTGCATTTAATGCTTTGAGGACCCGGTGCATACCGTTCATAACACGGCGATTTGAACACATGATGATAGGGTAGTTCAGATCAGCCTCCCCAATCAACTTGGCGTGCTCCGCAATAAGCCGACAAGTTGCGATGCCGCCCAGCCTCACGAACCAGAACGCCTCATCGATTTCTTCAATGGTGCTGAGCGGCACAGGTTGAGATTCGAGATCCGCAGATAGCGAAACTAGTCGATCGATGTCCCATAGGTAATAACCATTTGCGGATGGACGAAAATGATATTGTTTACGCATTAAAGTGCTACTTAATGTTTGAACTCAGCCGACACCAACACGGAACAAAGTGATGGGTTTGATGGTCGGCTGCATTGGCTTATGTGATTTTTGCTTTTGGATAGAATTCGACATTCTCTAAACCTTTGAAATCAGCATCTTGTGTCCATACAACAGCTTCATGTTTTTGTGCCGTTGCATAGATTATGCTGTCCGCCAACGGCAACTTTAACTCAACACCAAGGCAGGCCGCATTTATTGCCAGTTCTCCATCCAGAGTGATAACGTTCCCCTGCTCCATGTGCGCTATTGCTCCAAACGCCAATTCTTCATTTCTTTGCCTTAGTATGTTTTTGAAAACCTCGGTTAAAGTAATACTCGGTACCAACAATTTATCTACAGCTTCAATTGGTTTGGCAAAGTGGGCTGAGTTTTTATCACCAGCAAAATAGGATAGCCAGGCAGAAGAGTCTACGACATTCATACGCGATCTTTGTCACGATCAATAGTCGTGTCAATGCCCTTTAGATAGCCTCTCATTTTTTTCATGGGTTTTATCGGAACAAGCTCGATTCGATTCCGGTAGATAAAAACCTGAATTTTCTGACCGGAATAAATTCCCATAGATTCCCTTACATCTTTTGGGATCACTACTTGATATTTTGGTGATACGGTTACAGATGGCATACTAATACTCTATCGATTATCATACCGTAATACTTTATTACTATCGATATAGAAAATCAAGTCGCAGTTTATTCTATGTGGTTTGGCGATGTATCGCATGTTTTGTATCTTATCTCAATATTATTCATTGTTTATCAGTAAATACACTTTCTATCTTGCGATTCCTCATTATCATTACTAACACGCGATGCAATCAATGGTATGTGGATTGCCGCAGTCGCTCGTTGACCTCACTCTTTCGCAATGACGTGCTTGAATTGTGATGGATGCCGGGTCTAGCCCCACTGCTGTCCGGAATAAAAGATGTTGATGGTAGTGAAAGTGTTGCAGTGCGTGGGTTTTAAAGCTAAAACCCACACTGTCAACTTAAAAACTAAGGCACTGCAACATGTATAGTAATACCCGATTTGGCGAATTATTGAAAGGCTTTCCGAAACAAAGTTTTCAGCAATGTGTTCAACGCTATCAAGGCGATAAACACAGTAAAGGCTTTCGCTGTTTTGATCAGCTCATGGCGATGATGTACGGTCAATTAGCCGATTGCCGTTCCTTAAGAGAACTGGAAGCGGGGTTTAATGCCCAATGCGTCCATCATTACCACTTAGGCACCCGATCAATCAAGCGTTCGACCCTTTCCGATGCAAATGCGAAACGTAGTGTTGAGATGTATAGTGCGTTCTGCGGTCAGTTACTGACGCAGGTGCATCGTCAATTGAAACGTGAGGTGAGTGATTTGTTGTATGTGCTGGATTCAACCCCGATTCGGCTGAGTGGCCGAGGCTATGAGTGGGTACACGGTCATAGTCAACCGCATATTCCAGGCTTAAAGTTACATGTACTCTATGCTCACGAGCAGGCCTTGCCTTGTGAGGTACAGATTACGGCATCGAAGGTCAATGATGTTGAGTTTGGCCGGGATATTAGTGCTAACCCTCACGCAACCTATGTGTTTGACAAAGGCTATTGTGACTATAATTGGTGGCATCAGCTGGATCAAGCGGGCAGTTATTTTGTCACCCGGTTCAAGCGTAATGCCGCGTTACGGCTGATTGAACAACGTGCCATCGAGCCTCAAGATGCTGAGATTATTTTAGCCGATGAGCTGGTCTGTTTTAAAAACAAACGCCCTGGGGGCGCACGGATCAATCCCTATACCCAACCGCTGCGCCGGATTGTGGTGCAGCGGGAAGATCACCAGCAGCCGTTGATTATCGCGACCAATGATCTAATCCGCCGTGCCGGTGAGATCGCTCAAGTCTACAAACAGCGTTGGGGGATTGAATTGTGGTTTAAATGGTTAAAACAACGTTTGAAGATCAAACAGTTCTTTGGGCGCAGTGACAATGCAGTACGAATTCAAATTCTGATCGCCTTAATCACGTATTTACTCTTGCACCAATACCACAAACTTTGCCATTCAAAACAACATCTGTATCTGTGGTTAGCTGAACTCAGAGCAACTTTATTCCAACGCCCAGAGAGTGAATATATACGCTATAAAAAACGTCAACGGCAAACTCAATTCAACCTGCAACAACAACACCTATTACCTATATGAAATTATTCCGGACAGCAGTGGGGTCTAGCCCGGCATGACGTAAGTTTACTGCCAAACCTTCTGCATGCATGTATTAAATTGTTGCCAGTTGAAGGTTTGACTAGATTTTAGCTTCCGCTTGAGTTGTTCAAAGGCTAATTTATTTGTTATCGCAGATTCAGGTAGATGGTTAAATATATTTTCGAATTGTGCTTTGATTTGTTTAGAGAGTAAATCGTTTGAGGAATTATCGGTGGTTTGCCATTCAGTTGAAACGCCATTAATCTGTCCAAGTTGGATAATCATTTGCCCTTGGTTGAATTTCTTGAATGAATGTTGCCAGTTTTGATTAGGCCAATGGTATGTCATGCTACTGCTTTGCGGTTTGTAAACGGCGGTGTAAACAGTGCCGAAGTTTTGTTGGTAGTTGGTCGAATAGAGGGGTAGTTGGAGGAAGTTATTGATAATTGATTGTTCATCATCACTAGTGTACTTCTGGATTCCCGCTTTCGCGGGAATGACGGAATGGGAGGATTCTAGTATGAGCTTCGCTAGATATTCTTTTCGTTCCAATGTTTTTGAAAATACGGCTTGCTCCTGCCATTCGATGTTTTGTTGATGATTTGTAGCAACTCTTTGTTTGGTAATGATGGCATCTTGATCTGGGGTAACAAATATTGTTGCGTAATTGCCAGATTTGTCCAACACAGTAATGTTATACGACATGTGAGAGGGGACACGTTTAAGCTCTTTAATGGCTTGTTTGACGGTTTCACAGGTTTGTAAAACATATCTTAAAATAATCGGAATACCAAAACCGTCCCCAACCGCTTTGCGTCCGCCGAAGGTTAATGAAATTGCTAAGCCAGCGTCATTGATGCCGTCATCCGCGCCCCACAGGCATTCGTTTGTACTGATGATTTTTCTATCCAGCCAATCGGTATGAAAAATTGTGTTTTCAGATAACTCGGGGTTTAAATCATAATTGCGGATCAACATCGGCTCCGGATCAAAAAATACGGCTTGTGAGCAATTGATGAGATAGGCGGGGGGTTGATACATTGTCAGGAATTGGGAAGCCGTTGGATCATCATTGGTTAAATGCTTTAACTGTTGATAAATCGGTACAATTTCAGGCATCACATTTTTAAGTTTTTTCTCTGCAATGCGCAGATTCTCAGGATTAATCCCAGTTTTTTTCTTTGACTTGTACCAACTTCTATAGGCAGGCCAGTGGAGATTGAAGTTTTGCAGCCATTTTCGATTGTCGTTGCTGTTTTTGATCGCACTGAAGGTAGTTGGATTCACGGTATTTCCCTGTTTAATCTAGTTAGACTAGAATGTAGAACAAGATAAAATTAGTGTCAACACCATGATTCATGATGTATATAGCAAAGAATTCCAACTAAGCGTCACCACTTCCGATTTGCCGGATTTATTCATGACCTGGCGTTGCAAGGTAATCCAATTGTTTATCGGGTTGAACGTCGTCAGCAGGGTGGGGGATTTGGAAACCCTTCCAACCATCCATATACCTGGGCGTTGGCGGTTTATGTGGATGGACAGTTGACCAGTGTCAAAAGCGCACGCGGCAAGACCCCGTGAATGGAACAGCCTGGACAGGCTGGAAAAATGGTTACGGCAACATGGTTTTCGGGAGTGGCAGGTGGTTAACGAGCTGGATGATGTTACTTTGACTCGTTAAGTTTAATCGCTAGCGAGTGTTAAATTCCCCGTGGCTAGCCACGGGATAAATTTTGCAAAGCAAAATAGATACCCCGCCGTTTACGGCGGGGAGTTTCATTAGCAGCGATATTCCCCATTTCAAACTGTTTTGAGTCTGTTTAAATAAAGTCAATTCTGTGATTATTGTCACAGAAAAAGCTTCATTTTTATAGCATAATAAATATCATCATATCTATAACAACTAATATAAAAAACATTTAAGGAGGCATGAAATGGCTAATAGCAGAACCAAAAAGAAGACTACCAAGAAAAAAACCACAAAAAAAACTGTAGCAAAGAAAAAAACAGTTAGAAAAAAAGCTGTCAGGAAGAAGGCGACCAAAAGGAAAAAACCGTCTGTTTTTTCCAAACTCGATCCGTGTTTAATACTCGGAGCCAGTCATTCCAAAGTCGCACATAAACTCGGGATTGTCGAGAAACCTGTAACAGAGTTGGCGTCAAGCTCATCGAAGATTGGGCTAGGAATACGGTCTTTGGCAGATCGGATGTCGATCAAGGCGGCTAATGATTATGTTCAAGAGGATATAGTCTCGGTGTTAATAGAAAGCACTGATGTTGCCAGCATTCAAAAAAAGATCAAATCTCTGAAGGGGATTTCCGTACCGTTGACTCCCAGCAAATTAATGGCAAAGATTCCCCGCTCGAAACTCAAGTATTTTGCGGGTCTCAGCGCGATCGGTTATATCGAGGCCAGCACCCGTCTCAAACCGACCTGCGATTTGGCGCACATTTCGACGGGTTTAGTGGTGAGTGGATCAACGACTGTGTCTGAAACAGGCAACGGTGTTTTGATTGGAATTATTGATACTGGTATTGATGTAACCCATCCAGCCTTTCAGTCAGGGGGATCAACACGGATTGTGAACTATCTGGACCAGGAAACGGGTGATGAATTCAGCCAAGCCGATATAAACGCTGGTAATGCGGACGGTTCAACGGACATAATTGGACATGGTACTCACGTCGCCGGCATTGCCGCTGGAAATGGTGCTGGCTCACCGTCCAGTAATTGGCGCGGGGTTGCTCCACAAGCAGACCTGGCAATTGTAAAAACAACTTTTGACACGGCAGATATTGCAATAGGAATAAAACATGTTTTTGATTTGGCACAGACGCGTAACCAGCCCTGTGTAGTTTAATCTCAGTCTTGGAGGCCATTTTGGTGCTCATGATGGTTCGTCGGTAGCTGAGCGAATGATTGATGACCTTTCCGGTGATGGCCGGGTTGTGGTTGTTTCAGCCGGTAATGAGGGAAATGACTCGATTCATGCAAGTACGGTACTAGCCGCAGAGCAGTCACCTGCCAGTCGTTGGGTGGCTGATTTTCGAATCAATCCACGTGTATTCCAAACTGCCACTGGGCCGGTGGAAGCCGGGTTAGTCTTGGTTCAAGTGTGGCATCAGCGTGAGGATGCGGTGGATATTTCATTGCGTTCCCCAACAGGAAATATGTTCAAAGCGCCGAACAATGGTAAACAAGAATTTGATTTTGGCAGCATTTTTGTCGAGGCCAGTCATCAGCAACATCCCTATAGTTTGGACCACTCGACTACATTTTTTATTGTTACTGATCCGGACCCGTCGTTACTAAGTGGCTGGAGCATCATAGCCGAAGATGATCAGGCTGCGGGTGGTGTCCAGGTTGGCAGCATTCATTGCTGGATACCGGATGCGGCTATGGGAAATTTCTCAAGTGGAGTTACAAATTCACATCTGGTAGGCATGCCAGGGACATCATTTGCTGCAATCACCGTTGCCTCTTATGCTTCGCGTAAAGAATGGCCGAGTCGTGATCCAAATATGCCGGGGGGAATTTTTCGAGCTGATGCAATCAATGTGAATGATATCTCACATTTTAGTAGCATGGGGCCAACACGTGATGGGCAGAATAAACCGGAAATCGCCGGACCGGGACAACTTCTGTTGGCACCTCTATCAAGTGATGCAAACCAGGAGGAAATACCTAATTTCCTTCGTGTTCTAAATCGTGCTTATGTGGCACTACAAGGTACGAGCATGTCAGCACCCTATGTGACCGGTGCAATTGCATTATTGCTTGAAAAGGACAATAATTTGAACTGGGCAGAAATCAAGCGCAGGTTAATTAAATCTGCAACCCAGGATGGCTTTACTCATCCTTGTTGGAATGCACGCTGGGGCTATGGCCGCCTGCAGGTACAACGGTTGCTGGAAATTGAACCTGCAAGTTAAATATGAGCGATAAGTTACGTAAACTCTTTCACGCAAATAAACCGCATCAGGAACTTTCAGGCGTTATTAACGTTTCTGGTTTCGTTGAAAGGAGAACCGGATAAACTGAGTTTGTCGGAGTTTAAAGACATTGGGCTTAAAGTGAAATCAGTTACTGGTGATAAATTGATTGGAGAGATTTCCGTCAAATTGTTGTCTAATCTTGAAGAGCATGCACAGGTTATTCAGGTAGAGCGTTCAGTAAAGCTCAATCCAACGTATGATTGTGAGGAGTGATTTTCTTTTGCCCCTGCATTATTCTGTGATGTTGATTCAAGTCAGTGAAGCTTTGAATACTAGAATATTTGGCAACAGCAAATAAGTCACGCACACTTTGATATTGATCGTATCCGTGTTCAACTATTAGCCAACCATTTGGTTTTAAATGGCGTGCAGCCTGGGCGGTAATCAGTTTTAGAGAAGTCAATCCATCCGAACCGGAAACTAAGGCGGATTTAGGTTCGTAATTGGTGTCTCCTCTATATAGATGTCTATCATTGTCAGCAACGTATGGAGGGTTGCTGACAATCAAATCAAATTTCATATCTTGAAGTTTTTCAAACCAGTCAGATTGGCAGAAGACGATATTTTTTAAATTGTGAGTAAGTGCATTTTCTTTTGCAACTTTCAAACACCACGCGGATATATCAGTGGCAATGATATTAGAATTCGGGCGTTCGCTTGCTATAGCACAGGCAATGGCGCCGCTGCCGGTTGCTAAGTCCACAACATCAAAGTCGCTGTTTTTTGGAATCAGTTTAAGTGCTGTTTCAACCAGCAGTTCAGTTTCAGGTCTGGGAATTAGCGTGTCAGGTGTGACTTTAAGAGTCAGTGACCAGAATTCTTTTTTCCCGGAGAGATAAGCAACTGGTGTGCCTTGTTGTCGTTGCCGGATGATTTCTCGGTATGCTTTAGCAGTTTGATCGCTGACTTGGTGGTCAGCGTTGAGAATTAAATCAATATCCGAATAACCGCTGATATGACGAAACAGGATTTTTGCATCCAGTTTGGCCGTTTCTGAGCTTTGTCCTAATTCCTTGACAGCCCAGTGAATAAGTTGATTAATTGTATTTTGATTACTCACCCGATAAGGCAGCAAGTTGATCAGCCTGATATTCTGCGATTAAGGGCTCAATGATCTGTCCTAGGTTGCCAGTCATGATTTCTTCAAGTTTGTAAAGCGTCAGGTTGATCCGATGATCGGTAACACGGCCTTGTGGGTAATTATATGTTCGAATACGCTCGGAGCGGTCGCCGCTGCCGACAAGATTGCGCCGCGTTTCTGCAAATTCACTTTGCTTGTGCTTGTTGCTCCTGATCCAGTAATCTGGCTTGTAATATAGACATCGCTCTAGCTTTATTTTATGTTGTGAGCGTTCATCCTGACATTCGACGACGATGCCGGTGGGGATATGGGTAATGCGTATCGCCGAATCGGTTTTGTTTACATGCTGCCCTCCCGCGCCGGATGCACGAAAAGTGTCAATGCGTAAATCATTGGTATTAATGTCAACTTCTTCAACTTCATCCGGCTCTGGCAGAATAGCAACCGTGCAGGCTGAAGTATGAATTCGGCCTTGGGTTTCGGTTTCCGGCACACGTTGCACCCTATGAGCTCCTGATTCAAATTTTAACTTCGAGTAAGCGCCTCTACCGATAACACGAGTAATAATTTCTTTGTAACCACCGTGTTCGCCCAGACTTTCGCTTAGGATTTCAACCTGCCATTTTTGCGATTGAGTGTAGTTTGAATACATACGGAAAAGGTCGCCAGAAAATATCGCTGCTTCGTCGCCGCCTGTGCCGGCGCGAATTTCCAGGAAAATATTTCTGTCGTCGTTCGGATCCTTGGGTAACAACAGCTTTTGTAAATCGACTTGAATCTGATCAATTGATTCTTTTAATCCGGGTAATTCTTCTTGCGCCAGGGCACGAATTTCGGCGTCAGAGTCATTGAGCATTTCGTTAGCAGCATCCAGTTCATTTTGCAGCTCACGATATGTTTGATAAGTCTGCGCAACCGGATTAAGTTCTGACAATTCTATTGATAAATCCCGAAAGCGGTTTTGATCGCCAATAACATCCTGTGTCGACAGAAGCTGTTCAATCTCCTCCTGCCGATTCAATAGTTGTTCCAACTTTTCCTGGATATTTGGATTCACAAGAATTTGGGGGTTATTTATAGGGAGGGCAATTGTACATCAAGCCCAAGGTGAAAAGAACAAAACCCGGACGTATCCGGGTTTCATTATAAGCTCATGATCGTTCGTTATTAACCGGTAATGTTCGCTTGCCTATTTAGCGGAGATATTGCAAATCTAAAGTAAAAAATCCTTTTGATTTTCGATGACATGCGATGAGCGTCCAACAATTAAGTTGTCAGGTTCGTGGACGAGTTTCGTATTTTTATCCGGGTAATCAAGGGAATTCAGAAAATATAATATACAGTTAAGGCGTGCACGCTTTTTATCATTCGATTTGATTACGACCCACGGCGCATCTGCGGTATCGGTGTAAAAAAACATCGCTTTTTTCGCGCGGGTATAGGCGTCCCATTTATCCATAGATTCACGATCTATGGGACTTAATTTCCATTGTTTCAAGGGATCAACTTCGCGGGAACTAAATCGTCTGCGTTGCTCATCCTGTGTCACAGAAAACCAAAACTTATAAAGTTGAATTCCCGAGTTAACTATCATCCGCTCCAGATTTGGCGTTTCACGCATATACTCAAGGTATTCATTTGGAGTACAAAAACCCATGACTCGCTCAACACCCGCGCGGTTGTACCAGGAACGGTCATAAAGCACAATTTCACCGCTGGTCGGAAAATGTTGAATATAACGTTGAAAGTACCATTGCCCACGCTCTCGCTCGCTGGTTTTTCAAGTGCAACTACGCGTGCACTTCTAGGATTCAGGTGTTCCATGAAACGTTTGATGGTGCCGCCTTTGCCTGCTGCATCACGTCCTTCGAACAACAGGATGAATCGCTGGCCCGTTTCTTTTATCCAGTTTTGTGCCTTGAGCAGTTCGGCCTGTAATTCTTTTTTCTTTTTTTCATAGGGCTTACGCTTTAGTTTTGTCTTATAAGGATAAATTCCCTCCCTGAATAAATCTTTAATATTCTCAGGACTATGGTGCATATCATACAAGACACTGTGGTGTTCAGAATCATCAGTTGTTGATGTTGTGGCAACGTTGTTATCTTTGCTTTTAGTTTCTGATTCATTCGCTTGATCCAGGTTTGAATCGGCCACTTTCTTCAAACTCATTTTTACCTCCGGGATACACCTTATCAAAATTAGGGATATTAGATATCAGTTCATTTTACAACATAGATTCATTGCCTAGGATCAATCATTTGTAATAATTAAAAAAAATTAGCTGAATGTTCGCATGGCCCAGACAACGATTATTCCCACGATCATAGTGATGGGCAGGTTGCGGGTAACAATAGCTATGATGAGTGCTGCGGCAGCACCTATCCACTCATCAATACCACCACTTGTTAATATCACCGCGACTAAAGAAACGATTAAACATCCTGGCAGGGCATTGAGTGCTCGTGTCCATGGACCACTGGCAGGTAAGTGCTGGCCAACCACCACTCCCAAGTAACGGACTGAAAATGTAGCCACGGCTAATAGTAAGGTAAGTTTAATCGGATCAGACATGACGGTTAAAACTCGCAGTAATTGCACCGACTAAACCACCGATTACGATTGCCCATGAAGAATCAAATAGCTCAAGTCGGGTGCTAATAATCACAACGGCTATGGAAACTATCCAAGGAAATAAATCCTGTTTGCCGCGCCAAAGTGATCTCGAGATAGCAATGAATGCGGCGGTAAACGCAAAATCAATGGCATAGATTTCAGGATTGGGAATATAGGATGAAAAATAACGCCAAGTATGCCAGCCACCATCCATACCAGCATGATTGTCAATCCCGCGCCAACTAAGAACCAATAGCCAACGTTAAGCCCTTCGGAACGTTTGGCCAGTGTTAACGCCCAGTTTTCATCGGATGTTAGATGTGCACCGAGTATGCGTTGCCATAGAGGTCGGTTAGCAAAAAAGTCACGAATCGATGCGGTGATTAAAATCAACCGTAGGTTCAAGGCGAAACCGGCAATAAAAGCAGTCATGATGCTTGCACCTGCAACCAAACGTTCTACCGCAACGATCTGGGCTGAGCCGGCAAACACCAATACGCCCATCATCCCAGTATTAATCCAGCTAAAATCCGCTTGAGTGGCTAAAAGCCCAAACGCCAGGCCATACATGCCGACACCAATGGCCAAAGGGATGATTGCTTTAACACCAAAGAAAAAATCACTGCACCATTGGGAATGCATATGGGTCACGAAATAGAATTATGCTTGAATTTTCCGGATTTCAGAAAATTCAAAATCTGCTCGATTACATCGTCCTGGCGCATAATAAATGTGTGGCCGTGATCGACAATCAAAAAATCTTTCATTTCACTTAGTTTGGAACTGGCCACGGAAACCTTGCCATCGTCATCGCCCGGAATTAGCCAGGAAAACCACGGATCAGATGAAGAATTACCAATAATAATGCCGATTTCACCTTTGATTGGATTCAATTGATTCGGCAGGCTGTTTTCATCGGTGCCAAGTTGTTGACCGACCGGTCCGGTAATGAATTGAAAAATTTTAAATTCTTTTAACTGATCTACTATTTCGCTGCCTTTGTTTGGCGGGCTAAGCATCACAATTCGATTAAGTTCAACAATATCGTGATCCTGCAAGTAATAGCGTATCAAAATACCACCCAACGAATGAGTGACAAAATTTATCTCGTTAATATCTTCTGCTTGGCAGAATTCAAGCGCAGGTTCAATCGCAGCTTTGGCCAGTTCGCCAATGGATTTATCACGAGAGGGATAAGATTGATTCCAACCCTATAACTGTTTTCGTTCAGTGCTTGGGTAATTTTATTCATTGAATCGCTGGTTCGCCCCAAGCCATGCAAGACAATGACACATGAAGAAGCGCTATTATCAGTATTATTTTCTGCAGTCATATTTCCACCGAATAAAAAAGCAATGAATGCTAATGTTGTACCTATATGTTTTGTCATCATCGACACGTAAACTCTGAATCGTTATGGCAAATGATTCGACATGCAGCGTGTCCTGGGATACCCATATTGCCGAGTGAAGCCTGTGCTGGAACTGGATACTGGCCTGCGCCAGTATGACGAATGAAAAACTACTGTTCCCAGTTCGTCATTGTGGCGAACGCCGCAATCCATACGAAAAAAGGGAAGGTTGGTTTTATTTTCAGTTGCTGATTGTTGCATTAGATAAAGGATTAGTTCAATGTGAGTTTGATAAATTAGTAGCTTGTTGTTTGTCCATTAACCGATTAGCGATCTTGACCAGTTTGGCCAACTCTTGTTCAAGATTATTTCGTTGGGCGATAAGGTGTTCTTTCAAGCCGCGGTTGCGTACGAATAGAAAAAATACATAAATATTTTCCTTAATACTAAAAATATCTTTATGCATTCTTAATACTACTGTTGAACCTACAATTAAACTAAAAAAATAAGCCAGCATTATTTTTAATCCGAAATATTGATAGACAAAATACGTCTGTAAGCCCCAGAAGATTGAAAACAAAAACAGTCCCAATAATATCTTTGCGGTGTCGTATTGATCTGAACTTTTTGCAAAAAATTGGGCCAAATGCCGAGTTAAATAAAAGGGGATAAAACTGTTCAGTACTGCCCAAAAGAATAGAGGTAAGCCTATTAACAGGATGACGATGATTTTTAAACTGTACCAGATCACCAGGAATGGCCGGTAAGCAACTGTTAAATGATAGTCTTTAATGCCCAGGCTGCGACACACTTTTTCAAAGCGCCTTAAATCACTGGTGACCTGCTCAATGAGTTCAGGTTGTTGCCGGCGTAATAATTGATGCCGGGAAATAATGCGTTTTAAGGTTTGAAAGCGTTGTAGCAGGTTACGTTTACGATATTTGCCATGACGTAGAGCAAAAAAACGTTCAATCTTTGATACCAGCTCCAGGTCTTCCCAGTTTTCAGTATTGATAGTGACATCGCGCAAGCCTTCCGTCAGCCGGCGTGTGATTACTCTGGCATGGACTTCGGGTTTGATATTATCGGGAGCTGAAAGATCAACCGGTTTGCCGAAATAAACCAACACATCACCGCGAAATTTACCTTTGTTGGTGAACGTTTAACCCCACTGGGATTAATACAGGTTCTGTTTTGCCGCGCTCGATTGTTCCCAGTGCCATACGGGCTGCGCCGGTTTTAAGCTTTTGAATCTTGGATTGACTGTGGCTTTGACCCTCGGGAAAAATAATAATCCATTCACCTTGCTCCAATAATTCATAAACTCGTCTGAAGGTATCCTGATTTTGCGTTGGATCAGTACCTTTGTCTTGAGAGCGATAAACCGGTACCGCACCGATTAGTTTTAATATCGGTTTTAACCAGAGTTTTTTGAATAAGCCACTGCGAGCCAAAGGGCGCATAACTTTATCACTGGCAGCTTGAACTAAAATTGGATCGACCAGAGCATTGACGTGATTGGCACAAAAAATCACCCCTCGATTTTGGGGAATATTTTCAAAGCCCGCCGCCTCATAGTTGCGATAGAAGATATTAATGGCTAAATGGCAAAAGCTGCGCCAGAATTTTAGTGCGAGTGATTGAAACATGGTTTGGCGTTAATAATAAACCAACCTGCAACCTTATGCTGTTTTAAGGTCGTAAGCGGCATGCAACAGTGTTCGAGTATAAGGCTGCTTTGGCTGATTGAATATTTCATCGCTGTTGCCTTGTTCAACAACTTCACCGTTTTTTAATACCAGTATTTTATGGCTGACCGCCCTGACAACTTTCAAGTCGTGACTGATAAAGATGTAAGCAATTTGTATTTTTGCTGTAACTCACGTAACAAATCGATAACCTGCGATTGAACGGTCCGGTCCAAGGCTGAAGTGGGTTCGTCAAGCACGATTAATTTTGGTTTCAGAATCAAGGCCCGGGCAATACAAATACGTTGCCGCTGGCCACCGGAGAACTCGTGTGGGTAACGATGGCGTGCGTCTGGATCAAGCCCAACTTCCTGCAAGGCCTCGATAACTCGCTGTTCTCTTTCATGATCATCAGGGCACAGATCATGGGCCACCAAACCTTCTTCAATAATATGTTGCACCGACATGCGCGGGCTTAGGCTGCCGAACGGATCTTGAAATACGATTTGCATATTCTGGCGCAAATCCCTCAAATCGCTGCCTCTTGACTCGGAAATATCTTCTCCCAGAAATACAATTTGACCCTCGGGTTTATACAAGCGTAATAAAGCCAATGCCAGGGTGGTTTTGCCGGAACCTGATTCCCCGACAATACCAATTGTTTCGGCTTCACAGATGGTCAGATCGACATCATTTACGGCTTTGATGTGGTTAACGGTTCGTTTGAAAATACCCTGTTTAATCGGGAACCAGACCTTTATGTCCTTACCTGATAATATTTCCTCAGCATCCGGTGCAATGGGTTGCGGCGAACCAAACGGCTCGGCATTGATTAATTTTTGTGTATAAGGATGCTTGGGATTGGCATAAATGTCGGCAGTGGTGCCTTGCTCAACGATTTCGCCTTCTTTCATGACCGCCACCCGATCTGAAACATGTTTAACGATGTTTAGGTCATGGCTGATTAATATCACACTCAAACCATGCTGCTTTTGCAAATCACCGATCAAATCCAGAATCTGTCGCTGAATGGTGACATCAAGTGCCGTAGTGGGTTCATCGGCAATAAGGATTTCAGGTTCATTAGCCAGTGCCATGGCAATCATCACCCGCTGACGCTGTCCGCCCGACAACTGATGCGGAAAATGTTCAAGCCGTTTGTGCGGTTCCTTGATACCGACCTGATCAAGCAGTTCCAGCACCCGTTTTTGCGCCTGTGTTTTATTCATCGATTGATGCAGAATCAGTACCTCATTAATTTGTTTCTCAATAGTGTGAAGTGGATTCAAGGCCGTTAGCGGTTCCTGAAAAATCATGGCAATGTCATCACCACGGATACGGCGCAACTCTTTGTCCGGCAAGGTCAATAAATCCTTGTCCTGGTAGAAAATCTCTCCACTTGGATGAGAAGCATAAGGATAGGGCAGCAGCTTCATGATCGACATGGCACTCACCGATTTGCCTGAACCCGACTCACCGACAATGGCTAATGTTTCGGCCTTAAACACATCAAAACTGATATTCTTGACAGCGTGCACCACTTGCTTTGAGGTATGGAAATCTACCGACAGATTTTTAACTTGTAACACCGGCGAGTTTCGGTCGTTGGTCATCCTCGCACTCCTGATTTGTGCGGATCAAAGGCATCCCTGACCGCCTCACCAATAAACACCAGCAAACTTAAAAGAATAGCCAAAGTGAAAAATGCTGAGAACCCAAGCCAGGGAGAATTCAAATTATTCTTTCCCTGATTTAACATTTCACCTAATGATGGCGAACCGGCGGGTAATCCCAGGCCGAGAAAATCAAGGCTGGTTAATGATGTAATCGCTCCGGTCAGAATAAAGGGCATGAAAGTCAAAATGGCGACCATTGCATTGGGTAGCGTATGGCGCCACATAATAGTGAAGTCCTTGACGCCTAGTGCCTTGGCGGCACGTATGTAGTCATAATTACGCGCTTTTAAAAATTCCGCTCTAACAACGGCGACCAAACCCGTCCAGGCAAACAGCAGCATTATTCCCAACAGTGAGAAAAATCCGGGAGCGATAATACTGGACATGATGATTAACAAGTATAGAACCGGCAAGCCTTCCCATGTTTCGATAAATCGTTGTGCGATCAAATCCAACCTGCCGCCAAAATAACCTTGTATACCACCGGCCGTGATGCCGATAATCGAGCTGACTATAGTTAGACAAAGCCCGAATAAAATTGATATGCGCAGACCATAAATTATTCTGGCAACAACATCACGAGCCTGGTCATCGGTGCCTAGCCAATGTTTTGCTGAGGGCGGCGCCGGCGCTGGAACATCCAGATCATAATCAATAGTATTGTAAGAGTAACGAATTGGCGGCCAGATCATCCAGCCTTGTTCGTTGATTAATTCCTGGATGTAGGGATCGGTGTAATCGGCGGCCACATCAAAATCGCCGCCGAATTCAGTTTCGGGATAATATTTGAAAATAGGAGTATAAAACTGGCCTTTGAATTTAATTAGCAAGGGTTTGTCGTTGGCGATAAAATCTCCCAGCAGGCAAACCACGAACATAATCACAAAAATCCATAGTGACCACCAGCCGCGTTTGTTCGCCTTGAAATTATTCCAGCGCCTTTGCGTTAACGGTGTCAGTTTAAACATCACGGGCCTCGAAATCGATGCGCGGATCGATTAGATGATAGGTAATGTCTCTGACAATCTGCATGAGCAAACTCAGCAGGGTGAAAATGAACAGTACTGCAAATACAACCGGATAATCACGATTAATCGCCGACTCGTAGCCCAACAACCCAAGCCCATCCAAAGAAAAAATAACCTCGATTAATAACGAGCCGGTAAAAAATATACCGATAAAGGCGGCAGGAAATCCGGCGATAACAATTAACATGGCATTGCGGAAGACATGGCCATAAAGAACTTGTTTTTGGGTCAGGCCTTTGGCTCTGGCAGTGATGACATATTGTTGTTTGATCTGTTCAAGAAAAGAGTTTTTAGTCAGCATGGTTAAACTGGCAAAAGCGCCAATAACCAGTGCGGTTACCGGTAAAACTAAATGCCAGAAATAGTCGAGAATTTTTTCGCCGGTTGAGAAATTCTCCCAACCGGGGGAAAACAAACTCCGCAGCGGAAAGATATCAAAATAGCGGCCACCGGAAAAAAGCACAATCAGTAATATAGCGAACAAAAAACTGGGAATGGCATTGCCGACAATAATAGCGGTGCTAGTCCAGACATCGAATTTTGAACCATCGTGTACGGCCTTGCGGATGCCTAGTGGAATGGAAACCAGATAAACGATCAGCGTGGTCCACAAACCCAGTGAAATTGAAACCGGCATTTTTTCAATTATTAATTCGATCACCGTGGCGTCGCGAAAATAACTTTCGCCAAAATCAAAACGCAGATAATTTTTAAGCATGATCCAGAATCGTTCATGCGCAGGCTTGTCGAAACCGAATTGCTTTTCGATTTTTTCGATGATATCCGGGCGCAGGCCCTGGGCACCGCGATATTTATTAACGCCTTCGCCACTTGAGGCCTGGCTGCCCTGAAAGTCGCCAGCGCTGCCGGATATATTTGCTGTCGCCGAAACCGCCTGACCCTGAAGTTCGGCGATGACCTGTTCAACCGGGCCGCCAGGGGCAAACTGAATAATCACAAAATTGATCAGCATGATCCCGAACAGGGTTGGGATGACCAACAATAACCGTCTGATGATGTAGGCAAACATGCTATTTATACCCCGAATTGATCAAGGCAAACAATGATTATTATTGCATCCACCAACTACCGGGAAAACCAACTGAATATTTAGGTTTGCGATCCGGTTTGCCGAATTTATCCCAATAAGCAATCCAGGTCTGATCGTTGTAATAAAGTGGTATCGCGTAATAACCTTGCAGCAAAACCCGGTCCAGGGCGCGATTGGTCGCCTTAAGGGTTTCGAGATCCTTGGCATTAATAATCTGTTCTATTATCTCATCAATGACTGGGTCACAAATGCCCATTGAGTTAGCTGAGCCACGAATTTCTGCTGCTGCGCAACCGAAATAAGAGCGTAACTCCGGGCCGGGAGGTGGAAAAAAATTTTGCCGTGCACTGTACATGTCAAAATCCAGATCGTCGATTCGAACCCGCCATTGAGAGGTATCAACCAGCCTTATTGAAGCATCGATACCGACGCTTTTTAGATTTTCTATATAAGGGAGTGATAATCTTTGTGTCTCCGGCCAGGCGGTCATGATTTCGAGCTGAAATTGTTCACCTTTATCATTAACCAGCCTACCCTGTTTAAGATTCCAGCCAGCCTGCTTAAAAAGCTTGATAGCTTCACGTTTGTTTTTGCGGTCGCGTCCACTACCGTCTGTAACGGGGGCTTTGAAATCTTCAGTTAAGACTAGCGGGTTAAGTTTATCCTTATACGGTTCAAGAATGGCCAGCTCCAGTTCACTCGGTGGACCGCTGACGCCAAAATCCGAATTGGGGAAAAAACTTTCAATGCGTTTGTAGTAACCATAGAGTAAGGTGCGCTGGATTGCCTCGAAATCATATAGGTAGAGCAGCGCTTTGCGCACATTAACGTCTTTGAATTTATCTTTTCTTAAATTAATAAAATAACCGCCCAGTCCCCGTGGTGTTTCGTTAGGGAGTTCAACCTTGATCATTTGACCGTTCTTAACAGCAGGAATGTCATACTCGGTGGCCCAGCGTTTGGCGCTGCTTTCTGTCCAAAAATCAATGCTTTTAGCTTTAAAGGCTTCAAATTGAACAGTTAGGTCTAAATAATAGTCATAGCGTATTTCATCAAAATTATTTAATCCTCGGTTAATTGGTAAATCTTGCCCCCACCAGTCATCAACCCTGGTATAAGTGATTGATCTTCCTGGATCCACTTTGCTGATTTTATAAGGCCCACAGCTTAATGGCGGTTCAAGTGTAGATTGCGTGATGTCTTTGTCCTGCCAATATTTACGCGACAAGGGGCTTGAGCCAGCAGCCAACATCACCGGTTTCATATTATTTTTGGTTTTGAAATAATATTTAACTTGATGATCGTTTATAGCTTCGGCACGTTCAATGTCCTCGTAAAAAGCCTGCAAAAATGGTCGGCCGTGTTCTTTGATGGTTTCCAGTGCAAAGGCAAAATCATCGGCTACCACGGGTGAACCATCATGGTACTGGGCTTCTTTTCTTAAGTTAAAAATAATCCAGGATTTATCCTCCGGGTATTCAACTGATTCTGCCGTTTCGCCATAAACACTGGTTAGTTCATCATTGGAACCCGACATTAAACCGCAAGAAGCATGTCCAATACTGGATGGCCATTGCCCTTTAAGCACATAAGGATTAAGTGTATCGAATGTACCAAAGTCACTCAGTACGATTTTGCCACCCTTGGGCACATCCGGGTTTACATACGGTAAATACTCAAAACCTTCAGGTAAAGCCGGCTCACCAAACTCAGCCAAGGCGGTCGCCTTTATAATATTTTGTTCTGTTTCTTGAGCATGAATCGTGCTAACTGTATTCATGCTCAGGACCAACCCAATAAGGAATTTAAAAATCATATTTAAGTATTTCTTAGTTAATCCAGGAAATTCTAACCAAAATTTAATTTCGATTAAAATACATACGCCAAATATACAACAGAATAGCTTTAAGGACTTGAATGGCGGGTGAAAACTCAAAAATAGCCAGTAAACTATTGCCGTGGTTTGAATGCTATGGTCGCAAGGATTTACCCTGGCAGGATTCGAAAGATGCCTATTTGATCTGGGTTTCAGAAATCATGTTGCAACAGACTCAGGTTACCACTGTGATTCCTTATTTTGAGCGATTCATTAAAACGTTTCCCACTATTAAGTCGCTAGCAAGTGCTGATATTGATGAAGTCTTAAGTTTATGGAGTGGTTTGGGTTATTACGCCAGGGCCCGTAATTTGCATAAAGCAGCGCAGATCATGGTCGAGAAACATGACGGAAAGTTTCCCGTCGATTTCGAGGATGTTGTGGCATTGCCAGGGATAGGCCGTTCAACCGCCGGAGCTATTTTAGCGTTTTCAGGCCATCAGCGTTTTCCCATACTCGATGGTAATGTGAAACGGGTATTGAGCCGTGTTTATGCTATCGAAGGTTATCCAGGCCAACGTGATATTGAAAAATGGCTCTGGCAAATTGCTGAGCAAAATACACCAAACAAACGTATCGCTGACTACACCCAGGCAATTATGGATTTAGGCGCTACGGTTTGTGTGCGCAAAAACCCTTTATGCAGTGAATGCCCATTACAGGGTGGCTGCTTGGCACATAAAATCGGAATTGAAAATGAGTTGCCGACAAGAAAAGTAAAAAAAGCGCTGCCCACTCGGGAAATAACTATGCTTTTGATTCTAAATAAGAGTAACCAGATTCTGCTAGAGAAAAGACCGCCATCCGGCATTTGGGGAGGGTTGTGGAGTTTGCCGGAGTGTGAAGCTAATAAGGATATCAGCACACATTGCCGGGAAACAATAGGCATCAACGGAATATTGAAAAACAAATTCGATGTTTTTAAACACAGTTTCAGTCATTATCATTTGAACATTTATCCCCAAGTCATTGAAGCTAATAAAACAACAACACTCAAAGAAGACAATCTATCCTGGTTTGAGTTATCGCAAATAGATCAACTTGGGTTGCCAAAACCGGTAAAATCACTGATCAGTCAACTGGAATAATTCAATGAGTCGAACTGTATTGTGTGTCAAATTGAACCAAGAACTGGAAGGTCTCGATGGCAACCCATGGCCGGGTGAGTTGGGCCAACGAGTGTTTGACAATGTTTCAAAACAAGCCTGGCAGGATTGGCTGAAACACCAGACCATGTTGATTAATGAAAAGCAACTTAATCCACTTGATCCTAAAACCCGTGAATACATCAGTGAACAAATGGAAGCTTATTTCTTTGGTGAAGGTGCTGAAACTCCAAAGGGTTATGTTCCGGAAGCATGATGTGAGTATTATATTAAAATCAATCTATATGCAATATCTAATCACTTTCCTTAAAAAGGTATTTCGAGCTAGACATTGGTTGAAAATAATTATTGGACACTTTGTTACGATTGACAGAGGAAAAATTTCAGAATGTAGTACAGCTAGTAAATTGTTTTCATTTGCAGGTGGAGAATCAGTGCTTTTGCCGGAAGTGGAATTTGTTTCGAATTCAAAACCGGAAACGAAAAAGTTCACTATCGAAGTCAAGTTTCCCCGAATTGATGTTTATTTGTTTGCAAATGCCAGATTAGTATCTCCCAGGGCTACTACGTTAACTCAATACAGAAAAATAATCACTGAGCATACTGGAGGTTCTAAGGCTACCATGCTTAGTAGTCAGAAATCACTCCAGCCTTTTTCTATATTAGCGAAAAGTTTCTATCCTGCTGTAAAAAAAGATGGGACATTCTTTTCTATTAACAGTCCATATGCGTTTAACTATTATCATTGGTTTACTGATTGCCTAGTTCAACTACAAATATTTGAGCAGTATTCGCTGAACAGTGAGTTTTTGATTTTGCCCAATGGAATGGGAAGTTGGCAAATAAGATCATTGGAATTACTTGGTTATTATTCAAATGACTATAAAACATATCAGTATGAGCATTTGCAGGTCAAAGAACTAATAGTGCCAACCTACCATAAACCCGAAATTCCATACATGCCCCCTTCAGCATCTAGTTTGTTTTGGTTGAGAGATAGGATGTTGATGAATTTAAGTGCTAAGGATAAAGGCTTTTATGAGAAGGTATTCATTAGCAGAGCTGACAGTAATAAGAAAAGGATAAACAATGAAGCTGAAATTGGTTCTAAATTAGAAAAAATTGGATTCAAAGTAATTATATTAAGCATGCTCTCACTAGACGAGCAAATCAGAATTTTTTGTAATGCTAAGGTAATTATCGCAACGCATGGAGCTGGTTTGACAAATTTGTTGTTTTCTTATAAACCGATTGTAATAGAGATTTTTCCAAGAGATTGTTTTTTGCCATTTTATTATGCAATCACTGAGATTCTAGAGGGATGCTATTTTGCTTATAGTGCTGATTATGAGGATGAAAATGGCGATTCTATCGTGGATTGTAATCTTTTTTTGAAAGTAGTGAGAAAACACGCAGAAATAACTTGAATTGAAATAGAATCCGGGGGAAGGATTTATTAATCAATATGTAGAAGAATTGAATGGTTATCTGGTTCAAGAAAATTACTAAAGTTAGTTTGTTTTTTCATTTGTATTTTATTTAGAAAAGATTATCGAATGGATGTCAGTGTAATTATTCCCACATTTAATCGAGCGAACAAGCTAATAGATGCTATAAACTCGTGCCTGAAAAATACTTGCATCTCGATTGAAGTAATTATTGTCGATGATGGTTCTCAAGACCATACAAAAACTCTATTACTCGAATCTTATAGTGCTTGGCATCTAGAAGATCGAGGAAACGGTTTTTTTTTGTTGTCTGAAAACGATTCAATCCAATATATATACCAAGAAAACTCAGGTGCACCTATGGCACGAAACAATGGTTTGATGCATGCGCGTGGAGATTTTATAAAATTTCTTGATGCCGATGATTTGTTAATTGAAGACACATTAACAAAGGAGATAAAATTTGCTAGAAAAAATAATGCTGAAGTTGTTGTAACTGGCTGGATTGTGCGAAATCTGAATGAAGAAGGTAAGATAGTCTCAGAAATTGAGCAACCCGCACCAGATATCTCAAGAGGGATTGACGATATGCTTGAAGGAAAAGCGTCCTGGACATCAGCAGCACTTTACCGAAAATCGAGTATTGATCATCTAAAATGGGATAAATCTATTGAAAAAGCACAAGAATGGATGTGGGCTTGGACAGTATGTTTTGATGGTGTTCCATTTTCGCGCCTGGACATACCAAGCACATATTACGTTCAGTATCAATCAAAGGGCAGAATAACCCAGCAAGGGGATCCACTGCTGCGTTCAACCCAGTGGCGGCTGAAAATACTGAATAAAGTCGAAACTATCTTGCGGGAGAAGAATTTGCTTACTCCTGAAAGAGCAAGAAAGCTTATTCAGTATTATTACAAGGATGCCAGGGTTGTCTGCCAGAGTGATTCGAAGGCATGGGCAGAATTAGTTAAAAGAATGAAAAATCTGGATGATAATTATAAGCCCGAAGAAAAAAATCCGATTGTGCGTTTGTTTAATCAAATATTCGGCCTGCATAAGGGAATTATTTTGTTTGTGTTTTGTAGAAATATGGTAAAAAAGCTATATTCCCGGTAACACATCTATCGTATAAATTCCTGGTAAATCAACACGGTACATCATTTGAAATATCTGCTTTAACTTTGTGATGCCATGAATAAATTAAAATTTTTACAATTCGATTTTATGAGCGCTGTTTAATGAAAATCGTTGCCGTCATAGCGACCTATCAGGCTGACGAATTAATTACCGGCTGTCTGGATTCACTATTGGAAAGTATTCCCGCCAGCCAGATCATAGTTGTTGATAATGCATCTACGGACACAACGCTTGCTATATTGGCGGCATACAATGATATTGCCGTATACAAAGGCCGGGAAAATCTGGGTTTTGCTAAAGCAATGAATTTCGGTATGTCCAGGGCATTGGAAATGGGCGCGGATGCCGTATTGCTGGTAAACCAGGATCTTATCCTGAGTTCACAAGCCGTCTTAAGGATGTGTGATGATTTATATTCAGATTCGGATATTGATATTATTTCCCCCGTGCATTTTGCCGAATCAGATTCCAATCTGGATCAAAACTTTAAATACTATATCGGCAATAACAGCGAAGATTTTATTGAGGATGCAATTAATAATTCATTAAAGGATGTCTATAAAGTGTCGTTCGTAAATGCGGCTTGCTGGTTAATCAAAAAGCAGGCCATCGAAAACATCGGCGGTTTTGATCCGATATTTTTCATGTATGGCGAAGATAAAGATTATTGCAACCGGCTTGGCCGTAATGGCCGCAATA
>CBDCFC010000030.1:0-33305 GCA_965215945.1 Arenicellales bacterium | reverse complement strand
CGCGTCTCCATGATATGAACATTTTACTTACACAGCTAATCATCTGTTAATAACTATAACTCATATTTCCCGACTAATTTCGTGACCATCGTAAAATGGTCTTGACTATTTTACGATGGGTCTTAAAA
Source organism: Arenicellales bacterium (assembly GCA_965215945.1). GTDB lineage: Bacteria > Pseudomonadota > Gammaproteobacteria > Arenicellales > JAHEKD01 > JAHEKD01. The sequence continues at coordinate 33,177 of CBDCFC010000030.1, read as the reverse complement.
TGGTCAATATGGATCGCACTTATAAAAAAATCATTCAGGCCCACTTTTCTGAACATCAACAAATGGCCATTGTTTCTGGTCCCAGACAAGTTGGCAAGACAACACTCGCCCAATCCATTGAAGATAGTAAGAATACCTATTATTTCAACTGGGATGACTATAACGATCGGGAGCATCTGCTGTCTGGCGGACAGTCTATTGCGAGCCATATACAGTTAGCGCGGCTTCGTGATCAAAAACCACTAGTTGTTTTTGATGAAATTCACAAATATAGTGGCTGGAAGCAGTTAATAAAAAGATTTTATGATCATTATAAAGACCAATGCCATATTCTAATTACAGGCAGCGCTAGAATGGATGTTTATAAAAAAGGAGGTGATAGTTTGATGGGTCGATATTTTAATTACCGGCTACATCCATTATCAGTCAATGAACTACTAAAACACTCTGACACTCAGGCAGAAATTTCTTCCCCCAAGAAACTATCAAATAAAGATTATGATGCATTATTAAAATGGGGAGGTTTTCCAGAGCCTTTTCTGAAAAAGGACAAACGTTTTTTTAATCGTTGGTCACGACTGAGAGAACAACTATTATTACAAGACGACATTCGTGAACTAACAAATGTTCAGGAATTAGGCCAACTTGAGATTTTAGCTGTATTACTTAAAAACCAAGCCGGACAATTAACCAGCTATTCCAGTCTCGCTAAGAAAGTACGAGTCTCTGTTGATACAATACGCCGCTGGATAACTATTTTAGAGTCCCTCTACTACTGCTATTCAATTCGACCCTGGACAAAAAACGTTACTCGTTCTTTATTGAAAGAACCGAAATACTACTTGTGGGATTGGTCTCAATGTACCGATGTTGGCGCACGTAACGAAAATTTTATTGCTTCTCACTTATTAAAAGCTGTACATATGTGGACTGATCAAGGATTTGGGCAATATGATTTACACTTTCTACGCGATAAGGAAAAACGTGAGATTGATTTTTTAGTTTCGAAAAATAAAAAACCATGGTTTATGGTTGAAGTTAAAACTTCAATGGATGATAAATTATCTGCAAATCTTGAAGCATTCGGTGAACAGATCAAACCTAAACATGCTTTCCAAGTAGCAGTAGAAGGCAATTTTATTGATAAAGATGTTTTTCAATCTAAGCGACCAGTGATCGCGTCAGCAAAAACTTTTTTATCTCAACTACCTTAAAGCAATGTCATTTATGTATTCTATCAAAACACATTTTTGTCAATGAAAGATGATGAAACAATTGGGAAAAGAGATAATATGGATTATTATGTTAGGATAGTAGTTTCAAAATTAATATAAAACTTAAAACACTACAAAATAATTATTAAAAAAGGAGAAACTAAAATGGCCAAAATACTTTCTTTTGCTTCATGGAACGTCGAACATTTCCATAACGATTTAGCGCGTGTCCAAAAAGTTGTTGATATTTTGAAAGTTAGGAATCCAGATATATTTGGAATCTATGAAGTTTTGGGAAAAGATGTGTTCTATACCCTAATGAACCAAATGCCCACTCACAGTTTTTTCATCACTGAAAACAATGATTCAAATATGGAGATTCTGGTTGGTTATCGAAAATCACTAAATGTATTTGTTACGCAGCGTAATGAGTTCCGCTCAAAAGTGCCAACTTTACGACCAGGAACACTTGCTACTGTAAGAAAAAATAATCAAGACTATGCGTTTCTTTTTGTGCACCTTAAATCACTTACAGATCCTAGAGCATGGGGTCTACGAGATAATATGTTTAGCCATAGTGCAAGTTTGAAAAGAACACTAGATAAAACTCCGTCAGCCAATCCTACGGCGAATTTCGTAATTTTAGGTGATCTAAATACTATGGGCTTAAATGCTCCATATAATAATGTCAGTGATATTGATTCTGACCAGGAGATTATGTTCCTCGATAAAAGAATGCAGCGAGTTAACATGAGACGGCTTACAAAAACTCATGAATTAACTTGGTGGAATGGTAGTTCGAATTTTGCTCCAGGGAGCAAGCTTGATCATGTATATGCGGATAATAATTTGAACTTCAAATTGTTTAGCGGATCTGAAATTGATGTGATTGGATGGCCACAAAAATCAACCAATACTCAAAAACTTTCTTGGATTAATTCGCATTCAGATCATGCACTCCTATACGGAGAAATTCATTCCTGAGTTTTTTTAAAAACGTCTGAATCAAAAAAGAAATACCGTTGTATAGGGGATGATAACTCGTAGGTCAAAACCACAAAAGCTGAGCGATGTACCTTTTTTGCACCCTGAAATTTACAGTGAGATTTGTCTATTAGAACTTGGGTTTTATTCTAATATTTAATCCCGATTTCAATTTAGTTAACCTCGTGAAAAAGCCTCAAAGTTTATTCCTAATCGTGCGGTCGATTTAACTGCAATGCGAAAATATTCTCCCGGGTAAAAGGCAGTCGCACCCTTCAGTCTCGATCACCTCCGAGACGAGAGCCAATGGGCTACTGAGAGAACTATTCATTTAACTGAAATGATACTCAATAATTTCAGCCAATGACTTTTTTGAAATATCTGATTAAGGTCCAACTACATGTCTTTATCAGGCCCAAGTATTTGCATATATCCTTTCACCAATATAAACAGTCATAGTGAACTAATAATCTAACACCGGCCAATTAAACGGCCTAAAATTAAGGTATTATTGGGATAATTCAATTAAAACAGTATATTACGATATAATATTATCGGCCAAAACTACTACATTTCATTTTAACGAAACAGTTCAAAAAATTTAAAGATCGGCCAAATCATCGGCCATAATCAACTTTTACTCAACAAAATTCATTTTATTTCAATATAATAAGAAAATATGAAATCGGCCAATAATAGCCTTGAAAGCCCTAGTCGGATTGAACCTGCTCGATTAGAGTTCATTCCTGAGAAGGTCAATGATCTGGTAGCAGAATTATCTGCTGCGACTTCAGTACTTGGTAGTAAATTACATCCTAAGACCGCTTCAAACCTGGCAAACCTGGTTCGAGTAATGAATTGCTATTACAGCAATCTGATCGAGGGGCATCATACCAAGCCAAGAGATATTGAGCGTGCATTAACTGGAGATTTCGACAAAGACGAAAAGCGCCGGAACTTCCAGCTTGAAGCTGCTGCCCACATTCGCGTTCAAAAGGAGATTGATCAACAGTTTACTCAGGCAAATCTGCCTGAGCCAGCATCATCAGAATTCATTAAATGGTTGCACCGCGAATTCTATTGTGACGCACCTGATGAAATGCTTACCATTAAGAATGAGGCAGCCACGTTTTTAATGACCCCTGGAGAGTGGAGAACACTCCCGGAACATGACAATATTGTCGGCCGACATATCCCACCAAGTAGTAATCGAGTGGCTGATTTCATGATATATTTTGAAGAAAAATATCGCCTTAAAAATATGGGCACGGGTAGTCGAATATTATCAATGGCCAGTGCCCATCATCGATTTAACTATATTCACCCTTTTCCAGATGGAAACGGGCGAGTTTCAAGATTAATGAGTCATGCCATGGGATTACAGGCGGGTATCGGTGCTCACGGTTTATGGTCAATTTCTCGAGGGCTGGCTCGAGGTATTGAAAGTAGAAATGAATATAAAACCAAAATGGATTACGCAGACATTCCTCGTCAAGGTGATCTAGATGGCCGAGGCAATCTATCCGAAAAAGCCCTAATTGATTTTGTTACTTGGTTTCTACTGGTTAGCCTTGATCAGGTGGTATTTATGTCTAGTCTGTTTGATCTGGAAAAACTAGGAACAAAGCTTTACAGATATGTTGAAAGGAGTGAAACACTAAAACCCCAAGCAAACAATTTATTGCAAGAAGCTCTAATTCGGGGAGAGTTTGAACGGGGAGAGGCATCGAGAATAACAGGATTGCCTGAACGCACAGCACGGCGAGTTTTGAATACAGTTATCGACGAGGGCTTGCTTGCATCAACAACGCCAAAAGGTCAAGTTTCACTAAGATTTCCTTCAGACACTGTGGAGAGTCTATTTCCGCTCCTTTTCCCAGATTCCTAAAACTCAAATAAGGCAATTTATTTTGTTGACATTTAGGAGTCCACATAAGGCGCTACTGATATTCTCAGCAACACGTTGGGATAGACATCACGTAATTGACTCATTGGATCCAGAATTGCGTGCCGGTCTGTCAGTCTTACCGCCAGGTAATCGTTGCTGTTTGGATCAACTTTACCTTGCTCAAGGATTTGCCGAAACTCACCTTCAATAATTCGCATATCTCTAAGTGGTGTTAGCTGTAAGTGCTCTATGTTTTTAAGCCCGTTACCATCCATCTCCACCAGTGTCACACCTTTATCGTGATGCTGCTCAGAAAAACTGTATTTAACAATAGAGCCGGAATAACGGATATAGTCTTCGCCTTTAAATTGAGGGCGATGAAGATGACCTAGCGCGACATAATCGAATGCCATGAATCCCTTGTGACTTACTTGATCCGCCCCGCCAATGGACAGAGGTCGTTCCGACTCAGATGCTTCTCCACCCTCTAAAAAGCAATGCCCTATTAATACATTATTGGCCTCGGATGACATGTTTTCCTTGATCATCTCAATCAGATAAGTATTCGCCTCGTCAAACGTCGACACTTGAGCACCAAAGTGGTTGCGAACTGTCTGAGGATCGAAATAGGGAATGCCATAAAAGTGTATCTGATCCTCACTTGCTCCGATGATGACTGGTTCGGTGATTTGATCAAGATTACCAATAATATGCAGCCCAGCCTGACTGAGTTGTCGTGACCCAAAGCTTAATCGCTGGGCACCATCATGATTTCCTGGAATCATCACTACAGAAACGCTCAAATCCAGGCAAACTTTGGACAACACCTCATCAAGCAACTCGACAGATGAAGCGGGTGGTACAGAGCGATCGTATATGTCACCGGCTATGATTAGTACATCGACGCTTTTGTCTTCAATATAGGTCAGAATCTGGTCTAGTGCATGTCGTTGATCTTCAAGCAAAGACACATTATTCAGTATTCGTCCGATGTGCCAGTCAGCCGTATGTAGAAATTTCATATATTTTTGCTAATTAGTGATTTTTTCAAAATTCTCTTATTTACCGGAATACTGATCCAGTTTTGTATTATGAGCAAGTTATGTCTATTTATGTTTCGCATAATTTACTATATATTTATAGTGTTTTAACTATTATTATGCTATATAATTATAGCATATATGATTTTTATTACTCTATATTTATAGCTTCATGAAAGAAATACTCCAAAATCAATACCGCAAAAAGTTTGGCGGATTTAGCTTCTTTAAGAACATTAAGCGCCCTACTGAGGGGTGGATTCGTACACTGCGAAAAGCCCTGGGTATGAGCAGTATACAGTTAGCAGAGCGATTAGGCATTTCTACGCCCCGAGCGACCCAGATGGAGCGTATGGAAGCGGAAGATCGAATTACGCTAAAGCAATTACGGCGTGTAGCAGATAATCTGGATTGTGAACTCGTTTATGCCTTAGTACCCAAAACATCGATTGATTCAATGATCGAAAAGCAAGCGAAGGTGAAGGCAAAAGAATTGGTAATGAAAGCAGACACTCAAATGAAGCTGGAAGCTCAACAGCTCACTGACGAAGTACTTCAGGACCAGATCAAGCATGAGACTGATCGATTAATTCGAGAAATGCCACGTGATTTGTGGAATACATAGTAATCCTAGAGACTCTTTATGATGGATTATCCTGAAGGCGCAACACCTCTTGATCCTGATGAGATTAAAGGGCTTAAGTTTCCTCATGTTGAAACACGGGCCGAACTTGATCAACTGGAGCAGCAAAATATCCAGGATGGATTAAGATGGTTATCTCGGCAACGCAAGTTTGACGAGTTATTGAATGAGGGATTCGTACTAGCCTTACATCAAAAACTGTTTGGTGCAGTTTGGGATTGGGCCGGAAAATACCGACGAACGGAGAAAAATATCGGTGTTGATCCGATCAATATTGGTATTGAAGTTCGTAATTTATTGGATGATGTTAAATACTGGATTGAGCATCAAACTTATCCTCGAGAAGAATTTGCAGCGCGTTTACATCATCGTTTGGTTCAAATTCATCCCTTTGTAAACGGGAATGGCAGACACGCTCGGATTTTTACCGATGCAATTTTAGAGCGGGAACTCAATCAAAAACCTATTAACTGGAGTGCAAAAGAGTCTGTTGATGATGAAACACATCGGCAAAATTATTTGAAGGCATTACGAGCCGCTGATGGTGGTGAATATCAATTAATTATTGATTTCGTCTCCAATTAGCGAAGGAATAAATTTTACTCGCTGGGTTCATAATTAGATAATCACAATTTTGCAAAAAATTGTTCAATATATTCTTATGTTCATAAATTTTGAACGTATTAATATATTGAACAATAGGTGTTTAATTACAATCCTGGAATCAAAGCATCCTGAGTAAAATAACAACAAAACATGACTTACTTAATAACTCCCTCCTTAAGATAGAGCGAGAGACGGGTTTGATCATAGACACTCGTGATCTATTACTTAAATTTCAGCAATTTTACTGACTAAATCTTCGCTTCTTAAGTGAGTGTATCGTTTCAACATTTGCATGGATTTGTGGCCGGTTATGGAGGCGACTTCCTGATCGGATAGACCGGCTTCGACGAAGCGGCTGGTAGCTTCGTGTCGAAGATCGTGGAACCTTAAATTTTCAATCTCAGCACGTTGTAATGCTTCAGCCCACATACGGTTAATGGTGTAGGGTCTGCGTTTTCCGTCTCGACCAGGTTCACCGAAAAATATTAAATCAGAATCAATCGGTCTGACTGGATGATTCATCACTTGTCTGAAGACTTCTTTAGCTTTGTTGGTAAGTGGGACGGTGCGAACCTCGTTGTTTTTGGTGTCTGGTAGAAATACGGTACTTCGTTCCAGGTTCACCTGATTACGTTTAAGTGAAATAATCTCACCGTGGCGCATGGCGGTGTAAAGTGCGATGCGAACTATCCAACCCAAAAATGGGTTGCTGTGCTGATCGCAGGCTTTTAATAGTCGGTCTACCTCATCTCCTACCAGACGGCGATTTCTTCCTTCTGCTGGACTTGGTTTTCTGACGTTGAGCACTGGGTTTGCAACTAAACCCAGTCTCCATTCCTGGATAGCGACTGTGAACAAGTGGCTGAGCAAAGCCAATTCAAGTCGAATTGTCGTGGCACTTTTGCCTTCCTCGACTCGTTTGTCTCGGTAATTGGCAATGATTTCTGTATTCAGCGCTGCCAAACTGTAGCGACCAAGTTCGCTTTTCAATTTTTCTGCCCGGAAGTGTTCTGACTTTTGAGTTTTTGCTTTCTTTGTTGGAGTGACCTCTTTTAAGTAACGATTGAGTGCCTGGGTTACCGTCAGTTTCTCTGAACGGCTTCTGGGAACGAAAATTCCACGGATAATTTCATCTTCTGTTGTGCGAGCCCAATTCTCGGCATCGCGTTTGACTCGGAAAGTTTTGGATACTTTGGGCCAGCCCTGTCGGCGGATGATCGCTCTCCATTTGCCGGAGTCTGTTTTGGTAATTGTTGCCATAGTTTCTCTCCTTAGCGATTTTCTATTGTACCAAATTTGTACCCAAAATGGAATTTTGAAGAAAACTGGAAAACTTAGAAAGATAAATAATTACATAACTTATTGTTTTTATTATATATATTTGGTGGGCCCGGTAGGACTTGAACCTACGACCAATGGATTATGAGTCCACTGCTCTAACCAGCTGAGCTACAGGCCCTTTTGATGGTCTGTCCTGTTTTGCAGAACTATTTTACTGGATGCCCGATTAAACCGGGCATGACAAAATTTAATTAAATAATCTATGAGGTTAAAGAACCCCACCCAACCTCCCCTGAGAGGGGAGGAGATTTTCTATGTATCCAGAAAACTCCTTAAGTGTTCTGAACGTGACGGATGACGCAGTTTTCTAAGCGCCTTGGCCTCGATCTGTCTGATCCGTTCACGGGTGACATCAAACTGCTTGCCGACTTCTTCCAAAGTGTGATCGGTATTCATACCAATACCAAAACGCATGCGCAACACTTTGGCTTCACGCTCTGTCAATGAATCTAATATCCCGTGAGTTGCATCTTTGAGGCCATTTCGAGTTGCGCCTTCTAACGGCTCGTAAGCATTTTTGTCTTCGATAAAATCACCAAGATTCGAATCCTCATCATCACCAACTGGCGTTTCCATGGAAATTGGTTCTTTGGCTATTTTTAAAACTTTGCGAATCTTGTCTTCCGGCATTTCCATTTTTTCGGCCAATTCTTCCGGTAACGCTTCACGGCCTTTTTCCTGAAGGATTTGGCGCGAAATACGATTAAGTTTGTTAATAGTCTCAATCATGTGAACCGGAATTCGAATCGTTCTCGCCTGGTCAGCAATGGAACGAGTAATCGCCTGGCGAATCCACCATGTTGCATACGTTGAAAATTTATAGCCGCGTCGATATTCAAATTTATCCACCGCTTTCATTAAACCGATATTGCCTTCCTGAATCAAATCCAGAAATTGCAGGCCGCGATTAGTATATTTTTTTGCAATCGAAATCACCAAACGCAGGTTTGCTTCGATCATTTCTTTTTTAGCACGTCTGGCTTTGGCTTCACCGATACTGATACGACGGTTAATGTCTTTAAGCTCTTTGATGGTTAATCCTGTCTCAAACTGAATTTCGATCAGTCGTTTTTGCAGATCATTAAGCTTGTCCTTGTATTCTTTATACGCTTCCTTGTTGGCCGATTTAAGCTTGCCCAAGTTAACGAACACTTTTTCGTCAACTTCATTGCCGACAAATTTTTCAATAAAGTCTTTACGTGGAATACGAATACGATTGACACAAATTTCGGTGACTTCGCGTTCAATTCGCCTGACCTTGTCCATCGAAATCCTGACTAAAATTGCCAGGTCATCTATGATACGGGGCAAAAAGCGAATTTGCATAAACTCTTCGCTAATATCCTTTTTGTGTTTATTAACGGTTCGAGTTCCCGGGCCATTTTTTTCCAGTGCCCGAACCATCTTGTTGTAGCTGGACTTGATTTTTTTGAAGCGTGCAGCCGCTTCTTCCGGATCAGGTCCTGTATCTTCAGGAGTATCATCCTCTTCGTCTTCGGTATCATCTGCATCGCCATCTTCGTTTTCGTCATCATCCTCCGACTTATCGTCAGCTTGTGTTTTAGCTGTTGGAATCACCGGTGTGGGGATTGCGATCTCGCCATGCTCATCAAGCACATCTTCAACAACAAAGCCGTTGATCAAGTCCGTGAGTTTCATTTCTTCGGCGGCGATTTTATCGCTTAAGGCGACGATATGAGAAATAGTGGAAGGAACCTGGGAAATCGCCTCAGTGCTCTGCTTAATACCATCTTCAATGCGTTTTGCCAAGGCAATTTCGTCTTTGCGTGTTAATAGTTCTACTGTGCCCATTTCACGCATATACATACGCACCGGATCGGTAGTGCGGCCAAATTCACTCTCAACCGCGGTCTTTAAAATGGTATCGGCTTCTTCGACGGCCTCTTCATCGTCCGGATTTTCGGCTTTCATCAACAAGCTGTCAGGGTCAGGTGCTTTGTCAAACACATCAATGCCCATGTCATTGATCATGTTAACCACAGCCTCAATCTGATCAGTCTCATTCATGTCTTCCGGCAAATGATCATTAATCTCACGGAATGTTAAAAACCCGCGTTCTTTGCCCAGAAGAATTAGTTTTCTTAGCTCAAGACGTTTACTTTCTGCATCTTTGCTCATGCGTCGATTTACCCTTATCCGTTTGAATAACTGCCCATAGCGCAGCCAAAAAGACCGGCTATTATAGTGTTTTTTGTGTCAAATGTCGCTATTTTTCCGACGTTGATTCTCTATAGTTATCAACAAATTAGCTGCTTCTTTTTGGCCAATTTTGCCGGATTGTTGATCTTTAAGGACTTGGTCACGTTGCAGATCGAATCTCTGCCTGTCCAAATTCCGCAATATATCTTTGAATTCAGCCGCTAATTGGTCGGTATTTGCGTTATTTGCACTTGAAAGTAAATGGGTTTGCATCGCCAGTTTTTCAAGCGCCGTGTGCTGAGATGTGTCCCGATAATGCTCAAGAATAACTGCTGTCTTCAATCCTGGATTTACAGTTAACAATTCAGAGATTTCTACTAATAGACTAGTACCCCTGAGATCCAGACCCTCAAGCGTTTTAATCTCACTGGCACATGCTTGATTGAGCGATGGATATTGAATTAATAGACTAATGGCCTTGGCCATCAGGCTTAAAGAATCGGGATTGCTATTACGAACAGGACTTTTACCTTTTAAATTTCTCCTCGCCGGATTTCTATCTGCCTGAAGCTGCGCTTGTGCCGTACTGACATCTGTCTTAGCCATATTAGCCAGTTGTTCAATCAGTAATTGTTTAAGCGGGCCCTCAATCAGCTTGTCGAGATAGGGCTTAGCCAAAGATAACAATCGCGCGCGCCCCTCCAAATGACTAAGGTCGGTTTGTTGTTCCAGATGATTAAGTAAAAACTCTGATAGTGGCGTGGCCGTTTGCACCAGATTCTGGAAACCTTGGTTGCCTTTTTCCTGTACTAATGAATCCGGGTCATGTCCCTGCGGTAAAAACAGAAACTTAACTTGCCGCCCTGCTTTTATTACCGGCAAAACATTTTCAAGCGCTCTCCAGGCCGCTCGTTCGCCGGCTCTGTCACCGTCAAAGCAAAATACAATTTCATCGGTATATCTGAATAACCGATCGAGGTGAGCGCGCGTTGTCGCCGTGCCGAGTGTTGCAACCGCATTGTTAATCTCAAATTGGGCCAGCGCGATCACATCCATATACCCTTCAACCACCAAGGCGAATCCTGCCTTCTTTATTTCACCGCGGCTGCGAAATAAACCGTAAAGCTCACTGCCTTTATGAAATATGGGTGTTTCCGGTGAGTTAAGATATTTCGGCTCGCCATCGTCTAAAACACGACCCCCGAAGGCGACTACCCGACCCTTGAAATCGTGAATGGGGAACATCACCCGGCCACGAAAACGATCGTAGTATCCACCACTATCGCGTTGATTCACCAAGCCTGCTTTTTCCAGCTTTTTGAGCGTTGCTTCGTCTTTACCCAATTCATTAGCCAGCTCGTCCCAACTATCCGGTGCCAGACCAATCTCAAAATTTCGTGCTGTTTCACCGCTTAAACCCCTGTTTTTAAGATATTCAATCGTTTGCTTAGCAAGTGGTGTATCGTTTCTCAGCTGCTTCTTATAAAACTGATTAGCCTTATCCAGTGATTCAAGTAAATTGTCGGAATCAGAGGGTTTCGGATCAAAGCTCTGTTGTTCATAAGGGACATCAATGCCGACATGCGCTGCGAGTTCTTCAATGGCTTCAACAAAACTCAAATGAGCGTAGTTCATTAAAAATCCAACGGCTGTGCCATGCTCGCCACAACCAAAACAATGGTAAAACTGTTTATCCGTGCTGACCGTAAAAGACGGTGTTTTTTCCTCGTGAAACGGGCAACAGGCTTTGTATTCACCGCGCCCCGCTGACTTCAATGGCACTCGCGAATCAATAATATCGACAATATCGACTCTCCTGAGAAGTTCATCAATAAAGGGTTGTGGGATACGAGGCGCCATAGTTTTACTACTCTGCTAATGCAGGATGACAATTAAAGCATGATTTTTACAGAGGGTATACACCGCCACTACATGGAACATTAACTAATAGGCGGGTACAATCTTGTGAGTAAAACACCGCTGTTAAAATAACAATCAAATTTGAAGCGGTGCAAAATGCTGCGATTAATGACCGATTAGGCGCTTAACTTTGATTTGATCAGCTGGCTGAGCTGTCCCATGTCAGCCCGACCCTGAACTTTTGGTTTGAGCATGCCGATAACCTTGCCCATATCTTTGATTGATTCGGCACCAGTCGCTGCAATCGCTTTAGTAACCAGGGTTTGCAATTGTTCGTCGGAAAGTTGCTCGGGCATATATTGCTGCATGATTTCACGGCCAAACTTTTCTTTGTCAGCCAAGTCCTGGCGATTGCCCTGTTCGAATTGTGTGATTGAATCGTTTGCTTGTTTGATTTGTTTTTGGATTACCGCTAATACTTCATCGTCGTTAAGCTCAACACGATCATCAACCTCCTTACGCTGAATTGCCGCCCGTAACATGCGAATCACTTCAAGCCGTGCGCTGTCTTTGTCGCGCATGGCGGCTTTCATATCATCTATAAGCTTGAGTTTAAGTGCGCTCATTATTGGCACTCAAGATGAAAATAATACAGTGTGATTAATAAAGACGTACGCGGCGGGCGTTTTGTCTGTTGGAACGCTTATATTCTCGTTTAACTGCGGCAGCAGCTTTACGCTTGCGCACGGTGGTGGGTTTTTCATAAAATTCGCGGCGACGAACTTCAGTAAAAATACCGGCCTTTTCACAAGATCGGCGGAAACGACGCAAGATTAAATCAAACGGTTCGTCCTGTCTTATACGAACACTTGGCATTAAAATCACACTCCAGTGAAATGTTTAAACTTAAGGGTCGGCTATTCTATATGCTCGAAATCATAATGTACAGCGATAACAGGGACTTAAAACCATGATTGTTTTAGGCTTGGAGACCTCTTGTGATGATACAGGTGTAGCTATTTTTGACAGTGAAAAGGGGCTTTTGTCACACATGCGCGCATCGCAGGTGAAAATACACCAACAATTTGGGGGTGTGGTGCCGGAGTTGGCCGCTCGTGATCATATTCGCAAATTAATGCCGCTCATTGATGCTGTCCTCAAAGAGGCGAAAATTTCAAAATGTAAACTCAACGCTGTAGCTTACACTAAAGGCCCTGGATTAAGCGGTGCATTATTAGTTGGTGCTGCAGTCGGCCGCGCTCTGGCCTTTGCGCTTGATATTCCTGCAATTGGTGTTCATCACATGGAAGGTCATTTGCTCTCACCAATGCTTGAAGAAATTAAACCAAACTATCCCTTTATTGCCTTGTTGGTCTCAGGCGGCCACACCATGTTGATCAAAGTTGATGGTTTTGCCGACTATGAGCTGCTCGGACAAACCTTGGATGATGCTGTAGGTGAAGCATTCGATAAAACAGCAAAATTAATGGGTCTGAATTATCCGGGTGGGCCAGAAATTGCCAAACTGGCAGAATTTGGCGACCCAAATCGATTTGAAATGCCCAGGCCAATGACAGATCGACCTGGACTGGATTTCAGTTTCAGCGGTTTGAAAACCCACGTTCGAACGCTTTATCAGTCTTGCGAAGATCATGATGAAGACAAGGCAGACATCGCTGCCGGCTTTCAACAAGCAGTGATTGATACCTTAATCATCAAATGCAAACGCGCAATCGAACAAACCGGCATTAATCAGCTCATTGTTGCCGGCGGTGTAAGTGCAAATCATGAGTTACGTAAACAGGTAACAGAAAAGCTAAATATCAAAATCTTTTACCCCGGGCCCGACTTTTATACCGACAACGGTGCCATGATCGCCTATACCGGTTGGCAGAGGTTAAAGCATGGATTTAAAGAAGATATGGCTTTCGACGTAAAACCAAGGTGGCCCTTGCAAGAGCTAGACAGACTAACTTGATAGATGTTTATTTGAACAATCTTTCTATCCTCTGAACCTTTTAACAAGATGGCTGACTTTACCGAAAAAATTTTTTTCCGGATACCCACTGATTTTAAAGGTATCTCTGTAGGCTTCTAGCAACCGCCAAATTCGAGAGGCTTTAACATCCTGAAGTTGTTTCTGCAGCTGCTTGTTCTGATATTTAAGCTGATCTATGTGCTCGAGAAATTTTTTTTCTTGCTCTATTATTTTGCGATTAACAAGGGAGAAGTTTTTACGAGCAATCTCATAGTCCACAGATGGATTTAGCCTAAAACTCATGTTGATTTTTAGAGATTCATTACTGTTAATTTCGAATTTTGGCAAATTAAATTCAAGAAATGTATTGTTATTGCTAAACATGAAAATAGCTTCATTATCTTTTTCTCCATAGTACACACCTTCATGAATATTGGCTTTTGCAACTTGCTTGCTTGAATCCAGTTTTATAATTTCACGTTCAATACCAATCTCATCAACAATGCTTATATACATAGATTTGATACAAAAATAGCCCGTAATCTGATCACGTATGCCATCAAACGGGAAAAACCTGATTGCATCAATAGGACGTTTGAGATCACTAATTAAAAAACTAATGTGGTTTTCCTTAACATAGTTGTTAACAACACTGGATGATTGTTGATGATCAAGATAAGATTCATTTTCAAACCTCCAGTTTATCGTTGGGTATAGCGGATTAGATATTGAACAATTACCAAACAGATTAGAAAATTCATAATTGACTGAGCTATATTGGACCTCACCCAGGAATTCCATATCCTTGCTGCGCATCGTGTCAAGATCATGCATTGAAGGTTCTAGCCCAATTGAATCAAAACAATAATTAACAAAGTCCCCCAATGTTGTTATGGAATTTTTCCAGTTGAAATGAAACATGATGGATTCATTACGCAATCCAAAATTAACTATCGCACGATAGAATACGTAGGGTGCATTAACTTGTTGATGATGGCTTTGCCACTCCGTATCAATAATATGGTAATTATTCTGTTCATCTACAATGATATTGTTTGCGATGGCATCCAAATTCATTCCCGTCAAAACACCTGCGTCTTGTTTCTTTAAAAATTCAAAGTATTCAATTAAGTATTGTTGAAACTCAATTCCTTTGTGATCCACAAGAATACTATTACGCCAGATTACCGATAACTGTAACCCAGGCTGATATTGTTCTATCTCTATCTGATTATCCTCACTTGCAGACTTGTCAAATAGTTTTGTTCGCTCTATCAGATTTTGATTAACTGGCTTTGTAATTAATGTGATGAACTCTGACCGTCTTTGAAAATCGGGAAGGTGGGCAAAATCAAGCGATTGAGATTGTGATTCACTATTTGAAAGAATAAACAAACAAGAATTTGCGAAGTCACCTAAATGACCATGTGCATTAGCTGCCTGATATAACAGCAACTCATCAACGCCGAAATTCTGATACTTCACGTAATCTTTAGATCGAATTCCTTCCAAATGCTGAAAGGCATAGGGATTAGACTGACAATATTGTTGTCCCAAAATGACCCGGGTAAAGCGATAATCCGGGAACAAGTAATATTCATCAAATCGATCAAAATCAATTTCTTTGATTAATTCACGCCATTCCGACAAATTCAAGGTCTGATTTGCATCATGAGCTTTATAGCCAATAAACCCTCGATATGGCTCACATAGTCTCTCATCTGAAGCTCCATAAATATACTTCAAACCCTGTCTGTTATCCGCTATTAAAAAAATCTGTCCATCTTTACCAAGTAGTCCTTTACATTGTTTCAGCAGGGTTCTTACTGAATCCAGAAACACATCTGCAGCCCCACCTGCTAAATACCTTGCATAATCCATACCTCCGTTTAATATGATTCGGTCGTATTTTTTTTCACCAAAATTAATACGATAAAATGGCTCTGAAAAAATCTTTACTCCGGATATGGAGGTTGTTCGCAGTTGAGCCAGCTGAGCCAGTTGCCGGTTGGGTTCTATGGCATCGATATTAATTCCCGATTGCGCAAAATAATAAGTCAATGCACCCGATGAACAGCCAATTTCGAGGATGTCTTGACTGCCTTTCCATTCAAATGCACGAAAAACATTCGCACGCATAGGACTCAGATGTAATCGCTCGCTGAAATTTGTATCAGAATTGTTTAATTCTTTACTAAGTTCAGAGTAATCGTTGATGGTTTTAAACTTTGAATACAGATTAGAATATGAAAAATCTTTCAATTCCTCTGCTGCCACGGTTGACCAAACACCATCATTTTGCCTTGTCATGTCGTCCAAATTAACTTTCATATTCTGAATTTAACACTTAATAAACCATTCCAAAAAATACGCGCTTAGGTAAGTTTTTTATTTAGGAAAGATCACTATTGATTTGATGGTATTATCGCTCAAATAGGATTTAGAATTTAGCAGATTTTAAAATTAAGTCAGCGTAATATTGATAAATACATTTAATCTCAATCTTCATACTTTTACTTACTAAATACTCAATATTAAGACTCACAAAAAACTAAATCTCTCAAGCATGAACTAAATCAGGCAACCAAGCATGTATTCGAAAAATTCTTCTTTAACTAGTCTTTTATGGTGCTTAATTTTTTTCTTTTGCTTTGCTACATATTTCGTATTTTTATCCCAAAAATTACCTGTTGATGCAGGCCCCGATGAAAACGCGCACACCAAGGCAGCAGATTTTATTTACAAAAATCACCGCTTGCCAGTTTACCCACAAGACAAAGAGGAAATACATTACTCAATATTTGGTGCAACCAGATCTTTTCGCCCCCCTCTTGTTTACATTACATCGGCTTATGTCCGAAGTTTACTTGAAAAAGTTGATATTCATCCAAGTCTTCCTTTTCGTGTCGGTAGTGCACTTTTAGGCGCATTTACAGCATTATTTTTATTGCTAGCTATATATACATTAACACAAAGATTTAATCTCGCAGTCGCTCTATCCTCCTCATTTATGCTGATGCCGCAAGTGAGTTTCATTTATTCATATTTGAATTCAGATGGAGCTGCAATAATGAGTAGTGCATTCATTTTGTTTTGCATAGCAAGACTGATAAAAAAGACCAACACATTAAACCTGTTATTATTTGGCCTCTCCTGTGGTGTCTTGTCGCTGTGCAAAGTAACTGCGTGGATTTTCTGCTTTCCCGTTTGCGTATTCGCTATTTTTCTAATTGTCAATTCAACTAAACAGATTATTCGACCAGCTCTGATTGTATTTTTCTGTTTTGTTATTGTTGGTGGATGGCGAATCGCCTTTAATATGTATCACCACGGCCTAGACAATCCATTCAACTGGAGACTTGATACACAAATTAATCAAATTTACGCTCGTGTTGATCTTGACAAAATAAACAATTACAAATCTCAAGGCAAAAGTTACTCAGATCTGTTAGCGAATTACGATAATTTTCTATCACGGACTGCATTATCTCTAATTGGGCATTTGGACTGGTTAAGGATCAAGGTTGGTCCATTGCAATACGCTTTTTATGGCATAACAATTGGTGCATCCTTAATATTATCGATTTGGGCTCTCTTCAGCTTTCTAATACGCAAGCCAAAGAAGCCGGAATATTATTTTCATCTTAGTATAGTCTTTGGAACTGGGTTTCTGTTTTTTATGTACATGAACTTCAATATCAATAATGATATCCAGACACAGGGAAAATATTTGCTACCTGCTGCTATTGGTTTGGTTTTGTTACTGGCCTCTTTTTTAAAGTTCTCTGTCAAAAACCACTATAATCAACTCGCTTGCACCATATTGATGGCGCTTGTTATTTATATTCATTTTCAAGGACTGTATAAGTATGTACTTCCTTATTATTACAGCAATATCTTTGTCGATGCGAATTTGGATCGATACACCGAAATACCAAATTACGAACCAGATAAAACTATTATTACTGATCTCGAATTAATTAAGGATGCTGCCAAACCAAATACCTACAGGGTCACCGGACCTGATCCTGGAATGCTGATCAGTGATGTAAATGTAAATACTAAATCCATGTTTATTGTCTTAAGAATAGATATCACTTCCAGCCGTTCCGATTATTATGAGGTTTATTGGGATGCGGGTAGCGGCATGTCAGAAGAGACTATGAGTCGTGGATTTCTCACGAAAGGCGATAGTATATTATATAAGATTCTTCCAACCTCTGTAATGCATCATATTAGATTTGACTTCGGCATACCCAGCCCAGAAACGACTTTTACAATTAATAAACTTGCCTATAGCTCGTTTCGTTACAAGCCTCATATTCGTATCTTAAACAAATTATTCAATGTTAATCCCCTTACACATCAAATTTGATATTCCGTGTTTTTAACGAATCAATAAGTCCGAGCAACTTGAGACCTCAGATAACGTAGCGAACGCAGAAAAGACGAGGCATAAGGCCGACATCGTGTCATTAGTGAACGGGTCGGTACAAGTGAACGAAAAAGCGCAGTTTATACACAATAAATGAACATTTTGAGTGAGGTTATAACAAAGTATTTTTAAGTGCAGTAGCTATGCTGAGGTCTCATAGTTTTATTTTACTTTCTTGGCCTGATAAAAGCCTTGCAATATTTTCTCGATGTCGCCAAAACAACATGGCAGCTATTAAGAAAATGGCCAAAATAATTACCGTTGGTATACCCAGCCACCAGGCATAAGCTGGTGCAAGCGCTGAAGCCACTAAGGCAGCAAGTGACGAATATTTCGAAATGAGTGCAACAACTAACCAAGTCAACATTAATAATCCTGCCGTTGGCACACTTAAGCCAATAATTGCTCCTATCGCTGTAGCGACACCTTTACCTCCCTTGAAACCAAAAAATACCGGATAAAGATGACCTAAAAACGCAGCAAATGCGGTTAATGCGAGAATTGCTGGGTTGCTGGTCAGTGATTTGGCGATGATTACAGGCAGCAAACCCTTTAACACATCACCAGCCAAGGTAATTATTGCCGCTTTTTTACCGCCAAGCCTGAGCACGTTAGTTGCTCCTGGATTGCCTGAACCCTGTGTACGGGGATCATCTAGACCCATTAACTTTGAGACGATTATCGCACTGGATATTGAACCAAATAAATACGCCATTGCTGGCAGTAATAACATCATCATTTGTAAATTAATCTAAATCCGTCTATGGTTGTGTTTTTAATTTATCTTAAGAAAACATGGACATTGTATATTTGCACGGCATTGAAGTCGATTGTGTCATTGGCGTTTGGAATTGGGAGCGCGAAATAACCCAACGTATCACGATTGATCTTGATATGGGTCATGATTTACAACAGGCAGGCCAAACAGACGAACTTGAATATACATTAAACTATAAGGAAATCTCCAAAACCATCAGTGAGTTCTGTGTTGAAAGAAAAGCAAAATTGGTGGAATCTTTAGCGATAGGAATTGCTGAAATTCTACTGGATTCGTTTGGATGCACTTGGTGTCGAATCAAAATAAATAAAACCGGTGCGGTCAGAGGCGCTAAAGATGTCGGTGTGATCATCGAGCGAACCAAATAAATAGTCTCATTGTCTTAAAATAATTACAAACATAAACATTATCGTATGGCAAAAGTTTGGTTCAGTATTGGTAGCAACATCAACCGCGAAAAAAATGTCAAGTTTGCAATTTCTCATCTTAAAAAAAAATATGGACCCGTTACCTTTTCACCTGTTTATGAAACTAAAGCTGTTGGTTTTATTGGTAACGATTTCTATAATTTAGTAGGCAGCTTTACAACTGAACTTAGCATTCATCAATTACGTGATCAATTTGATCGGTTTGAGCAACAAACAGGGCGCATCAAAACTGGTCATCATTTTGAAGATAGAACACTTGATCTGGATATTCTGTTTTATGATGAGATCCAATATCAGGATGATCGCATTACGATTCCGCATCCTGATGTAGTTGAATATGATTTTATTCTTTTACCTTTAAGCGAACTGTCTCCAGATTTTACACACCCTATCCTTGGCGAGACTTTAAAAACTCTCAGATTGAATCTATTTGTCGGTCGAAAACTAAAAGTAGTTGAATTCGGCAGTCCGAATATTTCATAAATCTTTGAGAGTCAGGGTCAATCTGACTAAACAGTTCGGGCTAACTTATGAATCGGTTAAATGCTTGGGATCAATATCCAACGCTTTTAATTTACGGTAGAGATGGGTTCGTTCCATTCCGACATTACGAGCGGTTTCGGCAATATTACTATTGGCTTTATTGAGTTGGTGAATGAAATACTCTCGCTCAAAGATTTCCCGTGCTTGTCTTAGTTCAAGATCTTTAATTGCCTCCGAGGTCGCGGAGACTTGCTGCGGTTGACTTTCACCCAGTGCACTTTGGGTTTCCTCAAGGCCGATTTCGTCTTTGGAGTTCAATATCAACAACCGTTGCACAACATTTCTTAATTCACGCGTATTGCCCGGCCAGCTATAGTTGCGCATTAGATTTAGTGATGCAATTGAAAAATGACTATAATTTAAATTCTCGTTTTCCACCATCCAATTGGTATAAAAGGTAACCAACTCGGGAATATCCTCTGTTCTGTCCCGCAGCGATGGAACCTGTAAAGGCACAACATTAAGAAAATAAAACAACGCCTCCCTGAACTTTTTGTCAGCCACTTCTTTTTCAATATCACGGCTGGTTGAAGAAATAATTCGTGCGTCAATATCTAAAAAAATATTCCCGCCTTCACGCATAAACTGTTTTTGTTCCAGCACGTTTTCCAGTATTGATTGAGTTGCCAGACTTAAATCCGTGATTTCGTCTAGATACAATGTGCCGCCTTGAGCTTGCTCGAGTCGCCCTGTTTGAACTCCATCTTTATTTTCATGGCCGAACAGTTGTACTGGTAACATGGTTTCTGAAACCCCGGCAATATTAAACTCCACCATCGGGCCATTTTTTCGTAAACTGGTTTGATGAATACAACGCGCTACAACTCGTTTACCGGTTCCCGGCTCCCCGGTAATTAATACCCGGCTTTCTGTTGGCGCTATCCTATCGACTTGTTCACGCAATTGCGTCATCGCCGCACTACCGCCGATCAAGTTTGATAGCGGTTCAAAGCGATCACGCAGTTCGCGGTTTTCTTTGACCAGCCTGGTATTTTGAAAGGCCCGTTCAATAGTAACCAGCATTTTTGCGGTGGAAAGAGGTTTTTCCAAAAAATCATAAGCACCATTTCGGATCGCTTCTACTGCAGTTTCGACATTACCATGACCCGAAATCATAATGATGGGTTTATCTATTCCCTGATTGACCCATTCTTTTAATAAAGAAATTCCATCAACATCCGGCATCCAGATATCCAGCAAAATCAGGTCGGGATTAAATTCCACCATTTTCTGCCTGGCCTCGGCCGCATTCGCGCTTTGCTCGATCGAATAGTTTTCGTCCTGCAAGATATCGCCGATGACTTCTCGAATATCCGGTTCATCATCAACAATTAAAATACGTTCAGCCATGCTCTGTTAAATCCGCAATTTCATAGTTTAATTCTACCGGCAAATCAATAATTATTGTTGCACCATGATCGAGGAGGTTTTCAACCCTGATAACGCCGTTATGTTCATCAATAATTCGCTTTACGATCGCCAAACCCAGGCCGGTACCTTTTTCTTTGCTAGTCACATAAGGTTCAAATATACGATCAAGCATTTTTTCATCAAAACCCTTGCCGTTATCTTTTAATGCTAGTTCGACAAATGACATCTGTTTTATGTCGACTAACTTTGTTGAGATTTCGATTTTGGCTTGTGCTGTATCACTTAATGCATCTTTGGCGTTGATAATGAGGTTATTCAGCACCTGTCTTAATCTGGAGGCATCGGCAACAATCATTGGCAGCCCTTCCTCTAAATTTAATTCAAACATTACCGTTTCAGCGCTTCCCTTATAAAGCTCAACCACATCATGGATCAGTTGATTTAAATCCAGCGGTTTGAGTTGCACCATGACCGGTTGTGCATACTCAGAAAACTCATTGACCATTTGTTTCATAGATTCCACTTGATTAGCGATAGTGCGCGTCGCACGATCCAGAGTTTGTTTATCATCACCTTCGACTTTGTTCATGAATTTATGCCTAACACGCTCTGCCGAGAGTTGAATAGGCGTTAGTGGATTTTTAATTTCGTGGGCTAATCGCCGCGCTACTTCCCCCCAGGCTGCGTTTCGTTGTGCCTGTATCAAATTAGACATATCATCAAAAACGATGACGAATCCGCCTCTACTCAAGCTTTCATAGGGTAACCGACTGCCGCGCACATTCAACACCTGCCTGCCCTGGGCACCGATCACTTCTACTTCCTTCTGCCATTCATAACTCCCCTGGCGCATACTTTCCTGAATATAATCAAAAAAAGGTTGTAACCAGTTAAACTTTATTTTTAACCCTTCCAGGTTTACGTCCGACTCATCCAGTTCAATATTAAGAATTTGCTGGGCTGTTTCATTGCTGGTTCTAAGCTGGTGATTTAAGTCAAACGATAGGACTCCTGAAGACAGTCGCCGTAAAACCGTTTCCAGATAAGCACGCTGATCTTCCAATTGATTTTGACTTTGACGTTCTTTTTGCTGGGTATGTTTGATCTCTGCAGTCATGTCATTAAATGACTGCACTAATACACCCAACTCGTCGCTGCTTTTCACTGGAAGCTGTTTGGAATAATCACCACTGGCAACTGCACGCGTGCCTTCTGCCAGGTCGCGTAGCGGTGCCACCAGTCGTCTCGATGAGAGTATAGCTGCCCACAAGCCAGCCAGACCGGTTAACAGAGTAACTAAAGTCAAGGTAGTAATAAAACTTAGTTTTAGCGGACGCCGCAAATAAAGCAGACGATTATACTGGCTGGATGCCTGCTCCAAGCTCTCCCCAACATTAGAGAAACGAAATGGCAATTGATAGAGCACCTGAAAGACTTTTTCTTCCTGATCGACCCCTAAAGACGGTGCGGGTAGTAAAATCCTTAATTGTAAGGAATTATCATTTAAAGGCTCAACACGAGATTGCAGTTCGCCTCGTTTAGCTAAAGCCATCATCCGTTCATCGGGAGAATCAGGAATAATAACTGTTACATCTGCATTACTTGAGGCTATTATCCTGCCGCTCAATGAATACAAACTCAGCTCAGTCAAATCATTAGATTCACGTATTTCATCAAGAAAAGAA
Source organism: Arenicellales bacterium (assembly GCA_965215945.1). Lineage (GTDB taxonomy): Bacteria > Pseudomonadota > Gammaproteobacteria > Arenicellales > JAHEKD01 > JAHEKD01. Next base: position 10,223 of record CBDCFC010000030.1, on the reverse strand, counting down.
AACAAATCAGGCTGACTGTCCGAATCAGGTAGAGCCGCGAGATCATCTTGCAGTGTTGCAATCAGCTCGGTTTTAACTGCTTCCATCGAATTTCGGCCAACTAACAAAGCATCATCAAGTGCCTTTTCGATTTTAACGTCATACCAGCTATCTATCGATTCATTTAAAAACTGCAGCGAAAAAACATAAACGATGGCCAGTGGGATCAAGGCTAAAATTCCATATGTCATCAAAAAACGAATCGTCAATCGACTACCAAGTTGCTTTGCTTTAACTTCTTTAATTAGCCGATAGGTGTTCGCTGCAATCATCACCAAGAGTAATAGCACGCCAAGAATATTAACGACGAATAAAAGTGAGAAGTATTTAGAAAGTGTTGAATCGTGTTGAGCAGCGGATGCCAAAAGCATCACCGCTGAGAATAGCAACAGTAAAAATATTACGGTTGGTAATGGCCGTATAAATTCACGGATTACCGTTCTAATACCCATTCTTTCCAACCACTGTCAAGTTTCCAATCTCCCGATACCAGCGAAAGCAACTTCAATGGTGCCGGTAAATATTCAGTGTCTAATTTTATTTTTGATCGCAAATATAAATTTCCATGCTGTTCAAGCGATTGTTCATAACCCAGGTTAAAGGATAAGCGTGAAGATAGATCCTCAAGAGCCTGCTCTATGGTATTAAACGCCTGAATATTATCCGATTGCGGTATCGCCAGGATATACTGGCCGGACAATTGATGAAAATGCAGGGTAAACAACATTTCCCAGTCTTTAAGTGGAGAATCCCATATCCAATTTCGGCTTTTCATTAGCTCGATCAAAAACTTTATTCTTAAATCAACACCGCTTTCCAAAGCTTCCTCTGTTTCAACCGACAAAGCTAAATCAGCATCTGCGTCTATTTGTAATAAACCGCCATCTACAATTGCATCAACATGAGTCAATTTAAAATCTGCAAGGATGGAATTTGAATATGTACAAAACACCAACACCGTCGCTAATATTGCAGCTCTAGGGTGCCTTCTTAGTAAAACCGGCATAGTAAAAACCATCTGAATCATAATCCGATGGCAAACGTTGTCGACCTATTGTTAGCACCAATCCAAAACGGTCGTCGAGGGAAATAGGTTGGGCTTGTGGATGTTTGTTGATGAACCATTGTGCTTGCTGATCATTCTCCTGTCGAAAAACCGAGCATGTGCAGTATAACAGGCTGCCGCCGGTTTTCAGCACCGACCATAGTGTATCAAGTAACTTGCGCTGTGTTTGTACGTTTTGTTCAACATCAGTTGCTCGGCGCAGATGCTTAATATCAGGATGTTTGTGGATGACTCCACTGCCTGAGCAGGGTGCATCCAGCAAAACCAGGTCGAATAGCTCTCCATCCCACCAGCTACCCAAATCCGAAGCATCGGCAACATGAGTATCACATTGAAGATTCAAGCGATCCAGGTTTTGCTGCAGTCGCTTCATCCTGATAGCATCTTTTTCCAATGCCAATAGATCCAGGCTGGGTTGTAGCTCTAAAAAATGACAGGTTTTACCCCCTGGGGCCGCACAAGCATCTAAACCCCGCATCCCCGGTTTCAACTCCACCATGTAAGCCGCTAATTGAGCTGATTCATCCTGTACTGAGATATGTCCATTTTTCCAAAAATCCGACTGCCAAATTTTTGATTTGTCTCTCATTTTAATTCCGACCGGGCTGTCTTTTGTTTTGCAAGCACTAACTTTTTCGGTGTCTAATTTGCCCAGAACTTCATCAACTTTTGATTTGTTGACATTTACTCTTAGTGTCAATGTCTTTCGTTTATTGTTCGATTCGAGAATTTTTTCCCAGTTCTCAGGCCAGTCGTGTTGCAATTTTTTAATCATCCACTGCGGATGTGAATATCGAAAAACCGGATTATCTTGAAACTGTTGCTGTAATTGCTCTTTCTCCCTGATCGAGCGACGTAACACTGCATTAACCAGATTTGTACTCCATGGTTTAGCCAATGATTTTGTGCCGTTGACTGTTTGCGAAACGGCAGCATGATCCGGGATACGGGTAAACTGAATTTGATATAAACCAATCAGCATTAAGCAGTAAATATCAAAATCTTTAGGCTGTAAAGGTTTGCTCAACAGCACCTCAATCTGCATTGACAACCGTTCCCACCAACGTAAAGTTCCTGCAGTTAATTCATGAAGTAATGCAGCGTCTTGATTTACACCATCAAGCACTTGCGGCAAAACATCTGTGAGTGAACGTTGATCTTGAATAACAGCTTTGACTGCCAGGGCAGCGTCGACGCGCACATCTTTAATCTCTGACTTGTTATTAATCAAATCGGTCGCCCTTTTCAAAACCATAGCCATTTAGGAACTGCCCGGCCGACATTGGTTTTCCTCCGGGTTTTTGCAGCTCTAACAATTGGATCTGGCCATCAGTTGTTTGAACAATGATTTTTTTGTCTTCCACTCTAATTTCGCCAACCTTATCTGCTGCCGTTTGATTAATAACTTTAGCTTTTAATATTTTCAGGTCAGTGCCGTTATGTTTTGCTTTTGCACCCGGCCACGGATTAAAGGCATGAATTCGATTGACTATTGTTGTGACGGCCTGTGACCAATCAATATGGGATTCTCGGCGAGCTAATTTAGCCGCATAGGTTGCCAGTGAATCATCTTGTCTCTCTCGCTTAAGCGTTCCATCCTCAAGTAGTTTTAATGTCGACACATTTAACTTGGCACCCAGATCTGCAAGTTTGTCATGCAGACTTGCTGCCGTTTCACCCTCAGCAATGTCAATAGCCTGTTTCGTTAAAACATCGCCTGTGTCCAACCCTTCGTCCATTTGCATAATACTGACACCGGTTTGCTTATCTCCAGCTTCAATCGCACGCTGGATGGGCGCCGCCCCTCGCCAGCGCGGTAATAACGAGGCATGTATATTCAAGCAGCCGTATCGGGGAATATCTATGATAGCTTTGGGTAAAATTAACCCATAAGCCACAACGACCATTACGTCAGCATCAAATGATTTGACTAGTTCCTGAGCAGCTTGATCTTTTAGTGTTACAGGCTGATAAACAGGAATATCATACTCCAGCGCCAATGCCTTCACCGGGCTTGGGGTTAGTTTTCGACCTCGTCCCGACGCTCGATCCGGTTGGGTTAATGCTGCTATGATTTGGTGATGAGTTGCAGTCAGCGCCTGCAAACTTTTAGCGGCGAATTCAGGCGTTCCAGCAAATACTATTTTCATCAGGTTTAAACCCTAACTACGCATTCAGGCCGATTGCCGGGCTTCCTTTTTAAGCTTCTTTTTGATCCTGTCCCGCCTTAATTTCGATAAATGGTCGATAAACAATACGCCATTTAAATGATCAATTTCATGTTGCACACATATTGCCAGCAATCCATCCGCTTGAAACTCGAGAATATTGCCCTGCACATCCTGGGCTTTAACCTCGATCTCGGCAGCCCGTTCCACCATGCCGAACACCCCTGGAATCGACAGACAGCCTTCTTCATATTCCTGCGAGCCTTCTTGATGTGTTATTTCCGGGTTAATTAACACTTTCAAATCATTTTTTTCTTCTGAAACATCAATGACCACCACTCGTTTATCAATGTTCACTTGAGGAGCCGCCAGACCAATTCCCGGAGCATCGTACATGGTTTGAGCCATATTTTGTGTCAACAAGGCCAAATCACCATCAAATGACTCAACAGCTTGCGCCTTCTTACGCAAGCAATTGTCTGGATAGATATGAATCGGTAATAAACTCACAATTAGTTTTGGTTATGAAACAAAGTAGTCAAAATTTTAACAAAAGCGCATCTCCTCTGATAGCAATACTAAATAAAGAATGAAATCTCCACCCTATTGGCTTTGGTATTTTATAAAATTAATCGTTTCCTTAAACCTCTCACTCATCTAAGATCTACAGAATAGCGTCGACAGCCCAAGGTGCTAGGATTATAACTTTAATTTAAACCGGCTTTATAAATCACGCGCTAAAATTATTTACCACAGGAATATATGTTATTTAAATATATCGCTTCAACATAACGTCTCATTTAGTAAATGTTAAAATTAAGGGCAATATAACGCACTGGTTTGTCATTGTTTCAAATTTTTACGGGAATACTTTTCACAATCTTGCCAAGTTTAGTCATGGCAAGTACTGCATTGTTTGATTTTTACATATTTGAAGACGAAAACAATTCTTTAAATATTGATGAAGCTACGCAACAAAATTTCGAGTCTAGTAAAACAAGCAACTTCGCATTTGGTCTATCAGATTCGACATATTGGATAAAGGTTGTTAATAAAAACGAAAGTCAATCATGGATGTTAGAAAGTTGTTATACACAATTAGATCAATTAGATCTGTTTTATTTCGACAAAGAAAACTGGCAACTTATTGAAACGGGCGACACCCGACCATTTAAAAATAGAGATATTAACCATCCCTGCTTTGTGTTTGACTTAAGCAAAATGAAAAATTTGGTCTTCTATCTTCGCATACGATCAAAGGGCTCAGTGGCTTTGCCATTGAACATTATTGAATCAAGTGAATACTGGTCAAAAAATACTAATAATCAATTTGCTTATGGTTTACTATTTGCTGTTATTGTTTCCATGGTCGCATATAATTTATTTGTTAGTTTTATTGTCAATGATGCCGCTTACTTTTTTTATGTAATCTACCTCTCATCGTCTGGACTGTTGATGGCTGCCAGAACTGGGCACAGTCATATGTATTTGTGGCCAAGTTTTCCTTTATTTGCTGATTTTTCAATTATTATTTTCGGCCTCATAACAATGAGTAGTGGGTTACAGTTTGTGAGATGCATGGGACAAATCGATAATTATTCAATAAAACTATCAAAAGTAATGAATTTTTGTTCAATTCTTTTACTGGCTTGTTCTTTGCTCACATTTGTTAACTACAAAACGGCCATGGTATTTCTATTATTATTTTTGCCTATTGGTTTCTTGCTAATCTTTATATCAATAAGAATGAGTTTAAAAAAAGGATGGACTCCTTCACTTTTTTTATTAATAGGATTTTGCTTATTATTACCGGGAAGTTTTTTAGAGTTCGCTCAATCTGTAAATTGGATTAAATCGAATTGGTTTACACAAAATGCTCTTTTAATTGGAATTGCGCTCGAGTCGATTTGTTTATCATTTGCTCTTGCGTCTCGTATCCGAATGCTAAATGCTCAGATTGATATTAATCGAATGGACGCTATCAAAGCAAAACAGGATTTCTCTAGAAAATTAATTGAATCCATTGATAACGAGCGGCGTTCGATTGCCCGTGATTTACATGACGGCTTAGCGCAAAACCTTTTAGCATTAAAATCTCAACTGAAGAATTCGATTAATCAAAGTAAAAATATGAATATATCGGTTTTAATAACTGATTCTTTAACTGAAATTCGAAATATTACTCGTGGAATGCACCCACAACAACTAGAAACACTTGGTTTAGCAACTGCTATCAAATCAAATGCACGGGCCTTACTCTCTACTTCAAGGCTGAAATTTACACTTGATATTAGCGACATAGAAACCACACTTAAATCAGAGGCTGAACTGCATATATTTAGGATTTATCAGGAGTCTATTAACAACACAATAAAACACTCTCAGGCTACCAGAATTAGCATCAAACTAAACCAGAAATCAGGTGTCTTACTATTAGAAATTTGCGATAATGGAATTGGTTTCACACAAAACGATCTTGAGGGAATTGGAATAAAAAGTATGCACGAACGTGCTGCATTAATAAACAGTCAGTTAACTATAACTAAGCTAGGCTCAGGCGGAACTAAAATCCTCCTAAAGGTTCCTTTATGATTAGGTTATTGATCGCTGATGACCATCCGATTTTCCGTCGGGGGCTAGCTGAATTAATAAAACAACAAAATGGCTATCGGGTTGTGGCTGAGGCCAGTAATGGCCAGGAGGCATTGAACTATCTAAATGCAAAAGAAATTGATATTGCGATATTAGACATCAGCATGCCAATCCATAACGGCTTCAGGGTTTTAGCAACGACCAACATTACAAATTTAAGCACAAAATTCGTGATGCTAACCATGTTTGAAGAATTGGCCTACGCGCAACGTGCCTTTGAATTAGGTGCCAAAGGATATTTACTTAAAGATCATGCAGAGGAAGAGTTGATTTATTGCTTAAGCCTAGTGCAGAAAAATAAACAATATTCTAGTCTCGACTATTTGGAAAACTCAGAAAGTAAACATTCTAGTAAAAAACTATCACCCGCCGAATTTAAAGTATTTAATCTAGTATCCTTGGGAAAAAGCAATGCCGAAATTGCTGGGATACTCTACCTCAGCATTCGAACTGTTGAAAATCATCGCTCCAATATATCTAAAAAGCTAGGCCTCAGAGGACCACATGCCTTATTGAAATACGCGATGCGTCATTAACAGCTGGGCCCAATAAAATTTGCCAATTTAATGATCAGTTTACTTAAAAATATACTCAACAAAATTGCCACATAATCAAGCTTGATTATTAACTATTTTTAATGTGCACTTAAGTAGTTTCACTCATTGAACCTATCTCCTAGCATCATGTAGACTTTGCTAGGAAACGACTAAAAATTTTTGTTTAACTGAACATTCAATATTCTTGGGGGCTGTAATGAAACGAATAAAATTTATAAAAAATTCTTTAACACTGATCTTTAGCACAATAGTTTTTTCGCTAGGGCTAAACTCCACTACGCAAGCTTATGATGCTAAAACATATTCAGGATCTTTATGTCAGGCCTATTTTGGGTATGATGAAACCTGGTTTCATAAATATGCAAGGGGGATTTTTAATCGCTCGTCATCATATAGATGGATAAGCTGTGGTGTTACTAGAGATAGATATGGGTTAATTGGAACTCATGGAGCACAAATACATGTAATCGCAGGGAGTAGTAGAAGAACGACTTGCACCCTATCAGAAAGGAATACTAATGGAACGATTTTACAGTCACGAGCTGCGTCGCGTTTTGGATCAGGATATATAAGACTTGACACATCTAGATCAAAGAATTTTCGTAATAACGCCAGAATTATTTTTTGCTATGTTCCACCTCAGGCAACAATTACATCCGTTGAAATACGCGAGCATTAGTTTAATTTTTAGATAACTCAATATTATAACCACTTATCAGGCTGGTTAGAGTAATTGCTTTGTAACCATTTTTTTAATCTGTTGATAGGGTTTAATTTCGCGAAAGGGAATTGCTTAAGTTGAACAAGTTTGTTCCAATTTGCGCTGTTATCTTGTTTTTTCTGTTTAGCGGATATTTAGTAATTTCGAAAGTATCTAAATCGAGCACCAAAGAAGTAAATCGGCTATCAGAAAAAATAAACATGATGGAACAAAGATCGAGTGATCTTTACTACAAGCTGGCAGAAAACTTTGATAATCTCAACCATCAGATTAAAACGTTTATACACGATGATTCGAAAAGCACAAGTCAAGAACACACAGAAAATTTATACAAATTAATCGATAAGCAATCTCTTTTAATTCAAGACTTAACGAACAAAATAAAAAATTTAGAAATAAATTTTCAAACTATCACCGAAATAACTGATGTCTCTGATTCCAATCAGTTTGAGTCACAAGATAATGTTGAAGCATCACAATCTTCGGGTAATACATTTACTGAAGATAATTTAACGGATGAGAAATGGATTGCCGAAATAGAAGCTGATTTTTTAGCGCAAACTGAAAATTCGCAGTTAGGAATTAAAAGAAACCAAAAAATTTCTGAAGCGTTACAAAAAATAAAAATTCAAAGTAGTGAGCATCAAGACTTTCAAATTAACAACATTGATTGCCGCGTTACCAAATGTAAAATAGAAGTTTTTCATCCAGCATCTGACAGTGATCCTGAAATGGTAATGATGGAATTAATCACTCACCTAGAAGATCAAGCAGCCGGTATTGAAATGAAGATCATACCTAATCAAGATGGTAGCAATAACGCGGTGTATTATCTTTCAAATCAATGATTAAGTAATGATATTAAATTATTAAACATTTGAAATTGCTTCTATGCTTAGTTATGCTTGTTAGGCAAAAAATTATTGGATGACTAATCATGGATGATTTACACGCCTGGATTGCGTTTGCCCAACTTCGCTGCCTGACTCTTTCTCAAAAGCATTGTCTTTTGAATGCGTTTGAAACCCTAAAAACCGTTTTTGATTTAACCCCTAAAGATCTAAACCTTGATTTAAAAATTCAAAAAAGCAAACTTAGTAATTATATTGATTACTACAAACTTGATAAAACCTTGGATTGGTTAAAACAGGTTTCGAATCATCATATTATTCACCTGCGACATAAGCACTATCCGACTTTTCTAAATCAAATTAGCGCCGCACCCTTAGTGCTATATTCGATTGGCGATGCAGAATTGCTATCCTCCAAACAAATTGCCATTGTCGGTTCACGCAAATCAACCATTGCCGGTAAGCAAATAGCCGAGCAATTTGCCGGCCAATTGGCCATGAGTGGGGTGACCATCACCAGCGGAATGGCTTTGGGCATCGATTCAGCGGCACATAAAGGAGCCCTCAACAACTTTGGCAATACCATTGCCGTGCTGGGAACCGGCGTCGATCATTGCTACCCAAAATCAAATATAGGTTTATATAACCAGATTGCTGAGAAAGGATTACTGCTCTCCGAATTCGAACTGAACTCTCCTCCAAAAAAAGAACATTTCCCAAGGCGTAATCGCATTATCAGTGGTTTAAGTTTGGGAGTATTAGTGGTTGAAGCTGCACAGCGTAGTGGCTCACTAATCACCGCCAACTATGCCGTTCAGCAAAATCGAGAGGTGTTTGCGGTTCCCGGCTCAATTCACGCCCAAACTTCTTCGGGATGTTTGGGCTTAATACAGTCAGGCGCCAAATTAACACGTTCAGTACAAGACATTCTGGAAGAGTTCAGTGAACTTTCAGCTCAAGCGCACAACAATAGCGCTGATAATTCGCCTCAAACGAGTCAATCAATCACCCAAAGATCAATCACAAAGGGAGACAATAAGATTTTACAATTTATTACCGACTCTCCGGTTAGTTTTGATAAATTAATTTCGCAAAGTGGATTGACGATCGATCAACTTTGCTCCATGCTTTTAGACTTGGAGATGCATGGGATGATTGAAAAACGTCCAGGCAATCAATTTATTCGGACAGCGAAGTAGATAAGCGATAGATGAAAGAAAATATTCTCGACGTATTGATGTATTTATTTGAAAACTACATGATCGAAGACACTGAATTACAGCCTGTGCGCGCTGATTTGGAGAATGAGTTAACCAGAATGGGCTTCACTAATGGCGAAATCGGCAAGGCATTCAACTGGTTGGAAGACTTATCTGAGTTGTGTAACGTTGTGGCAGATGACTCCAATTGCCCACTTAACGCTATGCGCCATTATACGGCCTATGAAGCTCGTAAAATTAATGTCGAAATTCAGGGCATTCTACTTTCGTTGGAAGAATCGGGCATGATTAACTCCAATACACGGGAAATCATTATCGACAGAATCATGGCGCTTGATATAGAAGATAATCATATCGATGATAATCAAACAGAGAATGCCAAATGGGTGATAATGATGGTATTGTGTAATATAGATACTAATGATAACGCATTGGAACTGGCCGAAGAGCTGGTTTTTGACGGGATATCCGCAGAGAGACACTAAAACTAACTAATAATTTAAGGAAGATACCAGCAGTGGCATCAAATCTGGTTATTGTCGAATCGCCGGCAAAAGCAAACACAATTGAGAAATATTTAGGCCCTGATTACAAGGTAATGGCCTCTTATGGGCATGTTCGTGATTTAAAACCCAAGACCGGTGCAGTGGATACGGATGCCGATTTTTCAATGGAATACGTGCCGATCGAGCGTAACGAAAAACGCGTAAAAGCGATTGCCAAGGCGCTTAAAAAAGCTGACCGCCTATTACTGGCCACTGACCCTGATAGAGAAGGTGAAGCGATTTCCTGGCATCTATATGAAATGCTCAAGGATAAGAATCTTTTAGATGAGAAGGATGTTCAGCGTGTCGTTTTTTATGAAATTACCAAAAATGCTGTCCAGGATGCCATCGAAAATCCACGCGAACTCTCTGATCAGCTGATTAATGCTCAACAGGCCCGACGC
>CBDCFC010000029.1:0-37385 GCA_965215945.1 Arenicellales bacterium | reverse complement strand
TTCACTATATCCAGTGCTGTCTGAATCGACTCAAGATAGTATTTCCCCACAGATGTGAGGCGCACGCCTGATTTAGTGCGCTCAAATAATTCTGTATTCAAGTCCTTCTCCAGCCGACGAATCTGATGACTAATTGCCGATGGGGTGATATTTAACTGATTAGCAGCCTCTTTCAAGCTGCCGGCGTTTGCCGCCGCTTCAAATGCTCGCAATGCAGAAAAAGATGGAATACGTTTCAACTATTTCCCCAAAGTATGAGTTCTTAAAGACATTGGTCAATTAAATACGGATGATGAATAAAATTCACTTCATCAAAATTTATTTCATTTGCACCGGATAAGTTCAAGTGCTCAAATAGTGTACTACATAATGAGTTGGCTACTAATATCATGCTTTTCAGTTCACGCTTTAAAAAATCTTTTGATGGGTTTTATCCTCATTATGGAACAGCAATAATTAAACTCTTTTTGCTTGCATTATTGCTGATCAGTTTATTTGCGCTGAAATTCAATAGTGCTATTGCCCAAAGCGACCTTAGCCGAATTGGCATTTCTAACGACAATTTAAAAACTAAAGGCGATGAAATCTTTGGGGCAACAGATGAGCAGGCATCACTGGAAAAAATTCGGCAGATGAATGAAGCCACTAAAAAAGAAATAGCAAATCAGTTTTGTGATCAACCCCCAACCGATGAGCTATGCTCTATTATCCCAATGACAATTTGGATTTTAGTGAACTGTTTGTGTATATGTTTATTCTGGCGGTTGCGCAAAATTCGTTTGACGTTTTTTTCATGGCAAACATTCATAGGACTGAATTGGCCGTTGGATTCAAATGGCAAGCCCAGTGCCAGCGTGAATGGGGGAGAGACTGGTCAGTCACGAGCATGGTTCAATTTTAAGACGCCTCAGCAAGTTTTTGCGCCCAGATTTATGAAGACGATATTTGTAAAGATATCGGTGATGATGGTTCTCCTTATTTGCTGATTAACAATTTTATTCAAACAGGAGGGAGACCGCTTATTGATAAAAATTTGAACTTTGTGGTCTATGATGTACGTATTAATGAAGCAATGGAGAAATATATTATCGAAAATGGATTGCAAAGCATTGAAGGTCAGTGGGCATTTAGAGAATTCGGACAACCCATTGATTTTCCTGTTGGGCATTATGACGATCCAGTTACCAAGACTGGGGGTAATCTCGGCTCAATGGCCTTGAAAACGGCCTGGAAAATCATCGATCTTGAATCCGGTGATGATCCGGGCCGTTATTTCACTGTAAACGGAAGAATAGCAATTGATGCCGAGCACAGTGAAAGCGGAGAACCTTTTTGTATTGAGTCACAGTTGGGCTTGGTCGGCATGCATATCATGCGCCGCACGGACAGCGGACATGGCAGAGATTGGATCTGGTCAACATTTGAGCATGTCGATAATTCGCCGGTTGCCGCTAATTCCAGAAGGCCCGCAGACACCTTGCAAAAAGTGTTATTTGAAAATGGGTGTGCTGCCCCAAAAAAAGAGCAGCTTGATCGTTCTTACGCATTTTTCAACCCGGACTGTGTAGATTGTGTTACCAATACGATAGAGCAAGCTGAGTGGAAATGGAGCAATACCAAGCCTTATGCGAAATCGTATGCTGTCGAGGATAGATTCGGCACACAAGTCGTCAGGTGTTGGCAAACATTTGATGGGACAGAGCTTATTAATAACATTTGGCAAGAAAAGCTTGAAGGAACTGTATGGGCAAATTATCAGCTGTTTTCAGCACAATGGAAAGGGGCTGATCCGAATCCAATGTTTCCGAAGGGTGAAGTGCCTCGATTTTTGACTAATACCACAATGGAAACTTATGAGCAGTTCACTGATGACGCTTCGTGCATGAGTTGTCATGACAGTGCCAGGACAGTCGCTTCTCAGGATTCGTATTTTAGTTTTATTCTCAGCATGGGCAGCTAAATACGCCAATCTACAAAACAAAAATGAACAAACAGCTCTAATTAAACAGCTGTTGTAAAAGCTGGTCATAACTTTAACGGGATATTTTTGTTTAAGTACTGAAAAATCAACTGGAAAGTTTGGATCGGCGATCTTTTTAATCAGTTCCAACTTGGTTGAGATGCCTGTTTCGAAATTGGGCAGAGTTTCGATTAGCATATTCAAGGTTATAAAAAATTCCCAATGGTGTTTTTCAGTTTTTGCATAGATTTAGTAGGCTGAGCGGACTTTAGTGAATTAATCGCGCGTTCTGTCCTTGAATCCAGTTGGATCACTTTTCGCAGATTCGAGCGTTGTTGCCAGTACGGTTCAAACTTATCCACCTCATCAACTTTCATAATATGCCATCCAAATTGGCTGCGAAAAGGCCTGGAAATATTTCCTTCTGATAATTTGTGTTTTTTCAACTCCAACTCATATGTAAGCCTGTCTGAACCTAGCTCGCCACCTTTAATCGAACTTTTGTAATCATCAGAATATTGTCTCGCGAGTTTAGAAAAAGTTTCTGTTGTTAATTTGGAGTAAATATCAAATATCTTTTTTTCTGCATCCGTATGATTTTCACTGACTTTGATTAATATATGGGAGACATGTTTTAGTCCGGGCATTCTTATCTTTTTTCTAGTTCTGACCAAATGATAACCAAAGCGGCTGTTAACAGGCAGTGACACTGAGTTAATGTTTTGCTCATACGCGGCTGATTCAATAGGGTAAATTTGTTCAAAAACAGTAAACAGACCAATTCTTCCATTGTTATCTTTAGAATGTGGATCATCAGAATAATCAACAACAAGTTGTTCAAAACCAGTTTCGTTATTATTCAGCTTGTTTTTTAGCTGCAAGGCCTTGTTGTAAATTGCCGTTTTTGACTCTTCGTCATCATTTTTACCGAATGATAATAAAACATGATCTGCATCAATCATGTAATGCGATCTGATAAATGCCTGGCGTATTACTTGTTCTTCAACCTCGGTAAAGAATTCCTTGGAATCAATTTTTTCTGAAAAATAATTTTCAAACTCGTCGATTAAAGTGTGATTCTTGTCAGCAAAGAAAAGGGTTGTTTCTTGAGTTAATAGTTTGTACTTAATAAATGCATCCAGAAACTTGTCTGCGGAGGTTTGTGCGGGAATTTCATCGGGATAAAACTGTTTCAACCAGTTATGAAATAGAATTTCGAAATTGAGTTTACTTGTGCTTTCGGCCCCGACCGAAACCAGGATAGGATCAATTTCGGGGTGTTCATGCGCTAATTGATTGGTAGTAACTGCAATCGCTATACTGGTTTTAAATATTAACCACCAAAAGAAGAGCAGCTTGTACATCTAAAGTTATTCATGAAATGATTAGCCTGATCAGAACTTCATTTTGCCAGATTCACGAAACAAAGAAAAAAGGAGGCTGGAGCCTCCTTTGAAGATAAGTTCTTACTGACAGTGTTTACTGTGATTGTTCGATCATGTAATCGACGGCGGCTTGAACCGAGCCGTCGCTGAGAGAAGCATTGCCTCCTTTAGCAGGCATGATGCCGGCAGAGCCCTGTAAACCGTCAATAGCATTGGTATAAAGTGTTTCAATGCCCTGTGCAATTCGATCCGCCCAGCCGGCGGCATCTCCCACTTTTGGTGCGCCAGCAACACCTGCCGAGTGGCAGGCCGCACAACTTGAGTTGTAGACTTCGTCACCAGGAAGGACGACATCTTCTACGGCAGCAACAGCTAAAGCAGGTGCTTCGCCGATTGTTAATTCTCCGGCTGGAGCAATACGTTCAGCCACCACTTGCTGGATTGCTTCATCACGTTCGGCGTCAAGTTTTGCATCCACATCACCGGCCATAAAAATTCCTAGAAAAGCCAGCGCAAACGTCAGCACCACCAACAAAAATTAACATTGTTGTGAAGGCTCGGCCAAATTCACTATCGGTCATTACTACTCCTGGTCAAAATCGAAAAACCGTTTGGTTGATTATACAACAGCACTTAAAAGTTTGTGAATGTTATCTGCGCCCACCGAATAAAGATCCAAGTATTCCACGGATTACCCGGCGACCAACCTGGGTACCAATCGAACGTGCTGCACTTTTAATCAATGCTTCAGTTGCTGTCTGCCGTTTATAGCGGGATTTGGTGGTTTTTCGCTTGGTGGTTGAAAATGGTTCTTTAAAAGTGCGATCAGAACTAGTTTTCTTTTCCCGCTTTGCCAGTTTCAGCGGTCTGTTTTTTAAGCATTTCATAGGCCGATTCGCGATCAACCGTTTCGTCATACTTGCCTTTTAAAGGAGAGCGCCCCATGATCTCTTTACGCAATTTATCGTTAATCGGTCCGATTTGAGACTCAGGTGGCCGTACCAGTATGCGTTCTACCGGAGTCGGAGCTCCATCAAGGTTCTAAAACTGAAACCAGTGCCTCACCCGTGCCCAGTTCCGTAATCGCCGTTATGGTATCAATCTTGGGGTTGATGCGGAATGTTTCAGCTACAGTTTCAACAGCTTTTTTATCCTTTGGTGTAAACGCTCTTAGAGCATGCTGAATCTTAAGCCCAAGTTGACCTAAAATTTCTTCGGGAACATCAAGCGGGCTTTGACTAATAAAAAACACACCAACACCCTTGGAGCGGATTATTCTGACGACTTGTTCGATTTTGTCGATCAGTGCCCTAGGTGCACGATCAAATAAGAGATGGGCTTCATCAAAGAAAAATACAACCTTGGGCTTGTCTGCATCGCCCACTTCCGGCAGTTCCTCGAATAATTCTGACAATAACCATAGCAAAAATGTGGCGTAAAGCCGGGGAGAACGGGAGATCAGTTTGGTCACGTCCAGAATACTGACTACACCGCGGCCGGAAAAATCGTGCTGCATCAAATCGCTTAAGGTGATGGCGGGTTCACCCAGAAAATACTCGGCATTTTGTTCTTCCAATACCATTAAAGCACGTTGGATGGCTCCCAGGCTGGCAGGGTGGATGTTGCCGTATTCGATCATCAACTGCTGACGATTCTCACCCATCCATTTGAGCAGTGATTGCAGATCTTTGAGATCGAGCAGCAACATGCCGTTGTCATCGGCTATTTTGAACGCGCCATATAAAACACCTGTCTGGGTATCGTTCAGTTCTAACAAGCTGGACAATAACAACGGGCCTAAATCTGTGATCGTGGCACGAATCATGTGGCCCTTTTTGCCGAACATATCCCAAAAAACAGTGGGTGAGGGATTAAACTCATAATCCTGCATGCCAATAGTATCGACACGTTCGGTGATTTTCGGATGAGTCTTACCGGCTTTGGCCAGACCGGACAGATCGCCTTTAACGTCCGCCATAAAACAGGGGACACCCAGGCGGGAAAATGATTCAGCAAGAACCTGCAAACTCACAGTCTTACCGGTTCCCGTTGCACCTGAAATCATCCCGTGGCGATTGGCCATGGCAGTAGGCATCCACACCTGGTTTTCACCATTACCGCCGATTAAAATTTTCGGGCTTTCAGTATCGCTCATTGTTATTTCCGCTATTTAATGATTTCTTTAACAAACGCTAGATTATAGCCACTTTAAGTCAATTCTGAGTGATTCTAAAACGAAAAATATTGTGTCGATGGGCGTTATGACATTGATTTATAGGTTGAAAACGGATAAAACATCGCCGGATAAAATTTAGCTAAGGAGCAATGATGTTTAAAGAATTCGCAATGAAAGGTAGTCTGGTCGATATGGCGACAGGGATTATTATTGGCGCCGCTTTTGGTACTGTGATTAAAAGCCTGGTTGATGATATTTTGATGCCCCCGATAGGCATGTTGATGGGTGGGGTTGATTTTGCCAACATGTTTGCAGTTATTAAGGAAGGCGCTACGCCCGCACCCTATGCCAGTGTTGAGGCTGCAGCTGAAGCTGGTGCAGTAACCATGAACTATGGCGTATTTATCAACAATATAATCAGTTTTTTAATTGTCGCATTGGCTATTTTCTTTGTCATTAAAGCCGTCAATAAAGCCAAGCGCGAGGAAGAAGAAGCCCTGGAAGAGCCGCCAGCAACAGAAGTCTTATTAGGTGAAATCAGAGATTTGTTGAAAAGGTAAGTTTTTTCAGATTCACTAAAAAAGCCGGCTTTATTGCCGGCTTTTTTATGAGTAATATTTTTTTAGCTTTCGCTCTTAGCTTTATTGATTAAAAATTCGATCACCTCAAACATTCTTTGCTCACCTCCGGCTGCAGTTACATCGGTAAGATACTTGCCACCAACAACTATTGCAGGTACGCCAGTCACCTGATACTTTGAAATATTGGTTTTTGCCGCATTTACTTTGGAATTAACTGTGAACGATTCTAAGGTTTCTTCAACCGTTTGTTGGTCAAGACCTTGTCCGACAGCAAACTCAACTATTTCATCATCCTTTTCTAATTTCATTTTATCGATGTGAATTGCATCAAATACTTTCTTATGCATTTCATCAAGATTGCCCATGGCCTCAAAGGTGTAATAAATTTTGGCGTGCTGCTCCCAGACCTTACTGAAAATTGCGGGCATGCGAACAAATGCTGCCTCCTCGGGCATGTTGGCTACCCAGGCATCCAACCCGTCTTCAAGTTTGAAACAATGCGGGCAGCCATACCAGAACAGTTCTCGAACCTCGACTTTGTCACCTGTTTCAACAGGTTGAGCAGCACTAAGTACGGTATAGTGCTTGCCTTCTTCGTAAAGTTCCTGAGCGCAAGCAGTTATAGGCAGCGTCAGGCTGAACAGAATTAAGTAAAAGAATCTTCGCATTATTAAACTCCAGTACGTTGACAGCCTAATCTTAAATCGACTGGCTGAATTTCAGGTTAATTTAAAGTGTTTGTATATATTTATCGACTATGTTTTCAAAGCTGCCGTTACTCATAAAAACCACATCAGTATTTTGGACTGCTGAATGATTTAAATGTTCGATGATTTTATCAATGCTGTGAAAAATATACAGATTTTGTTGATATTCGTGCTTTAAAAAGTCAAATTCTACTGTTGAGTCGGACGGCTGGTAAATAACGATTTCATCAGCATTCTTGAACGCAGTTTTTAATCCATCTGAATGTGCGCCTGAGCGCATACTGTTAGAACGTGGTTCAAAGACAATAACCAGTTTTTTATCTGATTTGATGGCGTTTATGGTTTCTTGGATAGCAGTTGGATGATGAGCGAAATCGTCAAATACTCGTAGTGAGTCGCTTTGATATTTTAGTTCCAGACGTCTTTTCGGTGGCTTAAAGTGTTTTGCTGATTCGATCGCGTTATCAATGTCAATTCCAACTTTATGGCAGGCTATAATAGCTGCCAGCAAGTTTAACTGGTTATGTTTGCCGGGTAAGACTGATTCGGCTAAATATGTTTCATCCTGATAATTAATATTAAAATGGTGATTATCTAAGCATTGCATTAACCAGTCGGCTTGCTGTTGACCGAATTGTTCCATATTCGACCAGTAACCTTTTTTGAGTACATTAGCTAAATTCTGATCATCCGCATTGTTGATAATTTGACCATCGTCTGGGATCAGTTTTACTAGATGATGGAATTGCCGCTCAATGTCAGCCAGTGAGTCGAATATATCAGCGTGGTCAAATTCAAGATTATTGAGAATCAGAATATCTGGATAATAGTGAATGAATTTTGAGCGCTTATCAAAGAATGCCGTGTCATATTCATCGGCCTCGATGACAAAAACACTGTCATTTCCAATCCGTGCTGATACGTCAAAATTTTTCGGTACTCCGCCGATTAAAAATCCCGGCTCAAACCCATTGTCTTCGAGAATCCAAGTGACCATGCTTGCTGTAGTGGTTTTACCATGCGTACCGGAAACTGCAATAACATGATCCTGTTGATTCAAAACATTTTGATATAACCAATGTGGGCCTGAGATCATTTGTTCTTTTTCGCGCAATAACCTTTCAATTATTGGCATGCCGCGAGTCATGATATTACCGACAACAAATACATCCGGATTGAATTTATCAATTTGTTGGTCATCGAAACCCTGATATAACTCTATTCCCAGGTTTTCAAGCTGAGTGCTCATCGGTGGATAAATATTTTCATCGCAACCGGTAACTTTATGTCCGGATTGTTTGGCAATGGCCGCAATTCCTCCCATGAAAGTGCCGCAGATTCCCAGTATATGTATGTGCATAGAGCGTCTTTTATTTTTACTAAGTCAGTATTGTGCACGCTTAAACCTAAGAATAAAAGTTGTATAACAACAAAGAGTTATTTGCTAAACTGAAACGAATAGTTAAAATACATCTCCTAAATCAAAAACTGACTGAATACGGCATATCTTATGCACCAAACCGAAAATACGCGAATTACTGAAATTAGAGCCGTGGCGACACCGACTCTGGTTGCCGATGAGAATCCGATTACCGAGTCAATTGCCGATCTGGTTTATGAAACCAGACAAGAAATCCACCGCATTTTAACGGGTGAAGACGACCGTTTATTAGTCGTTACCGGCCCTTGTTCGATTCACGATGTTGGTGCGGCTAAAGAGTACGCTGAACATGTGGTTAAAATGCGTGAGCAGTTCGATAGTGATTTATGCGTGGTGATGCGGGTGTATTTTGAAAAGCCGAGAACAACAGTCGGTTGGAAAGGTTTAATCAATGATCCGGATTTGAACGAAACGTTTAACATAAACAAGGGCATTAAAACAGCACGCAAATTATTGCTGGATCTGAATGCCATGGGTGTTCCGGCAGGAACTGAATTTTTGGATGTGGTGACGCCGCAATATGTCGCAGATTTAGTCAGTTGGGGTGCAATCGGTGCGCGCACCACTGAAAGTCAGGTCCATCGCGAAATGACTTCCGGATTATCCTGTCCGGTAGGACTTAAAAATGGTACCAATGGAAACTTAAAAATCGCAGTTGATGCCATACTTTCCGCTTCCAGGCCACATCACTTTTTATCGATGACCGCATTTGGTCATTCGGCTATTTTTAGCACTGCGGGCAATGAAGATTGTCATATTATTCTTAGAGGCGGGAAAGAACCCAATTACGATGCGGCAGCGGTTAATGGTGCCTGTGAACTGTTAGCCAAAAATAACCTACCGGAAGTCGTCATGATCGATTTCAGTCACGCTAATAGTTTCAAAGAGCACAAACGCCAAATTGATGTGGGTAATGATGTAGCGGCTCAGGTTGCTGCGGGTGACAGTCGTATCATAGGTGTGATGATTGAAAGTAACTTGGTTGAAGGCAATCAAAAAGTTGTTGACGGCAAACCAGAAGTTTATGGCCAAAGTATCACCGATGCCTGTTTATCCATCGAGGATACCTGGCCTGTTATTCAGACAATGGCTCAATCAGTTCGCAACCGGCGAGACGCGCTTCAAGCCAAAGCGGTTTAAAACTTAGTTTTAGCTCCAATCTTCAATCTGCAGCGTTGGAATACTTTGATCTTCCAGCATTACTGGAATACCGTCGGCAATTTTATAAATAGTTTGCCGATTCTCAGTGATTAATGCGGCTGAAAGCGATTCATTGACCGTTGATCCATCCAGATGTTGTAAACGCTGATCAACAATCAGTCGATTTAATAATTCAATTTCTTCTTCGGCGGCGGCTTTCAATTTCTGTTTGCTGACCGGACAACGAAGAATATGTAATAATTTTGGGTCAATGGACATTAACTAAGATCACTTTAAAGTCGGTAGATAATTATAGCGCCTGAATATATTGATTTGAATTTAATGTTGCCACATCGATTAGCTAATTGGTCATATTGTTTAACGTTGCTGTTATTGACAGTTTCTTCAAATCAAGTTGTAGCGGCTGTTGATGCCGATCAATTCCCTCAGCCAACAGCTGATTTTTCTCAATACAAAAAAAATGTTCACAGTTATATTCGCAAGCGTAGTTTGCCGCAACGTTCCGATTCACATATTAAACTTAATCTGCCTTTTGAATTTAAAGCTAACCAAGATGTTCAATACCGCGGCAAATTTTTACTTTTCCATGGTCTCAATGATTCGACTTACGTGTGGACAGATATGGCAAAAAGCTTATCTAAAAGAGGCTTTGATGTTCGTGCTGTATTGTTGCCAGGTCACGGCTCTCATCCCGATGAAATGCTCGATATTTCCTATAAACAATGGTTTAAAGCGGCAAGACAGCATTATCAGTTTTATAAACAAGACGATACACCACTTTACCTGGGTGGTTTTTCGCTTGGTGGGATAATTGCAACTGTACTGGCGCTGGAAAATCCAGATATAGTTGGACTGTTTTTGGTATCCCCGGCATATGAGAGCAAGTTAAAAAAATGGCTAAGGTGGTCATGGCTATACGCCAAATTTGAACCGTATATGTTCGGTGGTTTGATCATTGAAGATAATCCCACTAAATACAATTCGATACCGATTAATTCCGCTACACAGTATTACAAGAGCACGAAATATTTAAAAAGACAATGGGGCAGGAAACAGCTAAGCATGCCTGTGTTAATGGTTATTACCATGCAGGATTCTGTCGTTGATGTTGGTTACGTACGCAAGGTATTTCACCGGCGTTTCACTTCCAACAAGAAACGGCTATTGATTTACAGTGAGCAAAAATCAATGGAATCTAAAAATAATGAAACTAATCGGTCTAGTTACTATCCCGAACTTCGTATCCTGAACCAGTCGCACCTAAGTCTTATGAATTCGCCAGAAAATGATTTATTGGGTAAGTCTAGAAATCTGTTGATTTGTAACGGCAATGAATATCCCATTTTCATGGCCTGTATGAATTCTAAGCAGCACTGGTATGGTGCCCAACATACACCGTCACCAGACGGAACGGCTGTTGCCCGGACCACCTATAACCCGGATTATAAAACTCTGGAAAAACTCATAGAAGGCGTTTTTTTCTGAAAATATAAATTGTTAGCTTGGTAAAACCACATCTTCCAGTGCTTTTGAAAAATGGGTAATGGGTTCATACCCGGTTTCAGTGATGATAAAACTGTCACCAACCTGGGCACGAAAGGAATTTTCAAAATCGGTCACTGACCCGTCAACAGCAAAAACCATCCCGGGCTTTAAAACAGTTTTATCACCGAAAACAAGCTGTGGTTTCTCCAGGAAGCTGAATCCGGTTGCTCTTCCGCACCTGAAAGGGTATTCAAAACCGGCGCTTTGTATGACTTCGGCGTATTCCGCATGCACATCTTCGGCCGCAATTTCCGGGCCAAGTTTTTTAAGCGCGGCTGCCTGACTTTCAACCGCTACTTGATAGACGCTTTGTTGTGCTGGGTCAGCGATTTCACCCACCCAAAAAGTGCGATCAAAACCTAATTTAAAGCGATGAAAATTGGTCATGCCACAAAAACACATGAACACGGGTTCGCCGTGCTTGATTCGCTTGGTCGAAGCACGATGGTGTGGCATTGTGATGTCTTTGCCTGAAGCCATGATTTGTAAAAAATGTGTATTCGGTGACATCCGTGGATCAGGATAGTGTTGTTCCAACAACTCAGCGGCTTTGCGAGTACCTGCCTGTGAGGTGGCCATTGCCACTTCATATTCGGCCACGTTTTCACCGATGGTATTTTTTGCAGCGGCCATCATCGCCATGGCGACTTCGCCAGCATGTCGGGCAATTCTTAGTTCCTGTTCGGATTTAATCATGCGCATGTCTGCGATAAGGGGAATTATATTTTGAATGCTTTGTGGGTCAACTGTTTCGCAAATATACCGATACACAATAGGTGGGATTAACTCAGGTTCAATGGCAATATGAGTTCCAGCCTTGAGAATGTTGGTTAACGGTCCCCGCCACTCATCGCCCAGGCCATCATTCCAGGGTTCGATCTTGTCCACCTTGGCCGCGGCTTGTGCCATGTCTAATTCCATGGCAGGCGTTATCAGGATGGATTGCCCATTAGCTGTGAGGGTAAGAACAGTTGGCCGACCGAAATCCATGTGCAGATAATCGTAGTAGCCAGAATAATAATAAACACTATCATCATCAGTAATCAGCGCTACATCAATTTGATGTTTTTGTAATTGCTCACAAAGTTTGTTTTGTCTGTCTCGAAACAATGCTTGCTCCTATGTTTTTAGTCGTTGTTCAACCAGCGATACCCAATAATTAACCCCATATACTAATGTTTCATCGTTGAAGTTGTAATCGGGAGAATGTAAGGGCTGACCATGACTTTTGTCCATACCATTACCTATCAACATGAAGCAACCTGGTTTAAGTGCTGCAAAATGTGCAAAGTCTTCAGAAAAAGTTTTAGCAGGCGCTGCGTCGTCAACTTCAGTTGATAGGGACTTCGCGGCTAATACAGCTATCTCAGTGGCTGAGGGAGAATTAACGACCTCGATAAACTCATTTTGAAAACTAAAATCTATGTTTACATTGTGAGTTTTAGCCACACCTTCGATGATTTGGCGCATTCTTTTTTCGATGCGATTCCGAGTCTCCGGATTCATTGCCCTGACATCGCCTTTCAGTGTGGCATTTCCCGGCAACACATTTCGGCTACCGTCTGTTATAAACTCTGTTACCGAAACGACAGCACTTTCAGCAGGATCGATTTTCCTGGCTACCACTGTTTGTAATGTATTAACGATTTCAGCACCAACTACGATTGCATCGACACCCATGTGCGGTGCAGCAGCATGACCACCTTGAGCCTTTATGCTGATTTCAAACAGACTTTCGCTGGCACACATAATTCCTTTTCGAGTAGCAAATGTGTTTACTGGCATGCCAGGAATATTATGCATGCCATAAATTTCGTCGATTTTAAAACGATCAAATAGACCATCATTGATCATTGCCAGCGCGCCTTTGCCATGTTCCTCCGCAGGCTGAAAGATAAATATAGCGGAGCCATCAAACTGACCCAGTTCAGCCAAGTGCTGAATTGCTCCCAGTAACATGGTTGTATGACCATCATGTCCACAAGCATGCATAACACCCGGCTTGGTCGAGCGATAACCAAAATCGTTGATCTCATGAATAGGCAGGGCATCCATGTCTGCACGCAAACCTATAGATAATTCACTAGTACCCTTTTGAATCCGTGCAACTATTCCTGTTCCACCAATCTGCTTTTCGAAATCGATGTTCCACTCGGTTAATTTCTTTTCAATAAACTCAGCAGTTTTGTGTTCTTCAAACCCAAGCTCAGGGTTGGCGTGCAAATAGTGTCGCCACTCAATCATTGAATTTACAAATTGGCTACTTAACACTTTTATATCTTGACGATTTGTTGACTATTTTCGTCTTCAGAATACAAGAACAGCGAGTATATTTAAATCACTTTTAGAACCTATCGAAAAATACTTTGCTTGTTGATACGGCGCTAAAATCTCGCTCAGAATGCTCATTTATACCGGCCCGTTCAGTTAATGACACAAAGTCGGCATTTTGCCTTGTCTTAACCTTGGATAGAATATGAGATGGGTTCTAATTATCCTTAAGTTTGTTACTGTGTCAGTTTACTTGCAAGTTTTGCAATAACAACTTTATCTGTGGGAAATAGCACATTAAAGCTGGAGCCTTTATTGATAACACTTGAGATTTTTAGCTGACCACCATGACGCTGGATAATATGTTGAACAATAGCCAGCCCTAAACCCGTGCCCCCGCGATCCTGCGAACGACCTTTGTCTGCTCTGTAAAAACGCTCTGTAAGATGAGCGAGATGCTCCTTAGCAATGCCAGGGCCGTTGTCTTTAACAGTTAATACGGCCTCACCATCAGCAGATTTCGACCACTCGATAATAATCTGTGTACCATCAGGTGTATGTTGAATTGCATTTTGGATTAAATTACTACAAACACTGATAATTTCAGATTTAACACCGTTTAAATGTAATTGGTCATCGATCTGTGTTTGTAATATGTGCGTATCAGAAATGATTTTTATTTCATCATTGCAAATAGTGTGAAGAATAGATGGCACATCAATTACTGTGCATGAGTCTTCATCGAGCTCCGATCTTTCAAGCCGAGACAGAGTTAGCATGTCTTCGATAATGTTCTTCATTCTTAATGATTGTGTTGATGAGTGACTGACGGCAGGCTTTAGGTGTTGAGGTAGCGTTTGGTCCTCAGACATTATTTCAAGATAGCCTGAAATGACTGTCAGAGGCGTTCTCAGCTCATGTGAGGCATTAGAAATAAAATTCTTGCGCATTTGTTGAATGTTGATGAAATCACTGATATCACGTGCAAGTATCAGTTTAAGATCCTTTTGTATCGGCACATACTGTACCGACAGGCGACGTTGGTTGTTATGCGGCAGGGTGGTTTCGATTTCTTGATCGCTATTTTGGTTAAACATCTCGACCAATTCAGGTAAACGAATCAAGTTATCAATACGCTGGCGTTGATCTTTTTTTATATCAACGTTTAGATAATTACGTGCTTTCTCATTAGCCCATTCGATTTCATTGTTTTCATTAAGGATGATTGTTGCATAGGGTAATCCCTTAATGATTCTCTGCAACCGTTTTAACAGCTTTGATGTGCGTTTTTTGCGCTTTTTACTTTTTTTTTGTATATCCAGAATACGAGTTTCGAAGCGTTCCCAAATACCATTGCTGCCAGACAGGTCATTTGCATGTGTACCCTGACTTAACCAATGATTGAATTGGTGCAGTTTAAAATAAAGCCAACCGACATAGCCGATCAGGGATAGTGTTAAACAAATTAGCCAGCGCCCGGTAATCATGCCAGCTGAGAAAGCTATAAAAAGCACCAGGCAGATGCGCCAGTATTCTATGCTCCAATAACGCCTATCCATCGATTAACATTAACAGGGCGATTTTATTTATCGGTAAAACGATAACCCACACCACGGATAGTTTGAACCATTTTTTCCACCCCATGGGTCTGGAGAATTTTTCGCAGTCGGAGGATATGTACATCGACCGTTCTCTCCTCAATAAACACACCTTGTCCCCAGACCTGATCTAATAAAGCTGCCCTTGAATGAGTTCGTCCTACGGTCCGCATTAGGTAATGTAACAAGCGAAGCTCTGTCTTGCCGATATGTACATTTTTCCCTTTGATGGTTAATTCGTGATTATCGATATTGAGTGATATGTCGCCTTTTTGAATGATGTTCTCTTCATTGAGTCCTTGAGATCGACGCAATAAAGCCTTTATACGGGCCTGTAATTCTTTTAGAGAAACTGGTTTTGTCATGTAATCATCAGCGCCGTATCCCAATCCTTCGATTTTGTCCGACTCTTCGGCGCGGGCTGTCAGCATGATGATTGGGATATCTTTTTGTACCGGATCCCGACGAATGGACCTGATCAGATTAGGGCCACTGATATCCGGCAACATCCAGTCAAGTAGAATGAGGTCAGGATTTGATTTTTGTAGAAAATGCAAAGCTTTTTCCCCATTCGCGGCTTCTTGCACATAATATTGTTTGCCCGTCAGAAATGTTTCCAGCATGGCGCTGATGGCAAGATCGTCTTCAACTACAAGTATGTTGTTCATGCTTTAGTTCTACCAACTATTCCACTTGATTACCTTCGACTACCTGATTTCTTCGAACAAATATTCGTTATGCAATGTGTCAAGGTTTGTGTGGCGAATATCCCTTCCTTTGACCAGGTAAACGACATACTCACAAATATTCCTCGAGTGATCGCCGATTCTTTCCAGTGATCGGCCGCACCAGTTAATTCGTAATGCATTTTTAATATTACGTGTGTCCTCCATCATGTGCGTGATTAAAAGGCGTGAAAGGTTGTTAAATTCATGATTAACTGTTTCGTTCATGCTGACAATTTTCATTGCCTGTATGTCATCAAGTCGAGCAAAAGCATCTAATGCATCATGCAGCATTTTGAGAACTAACTTACTCATGTGAGAAAGTTCATAATGCATTCCATTAGCAGTTTTTTTCTTAGCCAGCTTTATTGAATAAAGCCCAATTTTTTCCGCTTCATCACCGATTCTTTCAAGGTCAGTAATAACTTTTATTACTGCAACAACCAGTCGTAAGTCGTTTGCAGCGGGTTGTCGTTTAGCAATAACTCGTGTACAGTCATCATCGATATCGACTTCCATTTTGTTTATTTTGTAATCGCTCGAAGCGACTTTTTCAGCCAGTTCATCGTCACTATCAAGCAATGCCTTGACAGCATTTTCGGCCTGCTTTTCGACAAGTCCTCCCATCTTCAGCACTTTGGTACGGATATCTTCCAATTCTTGATCGTAACGCTGTGAAATATGTTGTCCGAGTTGTTCCATTTCTGTTTCCTGTTTTTGCAAACAAATTATCCGAAGCGGCCGGTAATATAATTTTCTGTCAATTTGTGCTCTGGGTTAGTGAAAACTTTATCCGTATCGTTAACTTCAACTAAATAGCCCAGATGAAAATAGGCGGTACGTTGTGAAACCCGGGCCGCTTGTTGCATCGAGTGAGTCACGATAGCAATCGTATAGTTTTCTTTAAGTTCGTCCATCAACTCTTCTATGATGGCCGTAGCAATCGGATCAAGTGCCGAAGTGGGTTCGTCCATTAAAATAACTTCCGGGTCTACCGCAATCGCACGCGCAATACATAGTCGTTGTTGCTGGCCACCGGATAATCCGGTGCCGGGTTTTTGCAAATCATCTTTAACTTCTTTAAATAAGCCGGCCTTGGTTAAACTCGCTTCAACCAGATCATCCATTTCCGAACGATTTGTAGTTAAACCATGTAAACGTGGTCCATAAGCAACATTGTCATAAATTGATTTAGGAAAAGGATTGGGTTTTTGAAAAACCATACCGACGCGTGCCCTGAGCAAAACCGGGTCCTGGCCCTTACCATAAATATCTTCGCCATCCAATGTATGCGTGCCGGTGGTGCGGCAAATTGGAATTGTGTCGTTCATTCGATTAAGGACACGCAGATAAGTCGATTTGCCGCAACCGGATGGGCCGATCATGGCGATAATCTCATTGCGGCCAATATCAACATTCACGTCAAAAATAGCCTGCTTTTCAGCATAGAACACATCGCAGTTGCGTGAACTCATTTTTGGATTATCGACAAACGGTTTACCAATAGTTTCACCGATTTCCACGTCAAATTCTTCACGGGTTTGAGTATCAACTGCGGGTTTTGTATCTGCCGATTCCAGAGGTTGGCTTATGGTGCCCGGTAGGGTTTCGATTATTTCATTCATAAGAATATCTCTTTATAAAGTTACCAGCGTCGTTCAAATTTTTTGCGAAGAAATATCGCAATTAAGTTCATTGCAATCAAAAAGGCCAAGAGCACCATAATTGCTGCAGATGTTCGTTCTATAAAAGCTCTCTCTGGACTATCTGACCAAAGATAAATTTGCACGGGCATGACAGTGGCCGGGTCAAGTATGCCTGTGGGTACTTCGGCAACAAAGGCGATCATGCCAATCATCAGCAATGGAGCTGTTTCGCCCAATGCCTGGGCCATACCAATGATAGTGCCTGTTAAAATTCCTGGCATCGCCAGTGGCAAGGTTTGCTGGAATAGCGTTTGTACTGGGGAAGCCCCCATCCCAATTGCGGCTTCTTTAATTGAAGGTGGTACAGATTTTATGGCAGCGCGCGAAGCGATGATTATTGTGGGCAATGTCATCAGCGTGAGTACCAATCCACCGACTAAGGCTGTCGAACGGGGGATGCCAAAAAAGTTGATATAAACGGCCAGCCCTAGTAGACCAAAAACAATCGAGGGGACTGCTGCCAAATTATTAATGTTGACTTCGATTAAATCAACCCAGCGATTATTCTGCGGCGCAAATTCTTCAAGGTAAGCTGCTGCAGCTACCGCGATTGGGAAAGACAATAGCAATGTCACCAGCATGGTGAAAAACGAGCCCATTATCGCGCCGCGCATGCCGGCCTGTTCGGGCTCTCTGGAGTCACCGGCAGTAAACAATACCTTATTGAATCTTTTTTCCAGTCTGTCTTCAGCGACCAGACGATCTATCCATACCAATTGAAAATCTTTAATGCGCCGGTCAGCCTCGGGGAGGTTACGGTCAATATTGCCTTTCATAAAAACATCAATATCGTCTTTAGCTAAAAACCAATAAGATTGTGTAGTACCAATTAAATCCGGATTTTTTATCACTTGATCACGTAAATCATAGGCAGCAGATTTGCTGACCAGATTCCTTAACTCACGTTTTTCACGGCGATCCGTCACATTTGGAAACATGCCGTAAAGTGTTTGCTTGATCACATCAGTGTATTTAGCGGAATACAATTCACTCCTGCTTGATTCACTGGTCACACCCAGAATGTCCTCATCTATAGTGACATCGAGTTTCATGTAAGTTTGTTGAAAAGCAGGCAGTCCTTTGCTAATGATGGTTGTCAGTAAAATTAATAAAAATAGAAAACTGATGATAATTGAAGACAATCCGAAAAATCGAAATCGTTTCTCCTTGGCATAACGTTTATCAAGTCCCGCCCGAATAATATTTGTTGATTCTTTCATGAAGCTTTACTCTTTAGTTATTCATATTGTTCGCGATACTTGCGAATGATATGTAGTGCGATGATGTTTAACAGCAGGGTTGTGATGAATAACAACAAACCCAGTGCAAAGGCTGCCAGTGTTTTGGGGCTGTCAAATTCCTGGTCGCCTGTTAAAAGTGTGACAATTTGCACAGTAACAGTGGTTACGGCCTCTAGAGGATTGATTGTTAAATTGGCTGACAAGCCGGCGGCCATGACCACAATCATGGTTTCTCCGATTGCTCGCGAGGCAGCCAATAAAATCCCACCGACGATGCCGGGCAGGGCGGCGGGGATAATGACCTGACGAATCGTTTCAGACTTGGTTGCGCCCATGCCATAAGAGCCATCCCGCATGGCTTGAGGTACAGCAGAAATTACGTCGTCGGAGAGTGATGAAACAAAAGGGATAATCATGATTCCCATGACCAAACCGGCAGCCAGGGCACTTTCTGAGGCCACACTCAACCCAATACTTTCTCCCAGGTTACGGATGAAGGGCGCGACTGTCAGGGCAGCGAAGAATCCATAAACAACTGTTGGGATGCCAGCTAGGATTTCCAGTGTTGGTTTGGCAAATGCACGGAGTTTTCGGTTTGCATATTCCGACAAATAAATCGCCGACATCAGGCCGATTGGTACTGCAATTACCAGTGCGACAAATGAAATCAGCATTGTGCCGACAAATAACGGAATAGCACCAAAACTGCCGGAACTGCCTACCTGATCGGCACGGATAGAGGTTTGTGGGCTCCACTTAGTGCCAAACAGAAATTCAGCTGGCGATACTGATGTGAAAAATCTGAGCGATTCAAATAAAACCGACATGACGATCCCCAGGGTCGTCAATATGGCAATTGAGGCACAGGTAATCATCATCCAAAGAACAACAGTCTCTACATTGTTTCTGGCACGTGTATCTGGTTTGATTTTTCGCCAAGCAAACAACATGCCCAACAAAGCAATAATAAAAACGATAACGGTCTTGGCTAAGGCACTGATGTTACTCAATTTGCTGTAATTCTCAGCAGCCGCCCGCTTGACTGGGTCTGAGATCTGCTCTATTGAACCTGTAGTGGAAATGTTTTTTATTTCGTTCATGATCAGGCCCAGATCTTGTTTTGACTGAGTCTGCATTTCTTCAGGCAACCCTGAAATTGTCATTGATGTGACAATTGAATCGCTGAATGCGGTCCATAGCAAAAGGATAATAATCGCCGGGATGCCTGCCCAGACAGCGACCATGTATCCATAATAATTTGGCAGCGAGTGGAGATTAGATCGGCCTTTGGTGGTTGTTCCTGAAACTGCTAGAGAACGTTTGCGACCTAAAAAATAGCCAAAGACCAACAAAGCCACCAGAGTAATTAAAATTGTGTTCATTGGCATAATATCTATCTCTTTGTGTCTGGCTGGTGCTTAAAAAGCACTAAAAGCATTTGGCTGTATTGACCCTTGGGAAAAGCAACACGGTGGTACAGAATTTTTCTGTACCACCGTGACTGACTAATCTTATAAACTTAAAATCTGTTATAAACTTAATCCCCGCCTACAATGTAAGTGGTGTTAGAGAGTTGGCTGCCTCTCCAATTTGTTCCCTCAATTCAGGACTTAAAGGAATTAAACCTTCGTCAGTCAGATAGCCTTCATCGCCCCAGGTGTCTTCGTCAGTGAATTCAGCAATGAACTCTGCGATACCTGGAATTTTTCCGACATGATCGTTTTTGACATAGAAGAAAAGAGGGCGAGAGACAGGATAGCTACCATCAGCGATGTTTTCGAATGTAATGGGAGAACCGTCTATGCTAGCGCCTTTAACTTTGTCAGAGTTTTGATCCAGGAAACTAAAACCGAAAATACCTAATGCATCAGGATTTTTTTCCAGTTTTTGCACGATCAAG
This sequence comes from Arenicellales bacterium, assembly GCA_965215945.1. Classification (GTDB taxonomy): domain Bacteria; phylum Pseudomonadota; class Gammaproteobacteria; order Arenicellales; family JAHEKD01; genus JAHEKD01. The sequence goes on along the minus strand of CBDCFC010000029.1, from coordinate 16,988 downwards.
TTGTCATTTTCACCCGCTTCGATGAAAGCACCGTCTTCACGGATAGTGTGACAAACTTCCTTATACTTATTTTTGTCCTCTTTTTTCAATGCCTTGATCCAGTCAAATGATTTGCAGCCGCCTTCCATTGCCAGCTCAACAAACGCATCACGAGTACCAGAAGTTGGTGGAGGACCTAAAACTTCGATAGCGATGGCGGGCAGGTCGGGATTAATATCGGCCCAGGTTTCAGCAGCATTTTCGACCAGCTCTCCGTCATTGGCGCCAGGTACTTCTTTAGCTAGTGCCAGAAAAAGATCACGTCGAGTCAGGGCATAATCCGGACCGTCTTTAGCATTAGCAATGGCAATACCATCAAAGCCTACTTGAACCTCTGTAATTTCTGTGATCCCGTTACTCGCACAGGTCTCAACTTCACTGGCCTTGATTCGACGCGAAGCATTAGTGATGTCTGGTGTATCAACACCGCTACCCGCGCAGAACAGTTTTAAGCCGCCACCAGAACCGGTTGATTCTATTTTAGGCGTGGGGAATTCAGTTTTATTACCAAATGTTTCCGCGACAACTGTTGCAAACGGAAAAACTGTTGAAGAACCAACAATTTCAATGTGTTCTCGGCCTTGAGCATACACAGTAGAGGTTGCAGCCAGTACAGCGGCACTAGTCACAATAGTTTTGAGATTTTTCATAATATTCAGGTCTCAGTTAGGTTTAGGTTTAAGCGAATAATAAGACTCAAATGTTACAAAAGTGTGACAAATTAAAAATACTTTTAACTCTTTGTATTTATTAAAGTTTTGTTAAAAAATCCAAGTTTCTCCAATTAACATGAAATTAATTATTTAAATTATTGATTTCAAATAAATGTTTGAATTTATAGGGGGAGTATATGAATTTTTCAATCTGGAATTAAAAAAGGCCGGTTTTTAACCGACCCTTAATTTAATACTCGAACAGATTTAACAGAATTAAGATCCTATAATCCCGCCATCTTTTCGGGTGATGACAACAGTTGCGTCCCTGGGTACGGTTACACCATCAGTTTGAGCTGGAAAGTTGGTCAGTGTCGGATCACCATCACCGGGATGCTGTACATTTATGAACATTGTGCGCCGATCCGGAGTGAAAGTAATACCCGTGATTTCACATTCACTAACACCCGTGAATAAACGACGTAGTTCACCGGTTCGGGTATCAGCAATAATTAGCTGGTTATTAAGATCATCTTTTTGGGTGCCGTCTGTCTCAATAAACAAGCGTCCGTCCTGGTCAGCGTATAAGCCATCCGGGTCACTGAAGGTGTCTTCTGTGTCATGCGTATCTTCAGCAATCAGAAAAATATCCCAGTTGAACTTTGTGCCAGTATGACGGCGACGGTCGCGCCAGCGGATAATGTGGCCGTCGGGGTTTGGTGCCAGTGGGTTAGCCGCATCGGCTTCTTCACGTTGGGAATTGTTGGTCAGTGTGCAATAGACCATTTGTCTAGGACCAACGCTAATCCACTCAGGTCGATCCATTGGGGTGGCACCCAAAATATCAGCAGCAAGGCGCGCGTAGGTTAACACCTCAGCTTGGTCGCTAAAACGTGCCGCCAAGTCCGGATCATCTATTGTCAGCTCAAGCCAGTCACCAGAGCCATCTTCATTAAAGCGGGCGACATAAAGTTTACCCTCATCCAAAGGGCTTTTACCCTCAGCTAACATTGTGCGCCAGTTATCGGCCGATACGAATTTATAAATATAATCAAAGCGCTGATCATCACCCATATAGGCAACAATACGACCACCACGTCCTTCAACAATAGTTACACCTTCATGTTTAAACCGGCCCAGAGCAGTGCGCTTCACGGGTTTTTGTGTTGCATCAAAAGGATCGATTTCAACAACCCAGCCAAAACGGTTTTCCTCGTTTTTGTAATCTGGATCAGAAAGATCAAAACGCCGATCAAAGTTATACCAACCGTAGCCGAATCCATCGTCATCAAAACCATAACGTTCTTGCTCTTCGGTTGGAACCCATACTTGCTCTCGGCTAGTCGCGCCAAAATAACCATTGAAGTTTTCTTCGCAAGTTAAATAAGTGCCCCAGGGAGTGTGACCGTTTGCACAGTTATTAACCGTGCCAAGTGGAATATTTCCGTTTGGCGTTTTTAATAAATCACTGTCTTTTGCTGGACCACTGAAGGCAACGGGAGTGTTGACATGAATACGCCTGGAATTTTTGCTTCTTACTGTTTTCCATTTGCCATTGTTTTTGCGCTTAATCTTGACGATAGAAACACCATGCGCGTGTTGCATGGCTCTAACATCTTCAATTGATTCGGGTGATTCTTTACCGAGTACATGAGGGGTTGTACCGAATTCATGGTTAATCGCAAGCATGCCTTTTTGTTTCAGAACAAACGCACCATCGTTTGCGTTTACAGATCGATCATGTGACCAGTAATTATCTGCATACCAATTGTAATTAGGGCTGGATGTGTTGTAGTTGACAGGGAAATAAGTCATGCCATCATGACCGATACCAATTTGTTCAGCCTGGTCAGCAGCATTTGGCGGATAGCTGTAATCAGGGCCGTCAGGTTCAATGGGTTCGCCCCAGGGGATTATTACATCGTATTGGTAATCAGACGAAATAGAAGGTGTTGGACCAGTGCCTTCTGCAATCGTGACCGGATTAAAATCCAGTAGCTTTCTGCGGCGTGGAAATCGATGACTTCTTGCTTGAGCATCTTCAGGTTGAATAAAGCTGGTGGCGGCAATGGCCATGCTGCCACTTAACACTGTTCGCCTGCTCAAGGCTTTCTCTAAAATTCTACAAAACGGCTTGTTTTTTAATGGGTTGGAGGTGAAGTCGTCATGTTCATTATGATGTTGCATTATTAATCTCCTGGTCATATCAAGTTCATGTCTAAAAAGTGCATTTAGCGAGGCGCAAGTTAGCAAACAGATATGACAAGGTAATGACAAGGTGCTTTTGTCTTAGATTAATTTTTTATAGCGCTCGCGTAAGCGACAGAATACCACGGGCTTGTGCCGGGACCACTTTAAAAGTGTATATATCCCGGCCTTGCCCGTGGATGAATGAGTGTATTTAGATTGAACATCGCGCCTGGTAAGGGGACGATGTTGATCGGATCAGTCCGCAAGGGCTTACATGGACACTGCCGATTTGCCAAGTTAAATTAAATAAAAAGAAGATCAATTGCACACTTACATCCGGCCTGTTATTGAAGTGGCGTGTTTCGACACTTCTGGCCCCAATGGAATACGCCGACAGGTTCCCTATCTGTTACTCGGAGTTTTACATCTCCAACCCTTTCGCCGGGGTTTCCCTGTCGCGGTCTGACCTGTTTTACCATCTATTTCACTTGTCGCAATCTGTCTGAGGGTTAATTATTAAGTACTTGATCATCGTTGTGTTGTTAAATTATCGAGCTATTGCTTGATAGGCTTGACCTGACGTTACTACACGCCATGCAATCCGTGCGGTTTTATTCGCCTGGGCCACACATGCCTTGTTGACATGAGTCCGATTCATTAATGCCGTGAGCCATGGTGATTTGTTTTCCATTCCAGCCCGTTGGCGGCGTTTCACACTGCAGATCACTGAGCGTGCACCATGGACCAATAACATTCGCACATAGCCATCCCCTCGTTTGGATATGCCCAACAATCGCTGCTTACCCCCACTGGATGCCTGTCGAGGCACTAATCCCAAATAGGCCGCTAATTGACGGCCATTGTTAAATGCACGGCCATCACCGATCGTGCCGACCAACGCCGTTGCCGTTAATATACCAATCCCAGGTATGCGGGTTAATAATTGGCTCTTCTCACAGTGTTGGTGCCATCGCGTTATCGACTGTTCAATTTCATCAATCTTTTGTTGATACATGACATAGTGTTCGTATAAGTTTGACAGTAAGGTGCGCATAGCCGGATTCAGCTCATTTGACGCATCCGCCAATATATCCGCCATACGATGACCAATATGGTGGTTGCCCTGGGGGATTACGATGCCAAATTCGCTTAATGTCCCCCGAATATGGTTGCTCAGCGCAATGCGTTGGGACATCAGCAATCGTCGTGAGTGGTGTAAATGCAGTATCGTTTGCTGATCTATAGATTTGACCGGTGCAAAACGCATGCTGGGTCGTTGTACCGCTTCGCAGATCCCTTGGGCATCATTTTGATCATTTTTATTTGATTTGATATACGGGGCCACAAACTGTGGGGCCATGGCCCGTACGGTATGCCCAAGTTTAGCAAATTGACGGGCCCAGTAATGCATGGCACCACCGGCTTCAATCCCAATCAAACACGGTGATAGGTTGGCCAACAATGCAAGCAGCTGTGTACGGTTTACTTTCTTTTGTAAAACGACTTCACCGTGATCGTCTATCCCATGCAGTTGGAAACTATTTTTTGCCAAATCAATGCCTAATACGCTAATCTTGTTCATGGATACTGCCTCTTTTGTTAATTGAAATTTCAATTATGGCACTTTAGATGCCGAATGTTATTGAGGCAGTGTCCATTCCATTTGATGCGGTAACAACCCCGAGTTTACCCGGGGGAATCTATTAGGTTAAAAAAATGGCCTGCAAATGCAGGCCATAATCTGAAAGCTGGTTTTTATTTTTATATTTTGTCTAAAGCTCTACGGCTATGGAACATAGCTTTGTGTGTTGCAATCACAGAGGGAATATATTTCAACTATTATGAGAATATTTCAGATCTCAAATTTATTCATAAAAGTTACAAAGTTAACGGTAAAAAAGGAGATGGGAAGACCCCATCTCCTACATCTGAACTGAAGAATCTATGGAATTCAGTATCATAACTGCAGAAAGTTACATTTTCGTTAAAAAACAAATTAATCTTGTATCTCAAAGATACGTGTAGATCCGCTGACTTCAAAGCTGACTACTAATAGCGGGTTCCCGTTAGGACTGTCTGCGGCTTTGATGAATTTAAGTCCTTCGGGGCCAATGTCGCCGAGTTCAGTCGCCGTATTCGTGTAGTTGACGAAAAAAGGTTGCGCAGGGTTGGTAACATCGTATGTCATCACACCGCCAATACGCTCAAGGCCGATAAACGCATATTGCCTACCATTGATACTGCCAGTGGTTGCGCCTTCTGGTTCGGCACCTTTGTCATCACTGCGGCCATCGAATGAGTCAGCTGTTCCATTTGAATTAAAAACCTCTGGACTCTGATGAGGCAGTAATGAATTCAAACTGACTATTACTGTCGTAAACTTGTCCACCAAATCGATTCAAGATTGAGAAGGAACGGGCACCATAAGAGAATAGATAATCGTAATCGCCGTCATTATCAAAATCACCAAGTGTGTTGGTGATTTTTAAACGGCCTAAGTTTTCATCTTCTTGTAGTTCTGTTGCATTTGGAAAACGCTCACTGTCAAGGATCAAATCCTTAACACGATCTTCTTCACTGAAACCGTCATAGTCACGGGCATCACCTTCATTTGCAATAATGAAATAAGGACGTCCATTAACAGTGTAACTGGCGATAGCATCAGGTTGATACATGCCATAAACCGGCCAGGTGTTGATGGAAATACCATCATCCTCATTACTGGCATCAATAGCGTTCACTGCAACATCATGATTTTTGAATCCCAGACCGACAACTGCTTCTACGCGTGCTCGTGCTACATCGACAATTGCTACTGCATTATTCTCTTGTAAAGTAACCATGGCTTTCCAGCGTGGGCGGAAGAAGTAACCATGATAGTTATAACGGAATCGCTTGGCTCTATAAACAGCGATATATTCAGGTTCAAGATCTTGCGCTAGGGTAGCACCGGGTCCAAATACTCGAATGCTTTTTTTGTTGTACATTCGAGTAGAATTGTTAAAACGCGCCGTTTTTACATCACTTTGAGTTAAATCAGCCACGTTTTTGTTGCCGATACGAATGATAGTGATTGAGCCTTCTGGATCAATTAGGTAATCATCATCGGGTTCACCCTCGTTAGCAACCAATAGATACTTGCCATCGGGTGTGAAAGTTAGCATGTCTGGCAGTGCGCTAGCCTGAAGTTGGTTGACGAATGAATAGTCACTAGTGTTAAAGAAGACAACTGATCCAGGATCTTGGGCTGGATCGGATTCAACTGCAACGGCCAGGGTATCACCGAAAACATCCACGCTGTTGGCGGCACTACCATAGTCGCTTAATTCAATAGTCTGGATAAAACTAGGCGCCGTTGGGTCTGAAATATCGAGCACATCAATACTGTCGGTATCACCATTGACCACAAAAAGTTGTTGGTTGGCCGCATCGTGAGCAACAATTTCAGCTGCGTCCTCGGTGTCAGTTTCATAGCCGCCTATAGGTGATAAAGTGATTCCAGCATGGACAATCCCAAAGCTGCAGATTGACAGCGATAAAACAGTTAATTTAGAAAATAATTTATTATTAAAAGCGAACATAGTCGAATCCCGTCTTGTTTATCGAAGATGAGGATAATAGGTGGGTAATGTGACGGTTTAATGACCTGATGAGTATTTTGTCAGCAATAACTTAAATCAGGGAAAGCTGCTAGACTGTACTGGCCTTGAGCAAATTTGGTGCTTTATCCTCCGGTAAGGCATCGTCATTGAGCCACTTGATTAAATGTAATTTGCCGCTGTGGTCTTCGACCAGTGCGGTGCAGCTCTCTACCCAGTCCCCATCGTTGTAATACATCACTTCATCGATTTCACGAACATGGGCATGGTGGATATGCCCGCAAATAACGCCGTCAACTTTGTGTTTTTTTGAGGCTTTTACAACAGCTTCTTCAAATGAGGAAATAAAACTCACCGCATTTTTGACTTTAAGTTTTAGATACGACGATAAAGACCAATAATCTTTACCAAAGTAACGCCGGGTGATATTGAAAAAATAATTCAGGCTTAATGCCGCCTGGTAGGCATAGTCACCGACAAACGCCAGCCATTTTGAATAGCGGATAATATTATCGAACTCGTGCCCGTGCAAAATCAACAGCCGCTTGCCGTTGGCGGTGATATGAATATCTTTTTCAACAATTTCGATACCGCCGAAATTATTGTCATAGTAACCGATCAGAAACTCATCATGATTACCAGGCACATAGACGACTCTGGTGCCTTTGCGTGCTTTGCGCAGGATTTTCTGAATCACATCATTATGTGATTGCGGCCAGTACCAACTACGCTTTAAACGCCAGCCATCGACAATATCGCCAACTAAATAAAGTTTGTCTGAATCGACCAATTTTAAAAAACCAAGCAGTGCCTCGGCATTTGCGCCTTTAGTGCCTAAGTGAATATCTGAAATCCAGATTGTACGGTAGTGGCGCTTATCAAATCCTACATGAACTGGGTTCTTAGTTCTAAATGCAAATGAATAGTTTAATACCTTGTTTTTCACCTGATCAGGCAAGCACAAGGTTCAAGTGAAATGGAGGCTGTTCTGTTTTATCCCATAGGTATTTAGATAATAGTTCTGCCGATAAAGAAGGGTCTTCACTGATCCATTCAGCAACAAAACGAGCCACATCAGGGTAACCAGCTGGTTTAGTCATTGGTTGATCGAGCCAGTCTTCGATGACGTCAAAATTAAATTGCTTGGTAGTTTTTCCATAACCTAATTTATTCATGGCAATTACATTGCTGAGCTGCTCGTATTGCCCCTGGACGGCTTTTAAAAGTAATTTTTTACCCAGATGCAAGACCTCACTGGGTAATTCAAAACCCGCTTGGCAAATGACACCAGTACACGATTTTAAATCGTTAATGAAATTAGACCGAGAAAATGGGTTCCAAATTAAGTTTTTCTCGATTAGCTGTTGATCTCGTTTTTCATAAATGTGAAAAGAGTAATCAGGAAACTTTAAGAATTGCTGTTTGAATTCATCTCGATTTTCAAAGGGTAGGTAAACCAGAATTTTATTTTTCTCAATTGGTAAGTCACAAACTAATTGATGATTAATTATCGGTGGTAAAACAGGTTGATTAAAATGATACCAGTGCAAACCTACGGGTAAAGTTACGGGAGCAAACATTCTGGTAATAAATTTACCCATATAATTAAATGGTGCTTTAGGCACGTTATAAATGAATGCACATTGATGGGAAATGCCGATGCTTTTGATGTTGAATTTTTCAGCAATTCGAGTAGAGATTGGTTCAAAATCACTGATCACCAAGTCGTAGCGATTCGCATTGAAATGCCAGATGTCGTCATAAAAGCTTTTTAGATCAAGATTTCTTAATGTTTTTAAGGCATTAATTTTGCCGTTGTTATGGACAAAGGTGAGCCCCTGATATTTAGTATAAGGTTCCAGAACTGAATGATCCCAAAACTTGCCATTATCGGCACCACTTAAAATAACATGGACATCATGACCTAATCGTTTTAAGTGTGAAATGACCAGGCGCGAGCGGCTTAGATGGCCGTTACCTGTTGTTTGTACTCCGTACAAAATTCGCATCGTCTACAACGAACCCTTTAGTGTATTGTTGTAGATTAGAACAAACGAATGTTTCAGTAATATGACAAAGTGTGATGAAAATATTCAGTCAGGTTAGTGATTGAATAGGTAATCACTAAATTTCATCAGAGGTTACCTAAGTTTTGCTTTTGATTCCTAATATTGCGTTGACAGAGATTGCTAGTAATAAAACACAACCGCCAATTAGAGTATTGATACTGGCTGTCTCACCGATAAATAACCACACCCAAAAAGGTCCGAGCAGTACTTCTGTCATGGATAGCAATGTTAATTCTGTGGCGGGTACAACTTTAGAACCGATTGTGAATACCGCCAGCCCCATGCCAACTTGAAATACACCCATTGCAAGCGCGATTGATATATCGCGTGTAGGGATTGAAAAAGAATAGGTTTTCACCGTGCATACGATTGCAGCAATAATCATCGCGAAAATGCCTGCCAGAAAAACAGCGGGTAACATATCCTCAAGCTTGCCCCAACGAAGCGCAATGCTAAACACTGCAAAACCCAATGCGGAGGCAATCGCACTAAGGTTGCCGGTGAGATGGCCGCTGGATATACCTTGTTGAACCATTATGCCAATGCCAGCAAGAGCCATGAAAATTGTGATTGTTGTTATTTTGCTTACCGGTTCTCGTAAAATTATCCAGGCCAAAACTGCGGCTATAAAGGGTGCTGATGCAAACAAGAACATCGCGTTGGCAACGGTAGTGGATTGAATGGCATAGATACCGCCAGCGAATGCAATGACCAATCCGATTGCTCCAATAACTCCCGCAATGCCGGCTCGTCTGATAGTTGTAAATGGTTTGAAATCGGATCTAACACTAATTAACAGAAAAAGAAACATCGCCAGTGAAAACGATCGATAAAGAAGTATTTGCCAGACATTTGCTTGCTCGATTAGCCTTATTCCAAGACCCATGGACGACCAAAATACGCCGGCCAGAATAACCAGGAAAATTCCTTGTGGATAAGAAATCGAGGTCGAACCTTTAGCGATGTGTTGAGGAATTCTCATGAGGCTTCGACTGTAATTCACAATGTAGTGAATGAAAAGGTGCTTGACAGTTATCAAGTTCATGCCATTATCGCAGCTCATAAGCATAGATTCAGGTTTGGCCTTTATCATGCCCGATTTATAACTAAATCCACGGAACCCATGATGAACTATAAAAAACTACTTCCCACCATACTTTTGATTAGCAGCGGCTACGGTTTTGCTCAGGATGTCCCTGAGTCTGAAGCGGCAAAATTCAGTTATTCGGCAGGAATTTATTCTGTCAGAAGCATTAAGCCATTGATTGATTCAGCAGCTGAGTTTGACCAGGAGCAATTTATGCAGGGCGTTAAGCAGGCCCTTGAGGGAGGAGATTCGGCCCTGACAGAAGAACAAATGCGTGAGGTTTTGATGGCTGCCGAGCAAAAACGCGCTCAAAAAGCCCAGGAAGAATTGGCCAAGGCTGCAGAGGAGAATATCGCCAAAGGAGACGCTTTTCGTGAAGAATATGCGGCAGGTGAAGGTGTACAGAAAACAGATAGTGGATTGCTCTACAAAGTCATTGAGCCAGGTGAAGGTGATTCACCGCTTAAAAAAGACACAGTAGTAGTTCACTATGCCGGCAGTTTGATTGACGGCACGGAATTTGATAGCTCAATTGCGCGCGGTGAACCGGCAACCTTTCCATTAGCGAATGTAATTCCAGGCTGGACTGAGATTGTCCAGCTAATGAAGCCGGGCGGGAAACTCGAAGTTGTAATTCCGCCAGAGTTAGCTTATGGAGAGAGAGGTGCAGGTGAACGTATTAAACCAAATTCAACCCTGGTGTTTAAAATCGAGTTGATAGAGGTCAAAGAGCCTGCTGCTGCAGCTGAATAAGACTTAAAAACTTTATAACTCCCGTACTACAGTACGGGATATTTTATTCAAAAATTCTCTTTTTCAATAAACAGTTTACGCCAAATATATCCGGAGGGTCTAGTCACACCGGTGCGCACATAAAACAGGTCTTCATAGTTTCGAGCAATGCGGCGCATGCTGATTTCTGCATCACCGGAACCACAGAATAAAATGCTGTCGCCGGCCCGGATGGTTTCTTTTGCGTCAGGTGAAAGCAGAGTTTTATCATCGCGTTTGATCATCAGTGCAACGCAATCAAGATTACGTTTGCGACTAGAGGGGTCTTTGAGTAAATGTCTTAAATGCACGGGGCGCTTTTCTTTTAATGAACGCATTAGTGCTTTTGCGGAGCCGGCCTTAACATTGATTACCCAGGTATGCGGTACTTCATCATCGATCACCGCAATGATACGGCTGACCAACTGATTAGCCCAAGAAATTTCTTGTTTTCTAGCCAGTTTAAGAAATTCTTCTGTCAGCGGTGTTGTAATAATCGCCAACGTGCGGCGTGCAACCACACGGTTGTGGTTGGTGATCATGCTCAAATCCGCTGCCTTAAACAACACCACATTAGCCGACCTGTTTTGGCGCGAGACAAGAAATAATTCAGGATTGAGTTCCCTGGCTGTCATGATTGTTGACAGGTTGTTGGTGTCATCGTCATTTGCCGCAACTAAGGCGGCAGCCGTTTCGATCTCTGCTTCACGCAAGGTTACCGCTTCGGTCCCAACGCCAAAAACGAAATGCTTGGGGGGGTTGGTTTCATCCGGGTTGGCGTCCACTACAGTGACATCGATGCCCAGATTACCCAGCTGTTTATGCATGGCATGCCCAAAACGGCCGTAACCACATATAATCCACCGTCCCTTGGGCGGGAATATCGGTTCAATAAGCGCAGTACCGGGTGGGCTGGTTAGCCAGGTTTGTAACAAATAAAAGCTGGGGGCTTTGACTGCCAGGCTGACCAGATCAGCAAAACTATCGAAAGGATTGATGATGTGATCAGTACCAAATGATCTCATGTTGGCATCGATATCATGATGTTCAACGCGTGCAATTACTTTAATGTCGGGATTGAGTAACTTGGTTGTTATAGAGACCTTTAAATTGACCAGATCGTTATCTGTCAGCGCAAAAACACCTTTGCAAAATCGATTTTTCAAGCCGGCATCCTTAAGTATTTCAACATTAGTTGCATCACCGTAGATGCCCGGTACATATAGAGCAAAATCTTGTAACTGCAACGCGTTGATTCGCTCTTCTGTGTTATCGATAACGACGGAGCGTAGTCCGCGACGGCACATGGCTTTAACCAGTTGATTACCCGTTTCACCATAACCGCAGACTAAATAGAAGGGTTCTTTAATTCGGCTGACACTCTTCTTGAAATTGCGCAGTAAAAATGTGTCGCGTAGAGTGGGGTCTTGTATTAAAGAAATAATTGAACCGATAGTATATAGCCAGGCGACAACGGTTGTATAGATAGTAACCATGGTCCAGAGTCGCTGAGCATCAGTGAAGGCATAGGGCAGTTCTCCAAAGCCAATGGTTGAACCCATGTAGCTGACGAAATAAAAAGCATGGAAGAAATCCATTCGCCAGGGATTGCCGTTGTCATCAACACCAGGAATTAGGGTAAAACCCAATACTGCAATAGAATAGACTGTTAATAACAGCAACAAAGGGCGCCGCAGCCGGCGCAAAATTAAAAAAGGGATGGAATTCATGACCCTAAGCCGAAGTCGCTAGTTATTAACGACGCGCAACGACTGTCTCGATAACAAGCAATACGGTTGATACGATATTAGCTAGTAAGGCGCCGCCAGATAAAGAAACCACGGTTGACATGATCGAGGCGTTGAGCGGCATATTTAAACCGTAAACCGCAATACCCCAAACTGTGGCCGCCGCAATAAGTTGCAGGTCAGCCACTAAAGAGGTAGCCAGTAAAACAGCACCTACTTGTGAGCGATCACCAAATTTCATGATGGTAGCAATAAGGCTGATTACAATCGCTGCAAACAACTCATAAACATGATGTTGGCTGGGATCAGTTTGATCACCATAGAAAAAACCGAAATTTAGTGTCATCGCAAGCAAAATAAAAAACGCGAATAAGACTTTTTCAAAGTTCACGGTTTGAACTCCCTTAGGACAAAATGTAATCGTAACCAATAGTTTAGCGCGCAATGCTAAAGGTATAAACACAAAATGCGACATAATTGACAATATGACTCATGTCATAAAAAACACTAAAAAGTGTTTAATAAGTTGCTGACAACCAGTAAAATCATGGAATATTTAAATCACAATTAAACAAATGAGGATGGTCCTCGTGGTCTATTCTTTATTTGTTTTTTTGCTTTTTACGAGATGAGATAGGAAGCTTAAAACGTGCATTTTAAAGTCAAAAAAGGTCTGGATATTCCGATTAACGGCCAGCCTGAGCAAACAATTACAGATGTAAATTCAGTCACTGAAGTCGCTGTATTGGGTAACGATTATGTTGGTATGAAGCCGACAATGGCAGTGCAAGAGGGCGATCGAGTCAAAATCGGGCAAGTATTGTTTTCCGATAAAAAGAATCCGGGAGTTAATTTTACTTCGCCTGGCGCTGGGGTTGTCACAGCTATAAATCGTGGTGCCAAAAGGGCTTTGCTATCTGTTGTGATTGAGTTGGAAGAAGATGGGCATGAACAGTTCAATCAATATTCAGCCGATCAATATGAAGGTCTCAGTGCCGACAGAATAAGAGAAAATCTGATTAATTCCGGCTTGTGGACGACGTTTAGAACACGCCCTTACAGTAAAATTCCCACAGTCGATGCTGTTCCACATGCAATTTTTATCACTGCAATGGACAGTAATCCGTTGGCCGCTGACCCAGCGGTTATCATTAATCAGCATCGTCAGGATTTTCTCAATGGTGTCCGACTGATTAGCAAATTAATTGATGGCATGGTCTATGTTTGTGCTTCGCCTGATGCCGACATTAGTGTGCCTGATCAAGATGATATTGAACTTGCTCATTTTTCCGGTCCCCATCCTGCAGGTCTGGTTGGAACTCATATTCACTTTTTAAGCCCCGTCAACGCGGAGCGCACGGTTTGGCATATTGGCTATCAAGATGTCATCGCAATAAGCAAGTTATTCTCGACCGGACAATTGTGGACTGAACGGACCGTCGCATTGTCAGGACCAATGATAAACCAGCCTCGCTTAGTTAAAACCAGACTTGGCGCAAAAATCAGTCAGCTTGTCAATGGCGAACTAAAGGAAGGCAGGGTTAGACTTATTTCTGGTTCTATCTTAAATGGGCAGCGTGCTGCGGATGCGGTTGGCTATCTGAGGCGTTATGATAACCAGATCACTGTTTTACCGCTTGATCAAAGTCGTGATTTATTCGGTTGGGTTTCTCCTGGGCCGAACAAGTATTCCGCCTTTAATGTGTTTTTGTCCGCATTTAATCGAAATAAAACGTATGATTTTGGAACGCTACAAAATGGAAGCCCCCGAGCGATGGTACCATTAGGGCATTATGAAAATGTTGTACCCATGGATGTATTGCCAACACAATTATTACGGGCCTTGATTGTTGGCGATACGGATAGCGCTCAAGCGCTGGGATGTTTGGAACTGGATGAAGAAGACGTAGCGCTTTGTTCATTCGTGTGCCCGAGTAAAAATGAGTTTGGCCCGGTGCTGCGCGCCAGATTAGAACAAATTGAGAAGGAGGGCTGATGTCTTTAAGAGATAAGCTCGATCAGTTACATCCACTTTTCGTAAAAGGTGGGCGCTTGGAAAAATATTATCCAATTTATGAGGCCGTTGACACTTTCCTCTATTCGCCTAATGATCAAACTTTAACCTCACCTCATATTCGTGACGGTATTGATCTGAAACGAGTCATGATTTATGTCTGGCTCTCGGTGATGCCTTGCGTGTTTGTGGCAATGTGGAATACCGGTTTGCAGGCTAATACCGCGATGGTTGCAATGGGTCTTGATACAGTCCCGGGTTGGCGGGGTGGTTTTTTTCACCTGCTGGGCGGGGATGTTAATCCCGATAGCTTCTGGTCGAATTTTATCCACGGTGCGGTTTATTTCATCCCGATTTATTTTGTCACCTTTGCGATGGGGGCTGTTTGGGAAATTATGTTCGCAACCGTTCGGGGCCATGAAATCAATGAGGGCTTTTTTGTTACTTCGATTTTATTTGCATTGATTGTTCCGCCGAATACGCCTCTATGGATGGTAGCGCTGGGAATATCGTTTGGTATTGTGATTGGTAAAGAGGTGTTTGGCGGTACCGGTAAAAACTTCTTAAACCCGGCCCTGACAGGGCGGGCCTTTTTGTATTTTGCCTATCCGGGGGCCATGTCTGGTGATGCGGTTTGGACAGCCGTAGATGGCTTCAGTGGCGCTACACCATTGGGTCTAGCAGCGGCAGGTGGTATTGATGCTGTTGAAGCAGCTGGCTATACATGGGGTGCTTCTTTCCTCGGCACAATACAAGGGTCTTTGGGTGAAACTTCAACACTGGCCTGTTTGATCGGCGGAGTCTTTTTGATGCTCACCAAAATCGCTTCATGGCGAATCGTGGCCGGAATGTTTTTGGGTATGGCGCTGACTGCAACCGTTTTCAATGTTATCGGTAGTGATACTAATCCGATGTTCGGCGTTTCTTTTCTCTGGCATCTGGTTTTGGGCGGCTTTGCTTTCGGCATGATGTTCATGGCAACTGAACCGATCACTGCATCGATGACGAATACCGGGCGCTGGATTTACGGCGCCATGATTGGATTCATGACGGTACTGATCAGAGTAGTGAATCCGGCTTTCCCGGAAGGCGTGATGCTGGCGATTTTATTTTGCAATATCTTCGCTCCGTTAATCGATTATTTTGTAGTACAAGCTAATATTAAGCGCAGGAATAAACGCTATGCCTGAAGAAGACCAAAAGCCAGATAATCAAACACAAGCAAGCGGTTTGTTAGGCCGCCTGATGTCGATGCCCAATGACAGTATGGTTAAAACTGTCTTTATGACTGTATTGGTTTGTCTTGTTTGTGCTGTTATTGTGGCCACAGCTGCGGTTGGGTTACGGGAAAAGCAGGAAACAAACAAATTAGTAGATAAACAACAGAATATTCTCCAGGTGGCCGGCCTTGATGATGAATCAAAGTCGGTACAAGAGCGTTTTGAATCAATAGATACCCGGGTCGTTGATCTTGCTACGGGTGAATATGTCGATGATGTTGATATTGTAACTTATGATCAGCGTATGGCTGCTCGAGATCCCGAGCAAAGCGTAGAATTGACAAAAGATCAGGATATTGCAGGGATAGGAAGGCGTGCAAACTATGCCAAAGTTTATCTGGTCAAAGATGATAATGATCAAGTGGATAAGATTGTGTTGCCAGTTCATGGTTATGGCTTATGGTCAACCTTGTACGGTTTTGTATCTCTTGAAACCGATGCGTCAACCATATATCGCGTTAAATTTTATGATCATGCAGAAACTCCAGGTCTGGGTGGTGAAGTTGATAATCCTAACTGGCGATCTATTTGGACTGGCAAGCAGTTTTATGATGAAAACGGTGAATATGATTTTAGTATTGCCAAAGGTTCGGTTAATCCAAATAGCCCGGATGCAAATTATCAAGTCGACGGCCTGGCCGGCGCGACTTTGACCAGTCGTGGAGTTGATAATTTGTTTAAATATTGGCTCAGCGATCAAGGCTTTGGCCCCTATCTCGACAAGTTACGAACAGAAGGATGAGTGGGAATCAGCCTGCAAATTTCACAAGTCGGAGGATGTGTTAAGTGAAACACAGTAAAATACAGTTCTTGAGTGCTGTTTGAATGAATATATACCCGTTACAAAATGTCCTATTTGAGTTTTGGCCCAATCTGGCTTCATATCTGAAGCGATCCTTGCCGAGCCTTATTACAATAAGACATCGTCAACGATCACTCCACCTATTTTCCCAGATCGACCCAAACTCTCAAATACTTATGAAATATGCAGGCTAGAGGTATAGCATATGAATTCTGAAACAAAAGACGCATTATTAAATCCATTGGTAAATGATAATCCTATCACCTTGCAAGTGTTAGGAATTTGTTCTGCGCTAGCGGTTACCTCATCAATGAAAACAGCTTTCATTATGTGTCTGGCTGTTATCAGCGTAACCGCACTATCAAATTTTTCTGTCAGTGTTATTCGCAACCACATACCCAGTAGTGTGCGGATTATTATTCAAATGACTATCATCGCATCGCTGGTTATCGTGGTGGATCAGATATTGAAAGCCTATGCCTTTGAAACCAGTAAGAAATTATCCGTTTTTTGTTGGGTTAATCATTACTAACTGTATTGTGATGGGCCGCGCTGAAGCTTATGCCATGAAAAACGGCCCGATGTTGAGTTTTATGGACGGTATTGGTAACGGCCTTGGCTATAGCGCAATCTTAATGACTGTTGCATTCATTCGAGAACTCTTTGGTGCGGGCAAATTATTTGGTATTCAAGTACTGCCGCTGGTTAAAAATGGCGGTTGGTATGAACCAAACGG
>CBDCFC010000028.1:0-103429 GCA_965215945.1 Arenicellales bacterium | reverse complement strand
GGAGGTTTTGATCGAATTCATCAGTCTATTCAGTTAGTCAAAGCATTTGGGATTGAAGATACTAAAATCATATTCAGCATTCGCAGGCAGGATACATATCTTGTTTCCGTTTACAATCACTTTGTCCATCGTCATGGGCTGGCCATGGAATTTGATCAATGGATCAAAAAAACAGTTAACTTAGAAGATTTGTCTTGGTTAAAAATAATAAATGCGTTGGTAAATGCCTTTGGTAGGGAAAATGTTTTTATTCTGCCGTTTGAGCTAATCAAAGTAAGCCCGGAAACATACTACAAAACTTTCGTAAGCCTTTTTGATTCAAAATCATCTGAACATAATATTTACCTGGATCAGGCCAATGAATCATTGTCAGAATTAGGCGTCGAATTAGCATTAAACTTGAACAAAATAATTTTAAACCCACGGGTAAAGCTTAAAGCTAATAACATGTTAATTAAGGATTTACCTAAAAAGCAATTTGGTAAGTTTCAGCCAGTAAACAGCGAATTGTTCAACACATTATTGGATTTATACAACGGGGAGAATCAATTGATTCTAGAGCAGTACTGTGTCAAAACTCATCCGGATTTTATCTTTAGCTGAAATAGCCGCTGTAAATTGTAGGCGGTTTTATATTGTTCTAAAAATGAATTAAAATTTGCTCACCTCTTTGTACTTGCCTGGTTGCATGAATTTTTGATAATTAAAATCAGGCGGTAGCTGTATATCCAAGAAATTTGAAAGTTCATTTTTAAAATTTGTCGGATGACTTATAGATTTTTCATAAGAAACCCATAGTTGTGGACAGTTTCTTCTCATTAATAGATTGAAATTACGTTGATTGTCTAATAATACGTTTGAAAACGCCACTTTGGGTATTCTTCCGTGCCAGCGAATGTGCGCCATTGATGTGGCTACCAGGTCTCGATAAACGACGATAACATGCGGATTAATTAAATCATCCCAAATTCGATCCAGGTAATAGGCGGCTTCGGGATATTTCCAGCCCCATATGTCATGATCTTTATTATTCGATTTTATGGCTTCTTTAATGGCTGGGATTCTTCTTGATTCAAATATAGGATCTTCATAATTATTTCCGTAATTTGATCCAATATGTATGCTGTGTGCCGCTAGCATACCGGCCACCATGCTGGTTCCGCCCCTTGCAACTCCTATGACGATATAGGTGCGTTGTTGAGGGAATACATAATCATTAGGAATATTGATTGATATTGACGTAGAGTTTCTGTCTGACATTTGCTAACAATAGTGAGGAAATTAATAACGAACCAAAAGTTTCTTATAAATTATCCCTAAAAGCAACGAACATTGTATTACGGTTTATTTCAGAATCCGAGTTCACTTCGTCGAAGTTCTTCATGGCATAACTCCTGTGGTTTTTATAATGGATTATTTTATAAGAATGATCCAGCAACATATTTATTACGTCTTTATACGACTTGCCAAAGTGTTCAAGTTGGCCTGGATGGACTTCAATTAAAATCTTAAGTTGTCCATTTTTTAAAATATCTTGCATTCCTTCCAGTACATTGAATTCAGCTCCTTCTACATCTATTTTAATTAAATCTGGAGATTGTCCGCTGATTTTACAGAAGCTGTCTAAATCTATGGTCTGTACTGTTGAATATAAAGCGCCAATATCACTTTCGGAAATAGATAAATTCGGTTTTGGGTTATAGGTTTTTGGAATTTTGATTGACCCTTTAGCGTTTGAAACAGCCAGGTTATTAATGCTGATATTATCGAAATTGTTGATGCTTATATTTTTGGTTATTAGGGGAAGGCATTTTGAATCAACTTCAAAACATTCTACTTTTTTGCAAATACTTGCAGCGACGATCGAAAAGTAGCCAAGATGAGCGCCTAAATCAAAAAAGACAGAGTTGGGATTAAGATTGTCAGCAATCATTTTCACCGTTAGCGGTTCGTGAATCTTGCCAAAATCATAACGCGGTAAGAACCAATGCTTTGAGTACGGGTCTGAAAGGTCAAACTTTATCGTGTGATCGTAAAATTGGACAATAAATTCGTTTCTGTTTTTGTATCTTTTCATTTAAGCTGGCTCGAGTGAAATTGAGAAATCTAGCTTCATAGCAAACACATGGCTGGAGATTATATTGAAAATTATAATGATCTGAAAGGTAAAAGGTATTAAGTGTTCAAAATACAAGGTTTATGCCCAAATAAATTAATAGATTTTGTATTGTCAGTCAGGATCATAAGAAATATAATCTATACTCAACTTCAAACGTAGTTTCCCCAAAATGAACATAAAAAAAGTATTGATAGTGATTAGTGTATCTCTTACCTTTTTCTCGAATTCAAGTTTTGCTGCTAATGTTTGGACTAATGCGAAAATCGTTAAATCCGGACCAACACCATCATCATATACATTTGTCATAGATCGTAATGCAGCTGGAAATTCTCAATGCAAAAAGAATTTTAGGCTCAGTTCATCAGATCAGGCTTATAAAATTTACATCGCTAACTTGTTGATGGCTGTAAGTAATAATAGTATCGTTCAATTGCAATATAACAATGCCAGCACTGATTGTTGGACTAAAGTGATTCAGTTCCAGGTCGTCCACTAAAATTCCTTTATATGTTTCTACAGTCAAAGATAGCTTAAGCAAATATATTTTCATGTGGAAAACTTATAGCCGGTAACTCAGCTTCCAAAAAAGGGCATAGTTTTTCCCAGCCGTCACCCTCAGTGATGGATAACACTAAAAGATCATCTGGTCTGTTTGAAAAATACTGCATTACTTTTTGATTATGTTTTAGATAACGATCAAGATAGGTTTGTTCATTATTTATTGGGGAACCTGCACCGTAAATCCATTGTCTCATGGGTGTTGACTCAGTGCCGAAGTAGTTCACCACGCTTTTTATCCAAAGCTCAGGTGG
Source organism: Arenicellales bacterium (assembly GCA_965215945.1). GTDB lineage: Bacteria > Pseudomonadota > Gammaproteobacteria > Arenicellales > JAHEKD01 > JAHEKD01. Next base: position 100,498 of record CBDCFC010000028.1, on the reverse strand, counting down.
TCGAATAGTGAGTATGAATTTACTTTCCGGATAGGTGTTGTCAATTTCTTTATAGAGTATCGGCCAGGGATTATCCTGAAAAGCGTCGTATTCTTTAATTTTCTGATGTGCAATAGTTAATGCATTTTTGGCTATATTTTCATCCCATATACCATTTGGGCCGGTGACACGGTAGCCTAAAATTTCAAGTGCAAGTGCCAGTGATTTGGTGGCTGTCTTATGAAAACCAATACCAAATACTTTAGGCGATTTCATAGTATGTAACCAAATTCACCTGCATTTGATGAACAAAAAGTTTTAATCATTTTACGATCATGCTCAGTCAGGATTGATGATTTTGTCGAAGGTTTTAATTCAATCGTTTGAGTATTAAATTTATCAACTGGATAATTAATGGTTTCAGCAATTTTTCTATATTGCATTTGCGGCTCGGAAAACCAATCTTCATATTTGACAACTGTGACCTTGTCTTGATTACTTAAAATGATTTCTGCAATGAAATTCCAAAATAAAGCACGCTTAACCGACATATCGTCAAGTGAATTTATTTGTTCTAGTTGATTTAGTTGTTCAATCGTAAAACGGTGTTGATCGTTCAAATAGCCAATATGTCCAAGATCTACTGTTTTTAAGTGTCTAAATGATTTAATCCATGAGGCAGTGCAATCATACGGGTGACGAACACATGCAAGAATTTTTAAGTGACTATAAATTCGCGGTAGTTTGTGGATGATTGACAAGAAGTCTAAATTGTCTTTGACACCAAAAAAAAACTCTTCGTTTTCTATCGAAGGTACATAAGTAGATACTTTATTTTCTGCTATTGTGTCGGCTATTACCTTGTCTCCTGCAATTTTATTTTGAACATACAAGCCGCATTCAATTCTTAATCGATGGTCTGCAATAAATACATCCAGCCAGTTTGGATTAAAGTTGATGCGTAGCAAATCGAAGATTTGATATTCAGGTTCGTTAATAACAACCATGTTATTTTGATCATCGAGAATTCGGGTTAACAGACTACTACCTGATCTTGGCATGCCGGTAATCAGAAAATTTTTATCTAAAATGGACTCTGGTGTTATGTGTTCTGATATATTGCCTTTTTTGACCAACGCAAGTGACTTGCTGGCAAACTGATCGTCATTGCTGTCGAATAAAGTATAGAATTGGGGATGCTCAGATAAAATCTCAGCAATAGCAGGATATGTTGATTTATTCCGCAAAAGATCGGTTATATTTTCGTACAAGCAAATTGCAGGGTTAATTTTGTCGATAGTTCGATGCAATAATGATGTTAATTCTTTATTGCTGGTTGTTTCTACATCAAGCTCGTTTGATTGAATGAAAGTATTTAATATTTCGTCATCAGACAGTTGATTTAAATCTGCCGTTTTTAAAAACTTTTTGAATAATTTTAAGAATCCATTTGCATTTTGGCAGTAAAGAATATTGCTCGAATAGATTTTTTCGATAATTTTACCTGATACTGATGTGAGGGAATATTGGGCTCTTTTATTAAAGACCGGGTAAATATAATTTCTGATCTCATTGGCCTGATGCTCAAATTCAACACTTCGAGCTGCATAATGTGTTTTAGAAAATGAATATTGATTAATATCATTCAGGCAAAAAGCTGGTTTAGTTGAAATGAGTAGTTTTCCGGCATTCGTCTTTAATGCCTCTATATCTGTCAGTGAAGGATGATCCTCGCTGGAGTTTGACAATAGAACTTTAATATCAAGCTTTTTAGATAGCTGGTCGTAGGCTTCATCTGTAAGTTTAGTTTTTAAACCTTCAGCAACGATAAATATAAATTCTGAAGAGCCATGTAACCGCTTTGCCGAAGCAAAAAACAACAGGGCTTTTTTTAACTCTTCCTCTGAGTTGCCAAAACTGACGAAACAAAATTCTTTTGAATTAAACATATTAAAAACATTAATTAACGAGAGCTATATTAGCCTTGTAAGATTTAAAATTAAACTATAATTTAAGAGCATCCTGGTTTTTTATAATGCAGACTGGCTCGCAGCAATCAAACAACTATCTCGTCGACTTGGATTTGAACGAGTTTTATTTTTGGTACATAATGCCGACACATCTGCTTGAAATATCTTCCACATTGATCAAATCTGATGAGCCAAAAAGAATTATTAGTGACCAGCATTTTTGCCCCCAGTGAATACAATAAAACTTGGTATCAGTTACAAAAACAGTTTATAGCGCGCACAACCCGGGCAAGCTATGATTATGGGATCATCACAAATGGGATTAGTTCAGATCTTTTCGAAGCAGGCGATGTACTGCATTCCTTTAGTCAAAATGAGCAACATTCAAAAGCATTGTATTGGCTGCTAGATTATGCTCGTAAACATGAATATAAGAATTATTTGTTTTTAGACAGTGACTGTTTCCCAGTTCGGGCAGGCTGGTATCAAATTTTGAACAGGCAGATGGAACGATTTGGACGTAAAATTTCTGCGCCATATCGTACTGAGAATCTCGATGTGTTTCCGCATCCATGTGCAATGTTTATTAAAGGTGATTTTATCCATGATGCAAGAATTAATTTGGAGAAACAGGTTCCCATGCGTAATCTTTTGAATGAGCAAATCAGTGATGTTGGCACGGGCATGTCATCCATCACTGAGTTAATCATGCCGTTATTAAGAACCAATGTGGTCAATCCGCATCCACTCGCCTGCGCGATCTATCATCATTTGTTTTATCACCATGGTGCGGGTAGCAGGGGTTTTCATTTTCGCTTGAGTAAGAAATATGGTTATACCGATCACTGGTATGATCGCTCTAAACAACATAAACACGGGCAATTTCTGTATCAACAACTCACCAAAAATCCGGAAAAATTTATCGCTTACCTGTCAGGTAAAGAAGAAAAGCTGATCAATTGTCAATTAGTTGATCGCAAAAATAAATCTTGGCTGCAAAGATTGTTTGGATAGGCGCATGCAGCAAGATATTCTTGGTTTTGACCCACATAGCAAACGAGCAAACCTCAAGCTACTAAAAGCAATCCATTATTTAGTCAAACCAACGTTTTACATGGAAATTGGGGTGCGGTGGGGAGACTCACTGATCTTGTCGGGTGATAATGCACTGGCGATTGGCATCGATCCTGCGCCGAATCTGAAAATGGAGTTGCCCCGGAAAACCTATTTGATCAAAAAAACCAGTGATGATTTCTTCAAGCGCTACCACTGGTATCAAAAAGTGTACAGAAAAAAACCTGATCTGGCGCTGATAGACGGCATGCATTTATCCGAATACGTGCTCAGGGATTTTATTAACCTTGAAGCTTGTATGGATAAAACCGGTATGATTGTTTTAGACGATACCAATCCTCAAAATGCTAAGATGGCGTATCGAGAGCGTGAAACCAACCTCTGGACAGGTGATGTCTGGAAATTGTTGCCCATATTATTCAAATATAGGCCGGATCTTGAGATTGTTACCTATGATGTTGCACCTGCTGGATTAACCCTGATCAAACAATTGGATCCGCATAATACTTTTCTCAAGGGCAACTATAGCGAGATTGAGACCGAAATACAGAAAATAACATTTAATACATTTGTTACTGAACTCAAACCAAATGTCAGGCAATACACTCAATCCTCACTGAAACGATTTATTTCTCGCTAATATCAAACCTCATTAGCCCTAGATGGATTCGGTCATATTGTGGATGTGAAGGCGGTAATCAACAGTAAAACCAAGTGTGGCGACTTTTTTTAATATTTTGGTGTGATTGTTCGTTTTTTGGTTTTTCTTTAAGTTGGCTGGTCTAATTTTACTACTGAAATCTCACCAACTTAAGAGTCACTGTCACAAAGGTGAAAAAAATTATTGTAAGAATCCTCCGCTGGATCCCGGAGGGTCAAATTTTATTTATTCAGGACAAAGTCCAAAACAAAAACACCCTGTGAAGTAACGTTAATCTGTTTGGTTTGTGGATTAAAGCCCTGGGCGGTTACAGTAATTTCATATTTCCCCTGTTTGAGCGGCCACTCATAAGTACCATCTTCTTTAGACAATATCGCAATTTCTGGAACTATACCACCACTAAGACTTAATGGTGATACCAGCGCATCATTAACAGGCGTACCATCTGTAGTTGTGATTTTTCCTGTTACGCCATCAATTGAGGTAGAGGTGGCGTTGTTATCGTCTGTCAAACTCTGCTCCTGGTCAGAAGAAATTGATGAGTTATCATCCATCGAACTGTTAGCTACTGCATCTGAACCATTTTCGCCGATCCGGCAACTAGTTATTGCAGTAATGAGTATCATCATAGCTGCAATGAGTCCAATTCTGCGCAAAAATATAGTGGTATCGTTCATTTTCAGATGCGAAAAGTCAAGTACACAGGCCTGACAGAATGAAATATGGGCATGAATTACTCATGCCCATATTATAAGTACACTTATACTGAATTAATTATGAATTTTTCCAATTCGTTAGATTATTAAACCTTGGCTGGTTAATACGTGTGCCGCTATTGTTGTTACGGACGCACCCAGTGTTGCCAAATGGGGCATAGGCGTGAATGCCAAATACTGAAGCAGAATTAGGAAATCTGGTGTCATTCCATACTGGAGAGCCGCTCATTCCACCAGTTGTATCATTTTTATAAAAGACCTTAAGTGCGCTATTACAACGGTTTCTGTCAGCAGAAATCCATTGGTTTAGGGGTTTATCACCAGGGTAGCCTTGAATGATCACAGATTCATTAACAAGATTCGCACTGGTCCAATAATATCCATACCAACCTGTGGAATTACCAACATTACAGTTCAATTTGACCGCACCATAATCATATTGATGACTTCCGCTATTTACCCATCCATTTACCGAGTGTAAACGCCTTGCAGTACAGGAACCGTATGGCGCAGTATTTGTATTATACCCAGGATAAATTCTGAATGTTGATCTTGGTCTCCAGCTACCACCAGGGCCACCAGTATGTACACAGTGTCCGGCAGTTGCAACCGTATTTCTGTTGATCAAAAATCCCGTGCAACGGCCACCTGAAAACGTGATCAAAACAGTTGCTCGGGCCGGATACGTGGTGGTATACAAACGTTGGCGCCTATCAACACCAATAATGGCTTCAGCGGATTCCGCGCTGTCTGCTGAAATGGGGCCATTGGCTGACATGACAGGCAGTTTTTTAATAGACTCAAGTTCCTGTTGGGTTACATTTGTCTTTACACCCAACCTAGAAAGCTCTTGACGTGAGAAATTACCGGTTCCCTTGAATCCGGCTGATCTACGAGCACGCATTTTTTCAAATGAAACGGCCCCTTCTGATGCATAATTTGGTGAAGAAATAAATTCTCCAGTGTCATTTAGAGATGTTTCATTATTGGAGGCATAGGCCGGTAGGGTAAATAATGAAGCAGTTAAAATCCCCGCTAAATATTTTTTTCTATTTTTCATGATTTTTCTCCTAAAGTTGTAAGTTTATTTATTTCAAGAGCAATAATATCTTAGCTCTTGCCGCATGCAAAATTATTTCTCATTCCCTAAACTCATAGCAAGTCTACAAACACCATTGTAATTTAAACATGCTCAAATTGGGTTTAGCATACAACCTATACACTGTCAAGTTCAGGGTGTTTTGTCGACAACAGCATTGCTATGTTCGGGCAACCATGGTGAATTCAACTTCAAACAAGCTGTGTTTAACAAGTTCCATAGAGCCATTTTAGGATTAAATTTTTGTTACTCTGCAAGCTTTTCTTCAATCATCATTTTGGCTTGCTTTAATTCGTTTTCGTTTAATTGCTTTTCGATTAAATCGCTGTATTTAGCAGCATTGGGATCATTACCGTTTTTTGCAGCAAGATTCATCCACACATAGCCCAGCACAGGATTTTTCTCTATTCCTGCTTCACCGTTTATGTAAATCGCCGCCAGATCGAACTGGGCGGCGGATTGCCCGTTTTCGGCAGATTTTTTCAGCCATTTTAAAGCTTCATCGTAGTTTTGGTTGACGCCTTCCCCGCGAAAATAATGGTTGGCAAGGTTGAACTGGGATTCAGGATGGCCTAGTTCCGCCGCTTTTCGGTACCACTTCACTGCGGCGCTGGCATTTTTCGTCACGCCTTTACCCTGGCTGTAGAAGCTGCCAACGATGAACATTGATAATGGATCATTGTTATTGGCCGCTTTTTCATACCACTCCAAGGCATGAGTATAGCTTTGTGAAGCACCTTGGCCTTGCTGATATAAATTACCTAAAGCAATCATTGATTTGGTGTGACCGTTCTCAGCTGCCTTCTCATACCATTCAAGGGCTTTTTTGTAATCCTGTTCAAACTCGCCTGAGCCCGAGTGAAAGTTTCGGGCTACCCAGTATTGGGATTCAGCATCGCCGGATTTAGCCTGGGAAAGTATTTCGTCTTCAGAGCTGGCAAAAACAGGTTGTATAAGTTGTTGAAAAGAACAAGTAAGTAACAACAGGATTAATAATCGAGCTTTACAACTGAAATTAAGTGAGTTTTTTTTAATCAAGGAACTCATCGAAGAACCGGTACCTGAAAATCTAAAGACTGTACTTACAATAAAGTACCTCCTGAGAAATCAGGAGGTACCAATATTAATTATATTAAGAATATAGTAACTATTTAACAGGCGTAAAATGAATACGAATAGCCCGATTATCTAAATAGTGTTGAACTACTGAACCATTATCCCATCCTGACACATTGAAGTAATATCTTTGGCTGCCTGCCCCACTATAGAAGTACCTTCGTGTTACCGTATGTGGTACTCCTCTATTTCCAGCAGCACCGGAACCAAACCAGGAATAACCGGCACGGTAGCCAAAATTTCCTACTGAGTTACACTGATTCGAAGCTGTTTCGATATGTGTTGTGGCATAGCCCAAGTTTCGATGTCTAACTATGGTATCAAACTGCACATCGACAAAGCCTTTACCAGGTCTGTTAAACAAAACATTGTTTACGCTTCTGCATGCAGTACTGTTTACAGGGAAATTTACATCGGAGGAGGAATGCCAATTGTAGTTGGTTGAGTTGAGTTGATTTATTCGGCCAAATACTCCATTAAGATCGCCGATTACATGTGCGCCCAAGGCATTATTCGAAAAAACAAAGATCCGAATTCTATTTTGCAAATATGTTTTAACGATTCCCGCATTGGCAATGTTGAAATTTGCTGGCGTGTTAAAGTTTAAAAACGAAACATTTGGTGCGCTGCCCAGGTTACCCGGATAAACCCGCAGATGACCCTTGGTTTTTGGGACGACGGTCATATTTAGTGCTGCCGCATAGACGGTTGGTGTGCCGCTGGGTAGTGAACATCCTGTGGAACTGCCGCCTTGAGTGGTACCTATTGTACCTGCTGAACCCCAAATATACACAATGTGTGATGCTGAATTTCGATAGTAGCCCTTTACGCCATTGGCGTTATCTGTAGGATAGTTGTCTATGCGGGTATCTAGAAAACGGCACGGATCGACTGGTGTATAGGTTAAATCTGCTGTTGATCGGGAAATAACAATAGCTTCTGATGAGTCTAAACCGTCAGAGCTGCCTTCACTAACGCCAAATAATGCCGCATCAATGTCAGCCCGATTCTGGGCAGATTCCAGCTGATACAATTCCTCAGCAGTTCGGGAACTTAATTCAAGCTCCATTAATTCCCGGTCCATCTGGTCGGTCGACCAAGTATTGACGATGGTGTTGATGACTTGCTCTTTGTTCTCCATAATCTGAGCAATTCTCTCTTCTTTTTGGTTCCATGCTGCCAGTTCCGCCTCTTCGGCCGCAATTTGCGCCGCTGTCGGTTCAAGGCTTGGACCTGCGCTGCCATCGTTATTCACCGCATGGGATGCGCTAATTCCTGCGCCACATACAATAAAAGTTGATAATAATAAGTATTTAAACTTGTTTTTTTCTCTAAAAAATAAGAATTTTCTTTGTTTTGGTTTCATTAGAAGCCTCCATTACGTTGTTTTAGTTGCGTTAAAAACTATACCTCAATAAGTCACTAAAAAAATGTGAAATATTCACGTTTTTCGAAAAAATCTTTAGTCTTTTGGGAAATCACTGACTGTGCTGGAATTGCGTAGATTTGGAACGTATCCATGCTTCCCCCTATGGTTAAATTATTTTTATCCTTATTTATCCTAACAGAAAAAAGAATGATATAGCCCAGAATTTCATTACAATTATTTAAGGTAAAAAATCCTTGAATATTGTGAATTATTTACTTTGAAAATTTAGTATAAAGCAGGTAGGGTAAACAGATTAACCTCAACAAAAATAGTCAACTATTCAGAAAACCAGAGGATAAATCTTGTATGAAGTTTTTTGACATTACTATCTTGATATTTGTTTGTCTAACCTTGAATCTGTACGCGGATCAATCAAATTTGGATATTGCTAAGAATAAAAATAGCATTATTCAATCTATTATTGAAGTCCACCGTGATGGTATTTCAGTCGAGCGTTCTGAGGATTGGTCAAAAGGTATGCAGTCATTGCTTGGGAGTCTCAGCACAGGTCAATTGAATGAATTGCTATCCATTGATGACTATCAGGAATTAGAAAAGAAGCTAAGTGAATACATCCCAAATACAGCTTCAATTGTTCAACGAGATTTGTTATCCGAGATTCAAGGAGTGGGGGCGGGGCCTTATCAATACTACCCTTTAACACCGTGCCGAATCGTTGATACGCGAATAGCCACTGGTATATATGCTGGAAAAATTAACGGTAACACTGAAAAACATTTTTGGAGCACGGAAAACACGGCGGGTCAGATTGCCGCGCAAGGTGGGACCAGTGGAGGTTGTGGCGTACCTGCTTCTGTTAAAGCGTTAGTATTGAATATTACCAGCACCAACCAGTCGCAGGGTGGATTTTTAACGGCTTATCCAACCGGTGAGCCGCGGCCTTTAAGCAGTATTTTGAATTACCAAACCGATTCAATCGCAAATTCAAGTATTGTTCCAAACTGTATCGGTTCCTGCACAGCTCACTTTAGCATTTATTCCCTGCGAAATTCTGATGTCATCATCGATGTACTTGGTTACTTTGATAACTAGGAAACTAGTAATGATTCATTTCTTTTTTTATCAAGCGAAAAACTACATCAATCTTAGATTAGTGAAACAATTTTTGTTGTTTAACATTGCATTAGCCAGTGTGATTAATTTTTCCCATGCGCAGAATTATCAGACACCGGTGCAGTCATTGATGGCCAAGACCAAAACAACTCAAGCTGTTCCGGTGATCGTTACTGTTAAGCAACCTGTTTTGCCAATCAGGCCGAATGCGGGAATAGGTAAGAGTGCCAGTGAATTGATAAGACAAACTAATCGACAAGCTATTGATCACTTTGTTGGCAAATTGACCGGCAAAAACCTGCTCAGTCCAACACGAAAGATGAAATATTTGCCTCAGTTTATAGTCACCGTCAATGAACAGGGATTAAAGCAAATATTGTCTGATCCTGATGTGGTGTCGATTCAGGAAGATATTCCAGAGCCAGTGAACCTGGGTCAAAGCAGAGATATAGTCTATGATTTCTCTGGCAACATCACCAGTTCACCTTATCGAGGCCAGGGTCAATTTGTTGCCATATTAGATACGGGGGTGGATTCAGATCATGCCTTTTTTGGCGGTGCCAGTAGCAGGGTCACGATGGAAGCCTGCTTTTCAGGCGGTATTTTTCCTAACAGTTCTACATCTTTATGCCCTGGTGGTGTAACCCAGAGCACGGCCGCCGGATCGGGCCAGGACTGTGGCAGTATCAATGGCTGTAATCATGGAACACATGTAGCAGGAATTGCTGCAGGATTCAGTTCAAATACGTTTAGCGGCGTTGCATTTGAATCGAATATCATCGCGATTCAGGTTTTCTCCCGTTTTACAGGTGCTGTCTGCCAAGGCGTGAGTCCCTGTGTGTTAGCGTGGACATCAGATCAGGTAGAGGCATTAGATTATCTTGTTGGACTAGTGATGGCCGGAACCATCAACCTGGCTTCGGTAAACATGAGTTTGGGCGGTGGTCAATTTACTGGTTTTTGTGATACAGATTCACGTAAACCAGCTATCGACATGCTCAGGACTAATAGTGTTGCCGTAGTGATATCGTCGGGTAATAATGGTTTTACTAACGCAGTCGGGAGCCCGGGCTGTATTTCAACCGCGATAACAGTGGGGGCAACAGAGGATAACGCCTCTTTACGCGAAAGGTCGTTTTACTCAAATGAAGGCCAACAAGTAGATCTATATGCACCAGGAGGAGATTCGAGTAAAAGCTCGTTTATTTTTTCATCGGTTCCCGGCGGTGGCTTTGCCAATTTTCAGGGCACATCCATGGCGGCGCCCCACGTTGCAGGTGCGGTGGCGGTGCTTAAAAACGTATGCCCAAGCTTAACAGTGAACCAAATAGAAAATGCGCTTAAATCAACAGGTGAATTTGTTGATGGTGCCAATGTATCTTTTGCTCGTTCTGCACAGCTTGATCAGGCAATACTTGAGTTAAAGACCAATGTTTGTCCGATTAATGCACCATCAGCAAGTAAATTTTATCCGATCACGCCTTGTAGAGTGGTTGATACAAGAAATACGTTTTTGTCGTTACCCATACTTTTTATGTCCAGCAAAGCTTTTAAAGTATCGGGAACTGGTTTTGATGCGGCTGTTCAAGGTGGGACGACTGGATGTTCAGTGCCTGCATCAGCAACAGCAGTAGCAACCAATATTACTTATGCAGGCTCAGACATTGATGGATTTTTAACCGCTTATCCCTATCCAGCACTACAACCGAATTCAAGCATTTTGAATTTCAGATCGTCTGCAATTGCTAATTCTACCATTCTACCGATTTGCAATTCTGATACTGCAGGTTCATCTGGAGTCATTTGTGATGAACATTTCTATATTTATGCCTCCAAGTCAGCCCATGTTGTGGTTGATCTATTAGGCTACTACGAATAGGGAAGAAGCTGGCGGTTTTGGTGTTCCGGATGCAATTTCAATTACTTCACAATTACACCAATGTATTTGCTTTGATACTTTAATATATATGGTGTTGACTCAATTGAGAGGCAAAATTCTCTGAACGCTGCATTATCAGCCACATCATCAGAAATAAAAATTCCACCCTTTCTTAGTGCTTGCCAAAGTAATGGATAGGGCGAACAATCTGCCCGAATAACTTTTATCGCTGTCATAGTGGCATAAATCGACCGAATCGAATTGTTCGAGAGCTTGTGGAATTCCTTTTTTGTCAAGTTTTTTAAGGATAGTCCAATTTGCTTTTAAATTATCTGGAACTACACAACCTATAAAAGATTCATCATAATTTAAATAGGGCGCATCAATACTAATCAGCTTTGAGCCAGGGCGATTTTTTAAGGACAATAATAAAGCTAATGATGACCAGCCATATGCCACACCAGTCTCGACGACATGTTTCGCATGGATTGCCTCAGCACACCAATAAATTAAATTCATATCACCACCTCCACCCATTGTGATCGGGCAATCTGTTGCAGCAGCATCCGCATAGTCAAAATAATCTTTATACAGCTCTCTAACGTTAGTGGCATTAACTTGTGCTGCTAATTCTGTTAGCAACTGATTTTTATTGACAAGCAATGATTCGCACCATTTCTCCAAATCACGGTTGACAGTTTGTTTCGTAAAAAGGTTTTTATACTTTAATGAAATTAATTTGATGACATGGCCAACCAGTGTAGGGCGTTTGGTTACCCATATGATTGAGTCAGTAATTTTTTTGATTTTCACTGCAATTATTCAAATCAGTTCTGTCAATATGCTCCGGGTAAGAAAAGTCAAATTCAACAGTTATATTTTTTGTTAATTAAATTGCTTCTGTTATGTTTTCAACTGTTGTTTTGCCCATAGTCGGATGCATTGGCAAGCTAATAATTTTATTGGCGGTATCTTCGGTGACCGGAAAATCACCTTTTCGATAACCTAAATGTTTTACTGCATTTTGCAGATGCATAGGCACTGGGTAGAATCGTGCTGTTGGAATGCCTTTTTCTCTAAGTTGTATAGCTAAATTCTCTGGATTAGGCACAAGAATAGAATACTGCGCCCAGGCGCTGGTTCGATCAGGTTTCACATAGGGTAAGCCGACTTTTTTATAGAGGAGCTCATCGTATTGTTTGGCAACTTGATTGCGTTTTTCGATTTCTTCTGGAAGTAGTTTTAATTTTTCGATTAATATTGCGGCTTGCAGTGTATCCAGGCGTCCAGTTATCCCCATGCGTTCATTGATGTATTTATTGTCGCCGCTTTGACCGTGGACTCGTATTGATTTTAACGTTTCGGCAACTTCATCATCGTTGGTGAAAATAGCACCGCCATCACCATACGCACCGAGTGGTTTAGCAGGGTAAAAACTGGTAGTTGTTATCTCAGCTATTCCACCGACAGGTTTGTCTTTATAGCTGGAACCAAAACTTTGAGCTGCATCTGATATAACTAATAATTCATGTCGCTGAGCAATATCGTTGATTTCATCGTAGTCAACCGGTTGGCCAAATAAGTCAACTGGCATAATACATTTTGGTATTAATTTCCCAGCTTGTTTTGTTTGCAGGATCGTGTCTTCCAGCTTGTTACAGTCAATGTTGTAAACTCCTGGTTCAATATCAACAAAAACAGGAATCGCACCAGCAAGACAAATCATCTCGACGGTGGCGAAGAAGGTAAATGGAGTAGTGAACACAGCATCACCAGGGCCTATATTTTTCGCCATTAATGACATCAGTATTGCATCAGCACCACTTGAGCAACTTATGCAGTGCTTAACTTGAGAGAATTCGGCTAGTTGTTTTTCCAGTTCGAAAACTTCGGGTCCTAAAATGAATTGACCATGCTCTAATACACGGTCTATGGCGGCGCGAATTTCCGGTTCGATTTGTTTAAATTGGGACTTTAAGTCTATAAATGGGATCATTTGGAATTTATCAGCTGTAGTAATTCACACTAACAATAGGGCGCAAACTGTTGTTTCATTATTTATGGAAAATACGTGACCTGTGTCCGAACCCGTCATTGATAACGGTTGTCTGGATACCGGCCTGCGCCGGTATGACGATGAAGGTGTCTTAAAAATTTGGGGAATGACTATAGACAACATCGTCATGGGTTCCGTATCTGAGCCTGAGCCTGTGCCGGACTTGATCCGGTAGCCGGAATGACATTGAGAGGTTTATAGTTCATTAACTGGTTCAAGTGACTAAGAATTTTCCAATTCGTGCAGATCGAATTCTACCATTTCTTTGATTAAGTCATGAAAGCTTGTAGTAGCCTTCCATCCCAGTTTTTGTCTAGCTTTGCTTGCATCACCGATTAGCAGATCAACTTCAGTAGGACGAAAATATTGCGGGTCGATCTCCACGACAGTTTCAGCTGTTGATTTATTTATACCTATTTCCTCTGGTCCTTGTCCTCTCCATTCAATCTCGATATCCGCGTATTTAAAGGCTAAATCTGTTAGTTCACGAACCGAGTGGGTTTTACTTGTAGCCAGTACATAATCATCCGGTTTATCCTGCTGTAACATCAACCACATGCCCTCAGCATAATCACGCGCATGGCCCCAGTCCCGTTTGGCATCCAGGTTGCCAAGATAGAGTTTGTCTTGCTTGCCATGCTTGATTGCTGCCACAGCGCGGGTAATTTTTCGGGTGACAAATGTTTCTCCACGAATTGGGCTTTCATGGTTGAATAAGATACCGTTGGAGGCATGCATACCATAAGCCTCACGGTAATTAACAGTGATCCAATAAGCATACAATTTGGCAGCACCATAGGGGCTGCGAGGGTAAAAAGGTGTTTTTTCGGTTTGTGGAATTTCCTGGGCTTTGCCATATAGCTCTGATGTAGAAGCCTGGTAAAAACGAACTGTTTTTTCCATGTTCAAAATTCGAATCGCCTCCAATAACCTCAAGGTTCCTAGTGCATCTGAATTAGCCGTGTATTCAGGCGTTTCAAAACTAACAGCTACGTGGCTTTGCGCACCAAGATTGTAAATTTCATCCGGCTGGATTTGTTGCAGTAGCCGGATCAAGTTGGTTGAATCGGTCAGATCACCATAATGTAAAAAAAACTTTATATCTTTTTCATGCCGGTCTTGATAAAGATGTTCAACCCGGCCGGTATTGAATGAAGATGAACGCCGTTTTATACCATGTACAATATAGTCTTTGTCTAACAAGAGTTCGGCCAGATAGGCACCGTCCTGGCCGGTTATGCCGGTAATTAATGCTGTTTTAGTCATGCTGATAGTATTGTTGCTTCACTCTGAATCATCGCGCCCATAGATATCATCAAATCGAACAATATCGTCCTCACCAAAATACTTCCCGGTTTGTATTTCAATTAGTTCGAGCAGTTTTTCTCCTTTATTTTCAAGCCGGTGCACTGAACCAAGCGGAATGTAAGTTGATTCATTTTCATTTACTTCAAACACTTTATCATCACAGGTGACTGTTGCTGTGCCACGAACTACTACCCAGTGCTCAGCCCGATGCTGGTGTTTTTGCAATGATAATTGTGCACCAGGTTTGACAGAAATTTTTTTAACCTGAAATTTATCATCAATATCGACACCCTCGTAAGTCCCCCAGGGTCTGTAAACTTTTCGATGCAGGTTAGTTTCTGATCGCTCATTTAAATGTAGCTTATCTACAATTTTTTTCACATCCTGAGTGGCAGATTTATCGGCTACCAGAACAGCATCGGCCGTTTCAACGACAACAAGATTTTGGGTTCCAACGGTTGTTACCAGTCTGTGACCCGCATGAATATAACAATTATTGGACTGCTCTGTAATCACATCACCCTGAGTGACATTATTGGACTGATCTTTAGATGAAGCCTGCCATAGTGATTTCCACGATCCAATGTCGCTCCAGCCAACATTCGCAGGTACTACGGCGGCCAAGTCAGTTTTTTCCATCAAAGCATAATCAATTGACATCTCAGGACTGGCTTCAAACGAGGATTTTTCAGGCCGGATAAACTGATCATCAACTGTCAAACCATTAAAAGCTTGTGCGGTATGTTTGTAAATTTCAGGGCTGTATTTTTCCAGTTCCGACAAAAAAACAGCGGCTTTGAACATAAATATACCGCTGTTCCAATAATAGTCGCCTGAACTTAAATATTGCTGGGCAACATTGCTGTCTGGTTTTTCGACAAACTGATCAACCTTATAACAGCCCTTATCAATCAGTTCACCCGATTTTATATAACCATAACCCGTTTCAGCATACTGTGGTTTTATGCCGAATGTGACTAAAAAATCTTTTTCGGCGAGTTGCTCTGCAAGTTCGACTTTATTTTGGAAGGCAGATTTGTCAATAATCAAGTGGTCGGCGGGCATAACCAGCAACATTGCGTTTTCAGCTTTTTTAAGCGCCTGCCAGGCCGCTAGCGCTATAGCAGGTGCCGTATTTCTCCCGCAAGGTTCTAAAATAATATCAGTATTGGTCAAACCGATTTGGTCCAGTTGTTCTTTGACCAAAAATCGATGCATTTCCTGGCTGACTACAATCATTGAATCGGGATGGTCAAGCCGTTCGACGGTTTGTTGCAGCATGGTTTTTGAACCCAGCAATGGCAATAATTGCTTTGGGTATAACGCTCTGGAAAGCGGCCACAAGCGTGAGCCAACGCCTCCAGAGAGAATTACTGGTATTAGCATGTCGATGTTTTGGTTATTCGGTCTGTTGACGAAGCTGATTTTATAGTTTTCTTAAGCGTTGTGCGAATTTGTTTGTTTTTTTACTTTTAATATTTCTAACAAAATGACCGATTAGAGTTGCAAGTTATGCACAAAAGCGAAATTTGTCATTTAATTACGGGCCATAAATAGTTATCCACAACGCATATGCCTGAAAAATCAGCTATCTCATTGATATTAAAAGGATTAATAGGCTGCCTAAAAATTAAACAGTTAAGTTAACGCTCGTAATTTAAACAATTTTCGGCTATTTTAAGTGCTTCTATCCACAAACTTATCCACAGGTTTTGTGGGTAACTGTGAAACCTATTTATCGATCAATAGGTTAGCGCATATATATAAATAAGCCCTTAAAAATCAGTTCTAAACTTACTTTAATAGAAGACTAAGATAACAATACATGAATTCTTTGATTGCTGAAGTCGCGTTACCTGTGCCGCTGCGCCAGTCATTTGATTATCTTATTCCTAAAGAATTAAAAAAATCTGTACTAACTGGTATTCGTGTCCAGGTTCCTTTCGGGCGTCAGAAGAAGATCGGTTTAGTCATCAAAACAAAGCCTGTTTCAGACATCGACCATAAAAAACTTAAGTCAATTAGTGGCTGTATTGAAAACGAACCGCTAATCACCAAATCGTTGCTGGAAATCATCACCTGGGTAGCTGGCTATTATCACGCTCCTCAGGGAGAAGTTATTAAAGCCGTTTTACCGGGCATTTACCAACATAAAGCGGCTGATAGAAAGCGAGTATATCAACTTGCTGATAATTTGGACTTCGACCAGATCCGGAAAAAGTTAAAAGCAGCACCAAAGCAGAGCAGGTTATTCGAATTGCTTGTTTCTGCTGGTAACCCATTAGCCATTGAGCAGATAAAATGCTTAGAGAAAAACCCACACGCTGCGCTAAAAGAATTAATTAAAAAACAAATCGTCATGACAACAGAGGCTGAACCTATCTGGCCAGCTTATCGGGCAGAAGTTGAGTCGCCGCCGCCTTTGTCTTCAGATCAACAACTGGCTTTTGATCGGCTCTTAAGAAATTTTGGACGGTTTAACGTTAGCCTTTTAAGAGGCGTTACCGGCAGCGGCAAAACCGAAATTTATTTACAACTCGCGGGTAAAGTTCTTAATCAGGGCAAACAAGTTCTGGTATTGGTGCCGGAAATTTCCTTAACACCGCAGTTAATAGGGCGTTTCGAGCGACGTTTAGGCTTCAAAGCCGCTGTTTTACATTCGGCATTACAAGAAAAAGTCAGAAGACAAGCGTGGCGAGCCGCCGCAGCTGAACAGGCTAAGATTATTATTGGCACTCGTTCAGCAGTGTTTGCAGCCGCTGCTAATCTGGGTCTGATTGTTATCGATGAAGAGCATGATATGTCTTACAAACAGCAGGAAGGTGTTCGATATCATGCCCGCGATGTGGCTGTTATGCGCGCCAAAACCGAAAACATCCCGATATTGCTTGGTTCAGCTACACCTTCACTGGAAAGTCTGGCGAATGTTAGACGCGGTCGATATCAACTACTGGAGTTAAAGCAACGCATCGGTGAAGCAGTGATGCCAAAAACCCATCTGCTGTCCATGGAGCAATTACCCATCAAGCAGGGTTTGAGCACGACATTAATCGATGCAATTGAAAAAAACCTCGATAAAAAACAACAGAGTTTGATATTTATTAATCGTCGCGGTTATGCACCGGTAGTTTTGTGTAAATCGTGTGGAGAATCGTTTACCTGTCGTCGTTGCAATGCCAGGTTAACGTATCATGATGACGAGTCATTGCGCTGCCATCACTGCGGTTTCGAGCAAAAGCATGATCATGAATGTTCCAGTTGTGGCTCAAGCTCATTAATCAGATTGGGTCAGGGGACACAGCGAGTCGAAGCGACGCTAGGTAAATTATTTCCACAGGCAAAAATAGCGCGGTTGGATCGTGATGCCGTGCGTAAAAAAGATGAATTGGAAAGTTTGCTTGAAAGTGTTTCGGCTAAAAATGTGGATATTCTTATCGGCACACAAATGCTTGCAAAGGGTCATGATTTCCCTCGGTGACCCTGGTTGGGGTAATAAATTGCGATCAAGGTTTATTCGGGTTGGATTTTCACAGCACTGAATCAATGGTGCAGCAACTGATACAAGTATCTGGACGGGCAGGACGCGGCAAGAATGCAGGCAAAGTATTGATACAAACAGATATTCCTGCGCATCCTGTTTATTCGTATATTAAAAATCATGATTACATGCAATTTGCTGATCAGGAACTGCGCTTGCGACAGCAATCTGGCTTTCCTCCATATCGTCATCTGGCTTTAATCAGGGCGTCATCGCTACAACAACAAACGCCGATAAAGTTTTTGCAATGGTTAAAGCAAACCGGCGATCAACTATTGGTCGATAATGCCAAGGTGAAATTACTGGACCCGGTTCATTCACCGATGGCTAAGCGTGGTGGTCGTTATCGGGCTCAATTGCTGGTCAATAGCACATCCCGCTCAGCCAGAGCCGCATTTTTGTCGGGGTGGATTGAACAGTTTGAAAAAGATAAGCGCACTCGACAGGTTCGCTGGTCAATTGATGTCGATCCGCTGGATTTATACTAGCCACTATCTGTCCCGGCTTTATGCCGGGATCTCCTAAATCTGGTTCCTTCCCGTCACACGTAGACCCCGGCACAAGGCCGGGGAAAGGAATATTTCCCGCACTCGTTGCGGGATCTCCAAACTACCAGTCTTGATATAAAATGCCACCCATGGCCAAGCCCAAACAAATATCTGCTTTGCATTATTGGCTGATCAATTCGTTGTTACTCATCACGGCTGTTTTGCTCGGGTTTGGCCTGGTCATGCCACTGATTACATTCAAACAACTGATCTTTTTACCAATACCTTTTCGGTTTTCTCCGGAATACAGGCGCTTTACAGTGAAAAACAATATTTACTGTTTGCCATTATTTTTTTATTCAGCATTGTCATCCCCGATATTCAAATTGATTCTTTTGCTGATTAATTGGAATTTTCCAGTTAGCAATAATCATTATCGTACAAAACTTTTATCACTGAGTACCCATGTTGCCAGGTGGTCGATGCTTGATGTATTTGCGGTTGCAGTGTTTGTAGTGATGATGAAAATCGAATTGATTGCCAAGGTTGAAACCCATCAGGGTTTAGTTGTTTTTACTATCGCCGTGCTGAGTTTGATGGTGCTGACGACTTACATTAACCGCAAACTAAAAAAAGCTTGGAGCCAAACTTGAACATAACAAATCGTTTTTTATTATCTGCTCAGGCGTTAGAATATGCGCTGATGTTTACCACTGGTGTTACGGCACTCAATAAGTGAAACAAAAATTAGCTGAATTAATACGTCAGGCGTTGCGACAACTTGAGGCGGAAGGTGACTTGCCAACGGGTACGGCAGATACAGAAATCCAGATTGAACGTAGCAGGCAAAAGGCACATGGAGATTTTGCTTGCAATATCGCCTTAACGCTGGCCAAAAAAGTAAATAAAAACCCACGTGAATTGGCGCAAACTATTATTGATACCATTAGCGACGATTCGACGGTAAGCAAAGTCGAGATCGCCGGTCCTGGTTTTATTAACTTTTTTGTCGATGAAAGTCAGGCGTTCAATTCAATAAAAAAAGTATTAAACCAAGGCGATGACTATGGTCGTGTGAATAATGGCAACAATGAATTGATTACGGTCGAGTTTGTCTCGGCAAACCCAACCGGTCCTTTGCATGTGGGGCACGGCCGGGGTGCGGCATTTGGTGACAGCCTGTCTCGATTACTCGAATTTGCCGGCTATCAGGTACACAAGGAATATTATTTTAATGACGCCGGGCGGCAGATGGATATTCTGGCTTTGAGTGTCTGGTTGCGTTACCTCGAACAACTCGGCAATGAGATAGATTTTCCTGTCAATGCTTATCAAGGGGAATATATACAGGATATCGCTGCCGGCATTGCGGTTAAATATGGTAATGATTTTAACTCCATTATTGATGATTTTTTTAGCACAGGTTTAGAGCAGGATGCCGAAGCGCATCTCGATCAGTTGATCGAAAACATGCGAGTTTCTTTAGGGCAGCAAAGCAAAGATCAACTTCAAAAGCTCACCCTGGATAGTCAAGTCAAACAGATTCAAGACGATTTGCATGAATTTAGAGTCGATTTTGACGAATGGTTTAGTGAAGGTTCGCTGGAGCGCTCAGGTGCTATAACCAAAGCGTTGGAGATGTTGCAAGAGAATGGGCATGTCTATGAACAAGATGGTGCCCTGTGGTTTAAGGCCAGTGATTTCGGCGATGAAAAAGACCGAGTTGTGGTCAGAAAAAATGGCCGTCACACTTATTTCGCTGCGGATATTGCCTATATGGTGAATAAAATCGATCGTGGTTTTAAACGATTAATTTATATTTTCGGCGCAGATCATCATGGCACTGTCGCGCGCATGCGTGCCGCGTTTCAGGCCCTAGGCTATGATCTTGATCGATTTGTGATCTTGTTGGTGCAAATGGCTTCATTGTATAGAGCCGGAGAACGAGTCTCCATGTCTACCCGCCGTGCTGAATTTGTGACTTTAGAACAATTACGCGAGGAAGTCGGTGTTGATGCAACACGATTTTTTTATATTATGCGTAAGAATGAACAGCAAATGGATTTTGATCTTGACCTGGCTAAGTCACAATCAAATGATAATCCGGTGTATTATGTCCAATATGCACACGCCCGGGTTTGTAGTATTTTTCGTCAGGCAGAAGAAAAACAGATTACGATGAATAGCTTGGAAAAGATTAGTTTCAGTCATTTAACTGAAGAAATTGAAAAAGATCTGGCGAGAAAGCTGGAAGTATTTCCTGAAATCATCACCACCGCCGCCAGGGATCTGGCACCACATCAGGTGACTTACTATTTGCGGGAATTGGCGGCTTTGTTTCACAGCTTTTATAATCAAGTCAAAATTCTTGATTCACAGCCACAGGCCTGTCAGGCAAGATTGGCTTTAATATCGGCGGTCAGGCAGGTTCTAAAAAATGGTTTAGGTTTGATTGGGGTTTGGGCTCCGGAATACATGTGAAAATACAATAGAATCTGCGATGCATTCAAGACAGATGAGAACAGTCAATGATCAGTTAATTTAGGTTAATATGATTGATTTCTGCTATAACTCATTCCATTTCGGGTCATTGCGAGCGAAGCGTGGCAATCCAGAATGTGTAGATTGCCACAGTCGTTCATTACATTCATTCCTTGTATACCCGAATGGGTGTTCGCAATGACCACGATAATATGAAGGTTAAATTGCGATATTTAAACGCTACACAGTTAATTAAGATTAATAAAAATGGCACAAGCAAGACGTAAACAGCCAAAGAAAACTAAAAAAGCTAGACCTCGTTCTTCGTCAGGTCTGGGTATGTTAATAACCGGAATTGTTATTGGCAGTGTGTTGACGACGCTTTTTCTTGGCTGGAAAAAGGACCCGGAGCATGGATTTGGCAGCGGTATCAATCAAATGATTGCCAAGTCCCGGCAGACAAATCCTGACCAACCACTGGATGATCAAACTCCAACAGATAGTCAGCCACAACAAACACCGAGTTATGATTTCTATACAATTCTGCCGGAAATAGAACAGGTCATTCCGGAAGAGTATGTGCCCCCTAAGCCGAAACCGGCTGAAACTAAAACAAATACTAATACGACTGACCAAAATCAAGAGCAACCAGCTGCTTCTGATCATTACTTATTACAGGCGGGTTCATTTGCCAAGCAGGAAGAGGCGAACCAGTTAAAAGCTAAATTAGCGCTATCGGGATATGAGTCTTATATTCAAAAAGTCACCGTTGATGGAAAAAAATTCTATCGAGTTCGAATGGGCCCATTTCGTAAACTCGACAAGCTGGATAAGGCCAGTAAAGACTTGGCCGGAAAAGGGATTAATGCTATGCGTATCAAGGTTTCAAAGGGTTGATTTGATATTCAATGCAATGCTGCATTTGAAAATTAAACCTTCATAAATAGGGTTCCGTCATTCCGGACGTGAGATCCGGAATCTCCTTGAGAGCTTTGGGCCAAGATGGGGATACTGGCATTCGCCCAGTATGACGTTGCCTGGCCGGCATGATGATTGCTAAAACTTGGCTTACCCGACCACATTTCGACAACCTGTTATGTGCCAACGCTTATTCAAGTATTATTCATTGCCAAATGCTAGATTAATGCTATGCAAAAAAGGACATAAAATGAAAAAGTCTATATTTTTAATTTTAGTATCAAGCCTGCTATTAACAGCTTGCTCCCGTGATGTTGAAGTATCCGTTAACTTCACTCAAGCTCAACAAGTCAACTCGGGTGACCCGGTTAAATTTAATGGCGAAATCATTGGAGAGGTGGCTGATGTCGATGAGCTTGATCAGGGTACAGAAATTCAACTGGAACTGGATCCTGAAAAAATCAGTGAATTAAATACATCAAGCGCCGCATTGGTGATCAATGAGCCTGAACGTCATGTTGAAATTTACTCAAATACAACCGGCGAACCCATTGAATCGGGCGCAAAAATCGAAGGTCTTAATAATCCGGTTGAGCTGGCCACCTGGACGGCGGGTAATGCTCTGGGCTCTCTGCAGGGCTTGGCGACAGCAGCGGCGAGTGCGTTTAATCAATTTCTCAACGACAACAACTGGGATGATGTCGCCGAACAGTTAAATGAAACACTTGCAGATCTGGGCGAAGAATCTGCCGGGGCTTTAAATCAGCTTGGTGGTGAGTTAGAAGAATTTATTAAAAATATGCAGGAGCAATCATCGGAGTCGCTTAAGCAAGCGGATGAACTTTCTAAACACCTCAATGAAGAATTACAAAAATTCCAGGAGCAGGGCGCCGAAGACATGGCCAAAGCCTTGCAAAACATGCTCGATGCGTTTAATTCCGCACTTGATCCCAATGCAATTCCAGACTTGAGTGAAAAGGGCGAGCCTTTATAAAAAGCCCAAAACTTTAACAGTATGCGCTTGCCCGATTTTTTAATTATCGGTGGTATGCGTTGCGGCTCAACAACGCTTGCTAACATTCTCAAGACTCAAAGTTCGATTTACTTGCCAGAGTCAAAGGAACTGCATTATTTTGATCAACGCAGTCCGCAGATAAAAAACATAGATCAATATGGTCAGTGCTTTATAGCAGCCACTAATTCGCAATTAGTTGGAGAAGCAACTCCGGATTATTTTTCTACCGAAGGTTGTATGGAACGTATTCATACAACAATTCCTGATGTCAAACTGATTTTAATTTTACGTGATCCGGTCAAGCGAGCCTGGTCCCACTATCGTTTTAGTGTTGCGACGATGAGAGAAATCGAACCATTCGACAATGCCTTGAATCTTGAGCAGGAGCGTCTGGCTCATCCAATCCATGAACATGATATTTACTTTAGTTATCTGCAACGTAGTCGCTATATTGATCACATAGAACACTATCTATCGCGATTTGATCGCAGCCGGCTACATATTGTGTTTCTAGAAGAATTAAACAAAGAGCCGCAACAAACCCTACAACCATTGTTTTCATATTTAGGTCTTCAACTCACTAATTCATGGCAGGATGCACATCGCATCACCAACCAGGCTTCTTTGGTTAATGTTCGAAATGACGATGTTTTAGAGCAGCAAAAAAGGCATAAACTTGCGATTAATCGCTTTTCAGCAAAAATGCTTAACTCGCGCATTTTGAAGGTGTTGCCACAGAGGTCACGAGATAAGCTATACCGCAAGGTTGAATCTGTAATTGATCCGGTGAATAACTTAAGTGAAAGTACGATAAACAGGCTCAATAGATATTTTAAGCCTTATAATCAACGACTTGAGGATTTTTTAGAACGAGAACTACCTTGGTGAAAACAACGTTTCATAAGTTTAGTGACTCTGCAGTGGAAGAAGTATTTGATCGTTATCAAGAACCTATAAAGACCAAGCTAATGGTTCTGCGTGAGTTAATTTACGACACGGCCGCCGATTTGGATACCGTTGGGCAAATCGAAGAAACGTTAAAATGGGGACAGCCGAGTTATTTGACCAACCATCCAAAAACCGGATCAACTATTCGTATCGATGCTGTCAGTAAAACTGAAGGCCAATACGCACTATATGTCCATTGTCAGACAAATCTGATGGCAATATTCAAGCAAATGTATCCGCATAAATTCAATTTCTCAGATAAAAGAGCGATTATTTTTAATGCGCAGGATAAGCTGCTGGAAAAAGAATTAAGTCATTGTATTGCCCTGGCACTAACTTATCATTTGAATAAATGATTATTAAAATCATTGATCCACAGCGCAAGGATGTACGGGCACTCATTAAACATGCAGATGATTTGATGGTAGCCATGTATCCACCTGAGAGTAATCATTTGGATGATTTATCCGAGTTAAGCAAAGGCAATGTCTGTTTTGTCGGAGCATTTTTTGAAAATAAATTGGCAGGCATTGGCGCTGTTAAAATTCTTGCAGACGATGGCGATTATGGTGAGATCAAACGTGTTTTTGTCGAGGAGCTTTACCGCGGCAAGAAAGTCGCCCAAAAGATTATGGCTTTTTTGGAAGCCCATTTGCTTGAGAAGAATATTTTTATTGCCAGGCTTGAGACAGGAGATAAACAAATTGAAGCCATCGGCTTGTATAAAAAGTTGGGCTATCAAATTCGCGGACCTTACGCTGACTATGAAGAGGATCCGTTAAGTGTGTTTATGGAGAAAATATTGACCCCCAAAAATATACGGTGCAATATCCGTTAGTTATTGCAGCTTACTTCCAGAGGGAGAACGTTCCCCGGATTTATTCCGGGGCCTCCCAAACCTAACTCCACAGTTTCCCACGGAGATCCCGGTATAAAACCGGGACAAGAGTTTTTCGCCTTAACGGTTGATCAGCCTAACTGAGAGAGCTTCAAACTTGGGGTGATGATTTCAAGTGGATGTGTAATTTCTATTAACGCAGGTTTCCTGGATTGTTGTGCGCGTTCAAAGGCGCAAATGAATTCACCTGTTTCAGCCACCGTTTCACTGTGAAAACCATAAGCCGTGGCTAGCACTGCAAAATCAGGATTCACCAAGTCAGTGCCTTTGACACGGCCGGGATAGGTCTTTTCCTGGTGCATTCGAATCGTGCCCCAACTGTTATTATTGATGACGATGACAATAATATTCAGATCAAATTGAGCGGCGGTTGCAAGTTCTTGAATGGTCATCTGCAAGCAACCGTCACCGGCAAAACAGATTACAGTACGATCACGATTTTGACATTTTGCAGCTAGTGCAGCAGGCAGGCCATAGCCCATTGAACCTGAGGTCGGCGCCAGTTGAGTATGAAATTGTTTATATTGAAAAAAACGGTGGATCCAAGCCGAGTAATTGCCGGCTCCATTTGTAATCACCGCATCATCAGCCAGGTTGTCGCTCAGCCATTTCATAATCTCTGACAACTGTAGGGAGCTGCCTGATTTTACGGCTTTATTCCAGTTAAGATAATTTGTCCTGAATTTCTCGAGATACTTTAAATTGGGTTTGTTATTCAACTCGATATTTTCAACGGCATTGCAAAATTCGGTAACCGAACAATTGATCGCCAGGTCAGTCGAGTAAGTCCGGTTTAATTCCTCCGCACCCGGATAAACGTGAATTAACGTTTGTTTAGGCGCGGGGATGTCTATTAAGTTATAACCACCCGTCGTCATTTCGCCAAGCCGAGCGCCGATTAACAATATCGTATCGGCGTTTTTGACGGCCTGGTTAAGTTCAGGATTTATACCAATCCCAACATCGCCTATATAGTTGTCATGACGATTATCAAATGTGTCCTGGCAGCGAAACGTTGTGGCTACAGAAAGCCGGTTAGTGTATGCAAAATTTTGAAGTGCCTTCGTTGCTTGGGCCGTCCAGCCAGCACGGCCGGTTAAAAGAAGCGGCTTTTCAGCTTTTTCTAAAAATGATTTTAGCTCACTAAGACAAGACTCGGATAACCCAGTTTCATTTTGTCTAAATTTGGGCAAAGCTTGATCAACGGCACTAGCCGATAACACATTCTCGGGTAAGGCTAGAACAACCGGCCCGGGCCTTCCATTAACGGCGGTGTGATAAGCCCGTGAGACGAATTCACTTATTCTAGCCGGATCATCGATTTGTGCGGCCCATTTCACCATGGGTGAAAAAAACCGCCGATAATCAATTTCCTGAAAAGCCTCACGTTCTATCATGCTGGTCGCAACCTGCCCTATAAACAGGATCATCGGCGTCGAGTCCTGTGCGGCGATATGCACACCGGCGCTGGCATTCGTTGCGCCCGGGCCGCGAGTGACAAAGCAGATTCCCGGTTTACCGGTCAATTTACCGTGAGCCTCTGTCATCATGGCAGCACCGCCTTCTTGCCGGCAGGTGATTAACTCAATGTCAGAAAAATCGTAAAGCGCATCTAATACGGCCAGATAACTTTCACCGGGCACGGCGAACACACGATCTGTACCCAGCGATCTTAAACAATTAATCAATAGATTGCCGCCGTTGGATGTCATTTCATAGTTTGCAGTTTTAAAAAATAAGATTGACCATAAATAGCATGACGATTAAAAATAATACCGTCATAATGCCGCCGGCTTTTAGGAAATCAACCACTTTATAACCGCCCGGACCCATCAATAGCGCATTAACCTGATGGGTGGGAATAATGAAAGAATTCGAGGTAGCTAATGCCACGGTGATGGCGAAAACAGCCGGGTTGGCACCGACTTTTATGGCAATACTGATTGCCAATGGAACTAATAATACTGTCGCGCCGACGTTTGACATGACCAGGGTGAAAAATGTCGAAAGAATAGCAATGACTGTTAATAAAACAAATTCAGGCACATCGCCCAGCATTGCTAAAGTTTGTTCAGCGATCCAGTTAGCGGTACCGGAATTTTCAACAGCAATGCCAAGGGGAATTAAACTGGCAAGCAAAAACACTGTTTTCCAGCTGACCGCATCGTAAGCTTCATCAATACTGATAACGCCCGATAACACCATGCCGATGGCGCCGGTTAGCAGTGCGACAGAGAGCCGTAGATCTGTAAAAATAACCAAAAATAATGCCAGAGCGAAAAACACCAATGCATGAATCAGCTTTTTGGGTCTGGTATCTTCAACGCGAGGATAATCATCCGTGAGAATAACGAAATCACGGTTATCTTCTAGCGCTTGTAAATCAACCCAGGGCTGATGCGCGATAATGGTATCGCCAGAGTGAAACGGTTCATCTGAAATATCGGTTAAATTTTTACCATCACGATAAACGACCAGAACCGTTAATCCAAAAGTTGAACGCAGCGTCAGTTCGCGCGGAGTTTTGCCGATTAATTCTGAACCAGGAGGAATAACAATCTCCGACATGCCTGCGCGAGTGGGCATCAAGGATTCAGCAAATACCTGCATAGCAGGTTTTAAATCGAGTTCGTTGGTTTCGATAAATCGATTGAGTGCATAGTCGGAGGCCATTAAAGCTAACATATTATTGGGTTGAATCTCGGTGCTTCGTGTCAGTGCACCCGGTGCGATATGTAGCCGGGTGCCATCATGTAAGGCAATAATTCTCACGGCAAATTCTTTTTCCGCCTGCTCTATGGTTAATCCTACTAGTGGAGATTCTGCCGGTACTGCTACTTCATTCAGGCTGAAATTCACGCCATAGATTTTACGAATGTAATCCAGTGTGCCGCGACTGGAGACGCGTTTGCCCGTGGTGGTCGGTAAGACAAAATTACCAAGTAGTAAAAAATACAAAATCGCCACTGCGACAATGGCCAATCCGATAGGGGTGACAGAAAATAATGAAAATTGTTCTATTTGCTGATCGGCGGGTAATGATTTGTTACTTGTCGCAATCAGATCGTTCAACAAAATTAACGGGCTTGAGCCGACCAGGGTAACGGTGCCGCCGCAAATGGCACAAAATCCCATCGGCATTAACAACCGTGACAGTGGAATTTCAGTTCGATTCGCGATTCGACTGGTGACCGGCAGAAACAGAGCTGCCGCACCGACGTTCTGCATGAAGCTTGAAATGATACCCACAGTGAATGAAATCAACGGCGTGATGCGTTTTTCGGTGGATCCACCGACTTTGGTAATAAAGTTAGCCACATTGCTCATCATCCCGGTTTTATCCAGGCTTGCGCCGATAATCATCACTGCCACAATAGACATAACGGCGTTACTGGCAAAACCGTCAAATAAATGGCTAATGTCTAACAACTCTTTACTAAGATTAAAAAATTCAAATTGCCAGGAAATCAGGCCCAGCAATACCATGATGGTGATGGCGGTGACATCAACCGGTAGAACTTCAAAAAGAAATAAGTAAATCGTTAATACAAGAATCACCAACACAAGGCTGACTTCTTTGCTTGGCGCGATTTTGTAAAGCCAGTAAGCCAGGGAGAGGAAGATGAAGCTGCCGATAAGAGGAAGTACTACCCGCTTGATAAATAACTTTAATCTAATCGGCATTAAATGGTGCGCAGCCTTATATTTTTAAAAGAGTCAGATTTTTTGCTCCGATGTATTTTGCCATAGTTGCGATACCTTCTGGTAACTAATTAGATAAACTCTTTGTGTCTTTTTGTTAGTTGTTGTGACGAATTTTAGTTCAGTTCAGATGCTAAAACTGGTTAAAGTGTTTCACACTGTAAAATACAGTGTCTTTTTGAATTTATCGCTTGAAAGATGGTGGCAGCTTCAATATCATTCACGAACTTTTTTAAACTAGATATTGGAGAACATACCCCGTGAAAACAAGTGCTGTAAAAAAAGCCATGACTAAATCGCAAATCATCACTGAAATTGCCGAATCAAATGATAGCCTTAATAAAAAGGAAGTTGCCGCTGTGTTAGATGATCTTTCATTATTGATCGAACGTCATGTCAAAAAAGGAGCCGTAGGTAGTTTTACCCTGCCGGGTGTTTTAAAAGTACGCCGTGTAAAAACACCTGCTCGCAAAGCACGTAAAAATGTTCCCAATCCTTTCAAGCCAGGTGAGACAATGGATATTCCTGCAAAACCTGCCAGCAGCAAATTGAAAATCGTTCCTTTAAAAGCGCTTAAGGACAGAGCTAAGTAATAACATTTTTATTAATGCCGGGTAACTGATCTGTTACCCGGTGTGTCTCCCACCGCTCAATATTCCCGCCAGCAAAAGTAATCTTATCTTTTGTACGTGATTAGCTTCCTATAATCCTTTTTCTAAATAATCCGATGAGCATTGAAACCGGAAGAGTTGTTGGAACAAATGTTAATGACCCCACCTATCCTCCCCTGTAAGGGGAGGAACCTTTTGTTTTAAGCTTACCCCTGTTCTCCCCCTTCCAGGGGGAGCTAGAGGGGGTAGGTGACTGATGATAAAACCATGTGGTTTTATTTAGGGAAATGACTATAGTAAACTGTTTTAATATTTATATGTAAATGAGAATCATTACTATTATCATTGACACTAACTCTGTTAAAGCGTTACATTACTGTACTAACAACTCATCTTTAATTTTTTTAGAGGCATCAAATGAAGAAAATTCTTTGCTTAGGGTTCTTGCTAGCAGTCAATACCTGGGTTTGTACAAGTTTAAGTTTTGCCCAAGAGGTTAATGTTTATTCCTACCGGCAAGAATTTTTAATGGAGCCGCTTTACCAGGCATTTACTGATAAAACTGGTATTCAGGTGAACAGTGTGTATTTGAAAAAGGGATTAATCGAACGTTTGGTTCAGGAAGGGGAGAATAGTCCAGGGGACGTGATTTTAACTGTCGATATTGGTCGTTTGACTGATGCCGTTACAGCCGGGGTTACGCAACCCGTCGATAACGAGGTGATCAATGCTAATATCCCTGAAAATTATCGTGATCCTGAAGGGCATTGGTTTGGATTAACCAGTCGTGCGCGGATGATTGTGGCTTCTAAAGACCGGGTAAATCTCGGTGAAATAACCAGCTATGAAGATCTGGCCGATCCTAAATTTGCCGGAAAAATTTGTACCCGCTCAGGCAAGCACGCCTATATGGTTGCACTGACCGCATCGGTTATCGCCCATGCCGGGCCACAAGCGGCTGAACAATGGCTGGCCGGTGTTAAAAACAACCTGGCGCGCAAGCCGCAGGGTAACGACCGAGCCCAAGTCAAGGCGATTAAAGAAGGCGAGTGCGATATTGCAATAATTAATTCTTATTACATGGGCAAAATGCTTAATGATGAAAAAGGCGAACAACAGGCTTGGGCTGAGGCGGTTAATGTTATTTTCCCCAACCAGGCGGATCGTGGTACTCATATGAATATCAGCGGTATTGCCATGACCAAGTCGGCACCTAACAAAGAGAATGCCTTAAAGCTGATGGAATTTTTATCAGGTGATGAAGCCCAAAAAATCTACGCTGAAGTTAATTACGAGTACCCGGTTAACCCAAATGTTGCACGCTCAGAACTGGTTAGTTCCTGGGGTGACTTCAAGGAGGATAATCTGGCCCTGGCTGAAATTGCCAGTCATCGGGCAGATGCCTCAAAATTGGCTGATAAAGTCGGCTACGACGAATAAGCACAGGATTTAATAAAAATAAGATCCTTTTTTAATCTCTCATAGTTCATGTCACCCACTGCAAGTCAGCGGGGTTTTTTAAAATAGTTATAACAAATGCTGCAAATAACTCTTTAAAAGATCAACTCTATGTTTATGCCACTTCAGTTAAAATCTTGTCCAGTAGAATTGTAATCGGATTGATGACTAATACACACCGCATAAATCGGACATTTTGGCTTGCTGTAGGGATAATGTCACTCGGCTTTGGCATTGTTGGTACAGTACTGCCGTTACTTCCCACAACCCCTTTTTTGTTGGTTAGCGTTTACGCGTTTGCACGATCTTCGCCGCGGCTGCACGATTGGTTGATTAATCATCCGAAATTTGGTCCACTGATCCAAAACTGGCGACTTTATGGTGCCATCGATCGACGAACAAAAATCATTTCGCTAACAGTGATTGTCATGACGCCCATTATTACTTGGTTAATCGGCGCGTCGATGAAGGTATTAATTATTCAGATTGCCGTGCTCTCGTGTTCAGCGGCTTTTATAGTCACGCGTCCGGAAGTGGGCTCAGCACAGAAAGGGAATGAAAAGTTGTAGCTTATGCTCATACCCCCTTAGCCCTGATTCTCAAAGATTTATGAAATACTCGGGTTAGTCATCACTACCAACGCCAGCCCGCTCACCAAATTTGTCATTCAAATAAAGAATCGCATTGGCATCTTCGCCCGCTCTTTCTACCAAAGCAAGACATTCACTGACATTCTTTTCTTCCTCAACCTGCTCATCGACAAACCATTGTAAATGACTAATAGTGGCATGGTCACTTTCTTTTGCGGCGAGTTCATACAACTTATCGATCGATTTGGTGTTATCTTTTTCTTGCTCCAAAGCAGTTTCAAACACTTGCAAAGGTGATTCAAAATGCATCCTCGGTGCTTTGATGGTATCCAAAATCACCTGGCCACCGCGGTCGAGAAGATACTGAAATAAGCGCATGGAGTGAGCGATTTCCTCTTCGTATTGTATTTTGCACCAATGGGCAAAACCATTAAGGCTTTGACTCTCGAAATATGCGCTCATGCCTAAATAAATATAGGCAGCCGATTGTTCTTGATTGATTTGTTGATTAATCGCTTTTTGAATGCTCGATTTCATACTCATTTGATAGGTTTTTAGTTGGATTGATTGTACTATATTTTTTTCGGAAATGAGAATCATTCGTGATAATCTACGCTTCCCATTGAATTCACCAATTAATTAATGCAACAAGTCGAACAAGCCATTTCGATGCAAAATACGCAGTCCAGGGTCAATCCATGGAATGTTGCCGTGGTGGGTTTGAGTCTGCTGGTTGTTATCCCGGTGGTTTCGATACTAGCCATGTCCTTTTTTCCTAAAGAGAATATCTGGCCACATCTGATCAGTACGGTTTTACCCCGCTATGTGATTAATTCATTGCTGCTCATGCTGGGTGTAAGCGTTGGTGTGTTATTAATTGGTGTGGCCACCGCCTGGTTTGTCACTATGTATGAATTTCCAGCCAAAAAACTGTTCGAATGGTTATTAATCGTACCGATCGCCATGCCGGCTTATGTTATCGCTTATGCTTATACTGATTTGCTAGAGTTTTCCGGACCTGTTCAGGGGTTTTTGCGTGACCTGTTTGGCTGGGTTAGTGCTCGTGATTATTGGTTTTTCGACATTCGCACCTTACCTGGCGCCATTTTTGTCATGAGCTTGGTTTTATATCCTTATGTCTACGTTACAGCCAGGGCCGGTTTTTTGGAGCTATCACCGAGCATGTTGGAATCAAGCCGAGTGTTAGGTCGCGGCCAAGTCTATACGTTTTTCAAAATCGCATTACCGTTAGCGCGGCCTTCTATCGTGTTGGGTTTAACCCTGGCCTTGATGGAAACACTTAACGATTTTGGAACAGTTGATTATTTTGCAGTGCAAACATTTACCACGGGTATTTTCGATGTCTGGCTTAATATGAACAATTTAGGCGGCGCTGCGCAAATTTCCACTGTCGCTTTAACCTTTGTTATGTTGTTGGTGTGGTTGGAGAGAATAAGTCGCCGTCAGCAGCGTTACTTTCAACAAGGCCAGCGTTTTAGGCATTTACCAATTATCAAGTTACGGGGTAGGCAAAAATGGTTGGCTGTGTTCTTGTGTTTATTACCGGTGGTATTTGGGTTTTTCGTCCCCTCCAGCTTATTGCTTTATTATTCAGTGCTTTATTTCGCTGAAAGTTGGACGGCTGAATTTCGAGTTTTGTTTTTTAATAGTATCAGTCTTTCACTGATTGCCGCTTTGGTTGCCACATTATTTGCCGTCATTTTGACTTATAGTCGCTGGATGTCATTGCACTGGTTTAATCGTTTTGCCGTGCGCCTAACCAGCATGGGATACGCTTTGCCCGGAGTTATATTAGCACTGGGTGTATTAATTCCGTTGGCTAGCTTGGATAGATGGTTAGATGGCCTGAGTGAAAAATTTTTTGGTTACGATCTGGGGTTGCTATTCAGTGGCACTGTGTTTGCGATCTTACTGGCTTATGTGATTCGTTTTCTGGCGGTCGCTTTTGGTTCGGTTGAATCGAGCATGACCAAGGTCACGCCGACTATGGACATGGCAGCTCGATCTCTAGGTTACACAGCCAGAGAAACGTTAGTGAAGTTTCACCTACCACTGCTAAGAGGAGGGATTGTTGCAGCTTTACTCTTGGTTTTCGTGGATTGTATGAAAGAATTGCCGGCCACATTAGTCTTGCGACCGTTTAATTTTGATACCTTGGCAACACATGTGTATCAATACGCGTCAGATGAATTACTTGAACAAGCTTCGCTCAGTGCCTTGGTGATTGTGCTATCAGGGCTTATTCCTATTATTATTCTCAATCGCTCATTGACACAATCTCGCCACCTAGCCCGTATTTCCCACCAGGCGGACAAGACAGATGAGAAAAAGTAATATGAATCGAAGCATTGCCAATGAATACACAAACACACAAGTATGGCACTGTGTCCTGTTTGGTTTTTGGCCCAATCTCTTTTCACATCCTGAGCGATCCTCCTTGAACCTAGGGCATTTCGTAACATGCGTGGGAAATAAATAAGGGAAGTGCTGGAATCAATCATCAGGGCTGCTTACACGACCGTGGCTATGCTTCGGCGGACGATCGCCCAGCCTGTTTCGATAGATTGAACCAAAATTCCAAACTCTGGTGAGAAATGCGGACCAGCGGCGAAATAAATACTTTTTATACCCATCATTTGCAGGCTATGGCTGAACATCGATTTGGTAACATAGCGATTGATTAATTAAGAGATTTGCCATGTCATCTTCAAAGCGCGTAGCCGTTGCCGGACTCAGCGTAGACGCTGGGCTTTACCAATTTATCAACGATCAGGTCTTACCAGGAACCGAGGTTGAAGCAGAGCATTTTTGGCAATCATTTGCCCAAATTATTTCTGATTTGGCAGACAAGAACAGGCAATTGCTAAATAAACGTGATGAACTGCAAACTCAAATCAGTCAGTGGTATCAGGAAAATGGAGTGCAAGATCCAGAAGCTGAAAAATCGTTTCTTAAAGGCATTGGCTACATTGTTGAAAAAGGCGAAGAATTTAAGGTTAGCGTCGAAAACGTTGATGATGAGATCGCACAAATTGCTGGCCCTCAATTGGTTGTGCCGGTAGATAATGCCAGATATGCACTAAGTGCCTGTAATGCACGTTGGGGCAGCCTTTATACTGCTTTATACGGCAGTGATGTAATCCTGGAAGAGCAGGGCTGCAAGCGAACTAAAAAATATAATCCGGTACGCGGAAACAAAGTTATTCAATATGTGCGCAATTTTTTAGATCGTACCATTCCTTTAGCGACGGGCAGTCACAGTTATGCGGTGAAATATAAAATCAAATCAGGTGATTTACAGGTTGTAATGGGCGACGGTACCACTACCGGTCTAGGTCATCGGGAGCGATTTGCAGGTTATACCGGTGATCCGGATAATCCAAAAACCATTCTTTTTCGCAAAAATAATCTTTATTTGGAAATTTGTATCGGTGAAGGTCTGTTTATCGGCAAGGGTGACCTGGCCGGTGTTTATGATGTCAATCTCGAATCTGCCATTTCCACCATCATGGACTGCGAGGATTCAGTATCAGCGGTGGATGCGGAGGATAAGCTTCGTTGTTATAGCAATTGGGTGGGCTTAATGAAGGGTGATTTGAAACGCAGTTTGACCAAAGACGGCAAAACTGTTGAAAGAGTCATGCAGCCCGATTATGAGTTTATCAACCCGGAAGGTGAAGCGTTTACTGTATCCGGTCGCAGTTTGATGTTAATCCGCAATGTTGGTCTGCACATGTACACCGATGCGGTGTTAGATGTCGATGACAATGAAATCCCGGAAGGCTTTCTCGATGCCATGATCACTACCCTTTGTGCTAAACATGATTTGCTGGGCAATGGAAAATTTAAAAACAGCCGCACGGGTAGCGTCTATATAGTCAAGCCTAAATTGCATGGCCCTGATGAAGTCGAAGCGACGGCCGAATTATTCTCGCGTGTGGAGCAGGCCCTGGGACTTAAGTCAAACACCGTAAAAATAGGTGTGATGGATGAGGAACGGCGCACAACAGTAAATCTGGCCGAATGTATCCGTCGTGTCAAAGATAGAATAATATTTATTAATACGGGTTTTCTGGATCGTACCGGCGATGAAATTCATACTTGCATGGAGGCAGGCGTTGTGCTGCCAAAAGCGAAAATGAAATCGGCGCCGTGGCTGTTAGCCTATGAAGATTGGAACGTTGATGTCGGATTATCATGTGGTTTGGTTGGCTACGCACAAATCGGCAAAGGCATGTGGGCGGCCCCCGATAATATGGCCCAGATGATGGAAGTGAAAATTGTCCATCCGCGTGCAGGCGCGAACACCGCCTGGGTACCATCGCCAACCGCTGCCACACTGCATGCCATGCACTATCATCGTGTCAATGTACATTATCGCCAACAACAGTTGCAGAGGCATCTAACCGCAGATTTAAGTGACATTCTAACGATTCCGGTGATCGATAAATCCAAACTCAGTCAGCGTGAAATTCGGGAAGAACTTGAAAATAATGCACAGAGCATTCTGGGTTATGTCGTGCGCTGGATTAATCATGGTATCGGCTGCTCAAAAGTACCCGATATTAACGACACCGAACTGATGGAAGATAGAGCGACCTTGCGTATTTCCTCACAGCAGCTGGCAAACTGGCTTTACCACAGTGTGATTACCGATCAACAGCTGCGAGATGTATTTGCCGACATGGCCTGGGTGGTTGATTGGCAAAATCACGATGATCCGAATTACGTACCCATGCATGAGGATTTGGATAAAAGTGTGGCCTTTCAAGCTGCACTGGATTTGGTTCTAAAAGGCTGTGAAGTCGCCAACGGCTATACCGAACCGGTGTTACATGCGCGCCGCCAGGAACGAAAATTGCAAATCGAAAGCTAAATTATTAGTAAACCTGATTGGCATTTGATAATGATTGCATAGCTCAAAGTCATGTAGTTAAATTCTTGCATGAGCGTAGCTTTCTCAGGAAGAGCCAAGTCAATTGGCATGATAAAGGCATTAAGTTATGTATCTTTGATTTTAGTGTATTCCATCGCTCATGTGCTGTTTTTGCGTCTAAAACTGCCGTCCTATGGAGAGAAAATAGGTACTTATTTGGATGATCTTTCCTATGCAATGATTGTGGGGTTCATCCTTGTGTTGATATTAAATTTACCAACACTATTAAGAAGGATTAGTCTTTTTGTTTTTGTTCTAGCGATACAATTTATAGTTTTCGCAGAATGGTGGAATTTTGAGTTTTATAGAGACTATATACGTTATGCGTCAATAGGTCATGCAAGTGACTGGAAAGAAATAGCCCGTGGTTTTTCCGGATTTCAAAGTCGATATTTGGCGATAGTTGGGATCTTGGTTTTTATGATTTTTGCGTTTTTTTTAGAAAAAAGAGCGCATCTCCTCCGTATTACAGGTCGATTACGTTTTGTCATTATCGTCGTAGTGTTTTTGTTGGCCTTAATACCGACAACAATCTATACAAATTTTTATAAGCTGTCGCAAATAGAAAACTGGTATAGAACAACTGCAATACCTCTTAATTATAAAAACCCAGTTTTACAGTTGTTTCGAGAAAAGTTTATTGATGGGGTGCAAGTTGCAGAGATAACTCCATTGCATGTAGAAAAAGTTAATCGATTATACGATACGAATAAAACAGTATTTCCGTTTTTTCAAACACCCAATGATAAAAAAGGTATAAACCGCAAAAATGTAATTTTCATAGTTTTAGAAAGTGTGCGTAAGTATGAAACTATAGAAAGGAATGGAATAAGCCTAACGCCCAATTTGAATAAAATTGCAGTGAGAAACTTTTCTCCAAAATATTATTATGCGAATTCAAATCAAACTATTAAGGCAGAAATTGCACTTTTATGCGGTGTGCATGATTTTCTAGTAGGTACATCTATCTCAGCAGGTAATAATCAAGAAGTCAAAACTAATTGTTTACCGGAGATATTAAAACGTAATGGATACAGATCTTATTGGTTTCATGGGGCTGAAGCGGATTTTTTTAATCGTGATAAATTTTTGCCAAAGATAGGTTTTGATGAGCTGCACGATCAGGCAAAAATTCAGCATAGTCTCTATAAACAGGGAAAATCGTACACGCTTAGACATTGGGGTATTGAGGATCCTTATACATTTGATTATGCACTAGAATATTTAGAAAATGAAGAGCAACCTTTTTTTGCTGAAATTCTCAGTGTTTCTAATCATCATCCTTTTGCCGATACAGAACTTAATCCGAAAGAGGATTATTTTCATCCCGATTTACCTCTGAAAACGGAAGAAATTTACAATCGTTATCAACACATGGTCAATTATACTGATAAAGCTTTAGGGAAGTTTTGGCGAAAATTTCAGAGCAGTAAACTTTATAACAATACAGTAGTAGTAATATCGGGTGATCATGGAATATGGTTATTTCCTGGCGATAAGGACTACAAGGATTCATCTGAGGCGCTATTTAAATACGAAGCCTATCTACGAATGCCTCTCACTATATATTTTCCTGATAAACAATTTACAAATGAAATTGATATTAAACTATCCCAGGTAGATGTGCCGGTTATTATCTCTAATTATTTGGGCTTGAAAGAGGCAACAGCATTTCAGAGTAAGCTCGATAGAGAGATTGTCGATCAAATTCTCAATGACAGGACAACAGTGCATAATTTTTCGTATCCTATATTTTCGTCAATTGGTGATAATTTTTATTACAGGAACTTTAATTTTATATGTTATCCACCAGTTCAAACGAATGACGAATGTGAAGACTATTTACTTCGATGCGTGGAAGATCATAATGTATTGAAGACAGACAAGACTTGTGTCTCATTAGCCGGTGATGTTTTAACAAGAGCTAAAGCTAAAGTTACAAAGCTGGTCGATTACGATATCCAAACTCCAAACATTGTTGTCGATTATTTCCGAAAATCTATTTATTTTGGATTGATGCCTGCCACAGAGATCTTATCGAAATAAGTAATTTCTTCATGTTCTTATAATTAAGCTGCCTCTGCTTTTTGCAATATTTGATAGGGTGGTGTTTGCACGATTCGTTTAAGCTGGAATGATGCCAGTAATGACAATAAACACATCAGTATAAAAGGTACTGCAATAGAGTAAATCACCGGAAAATTCCAATCGATTTCCAGTACTCTGGAGCTGATTAGCCAGGATACAATCACCAAGCACAAGATTGCTAACAATCCGGAAAACAAACCGATCAATAATTGCTCAAGGATAAATCGCTGACTGACATTTTTTCGGCTGGCACCCAGCGCACGCAATAATGCCGCCTGTTTTTGTTTTTCGTCAAAAGTAATTAACAAGGCTGCCCAGAAAACGGCCACACCCGCCAGCACTGTCATTGAAAAGACCAATTCCATGGCTGCGGTGACTTGATCGAGTATGCGGCGTATCCGTTCGATCACAAAATCCACGTCAATAACTGTTGTAGCCGCAAAAGTCTTACTGATCAAATTGTCAAAATTGGATTGTTCAGGGGGCAGATAATAACTGGTAAGCCAGGTGCGGCTATATTGGTCAAGCACACCTTGAGGAAACAGCATGTAAAAGTTTGGGTTAAAGTTTTCCCAGTTGACTGTTCGTAGACTGGCGATTGTGGCAACTAAGGGTTGGCCTTCTACAATAAATTCAAGTTTATCACCGAGTTGTAGGCCCAGGTTTTCGGCCAGTTCTGATTCAACCGAAACCGGTATAGTGTCTGAGTCGGATTCGGATATATCAGTATAAAATTTACCTTCAACGATAATGTTTTCTTTGGGTAAAAAAGAAACCTGAGTCAAAGTGAGATCTCTATCCAATGCTTCATCAAACCTTTCATCTTCTCTGTCTTCCTTAGTGACAGCACGTTGAACAATTTCATCATTGATTTTAGTCAGCCGACCACGAACAATCGGGTATAAGTCAGTTGTGATGTTCTGTGTCTTTAAAAGGCTATCGAATTCAGGTTTATCGTGATCGAGGATATCGAAGACAAAACGATTGGGTGCATCGTCAGGAATTTGTTGGTTCCATTGGCTAAAAAGATCATGCCTGAAAAGAAGAATCAAAACAATGGCGAAAGTGCTTAGACCAAAGCCCGCTATCTGCATGGCCGTTAGGGTAGGTCTGGCAACGAGGTTGGCATAAGCGCTACGCAGCAAGGAATTCTTGATGAAGCGTTTGGAAAATAGTTTGAGCAATAGCAGGATAAAGGTTAATAAAACAGCAATCAAAACAATGGTTCCACCTACTGTCATGACCGCCAGTTTTAGGTTTGATGTTTGCCACCAGGCAATTAATGTCAGCGAAGCTAATGCTAATAAACCGCTGAAAATAGGTGCTCTATGTGTGGTGATTAATTCACGACGTAGCACTCTGGCCGGAGGTGTTTTGGCCAGTTGGATAATCGAAGGCAGCCCAAAACCAACGACCATACTCAAGGCGGTCAATGGGCCGCTAAACCAGGCTTTTAATGCAGCGGTTGGTAAAGTCGTAGTAAAAAATTCCGCTAGGATTTGGATTAATAAAACATGTATTAAATAGCCTGTTATCATGCCAATGAAAATAGCAGGGAGAGCAATAATCAACAATTGCGAACAATAGATAGAGTTGACTGCTTGTCCGGTCAAGCCAAAGCAGCGTAATAAAGCAACCTGATTAATATGCCGCCTGGCGTGCCTGGAGGCCGCTAATGAGACAGCAATTCCACAAAGTATGACCGACATTAAACTACCAAGGTTGATAAATGCACCGGCACGTTCGAGGTTGCTGCTAATTCGAGTTTGACCCGATTGCGGATCAAGTAAGCGTTGATATGATTTTAAATCCGGTTCAGTTTGTGAGCGCCATTGATCTATTGAATCCGGGCTTCCGGCTAGCATGAATTTATAAAATGCCCGGCTGCCGGGTTGAATCAACTGGCTTTGCTCTAAATCAGCACGGTTAAATAAAAGCCGGGGATAAAAACTATAGAAATTACCGCCCCGATCAGGCTCTATCTCTAAAATTTTGGTGATGGTTAATGAGGTATAGCCAACATCAACCTGACCACCGATTTCAACATTCAATCTATCCAATAATCGTTTGTCGACCCAGGCGGTTCCCGGCGTTGGCCGGGATTTTTCCTGAACTGACTGGCCCTGTAAGTCATTTTTGAATGTGACTTTACCCTTGAGTGGATAGTTATCATCTACGCCGCGAATACTGGATAGTAAAAACTCATCATTATTTCCCACCATGCTGATGGTTGAAACGGAAAGGGAATAATTTAGATTGGCTTCGATCGCATTTTGTTCCAGTAAATCATCATTCCATTCACTTGAGCGCACGACAAGATCACCACCGATCATATCTGCAGCTTGAGACAACATGGCACGTTCAATACGCGATGCGGTCAGGCTTAAAGACATCACTGCAGTCACCCCTATAATCAAGGCAAAAATGGTGAGCCGATACTCCCCCGTCGAAAACTCCCGGCCGGCCATACGCCAGGCATGTTGCAGCATGTTTTTAATTTTCATGGTTAATTTTCATTGATCATGCCGTCGATTAAGGCCAACTTTCGTTGGCACAAACCGGCCAGTTTAAGTTCATGGGTAACAAGAATTAAAGTAGTTTGATGTTCCTGATTTAATTCAAACATCAAATCGGTAATTAACTCACTGGTTTTGCCGTCAAGATTACCCGTGGGTTCATCGGCGAACAGTATTTTAGGTGTACCAACAAAAGCTCTGGCGAGCGCGACACGCTGTTGTTCGCCGCCTGAAAGCTGGTGAGGATAATGTGAAAGTCGGTGTGAAAGACCAACTCGCTCTAGCAGTTGTTCAGCTTTTTCGCGGCTATCAGAAGCCTCACCTTTTAGCTCAATGGGCAGCATTACATTTTCCAAGGCGCTATAAGTGGGCATCAATTGAAATGACTGAAAAACAAAACCCATGTATTGTGAGCGAAATCCAGCACGCCCATCTTCATCCATTTGGCAGATGTTTTGTTTATCGATAATTATTGAACCACTATCAGGGGTATCCAACCCTGCTAAAAGGCCAAGCAGTGTTGATTTGCCAGAGCCGGATTCACCGATAATGGCTGCCGATTGGCCGGCTTCGATATCGAAATTAATTTGCTTTAAGATTTGTATATGTTCATCGCCCATAGATACCGAACGCGAAATATCGCGGACACAAATATAAGCATTGTCAGCAGATGAATTCATAGTTTAGTTTAGCGATTATTATTGATAGTAGATGAATTTTGCGTGAGTATTTGATCAAATCAATACAGATTGTCAGTTAATGTATAGGTAATGCATGTATCCTTTGCGATTTAAGAATAACTGTAGATTAAGCAACCTCTGATTAAGCCCATGATGAAGCAAAAGATTTTTTTTGCCATTATCGCCATTATTTGTGGTTTGGCTTTTATTATTCAAGCCTGGGCGGAAAATAAAACGATTTTGGTTGTCGGAGACAGCATAAGCACGGCCTATGGCCTGGAGTACGAACAAGGCTGGGTTAATTTGCTACAAACCAGATTATCAAAGCAGGGTTATGATTATGAGGTTATTAATGCGTCAATCAGTGGTGATGTAACCGCGTCTGGCCGTGCGCGAATCAGCAAACAATTACAACTTCATTCGCCGGCCATTGTGATTATTGAACTGGGAGGCAATGATGGGTTAAGAGGTTTGCCGATTAGAGATTTGCATGAAAACCTGCAAAGTATGATTGATCAATCACTGGAGAGTGGCGCGCAAGTATTATTGGCAGGCATGAAAATCTTGCCGAATTACGGTCCCCAATATACCAATGAGTTTGCGCAGACTTATGTTGATTTGG
Organism: Arenicellales bacterium; assembly: GCA_965215945.1. Classification (GTDB taxonomy): domain Bacteria; phylum Pseudomonadota; class Gammaproteobacteria; order Arenicellales; family JAHEKD01; genus JAHEKD01. The sequence continues at coordinate 58,627 of CBDCFC010000028.1, read as the reverse complement.
CCGAGCAAAGCGACATTCATTTAGTACCATTTATTCTTGAAGGCATCGGCGGCGTGTCAGACATGATGCAGGCAGATGGCATTCACCCAAACCAACAGGCACAATCGATTATTCTCGACAATGTCTGGCCCTATTTGAGAGAGATTTTGTAGTTGAATGAAACTAAACATGAGATAGTAATTATCGGGGCAGGGGTGGCAGGCATCGCTTGTGCCTATTATTTATCCCAACTATACAAAAAAAGCGATGTGGTCATTATTGACCCGTTGGCACCAATGAGTTTTACCTCCGCACAGTCAGGCGAAAACTACCGCGATTGGTGGCCGCATCAAACCATGCGAGATTTCATTAATCACAGCATTGATCTAATGGAACAAATTGCTGATGAATCTGATGATGTGTTTAATATGTCCCGACGAGGCTATGTAATGGCCACTCGCTGTGATGATATTGATGATCTAATAGCACAGCTTAACTTGGATCAAATGAATGATGGAATACGTTTCCATGACGGTCCAACTTCAGATTCTTATCAAGCACCTATTTCCGCTGAATGGCGCACAGCACCAAACGGTGTCGATGTTTTGTCCAACCAAAGCTTAATCAGGCAGACATTTCCTTCATATAGTGAGGATATAAAAAATATCTTTCATATCCGCCGAGCTGGAGATATTAGCTCGCAGCAATTGGGCCAATATATATTGAGCAAGGCCAAAGCATCAGGCGTTAAGCTGATTCAGGCTAAAGTAAAGGGTCTGCAGTTTGATAATCAATTTGTGATTACAGCGTCCGATGACAATGAAGATTTAACTATTCATGCTGAGAAATTGATTAATGCTGCCGGTCCTTTTGTTAACAATGTGGCACAGATGCTGGGTACTTCGTTACCTGTCCACAATGTTTTGCAGCAAAAAATTGCATTTGAGGACCGAAAAAAAATTATCCCCAGAGATATGCCTTTTTCGATTGATCTTGATGTGGCTGAGCTTGACTGGGCCCAGGACGAGCGTGAAATGTTATTAGAAGATGCCGATTTGGCGTGGTTGGCCAAGGCCATCGCAGGAAATATACATTGCCGTCCTGATGGCGGCGATCACGGTAGTTGGCTAAAACTGGGTTGGGCGTTTAACGAACAGTCCTGTGAACCACAATGGCAGCCTCAATTAGACGATCAATACCCGGAAATCGTATTACGAGGAGCCGCGCGATTGAACCCGGGTTTAAAGACCTATTACGGCGGATTTCCGCGCGCTTTTCGTCATTACGGTGGCTATTACCCTATGACAGAGGAAAATTGGCCATTAATAGGGCCGACTGAGTTATCGGGTTTTTATGTAATTGGTGCGTTGTCGGGTTTTGGTAGCATGGCGGCCTGCGCTGCAGGCGAACTCTGTGCGCAATGGGTGACAGCAAGCGTATTGCCTAAATATGCTGAAGATCTTAGTCTCAAGCGTCATGGAAATAAGGCTTTGATGGAAGAGCTAAAAGAAATGAATAGTAGGGGGATATTGTAGCGAACTCATCCAAAAGCACATTTCCTGCATACCGGACCAAGTCCGGCACAGGCTTGATGCGGGTTTTCCGTACAAAAGGCACGTTCCGCTTCCCGGTGAAAAAGATAACTACAAGTCCGAACTGCATCACTATGAATAATTTCCAGTGGGCAGGCATAAAAAAGGGCGGGTGAAAACCCGCCCTTTTACTTAACTTAAAGCAAGTATCTATGCTTTATGTGTTTCCTCCACCGCTCTCGCTAATTCAGCTTCGACGGCGTCGTCAATATGGATGTCATCTTCATCCAATGTTCCTGCATCAGGATCATTATAGATATCAAAATCTATTTTACCCTCGCCTTTGGCTACAACGGTCGATACCATGGCATCACCTGTTATGTTGACGGCCGTGCGACACATGTCGAGTAGACGGTCAACACCCATGATAATACCAATACCTTCTAAAGGCAAACCAACCTGATTTAATACCATCGCGAGCATGATCAGGCCAACACCGGGTACACCGGCCGTTCCGATTGATGCCAGTACCGACATGCCGATTACAGTCAAATAGCCACCGATACCGAGTTCGATACCATATACGTTGGCGATGAACACTGTTGCAACACCTTGCATAATCGCTGTGCCGTCCATGTTGATTGTTGCACCTAGTGGTACAGTAAATGATGCTACCGAGTTATTCACACCCAGTCTTTCTGATACCGAACGTAAAGTAACGGGCAAGGTTGCACTTGAGCTGGCTGTTGAGAATGCGAATGCTTGAGCATTGCGCATTTTCTTGAAGAACATTACCGGGCTTAATCGCGTAAATATAAATAGCAATGCCAGAATAGTAATAAACAAATGAATTGCCAGAGCACCAACTACAGTGAAGAAATAACTGGCCATCGGCAGCAATAATCCTATGCCTTGCTGCGCAAAGGTCTTGGCAATCAGACAGAATACGCCGATATGAGCAATGCTCATCACCAGCGTGACCATCTTCATCGCCACTTCGTTGAGCATTTCTGCCGCCTCCACGATGGGTTTGGCTTTGGTTCCCACCAACAAAATGCTGACGCCGAACATGATGGCATAAAAAATAATGCTCAACATTTCGCCGTTGGCAAATGCGCTGATAGGATTGCTAGGAATGATGTCGATAAAGACTTGTGTAACAGGAGGAGCCTCCTTTGCCGCAACGTCCTTAACCTCAACACCCTCCATTTGAAAACCTTTGCCAGGACCAACAATTTGCGCCAACATAATTGCAGTACTGATTGCAATGGCTGTGGTGAGTATATACAAGCCGAATGATTTGGTTCCGATCCGTCCCAGTGCAGCAATATCACCGATACCGCATACACCGCAGATCAGCGAGAAAGTGACCAGGGGAACGACTAACATTTTCAAGGCGTTGATAAACATTTTACCGATCATGTGGAATAATCCATTGACCACCCAACCGTCTACAAAAGCATTACCTGCCAAGAATGTGTTGATGATGACGCCAGTTATTAGTCCTAATACAAGGCCTAATAACACCTTAACGGTGAGGCTCATTTTTTTCCCTTCTGCCATAAGTCTTCTCCAAAATTGTGTTAGTGAAGTTAAAAAAAAACCAATTACGGCATTTAAGAATTTAATGCTGTTATTGGATAGCTAAATACTAACACATAATTTTGGTTTATGGTCACCATGTACGTTAATTATACTAATCGAGACATTAGAAAAACTATTGGCAGCCAATTAACAACCAGTTAGTATTTTTTTACGCGTTAGAAACTGTAATCTGGAAAGGTGGATCTAAATCGTTGTTTAAACTCATCTTCATTAAAAGAATAATTCTGCGGGCCTTTGCTCTCGATTTTAATGGCGCCCATTAGAGAGGCAATTCGGCCCGTAATTGGCCACTCAAGTTCATTGGTCAGACCGTAAAGCAGACCACTTCGATAAGCATCGCCGCAACCGGTTGGATCCAGTGCTTCACCGATGGTGGCGGCCGGAATTTCGGTGCACTTGCCCGCTGTGTATATTTGCGAACCTTTACTGCCTAAAGTGACAATAAATGCTTTGGTTTTTTCAGCGAGTTGTTCGAAGTTCAAACCTGTTTTATCTTCCATCATTTTGCTTTCGTAATCATTGACGATGACATAATCTGCTTGCTCGACGAAGCGTAATAATTCTTCACCATCAAACATTGGCAGACCCTGTCCGGGATCGAATATAAATGGAATTTGTGCTTGGGCAAATTGCTTGCCATGTTCAATCATTCCATCACGTCCATCTGGGCCTAAAATGCCAAGGCTTATATCTTTTGCATCACTGATTTTATTTTCGTGAGAAAAATTCATCGCACCAGGATGAAAGGCAATAATCTGGTTATCATCAAGATCGGTGGTGATATAGGCCTGAGCGGTGTAGCTATGCTTGATAATTTTAACGTGGTCACTGTTGATGCCAAGTACGTCCAAACGCTTTGAATAATTATCAAAATCGGCGCCTACCGTAGCCATGATAATCGGATCACCGCCTAGCATTTTGAGACCATAGGCAATATTGCCCGCACAACCGCCAAATTCTTTGCGCATTTCCGGGACTAAAAAACAGACATTAAGAATATGTGTTTGCTCTGGCAGGATATGGTTCTTAAAGTGATCCGGGAAAACCATAATCGAGTCGAATGCTAGTGATCCGGTGATTAATGTGCGCATAGAATGTCCTTACAAATTATTTTTCTTGCTTAGTTAAACTGATTTCGAGCCCGAAATACGGGTACCACAACCTGTGAAAGTAAGGCGATAGAGTATAAAGTATTACCGACGATTGCGGGAACTTTACCGACCAAAGCGAGCGTAACCAATGCCATAGTAATGCCAAACAGTCTCAAGCAAAGCCCATAGTAGTTATGTCCAAAGCGCTCATCGATACTGGTCTGTATCAGCCAGCTACAGCTTAAGTACAGGACCAGACCGATACACCCTACCCAGGCATAATTAGCAGGAAAAGGTTCGGAAAAACCAACTTTAACCTCACCTGTCAACGCCACACCCATCATTACTGCTGCCATCATCATAACTAGATGACTGTACCACCAGCGGCTCATGTATCTTTTTGTGGTTTTAATTTTGCCATTGCCGATGAAATCAAAATAAATCCAGCACATCGCGCATAAAGCCAACCCCCCGATCACATAATTAAAAAATACTTCTGGATTAACTTTATAAATGCCTTTATCTGCCAGCGTGACGACCAACTTGAAAAAACCTTCACCAATCACGATCAACATCAACAAGGCAAACCGCTCGGATAAATGTTCAATCCTGGGTGTAAATCTCTTATATCGCATTACACCGACTTTAGGTAGCAGATAACCAAGTTGCAGTAATAACATCGCCGTAAACCAGACCCAATAGTTAATAGGATTAGGTAAGAATGCTGAAATAAAAAACAAGCAAGCGGTAACGGCGAACAGCCTGAACATTTCAAACGCCAGTGATTTTTGTTCATCAACATTGTGTTGAATTGCACGCCAATACATTAATGCCAACAATGCACGATTAACTGCATAGCCAATTGCAAAATATAATTCGCCTTTACCTGGGATATTTGTTATGGCGGCTGCAAACACCATTACAGCACATATTTGTAATGCCATGATGACTCTGTGAAGAGCGTCATTGCTGACGTACAATGAGGTATAAAATACCGTATCGCCCCAGGCTATCCAGATCATCGCAAACAAGGCGGCAAACACAAAAAAGCCCTGTACAGTCAGGTGGTGGCTTAAATATCCGCCGAGTAAAAACACGCAAACCACATGCACTAGATCATAGAATAATTCAATCCAATTGACGTGGTGGTTTTTGTGTTCTACATCTTCGTGGTGTTTTGGCTTATTCCATAACGGGCAAATCTGATCACTCATGAATTATCAGTTGTCGATTTATAAGGTATTCATCACCGCATCATAATCAGGTTCGTCACCAATCTCACCAACTAACTGGCTGTGCAATACAGTGTTGTTTTCATCCAGCACAATAACGGCTCGCCCAGAAACGCCAGCCAGCGGACCATCGACGATTTGAATGCCGTAATCCTGTGCAAAATTGCTACGGAAGGTGGATAAAGTGCGGACGTTTTCAATACTTTCCGCAGCGCAGAAGCGACCCTGTGCAAAAGGCAGGTCTGCAGAAATAACCAATATTGAAACATTGTCCATATTAGCCGCCTGCCCATTAAACTTGCGGGTTGATGTTGCGCAAACACCCGTGTCCAGACTGGGCACAATCGATAATACTTTTTTACCGCTAAAATCAGCCAGACTGACGTCAGCCAGATCTTTATCGGTTAGCGTAAAATCAGGTGCTTGACTGCCGATCTGGGGCAGGTTGCCGTTGGTGTGGCAAGTATTTCCATGTAATGTAATTTCAGCCATCTTGGTCTCCTTAATTTTTTAATCAGCTATAAACAGTAGTGTTTTGATTGAGCAGCTTAATATGAGTTGCGTTACCAACTTGTAAATCCAAATCATCCCCGGCTAGTGCAAAAATTTGTTCACCGTTTTCAAGCTGCAAGGCATAAACAAGTTGCTCGGCCTCGTAGCTGCGATATATTACTTTTGCACTGTGTCCATTCGAATTACTAGTGGTTTTAGCATCACTGCAGCGCAATAGTACCTCGACTTCTGTATTTTCGACAGCGTCTTTTAGTGGATTACTTGCATTAATTTGACCAAGTGTAGTTAATACTTTTCCATCAGCTAATATACGGCCATTGATAATTGAATTATGCCCAGTAAATCGTGCGACTTGCGGTGTTGCCGGGTGTTCAAGCAAATTGGCAGGTGTGTCCCATTGCAGTATTTTTCCATCGCCCATGACGCCGACATAATCACCTAACGATAAAGCGTCTTCGCGGTCATGGGTGACTAATAATGTGATAATTCTTCGTTGACGCAATAGCGCTAAAATTTCCTCGGCCAATGGCTGGCGTAAAGCCGTATCCAGATTTGCAAAAGGTTCATCCAGTAATAAAATTTTAGGATCCAGAACCAGTGCTCGCGCCAGGGCGATTCGTTGCTGTTGTCCGCCAGACAATTCATGCGGGTAGCGTGAGCCATATCCTTTTAAATCCAATTGTGCAAGGATTTGTGCAACCTTTTGTTTACGTTGACCATTGCCCATTGTCAGACCATAAGCAACATTGTCAGTCACATTCATGTGCGGGAAAAGCCCCAGATCCTGAAAGACCATCATGGTGGGGTGATGATCCAGGCGAAGATTACCGTTTACGCGGGTAATATCGTCATTGTTAAGATGTATAGAGCCGGTATCGGGACTTAATAACCCGGCAATTAAACGCAGCAGGGTGGTCTTACCACAGCCACTATGGCCGACAAGGCAACTGACTTCTCCAGCATTTAGCGAGAAATTGATGTCGTTAAGAATTGTTTCACCGTCAATGCTGTAGGAGATGTTCTTGAGTATTAAGGTGGTCGGAGAAATATCGTTCATCACGATAACAGTTGCTAGGCCGGGGAAGTATTATTCGCTGGCTACGAGGTTTAAATCACGTTGAGGTTCTTTATCACATTTCCCTTTTTCTTTAATACCATCGCAGGTGCCATAAACATAAAGTGAATGATCGGCAATTGAAAAACCAGCTTTACTGGCCATTTTGCGTTGCCGTTCATTGATTTTTTCGTCGAGAAATTCAAAAACATGACCGCATTCAGTACAGACCATGTGATCATGTTCCGGTTGATCATTGAGCTCAAATACTGAACGTCCGCCTTCAAAATTATGGCGTATCACCAGGCCGGCGTTCTCAAAATCGGTCAATACTCGATAGACAGTTGCCAGACCGATTTCGTCATCGGTATCAAGCATTGCTTTGTAAACGTCCTCAGCACTGACGTGACGAACAGCATTGCTGTGCAGTAGTTCAAGAATTTTAATTCTTGGCAAGGTGGTTTTGAGGCCGGCTTGTTTAAGCGTTTTGGGTGATTCAGTCATGATTTTGCTCTTACTGCTATTTGAGGATATTAACATTTATGAGAATCATTCTCAATTACTCTGCTCATTTGAAGGTTAGAACTTACACATCGGTTTATGCTCTAATGATGAAAATCGATCAAGCCTGGGAGGCTTAGTATGCCGTCTAAAAAAGTCCAGTTTCAATCTGTTAGCGGGGAAACTCTGTCAGGATTGTTGGATGCGCCAGCAACAGGGTTGCCACTTAATTATGTGATTTTCGCACATTGTTTTATTTGCAATAAAAACCTAAATGCTGTAAGCCACATCAGTAATGCTTTGACCGATGCATAAAACCCTGGAATCTGAGGTGCTAATACGAACCAAAGTACTAAGTTAAATCCAAGCTGATTACATATTTTAAATGTCAAATTCTAAAGAAGAATACCAACGACTGTTTATTGCTATCTATCCGCCAGAGAATCTAGTTGAGGTATGGTTCGACCAAGTTCGTGAGGGGTTATCGAAGCAGCACCGGTTAGTTAATAAACACCAGGTTCATCTGACCTTATCTTTTTTGGGCGATACAAAAGTTACCTTCATAGATGATCTGAAAAACAAGTTAAGAATGATTTGCCAGAAACATAGTCTGATTTCAATTCAAACACTGGCTTTTCGTTATTTGCCGTCAGTAAAGTCTGCCCGATTACTGGCTTTATGTTGCCATCTAAACAAGGACTTAGCGAAGTTGCATTATCAATGCCAGTGTTTGCGAAAAACCGGCAGACGAGATGTAAAATCGTTTCTGCCACATTTAACAATTTGCCGGTTTAAGAAAAAGCCAAATAATTTATCGCTTCCAAAACATCATCAGGCAGAATTTGAAGTTTCTGAAATTAAATTGATGGCTAGTAAATTATTACCTGAAGGAGCAGTGCATCACTGCCTGGAAACTTTTAAATTTGGTAGTGAATCGATTCAGTCATGGATCCAGAACTGAGTGAAATATTATTGGGTTGCCTTAATACAAAGTTCGCCGTTTAGTACATCGACTATGTCAATTAATAATTAGATTGTTTCTAATGGATAACTCAAGAATGTTCAACTAATATGAGAGAACAATTCAACGGCAAGTATACATATCGTAGACTTAGCCTGTAGTTATTTAACTTTAAGATTTTTGTATGGATTTTCAATGGGTCGCAATCGCACTGGGTGATGTAGTCTGGATATCTTTGGCTTTTTTACTGGGCTTTTTATCCAGTCTGGTGAAGCTGCCGCCTTTGGTTGGGTTTTTGGCAGCGGGTTTTTTATTGAATTATTTTGGCGTTGCCAGTGGGGAAATACTGCAAAAACTGGCGGATCTGGGGATTACCTTATTACTGTTTGCGGTTGGTTTGAAGCTGGATGTAAAGAGTTTGAAACGTATTCAAATCTGGGGGACGACCTTAATTCACATGTCGCTGGTAACCGTGTTGTTTGGATTCTTGATTTTTATTTTGTCGTTTCTGGCTCTACCTTTGTTATCAGAACTAAATCTTCAACAGGCATTGTTAATCGCCTTTGCTTTAAGTTTTTCGAGCACTGTGTTTGTGGTCAAAGTGTTGGAAGAAAAAGGCGAAATGAGTTCGCGTCATGGTCGTATAGCAATCGGGATTTTAATCATGCAGGATTTAGCGGCTGTTATTTTTCTGGCCGCCTCGTCAGGTAAATTGCCGTCGATCTGGGCAATTGGGCTCGTGTTACTCATTCCAGCAGCTTATCTGCTTAAGCTAATACTTGAGCGAACCGGCCATGGAGAATTGCTGATTTTATTTGGCCTGGTTCTGGCCCTGGGGGGAGCGGAAATATTTGAGTTGGTCGGGGTCAAAGACGACTTGGGTGCACTTATTATCGGGATATTAATTTCTACACATCCGAAAGCCGAAGAGCTGGCCAAAAGCATGTTGGGTTTTAAGGATTTGTTTCTGGTAGGCTTTTTTCTCACTATAGGCTTAGCCGGTGAACTGAGTTTGTTAACCGTTCTTACCGGCGCGGCATTGGTTCCCTTGATTTTTATTAAATCCGCCCTGTTTATTAAGATTATGGCGGGGTTAAAGCTTAGGGCCAGAACAACATTGCTTGCTACGCTGAATTTAACTAATTACAGTGAATTCGGCCTCATCGTGGTGGCGATTGGTGTTTCAAACAACTGGTTAGACCCACAGTGGCTTATTGTTATGGCGATTGCATTATCGATATCCTTAATTGTCGCGGCGCCTTTGAACAAGGCAGATAACGAAATATATCGCAAATACCACGATTTCTGGCGTTCTCAAGAACGCAGGGAACGGCTGCCGGATGATGTCTCAATTGATACTAACGATGCCAGGGTGGCTGTGTTTGGAATGGGGAGAGTTGGCGAAGGCGCGTACGATGCATTATGTGTTTCACAAAATGAAAAAGTTATTGGAATTGATTTTGATGAAAAGTTGATTGAGCAACAGAAACAGGCAGACCGCGATGTGGTAGTCGGCAATCCCAGTGACCCTGATTTTTGGGAAAAAATTGAACACAACGCGCCATTCGAATTGATTTTACTTGCCATGCCTAACTTGCAAGCTAATTTGAGTGCGCTTAATCAACTAAAAAGTATGGCTTATCCGGCTCAGATCGCTGCAGTAGCACGCTATCCTGATGAAGAAGAGCTGTTGCGAAATGAAGGTGTTAGTGAGGTTTTTAATATCTACACCAAGGCCGGCGCAGGATTTGCTGAGCATGTTGTAAGGAACATGAGCTCGAATGAGGCAACCCAATAATTCTCAACGCGGATTGTAGACATTAGTCCATATTTTTTTTCTTTTCATGTATTCAGGGTTATTTCTTCGTGGCCCAACGTCAGCATGGCCTGAATTATAGTAAATCATGATTTTTCCGGCAGCCCAGGTCAGCACCTCTTCACGGCCATCACCAAATATATCGATGGCATGCGCGGCGCCCTCATAGGGCCCATCATTATTATATCGTGGGGGGCGATCCACATAGCCAAACCAGCTCTGCCGGCTGGGGTCGGGTTTATTAGATAATCTTTTATCATTATCGATTTTTGTAATATCAATACCACCATGAAAAAAAGGCGTTTTTGCCGCCACAGGAGGTGTTGATGAAGTGATGACTAAGCGAGGAACTTCTCTAAAGCTGACATGCCTTTCTGTGTAGAGAACTTCTGTGCCCGGAGTTTCATCCCATTCAATACTTTGAACCAACTCGCCACTGTACCAGCCACTGGGAAAACTGGATTGATTGAGTCTGACTTTCTCATGGATTAATTTCCCTTTGGCATCAATCAGCCAGTGATTTTTGGCGTCATTATTTCGCGCGAGCACTTCAAGGCCGGGGGTATTGACATCAAAATCACCGACGCTGTGTTGATGAGGATGTCGTTCTCTATGTGGTGAATAAGCTTGCCAAGAAATCGAGTTCGGATCTGAACTTGACAGGCCAATTAATGAAGGTGCGCCTCGTTTGGGTCCATAGATGCTATACACTGCTTCGTGACCTGGTAAGTCCGGGTCAATATCCCTGACGGTCAATGTATGCGCCGCACCTAATACCGAAAAGTCGTTAAAACTATAGCGCCATATCAGTGCACCATTTTCATCAACGGCGACAGTTGAATGGACGATTTCATCGCCGCCCGTTTGATCAAGATTAACGGCTATGGGTGGCATGTAAGCATTTTGAATAATCCGCGTTATAAAAACCCATTCAATTTCTGGGTTGCCGCTTCTTATATCTATCGCTTTGATTCTATTATGGCCCGGTCGGCCGGTGACGAAAATGCGAGTTGGTGGATCATCGGCTTTTTCGCCGCGATGGCCAAGTAAGACATACATCCAATTTGTTTCTGTCCCTAAATCAATTTCATGCTTAATTTCACCGCTTAATCCGTTGCGCACATAGAGTGTTCGCCAGTCTGAACCAATGTGCAAGAATTCACCGTTTCCATCGCCGTCTGCATCGCCGATATACCCATAGCTGGTCCAGTTCCAATAAACATGAGCGGGATAATCCCAATTGGTATCTGCATCTGCTTGCCAGAGTTGGTTACCACACAGATCATAGGCGGCTAATCGATCTCGATTTGAAACGACGAAGTCAAGATGGTTATCGGCATTGAGATCACCAACTGCAATACGGCCGGTAAAATCAAGATTGATTGAATGGGTTTTAAGAGTATCAGTAGGACCATCAAAAAGGCCATCTAGACAGTCCATTGAACTCAATGTGTTTTCAGAGGTATCGTCCTGTTTCTGTTTGCCGTTTTCCTGTTTGCTATGGGTGGCAACTGCCGCAAAGATAATTAATCCGATAATTGTTAATATTAACAACCTCGTAGGTTTGGCAGTAATCTTATCTGGAAAGTTCACGGCACAGTTAATTTATTAGTAAGGCCCTTATCCTTATATAGCATAAGGGCCTGTTAAAGTGGCAAGTAAAAGGATAGTCTTTTACTAATTCTGAACAGATTGTTCAAACCCAGCTCTAGCCTGTTGCTGTAAATGCACAGCAAAATCAGCAGGTATGACACTACTCACACCTTGGTTGAATAAATGTTGTAGACTCATGTTTAGATACCTCGATAATGATAATTGTTAAGCTGTTCGGTTTAGACAGATCTCAATCTCATCGACCAGGCAAAGCTCGCCACCTTCAAAGCCCTCATTTTCCGCAGTCTGTAATAAAAATGCCTCAGAGCGCCAGGATTGCAGAATCTCATGCTTTTCATTCTGGTTCATGTTTGCATCGGCAAGCACATCTGCAGGATGTCGGTAAACTCGAGAGGGACTGCCAAGCGCTTTACGATAGCGACGATAGTGTTGTAACTTGTTTGCCTCACTTTTAGCTTTTTGCATAGCGTTATTAAGCAATTCACTGCCCAGATTGAGGCTATGTTTTTTAAGGCATTGTGCGGTCATCTTTTAGACTCCTGTTTTTGAATGAAATGCTATTCCTGAGATGAAAACCCAAGCAGCATCAGTAAACTTGAAAATAGGTTGTAAAGTGCAACAAATAGGCTTACCGTAGCCATGATGTAATTGCTTTCACCGCCATGAATAATGTTGCTGGTTTCATATAGAATCAAAGCAGACATCAGCAGTACAAAAATCGTTGATATAGCCAGGCTTAATGCAGGTATACTAAAAATCAATGCACCTATTGCCCCAGCAAACGCCACTAGGATTCCTGCCATCAAAAACCCGCCTATAAAAGTCAGATTTTTTCGGGTAATCAGCACATAGGTGGACAAGCCAATGAATATAATGGCCGTGGTCATTAAAGCCTTTGTGACGATTAAGCTGCCGCTGGGTATCGCAAGATAGTTGCTGATGATCGGTCCCAGGGTATAGCCCATGAAACCGGTTAGCGCAAATACACAGAGAATACCTACAGCAGAGTTCCGATTCGCAGCGGTCAGATAAAGCAAGCCAAAATAACCGACAAGCGTAATGATGATACCGGGATGCGGTAACCCCAGTGCGATCGATATGCCGGCCATTAACGCGCTGAAAAATAAAGTCATCGATAATAATGCATAAGTATTTCTCAGAACTTTATGCTGCAGAACTGATTCAGTTCCAGCTGCATAGTCAATATGTTTGATGTTTTCCATGATTCACTTCACGATTGGTTGTTAAGATAAGTCTTGTAAGCTTGATTTAGTCTGCAGACGCCGTTTCAATCTCAAAACCCGTCGCTTTTTTAGTTGCCTAAGTGCAGTGCGGGCTGCTTTCTTGGTGGTCTGTCGAACAGAGTGATACATATCACCGTGGGTTTTTGTAATAACCAGCATCGGTTTGCGAGCCAGTTTAATTTCAACGTAGCAATGCTTGTCTTCACCGCCTTTGGGACCATTAATATCTTTCAATCGCACCACTACTCGTTCAACGTTGTCTGAGCAGCATCTCAATGCTTTTATAATTTGATAGCGGATAAACTGCTCCAGTGAGCGTGTTAATTTGAAACCTTGAGTTTGAATTGTCATTTCCATCGTTTATCACCTTATACTGTGTTAGTGAGGATGAGTTTAGAAGCAAAAGAATAAAAATAAAATTCGAATGTTTTTAATAAAATATTAGATATAATCTAACGATTATGAATCGTTTAAATTACAAACACTTATATTATTTTTGGGTGGTGGCCAAAGAGGGCAGTATCGCCAGGGCCAGCGAACTATTACATTTGACTCCACCCACATTGAGCGCACAGATCAATACGCTGGAAGAAATGCTTGATGTGGAACTATTTAAAAAAACAGGTCGCCAACTGGTCCTGACCGAAATAGGCAAGATCACTTGCGAGTATGCTGAAAGTATTTTTTTATTGGGAATGGAGCTGGAGAACTTTATTAGTAATGACCAACATCAAAAACAGATACAGTTTAAAGTTGGTGTGGCCGATGTGATGCCCAAATTGATTGTATATCGATTATTAAATCCGGCATTTCAACTTTCAACCGATATTCGCATTGTCTGTCAGGAAGACAAATTCGAATCATTGCTGACAGATTTAGCGGCACACAAATTAGATCTGATTCTGGCAGATCGGCAAATCAACCCCACTTTAAATATCAAGGCCTACCATCACGCGCTCGGAACTTGTGGAGTAACATTTTTTGCCAGCGAAAGATTGGCGACAATCCTTCACCATGAATTTCCCGGTTCATTACATCAGCAGCCTTTTTTGTTGCCGAATCTCGATACAGTTCTCAGGCGGGCTATTGATCAATGGTTTGATGAAATGGAGATCTCGCCCTATATTGTCGGTGAATTTGCAGACAGCGCTCTGTTGAAAGTTTTTGGACAGGAGGGAAAAGGTATTTTTTGTGCGCCCTCGGTGATTGAAAACGAAATTTTAAAACAGTACGATGTTCATGTCGTTGGGCGTACAGAAGCTATCCAGGAACAATTTTATGCGATTACTGCCGAACGCCGTGTTAAACACCCGGCTGTTAACCACATCCGCGAAATGGCTTCGACGACTTTATTTAATTAGGTTTGGATAGTCCGGGCTTAATCCCATTGCCTGTTGCATGAGCAGACTTTTGGCAGGTGTGAGCTTATCGGCTATTTGCAAACCGATAGAGCGTAATCCACTGAGAGAATTCAATTTTTCACTGAACAACATATTCAAACCACTCATAGTCGACAAGTAGATCTGATTTTGCGGTTTACGCCATCGTTCATAGCGTCTGAGTGTTTGATGTAGCCCAGGATCCATATTTCTCTTACTTTGTTGGTCGAGTAGCACTCTGGCAAGTGCCGCTGCATCGGTGATACCCAGGTTCGCACCTAAGCCGGCCAAAGGATGTATGGTATGAGCCGCGTCACCAATTAAGGCAATTCGATGGGCGACATATTGTTGTGGATGCATGTGGGTTAGTGGATAGCAAGCACGCTGAGGCATGGCTAAAACGTTGCCTAAATGTCCACCAAGTGCTTGTTCCAAAGCGTTAATAAAATCCTGTTCGGATTCGCTCAAACGTTCATCTGCAAACGTGTTTTCACAGCTCCAGGCCAGGGAGCAATAGCCGGGTGCCAGCGGCAAAATGCCCAATGGTCCGGTAGAGAGAAATCGCTGCCAGGCAGTTTGCTGATGGTCGCCGTCAAACTGCACGGTGCCGACAATACATTTTTGACCATAAAAACCCTGAATTTCTTCAAATCCGGCAAGTTTGCGAATAAATGAACGTGCCCCATCTGCGCCGACTACTAATTTGCTTTTGAATTCCCCTTGCTCGGTGATTAACTGCGCATAATCATCTTTAATGGCTAAGTCAATAATATTGATGCCACTGACAAATGAGATGTTGTCCTTAACTTCAACAAGCTGCATCAGAGCATGCACGACGTTAGTGTTTTCGATCATGCGGCCCATGTAAGGTTCGTTCATTTCAGTGCTGTCGAAGGTCAAGGTTGAATGACTATCTTGCTGGCATACCTGGACTTTGTCATAGACATAAGTGCGGGACTGATCAATAAATTGCCAAGCATCGATCTGCCTTAATATATTTTCCGAACCGCGGTTTAATGAGCTTACCCGCAATTCATAATCACCATCAGGTGCGTCTGGTCCGGGGTTACGATCGATCAAAGCGATCTTGAGTTTTGAGGATGCAAGTGCGCAAGCGAAAGTGGCGCCAGCCAATCCGGCACCGACAATAACTACATCGTATTGTGCATTTTTCATGGCTGTTTACCTGATATTGCCAGTCTTGATTGTCGGCCATGTAGTCCCATGGTGCGTTTTAATAGTCCTTTTTTAACACCAGGTAATAAATTAATAGCTGAAAGGCCTATATTTCGTCCCGTTTTGATTGGGAAAAGGTCACTGGTAAAGGTACGAATCAAGCCATCAGTAAATTGTCCGACTGCCTTGGTGTCGAATTGACGCAGATGACTATATTTAGCTAACAGATTTGCATCACCTGGATCAGTGCCGGTGTGCTGGCTGTCCGTCAGTATTTCATGCAGAAAACCAACATCTCGCAAGCCAAGATTAAAGCCTTGTCCGGCTACTGGATGAACAATATGTGCTGCGTTACCGATGATGACAGTACGATCAGTAAAAGGTTTATCCAAAACAGAATACGAAAGCGGGTATAGATTACGATTGGCGACTGTTTTGAATTGCCCCGCTCGCTTACCAAACGCCAGCTGCAACTTTCGTAAGAAAATTTCTTCCGTACAGGCGCGTAAATCTTCAGCTGCTGGTTGTTTTAGTGTCCAGGCCAAAGCGTAGTCTTTTTCGCGTAGTGGTAATAATGCCAATGGTCCGTCTTCGGTAAAATGTTCATAGGCTTTGTTTCGGTGAAGTGTATCGGTGCCAATAATTCCCACTAGTGCAGATTGTGGATAGCCCTTCGACTTGGCGGAAAAACCAAGTTGTTCAAGTAAGCCGGAGCGACCACCATCAGCCAGAATCACCAATTTTGCTGTTAAGGTTGAAACATCGGCTTGGGTTTTGACTCTCAATTGAGCGCAATCAGTTTTATTTTCAATCGATTCAACCGTTGCCGGACAGATTAGACTTAGATTTTTGAGATTATTAATTTTTTGATGCAATGCATGTCCAATTCGCCGGGTTGGTACGACATAGCCAAGCGCCTCAGTTTTTACATCCTTGGTGCCTAATGTTGTGAAACCAAAAGAATCTTGATTAGTCACTTCGATGTCTTTGATTGGATAGGCCTCCGCTGAAATGTCCTGCCAAACACCAATCGCGTTGAAAATCAGCTTGCTGCTATAAGTTAGTGCAATGGTTCGTTCATCAAAGCTGGGTTGTTGGTCTGAGTTTGCTTGAAACGCTTCGATGATGGCAATTTTATAGTTGGTTTCGGCAAGCGAACAGGCCATGCTGGCACCGACCATACCGCCACCGACAATCACCAAATCATAATTTTGTGTTTTTATCGTCATCCGGGAGCTTGTTAAGCTTGTGCCATAAAATGTTCAATGTCGTCGGTTGTCTTGACCACATCAGTAATTATCTCTGGTTCATTTTTTGTAATCAAAATATTATCTTCGATGCGAATACCGATGCCGTGCCATTTTTTATCGATATCTTTAGATGGGCTGATATAAATCCCCGGTTCAATAGTCATAACCATGCCCGGTTCGAGCAAGCGCCAGATATTATCGACTTTATAATCCCCCACATCATGGACATCCATGCCCAACCAATGACCAATGCGATGCATATAAAAGCGCTTATAGTCCTGATTTTCGATCATGTCCTCAAGATTGCCCTGTAACAACCCGAGGTCTATCAGTCCCTCGGCAATCACCTTGACAGAAATATCATGCGGTTGATTCCATTGCTTGCCGGCTCTTGATTCGTCGATCGCTGCTAACTGGGCAGCCAAAACAATATCGTAAATGGCTTTTTGCTCAGCCGAAAACTTGCCATTAATTGGAAACGTGCGAGTAATATCTGAAGCATAGTGATCAAGCTCTCCACCGGCATCAATCAGTAATAATTCGCCGTCTTTGAGTTCGTCGGTGTTTTCGGTGTAATGTAGAATACAGGCATTTTCACCGCTTGCAACAATGCTGTGATAGGCAGGTCCCATGCAGCCTGAATGCAAGAATTCGTGTTCAATTTCGGCCTGAATTTGATATTCAAACATCCCCGGTTTACATGCTCGCATCGCTCGGCGATGGGCACGAGAGGTTATCCGTGCAGCACGGTGCATGATGCGCAGTTCTTCAGAACGTTTAATCAATCTTAGTTCATGTAAAATCGGACCGATATCCACTAATTCAGCAGGTGCACTGACACCGGCTCGTTTTTTCATTTTTAAACGGGTAACTGCTTCAATCAGTTTTTCATCAAAATGTGGATAGCGACCCATGTTGCAAAACAGCTTGGAGTGGTTTTCCAACAATCCCGGTAACATGTCGTCGAATTTATCAATCGGGAAGGCTTCATCAGCCTGATAGTTATCTATGGCGCCGTCTATACCTTCGCGCCTGCCATTCCAGGTTTCTTTCTCTGCATTTCGTTCACGGCAAAACAAAATAAACTTTTCTTCCTCGGGAATAAGTACGGCAATACTTTCTGCTTCCGGAAACTGTGTGAGATAATAAAAATCACTGTCGGCACGAAACTTAAAGTCTTGATCGCCATTGCGATGATATTCCGGTGAAGTTGGAATTATAGCGATGCCATCGCCCATTAATTGCATCACTCCACGACGGCGACGTTTGAAAATTTCCATATCCATCAGTTTAAGCTATTAATGTAAAGTCGTTACCGGGTTCAGATCATCAAAAATCATCTGTACACTAATGCGAATATACTCTTCGAGTTCTGCCAGTGCCTGTTCATTCTCATCTTCATCTTCTTCACCATCGCTGGTCTCAACATAAGCAATTTCAGCAAGGTCTGCGATAGCTTCAAGTGAGTCGTCGCTTAAGTTATTGTTATCCTTATTATATTGCTGGTAAGCCATGATGAAGCCACGGCACCAGGCAGCGAGTTCGGTAGTTCGAAATTCACTGCTGGCATCCTCATCCGGCAAGCTGGGGACAAACTCAAAACCATCGCCTTCTAATGCATGAGCAGTCAGGTTATAAATAATTTTCAAACTATCGGTTAGATGCCCAAGTTGATGATCATCGAGTGGTTGGTAGGGTACTAACAGTTTAATCCAGCTATCTTCAACGGGATTTAACTTGGCGGTACAAATGCTACCAGTAATAATGCCATGCAGTTCGGCCGTGGTCACGTCAAGGTTATAGTGATCCACTAATTCCGCAATATTTATATATTCAATATGACTTTTTTCGTTCATTTTGAAAAGGGTTGGCAATAATCTTCGAAAATATGACTCAAGTATGATATAAAGTTACTCCCTTTGCGCCACAGTTTGCGCAAGTAATCGAATAGATCACACAACATTAAATCGTACTGTAGTCGATAATTGAAACTTTGGAAAGATTTTGATCGAAATGAATAATGAAATGAATCATCTGGAAAAGCAAATCGATAAACTGATTGGGGTATGTCGAACGCTTAAAGAGGAAAACCTGCATTTGCGCCTAAAAAATGAAGAAATGCGAAAAGATCAGATTTTGCGCAATGAAAAAACCAAAATGGCGCGCAACCGTTTGGACAATATTGTTAACCGTCTTAAAGAGGTCAAACCTGGGGAGCTAGCATGATAAGCAAATCCAAGGGTACAAAAATAACACTCGGTGGGCGCAGCTTTGTTGTTGCCTGTGAAGAGGATAAACAACCGATTTTAGCTGCTGCCGTTGAGATGGTCGAAAATAAAATAGAAGAAGTTCAAAAAAACGGCAAGGTGATTGGGCTTGATCGTTGTGCTTTATTAGCTGCCTTAAACATTGCCAGTGAATTATTAGAAGAACAGACACAAGTTCATAGTTCCGGGGATCTGGGCAGTCAGCTACAGCGTATGTCCAGCAAAATTGACGCCGTTATCGAAGAGCAAAATCAACTCACCATCTAAGCTGCATAAACTAATTTTCTACCCAAATAGTTCAAGTATTTGGGTGAATTTACAATCATAAACCCATAGAATCAAACTATATAAAGGAACTAAAGGTTTCTCAGGCTGATTTTTGTTGGTGCTGCCTGTGGTGTTCGAGCAGTTCTACATATCCTTAGAACCTAAATCATATTTTGGGAGTTGGAAATCCGGGCTGTTGTGCATGACCTTCGTGGTAAGCCTGATGTGCCGGGTGGGACGCCCACTTGAACCGTTTGGTTCAAGGTACAGGAACGATACGGCATTTACGGGTAGCACCATTACATTAAAAACCGGTTAAACATTAACCCTGAGAAACTTCTTTGTCGCTATGCTGATCATGAGCATCTGCTAACGCGCAAAGCATCGCTTCTGTTTTTGAAAACATCCATTGACCGATGATAATGATGTTCTCATTAGTAAAATCTTCTCGTATTTTTTGGTTTAAAAGTTGGATTAATTTCTTGTCTGATAATTTTTTAACTTTTGCAGAATCAATGTTCAACCACAGGAGTAGTTCAGTCGTTAATTGTTCTTGCGAATATGATTTTATGGTTTCATTTTGAGCCCGGTAAGCCTTGCCAATTTCCCGTGCGCGCTGCAGATGGTTTAATGATTGGATCAATCGTTGTTCTATAGAGAGATTTTGTTTCTCAAAGGCATCACAACCTGCATTTAAAGCCGATACTATTGTAGCGAATGAAGCTGTTGCAAACTTAAAAAAATCTCGGCGGGAATGAATTGATCGAATCATATTCATATGAGTTTTGCCTTCAAATGATCAGCTAAACGTATCGAAAAAGCGATAAGGTTTAACGTTGGATTGGTGTGGCCTATGGTTGGGAATATAGAGCTGCCGGTAACAAATAGATTATCAACGCCAAAGACTTTGCAATCGCTGTCTATAACGCCTTGTTTCGGATTGCCGGCCATTCGTGTGGTTCCAGAATGATGTTTGCCGGAAGAAAAACTTGCCGGCCATTCGTTAGGTTTCTCCAACATCGGCGCGGAAGCACGTCCAAGTCCCATGCGTCCGAACTCAAGCGCACAGATCTCGATTGCGCGGTGGGCATTGGCCAGTTCTTGATCGCTAACCAACCAATTGACCTCTAGCTTTCGCTGTCCGAACACATCCTTCTCATCAGATAGGCGCACAAAGGCATCCGGATTTGGAATCGGTTCCATGGCCATAAATGCCTGGATCGAAGCACCAGGTTTAGTTGATAGGGGGGTTACTTTCGGTGAGCCGTCCAGAGTAGAGAATACACCTCCGCTGGCTGCGGTATATCCTGGTGCGTAAGGAAACAGATGAAACCTGAATCGCGTCATTTTCTCTCTTTTGACCAACTCGGGTGATGCAGTCAAAATAGCAAAAATCTGTCCCCCGTTAATTTCGTGTAAACTGGTGTAAAGTCTGAAATCAAACTTCGGGTTGGACAGTGAAATGTCCATTGCGCCTCGAATTAGTAAATGGTCTGTATAAAATCGACCGACCAGGCCGTGATCATTGCCTATGCCTTTCGGTGCAGTGGAGTTTGATAGCAACATCAAGCGTGGATTTTCTAACCCACCTGCTGCCAGGACGAAATGACGGGCCTTGATTTTGTATTTAGGCCCGTTAATACATGCCACATCCAGATCAGTAATGGTTGACGCGTATTCGTTTGTGTTTAACTCAAGTGCATTAGAGTGAAGATAGACGGATACATGATCGGATTTTTCTATTTGCTTTTTGTACGCGTTGCCGAACCGTGTCGGTGGGCTTTGGTGTTTCATAACATTGATAAGCCGTTTGTTGTCCACAGGTAAGGTAGGCAATCCCAGTTTTTCAGCATATTCATCAATTTGATCATAACTATACTCACCCAGGTCCATAATCGATTGACTACGGATGAAGTAAGGGTTTAGCTCATCGACTGTTACTGGCCAGCCACTGTGCGGAATCCATTCACGGACCGAAAAATCCAGTTCATCAAAAGGGCGGCAGTGTCCAGCCCAATGGTTGGTCGTGCCGCCAAAATAGCGTAAGCGGTTGGTTTCAAGCGAATATGTGTCTAGTCCGATATGTTTGCCGGTATATAAAGACTGAGTTTGTCCATCATACTCAAAACCACCACTTTCTATCAGAACTACCGAGTGACTCGTGTCCTTGAATTCAAGTGCCATTGAAATCCCGACCGCTCCGGCTCCGATAATACAGACATCCGTTTCAACAACATGACCCTGTGGAAGTTCCCTTCCATCAACAAACATAGATCAGCCACGACTAAACAAAGGGGAGAATGAGTATATAGTATTTTTTTGAGCAAAAAATCCATACAATTTCTAAGGAATTACCTTAATAAACTAAATACAAAGTAGTAATGTAAAATTCCATGCTCCAAAAAAATAAAACAATCTGCCATTAATGTTTTGTTACCTGTAATAAACTGCTTCTATGAGTCACTCATTTCAATCAAAACAAAGTTTGCGTCGGCAAATGCGTCAAAAAAGATGTGATCTTAACGATAGTGAGCAGGATATTGCCGCACTTGGTTTACTCAAAAATTTAATGAAAGTTCAGTCCTTTATTCAAGCCAAGCGAATCAGCATGTATTTTCCAAATGATGGTGAAATAGATCCGACTTTGGTGATGGTCAAAGCCCTGGCGATGTCAAAACAGTGTTTTTATCCGATTATTTTTCCCGGACGAAAGCCGAAATTATTTTTTGCTCCAGTTTCATCTGGAACCCGGTTAAAAGCTGACCGAATGGGTATTCTGTCTCCGGTGGTTCCCGCTTCACAGTGGATAAAGCCGGCCGAATTGGACTTGATTTTATTACCACTGGTTTGTTTTGATGAGAGCGGCGCTCGTATTGGTATGGGCGGTGGTTTTTATGATGCTTCTTTAGCATTTTTGACAACCCGAAAGCATTGGCGACGACCAAGACTTATCGGTATTGCACATGAACTGCAACGAGTGGAGAAAATCATCACCGATTTGTGGGATATGCCTTTGGAGATGATTGTGACCGAACAAACTATCTATCAAACCTAAGGATAAGTAATGCGAATTTTATTTATTGGAGATATCGTCGGCAAATCCGGCCGCCAAGTTTTAATTGATCATTTGCAACAATTAAAAGAACAATACAAACCTGCTTTAACCATTGTTAATTGTGAGAATGCTGCAGCCGGTTTTGGCGTTACGCCAAAAATTGCCGATCAGTTTTTTGATCTGGGCTGTGATGTGCTAACCAGCGGTAATCATATTTGGGATCGAAAAGAAATAATCGAATATATTGAACATGAACCGAGATTAATCCGACCGTACAATTTCCCGCCGGAAACGCCCGGAGAAGGTTGTTATGTTTTGACAACTAGCACTGGCTCAAAGGTGGCAGTGATTAATCTGATGGGACAGGTATTTATGGCGACCATTCTATCCTGTCCGTTTCGAGCAATGGACGAATTATTGGAGAGGCTTGAGGATCAGGTCGATGTCATTTTTATCGACTTCCATGCTGAGGTCAGTAGTGAAAAACAGGCATTCGCGCACTACCTCGACGGAAAAGTCGCGGCGATTGTCGGCACACATACTCACGTGCCCACCGCCGATGAAAGAATTTTCCCTAACGGTACCGCATACATTTCAGATGTCGGCATGAGTGGTGATTATAATTCTGTAATTGGCATGCAACCGCAGCCATCACTCAATCGGTTTCTTACCAAGTTGCCACAACGTTTGGAAGTAGCGGAGGGTAAAGCTGAACTTTGTGGTGTTGTTGTTGAAATAGATGAAAACTCGGGCTTGAGTCAGGGAATTGTAAAAGTTAAAGTTAAGTAGGCAAAATAAACTAAAAAAATTTAAATTTAGTTAACACTGTGGAGGTTGAATGAATAAGAATAATTATTACATTATTGCACTTGTCCTGTGTATTGTCAGTTTTACTATCTACGCTGGGAAAATGACCCCGATTATTAGCCTTCTTTTGCTTGAAGATCCTCTGGATATTGAATGTGATGATTATGGAGATGCGGATAGTGACCGGTTAATTAATTGTATTGAAAGTAATACGGGTATTTATATCAATACAGTCAATACTGGAACTGATCCGTTTAATCCTGATACTGATGGTGATGGTATAAAAGATGGCGATGAAGTTCTTGGTACATTGGCGGGTCTGAATTTGCCGGCACTTGGCACAAGTCCATTAAGAAAAAATATCTTAGTAGAGTACGATTGGTTTGATGATTCGAATGATTGTGGCTTCCATTCTCATCGCCCTAACTCTACGATAGTAAACAAGGTTTATCAGGCTTTCGCTAGTGCCCCTATAAACAATCCTGATGGCTCAACAGGTATATACTTGATACAGGATTATGGTCAGGGTGGAGTTTTCAATGGTGGTAATCAGATTTTTGATGCGGATGGAGTTCTAGTCGGAGGTGTAAATGGTTTTGAGTTCAATTCGCATAAAAATGCAAATTTTGCATTCAATCGTAATGGATATTTTCATTACGTTCTCTTGCCTCATCGTTACAACACGAGTAGTAACAGTTCTGGTCAGGCTGAGTTACCCGGTGATGATAATATTGTTTCTCTGTATTGTGCCAACAGCGATCAAAACGTTGCTAATACGATAATGCATGAATTAGGTCATAACTTGAACTTGCGTCATGGCGGTAATGAAAATTGCAACTATAAACCCAATTACAATTCTGTTATGAATTACAAATATCAGTTTCCTGGAGTCGATTCGGATTCAAGCTGTGATTCTTTGGGTGATGGGATACTGCTTTATTCGTCTGGTGGTAGAGTTTCACTTAACGAGTTCAGTTTAAATGAAAACTTAGGAGTCTGTGGTAGTGTGGCAATTGATTGGAATAGTGATACTATCATATCCGGTTCGGTTACTTTTGATGTAAATAGTAGTGGTAACAGTAGCTGTGGTGGTACATATACTATCTTAAACGACTATAATGACTGGGCAAATATCTATTTTCTGGGCCTAAATGATGCAGATGGAGTTTCATTAATTCCAAAAGAAATTATCACTGAGACAAGTGTTCCACCGATGACAAGTGTTCCACCGATGCGGCGATTACCTATACCTTAACCTTATTTAAGAGTCGGTTATCATTGGCTTTCAATTTTTTGCAACTAGATTCAGCCGGAAGTTATGTTTCTCACCTTCATGGCAGGTTTCACGCTTAGCTTTAGTTTGATTTTAGCTATCGGGGCTCAAAATGCATTTGTACTTAAGCAAGGTTTGCGTGGTGAACATGTTTTTTGGGTAGTTTTGCTCTGTGCTTGTTCGGATGCTATTTTAATCATTTTAGGGATAGTCGGAATTAATGCGATAATCCAAAGTCTACCCTGGCTTGAACCAGTGATGCGTTACGGCGGAGCGTTATTTTTATTAGCATATGGGGCGCATTCATTCTGGGCTGCATTTAAAACAAATGAAGGTTTGAATCCCGCCGACCAGCCACCACAATCATTAAAAAAAGTATTATTAATCTGTATGGCCTTCACCTGGCTTAATCCACACGTTTATCTCGATACCCTTGGATTAATCGGTTCAATTTCAACCCAATATCCGGATAAACTTGCTTTTGGGTTGGGTGCAATTTCTGCTTCATTTGTTTTCTTTTTCTCATTAGGCTACGGTGCCCGCTCACTGCGCCCAGTGCTCGCAAAACCATCGGCTTGGCGTATTCTTGATGGCATTATTGGTGTAGTGATGTGGTCAATTGCAATTAGCTTGCTTTTATGACCAACTGGTTATTGACAAGTTGAAATGGCTATATCAATATGGATTTATTAATAAAAAACTATAAGAATTTCAAAAAGTCACATGAAAAAATTTCCTCTCATCTTATTCACTATTATTTTGATTACAGCTTGCCAGAGTAGTGATAAGCAGACAGCTGAAACTAATGATTCAGATCACTTGCGTGTAATTTCCTGGGGAGGTCAATACCAGGACAGCCAGGAAGTCGCTATCTTTGATGCTTTTAAACAACAGTATCCGTCAGAAATGATTAATATCATAAATAAAGCTGACGGGGCCTTCCAAAAACTCAGAAATAGGCGGTACACTCGCGCCTCAGAATGGGATGTTGTTGATATGGTCGCAGCTGATGCTGTGAAAGCCTGTAACGAGGATCTGCTGGTTAAATTAGATGCACAAGACACTATTTTCGGAGATGATCTATTAGACCAGATTAAGACGGTTACCGGATTGGAATGTGCAATTCCGAACATTGCATTTTCAACTACGTTTGCTTATCGCACAGATGCTTGGGGAGGGCGAAAACCGAAAACAATCAGTGATTTTTTTAACTTAAATCGGTTTCCGGGTAAGAGAAGTTTACAAAAAACAGCTCAAAACAATCTCGTTTGGGCTTTACTCGCCGATGGTGTGAGTATCGACAAAGTCTATGGACTACTGGAGACGGAAGATGGTTTAAATCAAGCTTTCAGAAAGCTCAATACTATAAAAAAACATATTTTGTGGTGGGAAGAGGGCAAATTACCTACCAATTGGCTCGCCAGCGAGAAAGTGGTTTTGCCTCTGCCTTTAATGCAAGGATATTTCAGGCCATTACTGCTAATAAGGATCCAATCGAATTTTTTTGGGATTGGCAGGCACTGGATTTAGATGTTTGGGTGATACCACAAACAAGTGTTCGGCAGATACGGGCAAAAGAATTTATTGAATTTGCAACGAGTTCAATAATTCTCACAGAACAGGTGGGTTATATTCCCTACGGGCCAATCAGAAAATCCTCGGCCCAGAATATTGGTAATAATCCTGACACAGGGGTTGAGATGGCTCGATATTCACCTACAGCCCCACGAAACCTGGGTAACCACTTTTTTATTAATTATATTTTTTGGCAAAAAAACGGCAAAAGATTGGAAGATCGGTTTGAACAATGGTTGGATGAGTAAACCTGTCTTGATGACCCACCTGAGTGGCGGTATGGAAAATAATGCTGCCCATAGATTTTTTCTATTAAGTAATTTCTGGCCAGGTATCACTAATTTGGTAACCTAACGGAAACGGATCATCATCGGTAATAAAATGTTGATGACTACCTGTGATCCAGGCGCGGCCCGAGATGACGGGGATGATGGCGGGTTTGTTATTTACGGTTGTGGTCTGTTTTATTTCACAGTGAAATTCAGTCCCGATAATAGATTTGCCGATGAAATGAGCGCCGACGTTGAGTTTACCCTGAGTGTGTAATAAGGTCATTCGTGCTGAACAGCCTGTACCGGTTGGAGAGCGGTCCAGTTTTCCAGGCTGAATAACAACTGTGCTTTTACCCTTGGTTATTCCATTTTCTGTTTCTACTGGATTTGTGAGTTGGCAAAAGGAGATATGTTTCCAGTCCGGGTTTTGCGGATGGGTAAAGCCCAACTGTTCATTGGCGGCTCTAGTAATGCGAATCCCTGTTTCCACAATTTCCCGCCCTTCATCCGGAGTAATAGAAAAGCCTAGACCTTGTGCATCAACGATAACAAAACTATCTCCACCATAGGCAGTATCAACGGTTAATGTACCAAGCCCTTGGACTTCGAGTTGCACGTTTTGTTGATCTACAAACGAAGGTACATTTTCAATAAAAACCCGTTCAACTTTGCCTTTTTCACACAGTGCTTTAACTTTGACTAAGCCGGCAGGAGCTTCTAAAGTAAGCTCCATCTCAGGCTCTTTCATTGGTAAGATAGCTTGTTCCAGTAACACTGTGGCAACACACATACAATTCGAACCTGACATTGGCGGCGTATCAGCCGGTTCCATGATGATAAACGCTGCGTTGGCTTTCGGGTTTTTCGGCGGCACCAGCAAGTTAACATGTCGAAACACGCCGCCACGTGGTTCATTTAATACAAATTGCCGCAGTCGATTATCTTCAGCAATCCAGTTGCGCATTTCCCAAAGCGTTTCTCCAGGAGGAGGCTTTACGCCACTGATGATCACATCACCAACTTCGCCTTCAGCGTGAGCGCTGATGATTCGAATGTGCTGTTGGTTTGTCATCGTCGTACTTTACACTATTTATGGATTGCTTCGTGAAGCCTGTCTCGGTGGAGGCCGGGGGGCTCGCAATGACGGGGAGAGCGGTATTAAACAAGGCTTGTCATCCTGAGGAGCCCTCGCAAGCAAGGATAAACTCCGCGACGTGAGGATCTCCCAATGGCTGTGGGCTTTAAACGAAACAACTCCGTTTAAATGAGAAGCTAACTCAGGGAGATTCCCTCCATTCGCGTAGTTTATACTCGAAGGGTGCTCAGTCGGAATGACAGATTAGAGTTATGATTTACCGCCTTCGACCACGTCCACCTTTTTTGGGTTGCTCGAATTTGACGCTGAGCACATTACCATTAAAGGATTTACCATTAAGCTCGGCGATTGCCGCGCGGGCTTCATGCCCTTCCATTTCGATAAAACCAAAACCTTTACATTTTCCTGAAAATAAATCTTTAACTAGATTTAGTGAACGCACGGTGCCGTATTGTGAGAATAATTCAGTGAGGGATTCCTCGGTGGTGTCGGCAGGCAAGCTGCCAACGAAAAGCTTCTTCATAGCGAAGTCCCTCAAAAAAGGATGAATGGGAGCCCCGCGAGAGGATTCGCAGGGCAGAAAATCGATCGGGAAAGTTTTTAGGCTTTAACGTCTTTGGCTTGCGGGCCTTTAGGGCCTTCTTCCACTTCGTAAGTGACTTCCTGACCTTCGGTCAAGGACTTAAAGCCAGAACCTGAAATTGCAGAAAAATGTACGAATACGTCTTTACTGCCATCAGAAGGAGTTATAAAACCGAATCCTTTGGATTCATCAAACCATTTAACGGTTCCTGTTGCCATGATGTACCTCATCAAAAAAATTAAAAAAAATATTACTAAGTCTAACGAGGTTAAAAACAGGGAAAGTCTTGCGAAGAATTACTGTAAAAAAACCAGCATAGAATGTAATGTCTGGCATTTTAACCGGTTTTGGTCCGGAAACACAGCCTAAATTTTATTTTTATCCTAAATTTTGATGGCTAGTGGGCCTCTGCCCAGCTTTTTCCAGTACCGGATTCAACCACCAGAGGCACACTCAAATCCGCCACACTGCTCATAATTTCAGTCATTGTTTCGTTAACTTTATTAACGTCCTCTTCCAGTACTTCAAGTACCAGCTCATCATGGACCTGCATGATCATTTTGCTGTGTTTGCTGATTTTGGGCAATTCTGCATGGGCCTTAATCATAGCCTTTTTGATGATATCTGCGGCCGTGCCCTGCATGGGAGCATTAATAGCGGTTCTTTCAGCGTACTGGCGGCGATTGAAATTGCTGGAGTTGATTTCAGGTAAATACAGGCGCCGGCCAAACACGGTTTCAACAAAGCCGGTGTCGTGTGCCTTTTCACGCGTATCGTCCATGTATTTTTTCACCCCCGGATAGCGGTCAAAATAAAGATCAATGTATTCTTGTGCCTGTTGCCTGGAAATACCGAGTTGCTGTCCCAGCCCAAATGATGACATACCATAAATCAAACCGAAATTAATTGCCTTGGCATTGCGGCGCTGATCATCTGTGACTTTTGCCAGCTCTGTATCAAATACTTCACTGGCAGTAGCACGGTGAACATCTTCGCCTTTGGCGAATGCATCCAGCAAACCTTTGTCTTGCGATAAATGGGCCATGATGCGCAGCTCGATTTGAGAGTAATCAGCAGCCAGCAATATATTGCCATCTTCTGGTTCAAAAGCCTCACGAATACGGCGACCTTCTGCAGTGCGGATAGGAATATTTTGTAAATTAGGATCAGCCGAGGAAAGGCGACCGGTAGCGGCAACTGCCTGGTGATAAGAAGTATGAATTCGCCCAGTTACCGGACTAACCAGATCAGGTAGCTTATCTGTATAAGTTGATTTAAGTTTACTTAAAGAGCGATGCTGCAAAATTAAAGCCGGCAGCTCGTAATCAGCGGCGAGTTCCTGCAACACATCTTCGGCGGTCGAAGGCTGACCTTTGGGCGTTTTCTTTATTATCGGAAGTTCCAGTTCATCGAATAATATTTCTTGAATTTGTTTGGGTGAGGACAAATTGAATTCTTTGCCGGCGATGTCATGTGCCTGGGATTCAAGCTGCTCGGTTTGTTTGGCGAGTTCCCGGCTTTGTGTTTTAAGCTTTTTTACATTGATTTTGACACCGTTGCGTTCGACTGACTCGAGCACACTGACCAGCGGCATTTCAATGGTTTCGAATACAGATTTTAATGATTTGACCTTTTTTAAACCGGGCCATAAAGTTTCGTGTAATTGATAAGTGATGGCCGCGTCCTCGCCTGCATAAGGCGCAGCCGTCTCAATTTTGATTTCATCAAAACGTTTCTGATCCTTGCCTTTGCCAGCAATGTCTTCGTAGTGAATGGTTTTGTGCCCCAGATGCTTAAGCGCCAATGTATCCATATCATGCCGTGATGCGGTGCTGTCCAACACATACGATTCAAGCATGGTATCGAACTGTGCGTTTTCAATATTAATGTCATAGTTTCTGAAAACCGCCAGATCGTATTTCAGATTTTGTAGAATCTTGGCCGGTTTTTTGCTCTCCAGCAAGCTTTTCAATTCGGCCAACACTTCGTTTAAATCCAATTGTTGTATAACACCTTCATAAGCATGACCAACCGGCAGATAGGCAGCCTTTTTACCGTCGGAAAAGGAGATGCCCACCAACTCAGCTTCAAGTGAATGCAATGAGGTTGTTTCTGTATCCAGCGCAAATGTATTACAGCTTTTCAGGTGTTTAATCCAGTCTTTGAGCTGCTTTTGGGTGAAAATAATCTCAGTTCTGTCGCGCTCAAATGCAGGTTTTTCTTCAGTGATACCACCAAGCTCCGATAACCAGGTTTTAAACTGCAACTCGGCGTACATTTGTTTAAGTTTTTCTTCATCCGGCTGATTAAGCGTCAATTCTTCGACTGATTGATCAAGTTCCACATGAGTTTTTATAGTGGCCAGTTGCTTACTGAGTGGTATTTGTTCTACACAATCTCGCAGGTTTTCGCCGACTTTACCTTTTATGTCATCGATATGTTCAAGCAGATTGTCCAGCGTTTTATATTCGTCCAGCCATTTGGCCGCCGTTTTAGGGCCCACCTTCGGCACCCCGGGAATGTTATCGCTGCTGTCACCGATTAGTGCTAAGTAATCGATGACCTGATGAGGATAAACCCCCATTTTTTCTTTAACACCGTTAATGTCGTAGGTGACCCCTTTCATGGTGTCGCTGACCAAAACATTCTCAGTCACCAGCTGTGATAAATCTTTATCGCCGGTGCAAATCAATACTGGAATCTTTTTTTCTTCAGCTTCTCTGGCGAACGTGCCGATGACATCATCGGCTTCCACACCTTTGATCGACAATAGCGGTAATCCGAGCGCTTCAATGATTTCATGCACCCAATCGACTTGTTGGCGTAAGTCATCAGGCATAGCAGAGCGGTTGGCTTTATATTCTTTGTATAGATCATCCCTGAAGGTTTTGCCCGGTGCATCAAATACCACCGCCATAGCCTCAGGTTCATGTTCTTTAAGCAGATTTTTAAGCATATTGACAATGCCATAGACCGCACCAGTCGGCTGCCGTTTGGAATTCATTAAATTCGGCATCGCATGGAAAGCTCGATACAAAAACGACGAACCGTCGACCAGGATAACGGGTTTAGGTGATTTTGATTTTTTGCTCATGTGGACTGCATAGCATTTATTTCTTTAGTGCATAGGATACCAAATACTCTCTAAGCGCACGGGCATTATTGAACTTCGATTCCTTTGAGCTAAACAAGAGTGTTGTTTTATCGTTTATATTTGTGAGCAACTCATTTACAACAGGTTGGTTATCGTTTAATTCCTTAAAATAGCGGTGTTTAAATTCTTTCCATTTTTCCGGATCATGGCTGTACCACTTTCGTAGTTCATTAGAAGGTGCGGCCTCTTTGACCCAATAATCAATCTTGGCCTTGTCTTTAGATAAACCGCGGGGCCATAATCGATCAACCAAAATTCGTTTGCCGTCATCTAGTGACGGGGCATCATAAATGCGTTTTATTTTGATTTTCAATGTTCAGTTTTTCTAATGAACTACGGAGCAGAATAGCAACAATGATAAAAATCCAATTCACAGAGTTGTTTTTAACCGATAACCCTAACATTAATACTGTAATTAATCACTAAGATCTGATTGCCGGATGGATGTATAAAAAAGAATGCTCATGACAATAGCAAATCCGGATGCTTGTATTGCTGTCAATGATTCACCCAGTAATAACATCGCGGCGAATGATGCTACCAATGGTTCGAGGTTAAAATATAAAGAACTCCTAGCCGCACCGATCGCTTTAATGGCCAGGAACATGACGAGCAAACCCATCGCATAACTACTACTCGCTAGAATCAAACTCCAATTACCAGCGTTAGTAGTTGGTAGCTGAAATTCATCTTTGGCAAAGGTTATTAAGCACAGAATAATTAGTGTGATTAGGTTGACCCAAAACGCGGCCACAATGAGATTAATGGAAGTAAAAAAATGTTGCGAAGCGATGAATACACCTGCTGCACAGCAGGCTGCGATTAGCGCCAATACTATACCGATCGTCTGTAAGTTATGAAAAACTGGTCCAATGACTAAAAACAATCCCAAAAAAGCCAAAATAAAACTGACTATTGTTTTTATCGAAATCAAGCCGGGCTGGCGAATAGATAAATAAAGTAAAAGTAGTATCGGCCAAGTGAAAAATAATATGGCTGAGAGTCCAACTGGAATAAATTGAATAGCACCCAGGTAGCCCAGCGCTATACCTGCGGTGAAAGTTCCGACAATCGTTACGCCGGTAATTCCATGTTTGTGGATTTTTAAATTATTGCCTCGCAATAGAATGATTATCAAGCATAAACACACGCCAAATAGCGCACGAAAAATTCCAACAGTCAGTGGGTTGCTGCCCTGCTCATAACTGATTCTGGCAAATGTGGTGACAATGCCAAAGAAACTGGCAGAGGCGATTGAAAGAAAAATTCCGCGGCCAGGATTAGCTGACAGCATGGTTGTCTTATTGGAAGTTAACACTCTCGCGAGTGTCTCATAAGTAGTCGTATCTGTGCTATGAATTTATCTATCTTTAGCCGCAACACAAGTTATGGGAGAATAGCTCTCTTTTGATCAGGTCAGTGCAGCCTATGCAAGATAAAAACAAAGTAGTCCAAAAATATAACTCTTATCACACGCCTTCTCATCTGTTGTCTCGCGAGTCCTGGAAAATATTTCAGATTATGGCGGAGTTCGTCGAGGGTTTTGAAAAGCTGACGAAAATTCATCCCTCCGTCAGTATTTTTGGTTCAACTCGAACACCTGAAGATCATCCCTATTACAAACTAACCGAAGAAATCGCGCTCAAATTATCGAATTCCGGGTTCGCGGTAGTCAGTGGTGGCGGTCCCGGTATCATGGAAGCGGCTAATAAAGGGGCGTTTGCGGGGAAATCACCCAGTGTAGGGTTGAATATTCTTCTGCCACATGAACAAGGCGGCAATGGATTTCAGGATATCAGCCTGACATTCAAGCACTTTTTTGCCAGAAAAGTGATGTTTGTCAAACATGCCTGCGCCTATGTTGTGATGCCGGGCGGCTTTGGCACACTAGATGAGCTGGCAGAGATTTTAACCTTAATTCAGACGGGTAAAAGCCGCCGAATTCCTGTTATACTTGTGCACCGGCCCTTTTGGGAAGGGTTAGTCGGATGGTTTAAAGATACCTTGGTTGAGCAAGGCACAATTAGTCAATCTGACCTTGATTTATTCAGTATCATTGACGATCCGCAACAAATTGTTGATGAAATATTCAATTATTATGAACAAAAAGGCTTTGAAAAATCAGCCGCTGAAGAAGAGATATTGCTGAACTTATGAAAAAAAATATCTGCATTGTTATTTGCCGCTACTGCGCTGTGTTTGCAAGTTACCCATGCGCAATCCAATGAACCGGTGGAAACTACTGAAACGGATTCAAACACCTCCGCTCAAGAAGTACCCAATGACCAGTTTCAATCTTCGATCAAGGTGCGCCAAGCGGGCTCGACCACGGTCAGGGAATATCAGAACCAGGGTGTTACTTACAAAGTGGAGGTTGCACCCGAGGATACGCCTGCATATATCCTCTCGGATCAAGACGGAGATGGCAACATTAATAATTCTGATACCGGCATAGACAGTGATGTGGTGGTGCCTGAGTGGACTATCGGTAACTGGTAAGTTTAGCCTGAACTGTTTAGTCGGATTGACCCTGATTCTCAAAGATTCATGAAATATTCGGGCTGATGGCGGCTTCTTCAATTAGCCATTCAGTGAATTTGCGTGCGGACTCGCTTGGTTTTCTGTCGGTCGGTTCAACTAGAAAGTAAAGAAAAATTATTTATTGACTGTTCGAACGGGCTTAATAGTCTTCCTGCGGCCACGTCTTGTTTAATTAAAGATCGACAACTTAATTCGATTCCCTGACCATCAAGGGCCGTTTGATAGCGGACATTACTATCGTCAATGTATAGCGTATGCTTAGGCTTTGTGTAGTTTTCTCCAACAAATTCAAACCAATCTTTCCAGCTGTCGTGATCGGTTTCCCTTAGCAAGGGTGTAGTTGGTCAAATCTTTGGCTGTTTTTATTTTTTCTGAACCGGCCATGTTTGGACTGAAAACCGGAGTTAACTCGCCGGGGATGAGCAATGACTGTTTCGCTCCTTGATGGTTGCCGGTTGACCATTCAATGGCCAGATCTAAGCGATCAGCTACAAAGTCAACTGCCTGGGTGGTATGAATCAGTCGTAATTCAATTTCCGGGAATCGATTCCAAAATCGGCTTAAACGTGGCGATAACCATTTAACCGCAAAATAGGGTCTTAAACTAACCGTCAAGATGTTTGAGTTGGTTTGCTCACGGATGTCACCAATAGCTTGTTTTAGGGAACGAAATGTATTTTGAACTCGAGGTGCGAGTTGCTTGCCGGTTTCTGTCAGTACAATATTGCGGCCGGATTTTTCTATCAGTTTCACGCCGAGATCTTGTTCAAGACTGCGAATCAAATGGCTGATTGCCGATGGTGTGACTGACAATTCCTCTGCAGCTTGGTTCATGTGCATGTGACGCGATACAACTTCGAAGCCACGTAATGCCTTTAATGAGGGTAGCCGATTCGAATTCATCCTAATAGTTGAAATAAATTCAATAATTTAAAACATTTTATCATTTGTCGTTAGAAGAATTGCCTGTTATTTATTCATTTTCAACGTTATGCAGT
The DNA here is from genome assembly GCA_965215945.1 of Arenicellales bacterium. Classification (GTDB taxonomy): domain Bacteria; phylum Pseudomonadota; class Gammaproteobacteria; order Arenicellales; family JAHEKD01; genus JAHEKD01. The sequence continues at coordinate 23,792 of CBDCFC010000028.1, read as the reverse complement.
TATTACTTGTGGTAATAATTAGTGATTTTAGTTGAACATTCGAAAGACCTTGTGAGGATTGAACCATGATTCCACAACAAGCCATGGACAAGATTACCGAGCAGTTTTCCTCAACATCACCTGTTGCCAGTGGGTTACCTTCGTATGCTTATACCAGTGAGGATTATTGGCAACAGGAGCGGCAAACCTTATTTTCAAATTCCTGGGTATTTGTGGGTTTTGTCCATGAGTTAAAGTACCCCGGAGATGTGATGCCGCTTGAGGTTGCAGGGCGACCGATATTTTTGATTCGTGCAACCGATGGTCAAGTCAAAGCTTTTCATAATGTCTGCCGTCATCGCTGTCTGAAGTTGATTGATCAAAATTGCAATGTCGGCCCTCGAATTCGCTGTCCTTATCACTCCTGGGTATACGGTTTGAATGGAGAACTAAAATCAACGCCTTTTTTTGCTGGCAGCGAAAAACATACTCCAGACGGTTTTGATCCTTCTCAGCACTCCTTAGTTGAGATCGAGTGTGGAGTCTGGTTTGACTGGATTTTTATTAATCTCAGTGACAATCCGACAAGCTTTGCAGATCATATTCGGCCGCTGAAAATGCGCCTTGGCGATGTAGATTTCGACCAGGCCAAACCGGTTGCAATGGTTGAATTCGGAGAAGTTCATTGCAACTGGAAGTTATTGTTGGAGAATTTTATTGAACCCTATCATGTTCAATTTGTGCATGCGTCCACAACCGATCAACCACTGAAAGATCATTACACAGTGATCGATAAACATTGTTTGGGCAGTGCAGTTGATATAGATGAACCTGCGGAGCAATCTAAAGAAAATACTTTGGCGGTTAGTTCACTGTATTTAACTCTATTTCCGAATTTTGTTTTTGGGCGATATTTCCCCGATCAAATGGGTGTTCATCTGGATATTCCAGTGAGTGTTGATCGAACTTGGCAGAAGCGGGTGATTTATATTACTGATGGTCAACCTCGTAGTGGTGAAGAAATTAACAGCTTGAAAACCCTTTGGTATGATGTCCACAAAGAGGATCATGAGATGTGCGAGCGTCTGCAACAAGGCCGAGCATCTACCATCGCCGAACAGGGTGGTTTGTTGTCACCGCATTGGGAAGACAGCGTCAGGCGTTTTCAGGAATTAGCCTTAAACGCTACAATAAACATTTAAGTAAAAGAGTTTTGTTATGTCAGTAGAAAATACTTCAAAACCCGATTTTCGAATCGACCACACCATGCTAAGAGTAAAAGATTTGGATAAATCACTGGACTTTTATACTCGTATCCTGGGAATGAAAATATTGCGTCAAAACAATTACCCGGAAGGCAAGTTTACCAATACCTTTATTGGTTATCAGGGTGAAGACGATGGCCCGACCTTAGAGCTAACTCATAACTGGGATCAAGAAGATGATTATGATCGAGGCAATGGTTGGGGACATTTGGCATTAAAAGTGTCAGATGTTTACGCCACCAGCGAATATTTGAAATCCGAAGGTGTTGAATTCACTAAGGAGCCGTCACCCATGAAGCACGGCACTCGAATTCTGGCATTTATCAAAGACCCGGATGGATACCCGATCGAATTGAACGAACCGATCTCGAAAGATCAGTAGCTTAAAGGAAGTGTTCATTTAAAGTGTTGTAAACTAGCTTTTCGTTCAACAATCGGGTCTGCTAACAGTGCGTATTTTTCTTGCTGTACTACTAATCACTTTTTTATCGGCCTGTGCCTCAACGGGGAGTAGTAAACCAAGTATTTCTAGTAGCGACAATAATATCTGGTTCTATCGTCTTAACAACAAGGCTCAACAGATATCTTTTACATTAGTCAAGGACACTCATTTACCAGGTTGCCATAATATGCTTAAAAAAAGCCGCCTGCATCGAATTGCCGTAAAAGGGTTCCAATACTGTGAAGTCTTTGCAGAAAAAGACTGCCAGGAAGACACTAAGCTAAGTGCACAATGGTTGGCTAAAAGAGTTAAATCTGATGACAAAAAAGAACCAACTACAAAGTTTACGAAAGGTTCGCGCTGGGTTTTCGATCGTGAGGGAAATATCAAGGCACGTTCCTGGCGCTGTTACGAATAAATCTACTGAGGAGAGACACCACTTAAGGTTTTTCGATTAAGTTCAACACTTAACTTAAGGTAGATCGCCAAAAATCAAAGGAAACACTGGGATTATTATAAATTTGACGTTGACAAGCGAGCTTGTTGGGATTTGGAATCTTTAATAAAACGTTTATAAACTGCCAAGACATTTTGCGTTCGGGCCTGCAAAGTCATATTCTTATTTACAAACTGAGAGGCGCGTTGTGCCATTTGTTTGGCATGGTCATAATTTTTAATCGATGCGAGCATGGCCTGATATAAAGCCGTGCTACTTTTTGGAGTAACAACTATGCCGGATTCATAATTTTTTATGAGTTCTTTATTGCCGCCCACATCTGTTGTCACTACAGGGATTTTCATGGCTGCAGCTTCTCGTATAGCACCAGTCAATCCTTCACTTTTTGTTCCGGGGAAAACAAACAAATCGAATAAAGCCATGTGTTTTTCCGGATGATGTTGAAAACCGACGCACTTGATACGAGGTCTTAATTCCGGTTCAATGATAATGTTGTGTTGTTTGATCTGTTGATTAGTAATTCCAACTAGTAAAAGAGACACTTTAGGATTATTTTTTACCAAGCCTCTAAAAGCATCAATAAAATAATCAATACCTTTTCGTCCTCCAATTGAGCCTGTGTAGCCAATAATAAACGCATCCTCATCTATACCAAGTTGAGATCTAGTTTTGATCGGTTTTATATTAGGATGAAAGCGATTAACATCAACACTGCCATATATCACAGAAATCTTATCTTTAGGTACCCCTCCTGTTTCATGCATTACTTGTTTAACGTTTTCAGAGACGGCAATAATCTGTGAAATTTTATTAGATTTGTATTTCAGTGCATTCTTCCACTTAAGTGGTGAACACATTCCCCGATTTGCAATAATCGGTATGTTAAACCCCAGTGATCCTAAAAATGCATGATCAACGGCATTACTGTGACTATGAATCACATCAAATTGACCATTTTTTATTTCGGAGCGTATTTTTAAAATATCCGTCAGGCTATCAGCCTTGAAATCGGTTCGTTTAAGATTAAGACGTTTTAAATTAACCCTGGAACTCTGATAGGGTAAAAAATCTTCATCTCTGTCAGGGTTCGCTTTATAGATAGTCGTTACCTCGTGCCCCAGTCTGGCCAATTCGATACTTAATTGCATCATCTGAACGCCGCTGCCACTACGATTATTATCACGGGTTATAAGTTGTAATATCTTCACTACTAAGCTGTAACTGATTTAAGTCAGCTCAGTAGTATGTTGTTTTTTCAGAACAGAACTATTGGGGAATAATATAAATTCTTTGCGGATTTACTCTGAAAGATATAAGAGAAATCTCTGATAAGTTAAAACTGTAACAATCTAGTGCTTGTCATTGGCTGTATTGTCGTCAAACATGCGCTGCAGAAAAAGCGTCACAAATTCAGATCGATTTTTGACGCCGGACTTTCGATAGATCGAGGTAAGTTGGGCATGAATGGTCTTTTCAGAAACTGAGCGGGAATAAGCAATCTCTTTGATTAAAAATCCTTTTATTATCAGCCAGGCAATTTCCTTTTCAGAAGGTGTCAATTTCCAATCGCAAAATTCCGTTTCTATTTGGTTGTTGAGATCCTCAGAAAGCTTATTATTTTCATCTCTGATGACATTAAGCTGTTGATTCATATACATATTTTCACGTAGTTGCCAAATTAATAACAACACAACAAGTAAAAAGGCTAATCCCTCTATATAAGTCGTCAACTGGTCCGATGCTCTAGACATATCGGTGAAAAAATCAAATGCAAAAAACAAGCCAATTACGATTATTAAACCGTATTTAATGAGCATGCTGCTTTGTATAGTTAAGTCGTTTTCAATTTTGAACAAATTGATTTTCCCCAATTTAGATTGATAATGAATTATATAATTTTCACATGGATTTGAGGCTGTCAATATTGCTCGGAGTATATTCCGCTTAAAATTTTCCGGTTTAATTCAACCCTGGCTAAATCTGCATCTGCAATAGTAACAACTTGATCAATCGTTTTAATATGCTCGTCAGGCAGTCGATGATACTTAGCACCAGTTAAAACAAATTCCTTATACCAATCAAACGGCATCAGACCATCATCCATTGCATCCAGCTGCGCCTGATAAAGCACGGCATCAATAATTTTTCCTGATGTGGCTATTTTCTTTATTACCGCATCGTAGCCATGTCCCACGCCTTCGAAATAGTCCAGTTGTTCTTTTTGTTCACGAGTGATTCGGCAAATGACACCCCAGACTTTATTTTCAGGGCTGGATATCACTGTGCATTTACCGGAGTCGTCTCCGCCACGTTTATTAAAGGCGAGCTTGTGATCGGCTAAATAACCGATGCCAACTTTTCTATAATCGCCGATTCGCTGATGCAACCGGTAATGATTTAGATTTGAGCCGAAGGCAAAGTAACAAATATCCTGGTTCAAGCAACAAGTTCCAGTTTGGCAAATGAAATGACCAGCCATTTATTCCCCGCTTCCTGGAAATTGATTTGCACCCGGGCGTGTTCACCTTGACCCTCAAGGTTCAATACAATACCTTCGCCAAATTTAGCGTGACGAACCCGGCTGCCCAGTTTATAAGCACCATTAACACCATGCTTGGCAGTTACGCTACTGGTCGTTGAGCCTACGGCCACAGATTTAGTCCGCTTGCCTGTCATGCGAATTTCTGACAGAAATTCATCAGGGATTTCATCGACAAAGCGGGAAGGGCGAGTGTAGCTTTCCTTGCCATGCAGGCGGCGGATATTGGCGTAACTCAAGACCAATTCCTGCATGGCTCGAGTCATGCCGACATAACAAAGTCGACGCTCTTCTTCCAACCGTCCGGGTTCATCAATCGAACGCTGGTGTGGAAAAAGCCCTTCTTCAAGCCCGGTCAGAAAAACCAAAGGAAATTCTAGCCCTTTGGCTGAGTGCAAACTCATTAATTGCACACAATCTTCCCATTCTTCAGCCTGACCTTCGCCGGCTTCTAACGCAGCATGTAATAAAAATTCAGTCAATGGATCGGTTTCAGAATCTTCCTCGTTGAAGTGAAATTGGCGGGTGGCTGAAACCAACTCTTCCAGGTTTTCCACCCGGGCAACGCCGCGTTCGCCTTTTTCCTTTTGATAGTGAGTAATCAATCCAGAGTGCTTGACGACGTGTTCGGTTAATTCGGCCAGAGTCATCTGCCGCGTTTCGGCATCAAGCCGTTCAACCAATGAAATAAATTGATTCAAAGAATTAGCCGCCCGGGAAGCTAGTTTTTGTTCTTGCAATAATTCCATACTGGCTTTCCACATTGAAACCTGATTATCTCGCGCCCGAAGACGAATGGTATCCAGTGTTTTATTACCCAGGCCACGTGTCGGCACGTTGGCAATACGCTCAAATGACGGATCGGAATCACGGTTGTTAATCAGTCGCAAGTACGCTAGTGCATCGCGGATTTCCTGGCGCTCGAAAAAGCGAAAGCCGCCATAAACCCGATAAGGAATGCCGCGCTCGATCAATATTTCCTCAAAAACCCGTGATTGTGCGTTGGAACGATAAAGTATGGCGATACTATCGCGGCGATTACCCTCATCAACCCAGCGTTCGATGGAGCTGATTACAAAACGAGCTTCGTCATATTCATTATAGGCGGCGTATAGCTTGATCTTTGAACCTTCATCGCCCTGAGTCCAGAGTTCCTTGCCAAGCCGGCCGTCATTGTGGCGAATGACAGCATTGGCCGCGCTGAGTATGGTTGAGGTTGAGCGATAGTTTTGTTCCAGGCGAACCAGCTTTGTGCCGGAAAAATCCTTTTCGAATTGTAAAATATTTTCAACTTTGGCACCGCGCCAACCATAAATTGACTGGTCGTCATCGCCAACAGCCATAATATTCTGATGTGCGTCAGCCAGTAGTTTAAGCCATTGGTATTGAATCGTGTTAGTGTCCTGAAATTCATCAATTAAAATATGGCGAAAGCGATTTTGATAACGAGTGCGTAAGTCATCGTTATTTTTTAATAGTTCCAGAGCTCGTAATAATAATTCCGTAAAATCAACCAACCCAAGACGCTGACAGAATTCTTCATAGCGTAGATAAACATTTTGTAGTTGGCGCTGTTGGCCATCGTGCGAAGGCGTCATATTTGTTGCCCGAACCCCTTCCTCCTTGTGTGAGTTGATAAACCACTGCACCTGCTTGGGTGGCCAGTAACTTTCATCCAGGCCAAGGTCTTTAAGAACTCTCTTGACCAGGCGCAGTTGGTCATCAGAATCCATAATTTCAAAGGTTTGTGAAAGACCCGCTTCCTGCCAGTGTGAGCGCAGCAATCGATGGGATAAACCGTGAAACGTACCCATCCACATGCCGCCAACCGGAAAGCCCAGGATCTGTTCGATACGTCCGCGCATTTCCCGGCTGGCTTTGTTGGTAAACGTTACAGCCAGGATGGACAAAGGAGATACGTTAAGTGCCTGCACAAGCCAGGCGATTCGGTAGGTTAATACTCTGGTCTTGCCGCTGCCTGCACCCGCCAATACCAGCAATGGCCCATCCGGTGCCGAGACGGCCTCACGCTGAGATTCGTTTAATTCTTCAAAGATATGGGAAACATCCATTGTTGTTAGCAGGTATTTTTTAACTTGTTAATTATAACCAAGCCACTTTGTCTTGAGTTCGCTTAATCTAAAAACAGACTATTATTTTGCATAAATCGCTGGGATTGATTCAACTTTAAGCGCATGATGAACAAGATTTAGCAGGAGATGAATATGCTTAATGAAAATATGATAAAGCTGATTTCGCAACACACTTTGGGGTTTGTTGCCACCATTGATAATAGCGGTCGACCTAATCTATCACCCAAAGGTACATTTGTGGTATTAGATAATGAGAACTTGATGTTTTCTGAAATTCGTTCCCCCAATACCATTCGAAATATTCAGACGAATCCGGAACTTGAAGTTAATTTCGTCGACCCTTTTGCCCGTAAAGGGGTGCGGATAAAAGGCAAGGCCGAGATTATAGAGAAAGAAAATAGTGAATATGAGGAGTTGTTTCCTCACTTCGCCCAGTGGGGCGATTTGACTACACTGATCCGGCGAATCGTTAAAATAAAAGTAACTCAGGCCAAAGAAATCTCATCACCGATTTATGATATTGGTGCCGTCGAACAGGACTTGGTCAAGTTGTGGTGGGATAAATTCGCAGACATAAATGGCATCGATAAAGAAATTTGATGGGATGAATAAATTATTAACGAGTTTAGTCAGTCTCGATTTCGTTAATTTTTTGCATATCGACAAGATTCTCATATAGTTGATAATCAAATTGATTGTTTATTTTAAAATAACGTGCAAATTGCGGATCGGCTGATTTTTTTTGGCGAATAATTTGAAGCCAGACCAGATTGAATCTTCCTCTGATTAAATTTCCGATTATCTGCCGCCAGCGAAACCCTGATGAGTTAGAATGAAATTCACTGTATTGCCAGTCCAGTGAGTCAGCGAGTGACTTAAGTCCATATTCTAAAATCGCACAGTGATAAAATAGCTTAACTGCAGTTTGTGCGCGTTCATAATGGTTTTTGTTAATTGGAATCGGATCATTGTCGATATGGCTTAGGATGCGACAATAATAATTGAACATGGTGATGGTACGCTCGCGTGTGTCTTTATATTGTCGTAGGTTGCGAGCTGGTGTAAAGCCATGATGAAGATCAAAATAAAAGTTGGATACATAGCGTGCTAATGGATCGCGCAGACAGGTGATGAGTTTAATTCGACGATCATGACCGAGCACGCGAAGATTTGGCATGGCCCATTCAGTAGCGACAAAAGTGACCTGTCTGTTTTGGCATTGATCGATAAAATGCCGAAGCTCTCTGTCACTATATTTCCAGAGTTTTATTTGTTGGCCTTGGTCATCCACTGGATTGCCGTTAAGATGTCGTGGCCAGAATCTTTCGCGATTGGCTTGAGCAAGATCAACAATAGATGTACCACCTGCTTTGTGAAAATGTATAAACCAGATCAGGCGATAGTCTACGGATTCCATCGAAGATTTTTACATCTTAAAGTTGTTGAGCAAATTAGAGATGCTGTTTAATATAGTGGCCATAGTTGGATGGTTGCTTTCATAGTCAATTGCGATGTCGCGAATTTGGTCGCTCAGAGTGGAATACTGATCAAATGTACCGGGATAAAGTTTTTGTTGCTCTAGGGATTCAATGAGTTCATCGAGACGATGATTTTGTTCCGAAGATACTGGATCAAGCTGTGAGCGTTGCTTTTCGAGTTCAACCAGTAAATCGTGTAATTCCTGTCTGCTCATGTGCTCTCCTTACTTATCATAATTATAGCAAACCATCACCTAACAGGGATTTAAATGCATAGTAGGATGGCATTTTACGCAGCTCTTTTCCACGCGAATCAACCAAACCATAGCCGGGGTTAATGAGTTGCCACCAATAAACTCTTTCAACCATTCCGGTTTGATAGGCGATTCTATAATACTGTTTTAAAAAACTCGGCCTGGGTTTGTTCGTCAACGGTTGAATGTGGACTGCCTGAATTCGGTGTGTAGGGTTTGGTATTCAACAGCGGCCAGTTGGTTTCAGTAATCCATAGTTTTTTCTCGCTTTTGTTTGATAACGATAAAATCGCATAAATCAGGCGAATTTTTTTCTCTAAATCAAAAACACCAAACTGTTTGTTATAAGGTGAAAGCCTGCGATTGACATAAAGCAAAGCAGCGCAGCCGTCTAATTGATAAGATTGCGCGTTAATCAATGTTCGCAGCGTTGCCATGGGTTCAAAATCAATCACCGAAGAGCCGAGGATGTTGATATCAGGAAATTCAGATCGCAGCAATTCAACTTCGTTTTGTAATTTGAAATAATCAGCCGTAGTATGACAACCCCATTTACTACGATTAATCGCGTTTCCAATCTGATACGTTCGAGAAAGTGACTGAAAGTTTGAAATAATCGTGTTGACCTGCTGCTTCCATCGTTCAGGATTTAACACACTGTTCCGATTTTGCAAGATGTTGATCAAGATATTTTTGTCGGCAAACTGTTCGGCGAAATACAGATATTCATCCAGATGATCTATTTTCCAGACTGGCACACGAATCAATAATTGCTCGACGTCAAGCTCATCCACCATTTCAACGATTTCGCTTGAATAGTTGGGGTTGGGAGAAATACTTAAACCGACGAATTCTTTAGTCGGAATCGTCGATGGTTTTTGTTTGATGGTTAAATAGCGCCAGAGTAAAAACGGGCTCACGCCAATTAATGTTGCTAATGTTTTTGCTGCTTCGATCAGATTGTCAGATGTAAATCGCGGTTTATTGTGTTTGTCCAACACATAAGGTTGATCGGAGTAATAATCCCACCAACGATCATCAGTCGATAAATGTGATTCTTCAGACACGTTGATAAATTAGATCGTAAACACCATGTCCCAGGTTTTGGCCACGTGTTTCAAATTTGGTAGTGGGGCGGTAATCAGGTTTTTCAGAAAACTCGCCTGTTCCGGCCTGATTAGAAAAAGTGTTTTCATTTTCTAGCACCTCGAGCATCCATTCGGCATAAGGCTGCCAGTCAGTAGCTAAATGTAATACAGCATTGGATTTGAGTTTTTGGGCTAATAGCTGCACGAACTCTGATTGAATTAATCGACGCTTGTGGTGTCGTTTCTTGGGCCAGGGGTCCGGGAAAAAAACCAAAGCCCGGTCGATAGAATCATTAGCAATCATGTTTTTAAAAACATCAACCGCATCTGAGCAGATCACTCGAACATTTGTTATGGTCTTTTCTTCAAGTTGGGCAAGCAATCGGCCGATGCCAGGGCGGTGTACTTCAATACCTAAATGGTTCCAGTCACTTTGTTTTGCAGCAATCTCAAGCATTGAGACACCATTGCCAAAACCAATATCAATGCTGATCGGAGCATTGTGATTAAAGACAATACCTAAATCAATTGGAGTGTTGGTGTATTCAATACCGTATTTGGGCCAAAGTGTGTCGAGTGCCAGTTGTTGCGAAGGCGTAATACGGCCTTCACGGCGGACGAAACTGCGAACAGGACGATGGTGTCGTTCAGGCTTGTTGTTGATGGATTCACACATTAACTAAAAATAAGATTTTTCCAATTCAGTTGTTTCCAGGACAAGGCTAATACTAACTGACCGAGTGGTGCAATATCCAGGTTAACAGCATGTTAAAATAGTGGGCTCGAAAACACCTTTCAAGTTTATATGTTTAACCAGCGTGAAGTTTTTGTGGTGGATGGTGCCCGAACGCCGTTCTTAAAAGCAGATGGTAAACCGGGACCATTTTTGGCTTCGGATTTAGCTGTTGCAGCAGGAAGGCCTCTGTTAATGCGGCAACCTTATGAGGCAGATGTGTTTGATGAGGTTATCGTTGGTTGTGTAGCGCCCAGTGAGGATGAAGCAAATATTGGCCGCGTTGTTTCGTTGCGTCTTGGTTGTGGTAAACAGACCCCGGCCTGGACTGTGCAGCGTAATTGCGCCAGTGGCATGCAAGCCGTTGATACCGCAGCGACTAATATCGCCATTGGGCGTTCAGATTTGGTGTTAGCCGGCGGCTGCGAAGCCATGAGCCGTTCGCCGGTATTGCTTAATAAAAAAATGGTGACCTGGTTGGGTGACTGGGCCAGGGCCAAATCGTTTGGTCAAAAACTCTCAACACTGGCAAAACTAAGACCTGATTATTTAAAGCCGATTATTGGCTTGTTGCGCGGTTTGCGTGACCCCGTGGTGGGATTGTCGATGGGGCAAACGGCAGAGATCGTCGCGGATCGGTTTAATATTTCACGTACTGCCATGGACGAATTTGCCATGCGCAGTCATTTTCGATTAGCTGATGCGCAGGATAATGGTCGCATGGATGAAATTGAAACGATTATTGATGCAGCCGGCAATGCTTACGATCATGACAACGGCATTCGCCGTGATTCAAGTATGGAAAAACTGGCGAAGTTAAAACCTGTTTTTGATAGAGAAGTGGGTAAGGTGACCGCAGGCAACAGCGCACAAATCACCGATGGTGCCGCCTGGTTAATACTAGCCAGCGAAAAGGCAATAAAGGAACATAAGCTCGAAGCTATAGGGCGCCTGGTAGATAGTGAGTGGGCTGGATTGGACCCACGGCAAATGGGATTAGGGCCTGTTCATGCCACTACGCCTATGTTGAAAAGACACCGGCTTTCTTTAGGTAGAATTGATTTTTGGGAAATCAATGAGGCCTTTGCGGCGCAAGTTATTGGTTGTATTGAAGCCTGGAAAGACGCTGATTACTGTAAAGCTGAGTTGGGATTGAGAAAAGCTTATGGTGAACTTAATCAGGAGAAATTGAATATCGATGGCGGCAGTGTCGCAATCGGCCATCCTGTAGGCGCCAGTGGGGCTCGAATTATCTTACATTTGCTACATGTGCTGGAACAAAATAACAGTAAAAAAGGGGTTGCCACGATTTGTATCGGCGGTGGCCAGGGTGGCAGCTTTTTAGTGGAGCGTGTCTGATGGAAACCGAACAAATGAATGAAGTCGTTGAACAACATACTGAATCAGCAGTCGAACTCAAGCATTGGACGATTGAGTTTGATGATCAGAACATTGCTTGGCTGATTTTCGATAAACAAGAATCTAGCCAAAATACCCTATCCAGTTCGACTTTGGAGGAATTCGCCGAAGTCATTAATCAATTAAGGAAATCACAACCCAAGGGTGCGGTAATTTTGTCAGGCAAGTCTAGTGGGTTTATTGCCGGTGCGGATGTCACAGAATTCGGCGAGCTTAAGTCCCAGAGCGAGGCTTTGGAAATGGTGCAAAAAGCCAATCGTATTATTAACCAGTGGGAAAAACTCCCATTTCCGACTGTCGCTGCGGTTGATGGGGTTGCGCTTGGTGGCGGGTTTGAGTTGTCATTGGCTTCAAACTATATAGTTGTAACCGATAACGATAAAACTCGAGTCGGATTACCGGAAGTTTTATTAGGAATACATCCGGGTTTCGGCGGTACAGTGCGTGCGATTGAGCGAGCGGGACCGGCTGGCGGTTTGGATATTATTCTTAGCGGCCGTGCGCTTCGAGCAAAACAAGCGTTAAAAATGGGATTAGTAGATCGAGTTGTTGCACCGCGCCATTTGCGGCGTACAGCAGTGATGTTGATTGAACAACAGCCTACTCGTAAGCCTCCACCGATCTGGACAAAAGCCGTAAATAATTCACTTGGCCGTAGTGCTCTGGCAAAAACTGTTCGCAGCAAAGTCGCTGCAAAAGCTAATCCGCAACATTATCCGGCGCCGTATGCAGTAATCGATTTATGGCAACAACATGGTGATGATCGTGAGCGCATGTTGGAAGAAGAAGCCAAATCCATCTCCAAGCTGATCACTTCAGAAACATCACGTAATCTGGTAAGAGTATTTTTCTTGCAGGAGGAGCTGAAAGGGCTGGGCAAATCGACTATTGCCAAAAACTTCAGGCCTGATAGCGTGCATGTAATCGGAGCTGGAGTAATGGGAGGCGATATTGCAGCCTGGTGTGCGCTTCGCGGTTTGAATGTGACTGTGCAGGATAACAATCCTGAAGCCTTGGCCAGGGTGGTCAAACGTGCCAATGAGTTATTCAAACGGAAATTACGTGATCCGCGTAAAGTACAACTGGCATTGGACCGATTTATGCCTGATGTAAAAGGGTTGGGTGTGAAACATGCCGATGTCATCATCGAGGCGATTTTTGAAAATCTTGAAGCAAAGCAAGCACTATTCAAGACTGTTGAAGAACAGGCTAAACCAGATGCCGTATTAGCCAGTAATACATCCAGTATTCCGCTTGAGCAGATTGCTCAAGCGCTAGAAAAGGCTGAGCGCCTTGTCGGCCTGCATTTTTTCAATCCGGTCGCCAAAATGCAATTGGTTGAAATCGTTAAAGGGGAACAATCAGATCAAAAAGGTGTAGACCGTGCCATGGCGTTTACCAAACAAATCAGCAAATTGCCCGTGCCGGTAAAAAGTTCACCTGGATTTTTAGTCAATCGTGTGTTGATGCCGTATTTGATGGAAGCGGTGGAACTCTACAACGAAGGTGTTCCCGGAAAAATTATCGATAAAAGAGCGACAGATTTTGGTATGCCCATGGGACCAGTCGAACTGGCTGATGTGGTTGGCTTGGATATTTGCAAACATGTTGCCGATAATCTGAGCCAGGCGCTGGGCGGCGATGTACCGGATGTCTTGATTCAAAAAGTCGAACAAAAAAATCTGGGTAAAAAAACCGGTCAGGGTTTTTATAAGTGGGATAAAAATGGCAAACCGGAAAAACCAGAGGTTGATAATGACTATACGCCACCTTCTGATATTACTGACCGCATGGTTCTGCGCTATATCAATGAGGCCGTCGCTTGTTTACGCGAAGGTGTGATTGAAGATCAAAGCTGGCTAGATGGGGCAATGATTTTTGGTACGGGTTTTGCTCCTTTTCGCGGCGGACCTATGAATTACATTAAAAAACGAGGTGCGGCCGAAATAAAAACACGGTTAAATGCATTAGCCAATGAATATGGTGAACGCTTCAAGCCCGATGACTACTGGGACGAGTTGATTGAAACTAAAGAGTTGCTAAAGTGATTCAAACGATTTCATCGTTTGAATCATCCTGAGTCACGAAGTGACGTGAGGATCTTTGTAACACTGTTCGGGTTTCGACTAAAGATATGATTTGGTTAGGCGTAGTAACAAACTCATGAGGACCCCGGAATAATTCCGGGGAATGTTAATAGTAATTATTGACTTGTCCAAATCAAGGCGACGTGTTTCCCGCATACCGGATCAAGGCCGGCACAGGCTTGTTGCGGGATCTTATTAGTCCTGTTCGGGCATTAATTGAAAGCATGATATTGTTGAGCTTGGTAGCATCTTCAGGGAGACCCCGGCTAGGTCGGGGAATGGTCTGGTATTGACGAGGAACTCCATACAAATCAGGCTCGCAAAGCAAACTGATGCTGTTCAAATCGCAAAATTATGTCAGCAATTCGGTTATGAGATTGATGCACAGCTGGTTCGTGAAACACTAGAGCGAATTATCAACGATCCACGACAAACTGTTTTGATTGCCGCTGAAGGAGAAAAAGTCATTGGTTGGATTCATGTCTTTATTACTGATCGACTTGAATCGAAACCCTTCGCTGAAATTGGCGGTCTTATTATTGATAAAAATTATCGACAGCAGGGTTTAGGCTCAAAGTTATTTGCACAGGCAGCCGATTGGGTAAAAAAACAGGGCAATATGAAACTTCGAGTTCGTTGTAGTGACCAACGAATACAAGCGCATGAGTTTTATTTGGCGCAAGGAATGAATAGAACCAAAATCCAATATATTTTTGATAAAACTTTAAGGTACTTTTAAATAGCAATAATTCGACTATTCGGCTGTCCAGCGGCAAACGTACTAGCATCACTCCCATCGTTACGAGCAATTTACGCAAGACGCCAAGTGATCTGCAAGGGTTATAATGACGGTCAGCTTTAAAATTAGTTTGGGCGTAACAGAGTGAGAATTGTATGTCTTTGACTGTGATGAAAATATTAGGCGTGATATTCATTATCGCGGCAATTTTTGATGTTTGGCGAGGAAAAACCCGATTTCTGCAACCAGTAAACCGAGATGAGCAACCCTTGTTATTCTGGGCGATTGTTGGTCTTTGGGCGGTGATCGGGTTTATGATGGTGATGTATGAAAAATGACCTTCTTTGCCGCGTCAGCTGCAAGATTGTGATCGTGATTATCACCAAGTTACAGGAGGCTTAATATGGCGCTATGGGAACTTGTTGGTTATGGGCTTTTAGCCTGGGCCTGTTATGATATTAGCAAAGGGCGAACCTATTTGCTTCGCTCAATAAGCCGCTCGGAAGAGCCACTTTATTTCTGGCCAGTGGCCTTAGCCTGGGCTGCGCTTGGTATTTACCTGATTATCAAATATTAATGATTACCATTTATTCAGAGGATCATAAGCTTCGGGATTCCAAAACTGAGCTTTCCGGTGGCGAACTGGTGCCGCCATTTGAAAAGCCATCCAGAATGGATTTTATTCTCGAGCGCATCAACTCAGTAGGACTTGGTGAGATAAGAGAGCCAAATGAGTTTGGTCTTGATCCGATTACTCAATTGCACGATCCAGGCTATGTTGAGTTTTTGTCCGAAGCTTGGGGATTATGGCTCCAGGCCGGTTACAGTGGCGAGGCGATCGCAACCTGCTGGCCGGCAAGGCGTATGTCAACGCATAAACCCACGGATATAGATGGTTTGCTGGGATATTATTGTTTAGCTTCTGAAACATCCATAAGTCCTGGAACCTATGAAGCTGCACTAGCGAGTGCAAATGTGGCCTTGACTGGTGCGGAGCTACTTAATCAGGGTGAATTGAAAGCCTTCTCTTTATGCCGCCCACCTGGTCACCATGCAGCTATCGATATGTTTGGCGGTTATTGTTTTTTTAACAATGCCGGACTTGCTGCCCAGCATTTATTAAATCAAGGCGCGCAAAGAGTGGCTATCTTTGATGTTGACTATCATCATGGTAATGGTACTCAGGATATTTTTTATGCTAGAGACGATGTGCTGTTTATTTCTATCCATGCCCATCCGGCGCTGGAATTCCCACATTTTCTAGGTTATGCCGATGAAACCGGCGAGGGCAAAGGTGAAGGCTTTAATATTAACTATCCGCTTTATCACGGCACGATCTTTGAGCAATGGCTGGAGCCTTTTGCAGATGCATGCACTAAGATTCGTGACTATTCTCCTGATGCACTGGTCGTTTCCTTAGGCGTTGATACCTTTGAGGATGATCCGATCAGCTATTTCAAACTTCGCTCTGTTGACTTTATGACTTATGGCAGTCTTCTGGCAGATCTGAATTTGCCGACGCTTTTTGTCATGGAAGGTGGTTATGCGGTCGAAGAAATTGGTATTAATACTGTTAATGTGTTAACTGGATTTGAAGGCCGTTAATATGAATTGCCGCAGTCGTTCATTGTATTCACTCCTTTATAACGTTCGCGTAAGCGACAGAATACCACGGGCCGAGGAATCTCTTGTGCTGTTCAAACCTGACAGATCAGTGATGCACTTAATAGCCCGTTTTGACGTACATGTTGAAACAGATCGGGGTCACTGAAAGAATAGAGGAATTAGAGATGCCCGTGGATGAATGAGTGTATATAGGTTGAACATCGCGCCTGGTAAGGGGACGATGTTGATCGGATCAGCCCGAATGGGCTTACATGGACACTGCCGATTTGCCACGTTAAATTAAATAAAAAGAAGATCAATTGCACACTTACATCCGGCCTGTTATTGAAGTGGCGTGTTTCGACACTTCTGGCCCCAATGGAATACGCCGACAGGTTCCCTATCTGTTACTCGGAGTTTTACATCTCCAACCCTTTCGCCGGGGTTTCCCTGTCGCGGTCTGACCTGTTTTACCATCTATTTCACTTGTCGCAATCTGTCTGAGGGTTAATTATTAAGTACTTGATCATCGTTGTGTTGTTAAATTATCGAGCTATTGCTTGATAGGCTTGACCTGACGTTACTACACGCCATGCAATCCGTGCGGTTTTATTCGCCTGGGCCACACATGCCTTGTTGACATGAGTCCGATTCATTAATGCCGTGAGCCATGGTGATTTGTTTTCCATTCCAGCCCGTTGGCGGCGTTTCACACTGCAGATCACTGAGCGTGCACCATGGACCAATAACATTCGCACATAGCCATCCCCTCGTTTGGATATGCCCAACAATCGCTGCTTACCCCCACTGGATGCCTGTCGAGGCACTAATCCCAAATAGGCCGCTAATTGACGGCCATTGTTAAATGCACGGCCATCACCGATCGTGCCGACCAACGCCGTTGCCGTTAATATACCAATCCCAGGTATGCGGGTTAATAATTGGCTCTTCTCACAGTGTTGGTGCCATCGCGTTATCGACTGTTCAATTTCATCAATCTTTTGTTGATACATGACATAGTGTTCGTATAAGTTTGACAGTAAGGTGCGCATAGCCGGATTCAGCTCATTTGACGCATCCGCCAATATATCCGCCATACGATGACCAATATGGTGGTTGCCCTGGGGGATTACGATGCCAAATTCGCTTAATGTCCCCCGAATATGGTTGCTCAGCGCAATGCGTTGGGACATCAGCAATCGTCGTGAGTGGTGTAAATGCAGTATCGTTTGCTGATCTATAGATTTGACCGGTGCAAAACGCATGCTGGGTCGTTGTACCGCTTCGCAGATCCCTTGGGCATCATTTTGATCATTTTTATTTGATTTGATATACGGGGCCACAAACTGTGGGGCCATGGCCCGTACGGTATGCCCAAGTTTAGCAAATTGACGGGCCCAGTAATGCATGGCACCACCGGCTTCAATCCCAATCAAACACGGTGATAGGTTGGCCAACAATGCAAGCAGCTGTGTACGGTTTACTTTCTTTTGTAAAACGACTTCACCGTGATCGTCTATCCCATGCAGTTGGAAACTATTTTTTGCCAAATCAATGCCTAATACGCTAATCTTGTTCATGGATACTGCCTCTTTTGTTAATTGAAATTTCAATTATGGCACTTTAGATGCCGAATGTTATTGAGGCAGTGTCCATTCCATTTGTTACGGTAACAACCCCGGCTTTAGCCGGGGGAATCTATACCCGAATGGGTGCTCGCAATGACAACATCCATAATCTGCCTATAAAAACACGGTAAGTAAATGTATTACGAGTTTTAGTAGTAAAGGTTTATTGCCAAACAGGCAAACTGGAGATAGCCACTATGGTAATCAACAAATAGGCTACTTTTCGAAAAAAGTCCTCTGATGAAAATCTGAATAAATTTACACCAATCCAGATCGCAAATGCATACAGCGGTATCAGTATCAAGGCTGTTTTAATTACCTGTAGAGTCAATAGCCCGCCAAGCCATAAGCCGATGCCAGTAATCATAATGATATAAGCAAAATAGATAATAATATTAGCGCGAATGGTGGCCACTTTAGATCGTCTGCTCATCCAGAATAAGATTAAAGGCGGACCATAAAGGCTGGCTATGCCACCGGCCAGACCTGAAACTGTGCCCAGGCCAAATAAGCCTGGCCGGGTGACCTTGCCGCCATAGCACCAGCCTGAAGCGAGCATTAGAATTAATAATAAAATTGAAATCGATATGACATATCTTAATGCTGTCGGATCACTGTTTTTCAGAATAAGAATGCCTAGAGGAACTGTCAAAGTCGCGCCGATACTGATCGGTAGCACCTCGGCAAATTCGAATTCTTTTAGCGCCTTTGGAATCATCGGCAATGGTGTAATTACATCAATAATAAACAGTGTGGCGACGGCGAACTTCGGTTCGTAAAGCAAGCTGACGGGAGGGATGAAAACCATAGCGGCACCAAACCCGGCGAACCCCCTGACCACACCGGTTAAAAACGTAACCACTAGTGCCCAGATTAAAGCCGAATCCAAGGGCAAACCTGAGAGCCCTTCAATCACAATCCCTTGGCCAAATAAAGTTCAGGTCTTAATTCCTGAAGATAGGGAAGTGTTGATTGGGCGGTTTTGATGTTATCGGTGTCAATCTGGGCGTATATAATTTCTTCAGTTTCGCCGGCCTTTGCTAGGTCGTTTCCAAAGGGGTCAACAATACAACTTAGGCCGGCAAACTCCCAACCATTTTCACTGCCACAGCAATCGGCATAAGCGATATATATTCCGTTTTCAAAAGCCCGTGCAGGAATAACTTTCTGTGCCACTACGGCATAAACTTTACTTAGCGCAGTCGGGACCAGCAACAATTCAGTTCCGGCGAGGGCCAGTTTGCGAACCGCTTCAGGATATTCGCTGTCATAACAGATCAAGATGCTGGCTTTGATTCCTTCAATGTTGAATTCCACAAAGTCGCTGCCAGGCTTATAGTTGGATTTTTCAAACTCACCGGGTAGATGCAGTTTTCGAAAATTGCTGATTACCTGACCAGAGTGATTAATAACGATAGCCGAGTTGTAAAGTCCATCGACTGATCTTTCTGCATAGCCAAATACCAATGCAATGTTATTCGTTTTAGCAATGTAACAGGCCTGTGAAATAAATTGACCATCTGCCGATTCGGCTAATTCGGCCAGTTGATCTTTAACATAGTACCCGGTCATGAAAGATTCAGGGCACAGCAATAATCGGCTCTGATTAGTGGCGGCTTGTTGTGCAACGTGTGTAAGCTTTTCAAGTTGTGCAGTCTTATCTGCTAAACAGTTATCGCTTTGGAAAACCGCGAGGTTTAATTTTGCCATCTGATTCAATCATATTGCTAACAGGCTGATCATACAGATGCTCAGGTTTAAAGTCATTGATTGCACAAATTTAGACTAAATCTTGGTCGTCTTTATGTTAAATTTCTAGGCAAACTAATTTATCAAGGTTAACTGATGGCGGACTACCAATCTTTGACAAAAACCGAACTATTGAGCCGAAAAACACAGCTCAGAGACCAAGTTGACACCATACGGGCCAATGGTTTGTCCTTGGATATGACTCGTGGTAAGCCAAGCAGTGAGCAGCTTGATCTGTCTTTGCCAATGTTGGAATGTGTAAACAAGAATAATTATATGGCAGAAGGGAATGTTGACTGTCGCAATTATGGTGGCTTGGATGGCCTGAGCGAAGCCAAACGATTTTTTGCTGAATATATGGGTGTTACTGACACTGAAATCATTATTGGCGGTAATGCCAGCCTTAATATGATGCACGATGCCATGTCAATTGCGATGTTACACGGCACGACGGCTGATGGCCCCTGGGTTAAGCAAGGGGAGGTTAATTTCCTATGCCCGGTACCGGGCTATGATCGACATTTTGCAATCTGTGAACACCTAGGCGTGAAAATGATTCCGGTTGCAATGACCGATGACGGTCCGGACATGGACCGAGTTGAAGCGTTGGTGAAAGACGATGCAAACATAAAAGGGATTTGGTGTGTGCCAAAATACAGCAACCCGACTGGAATTTGTTATAGTGATGAGGTTGTTAATCGTCTAGCCCATATGCCGACAGCGGCTGAGGATTTTAGAATCTTTTGGGATAATGCTTACAACGTTCATCATCTCGGTCACGGCATTGTCCAAGTTAAAAGTATTTTAAATGTCTGTAAACATTCAGGCTTTGCGGATCGACCTTATCTGTTTGCTTCGACCTCGAAACTGACGTTTCCCGGTTCGGGCGTAGCGATGATGGCTGGAAGCGAGAATAATATGGCTTTTTTTCGCAAGCATCTGGCGTTTCAAACCATTGGGCCGGATAAGTTGAATCAGTTGCGCCACATTAATTTTCTCAAAGACATGCAAGGCTTGGCTGAGCACATGGATAAGCACGCCGCAGTGTTAGCAGCGAGGTTTGATGCGGTGCAGCGAATATTGGACTCCAAACTCGCAGGTAAAGATATAGCACAGTGGTCGAAACCACAAGGCGGCTATTTTATCGATCTCAATGTTATGCTAGGTGCGGCGCAAAAGGTTATATCCATGGCTAGTGAATTGGGAGTGAAATTAACGCCAGCAGGGGCAACATTTCCTTACGGTAATGACCCGGATGATAAAAATATCCGTATAGCACCATCGTTTCCAACCGTGGACGAGGTCACTCAGGCCACAGAAGTACTTTGTGTTTGTCTTGAAACGGTGACAGTTGATATGCTTTTAGAAAAAGCCTGATCAGTTCTTCATGAGTGTCAGAAAAGGTCGATGCTTATGCGGGCAAACCACATTTGAATATCAGGGTGACGAGCTATGGTGTGGTTATTGTCACTGCGAAAGTTGCCGAAGAAACACGGCATCACCTGTAACAGCATTTATTGGTGTGCCACGCAAAGCGTATCAATATACAGGTCTTGAGCCGGGTATATACGAATCCTCACCAGGGGTTAGAAGGCATTTTTGCACAAACTGTGGTACGCCGATGGCATTTGATGCAGATAAATATCCTAAAGAGATTCATTTTTATGTTGTCAGCCTCGAAAACCCGGAAGCTATAAAACCTGAGTGTCATTTTCATTATGATGAACACTTGTCGTGGTTGGAAATTGACGATGATTTGCCTAGAAAGTAAATCCACATTTGTCATCCAGGATATTGAGTCCGTCACCCTGGACTCCGATCCAGGGTCTCTTTGAGTAACCCCTTGCTTTCATATGGGGATTCTGGACAAGCACTTCGTGCTTTCCAGAATGATGCTAAATGAAATGTATGAAGGGCTAGCTAGGTGTAATACTGGCAGTATCAAAGAGTCGATAATACTGCCTCTGCGATCAACTCATGTCCCTTACTGTTCGGATGCAATCCATCACTGAATAAATCATCATAGCCGCGTTTAATAAAAACTGTGTTCACATCTACAAAGTGATGCTTATTATTCAGAGCATGTTGCTTGATAATATCGTTGTATTGCTTTAATGATTTATTATCGTAATGCTCAACCCAGCTATGTTTCTCTGCCGCAATCAACACCTGCTCCTCTATGCACGGTAATAAACCAACAAAAGCGATGTGATTTGAAAAATTTTGCGTGGCCTGACTGATTAAGTCCAGGTTCTTTTTGAATTCATCTATAGAAACAGCATAGCGTTTTTCATTAAACAACCATCTTGAATCATTGGCGCCAGTGGCAATAACAAATTGGATATCCTTTACGCTCGGGTTCGGATGTAAGCGAGATTGAGTTTCGTTGTAGATACGGCTGGCGACACCTTCCGTCGTATCGCTGGGAATACCAAGATTATAGGTAATGATGTAATCATCGGGTGAAGGCAAACCTGGTTTGTCATAATGCATTCGGATTCGATTAGCCCAGCCTCCTTGATCGTCCCATTGGCCGTAGGTAATACTGTTGCCGAAAATGAAAATATTTTTTGTAACAGGCATATTTATTTGGTATTTCTATATTAATCGGTTCAAGTCTATCTATTTGGCATCACGAGTCAAAAGTATAATGTTGTTAATATGACCTGTATGTCGGCTAGTTAGACAAATGGTTATTGATTTAAAAATATCTTGCCTCAATAAACTTTCACCGTCACAATCACTAATATAACTAGAAGTTTTCATAAGGACTTCAAAACATCACACGGAGCACGAATGAGCACTGCGAGCGTTGCTATTGAAACTAATCGCAGCAGAGAAGGTATGATCTGCCTTTCGCTGAGCTTGTTTTTGTTTTCGTTTCAGGACATGACGATTAAATTTTTCAGCGATCAATACAGTGTCCTGCAAATCGTTTTTGTGCGTTCACTTATCGCAACAGTTCTGCTTTGTATTTATGCATTAATAACTCATGGTCCTCAGGTAATAGTCGCTAAGCAACCAGGAGTTTTATTATTAAAAGGTTTTGTTTATTTCTTTGCTTTTACGTTTTACTACATGGCATTTCCCATGCTGCCTGTTGCCGATGTGGTCGCAGTAACGTTTCTGGCGCCAATTATTGTAACCTTGCTTTCAATTGGTTTATTAAAAGAAAAGGTTGGGCTAAGACTGTGGGTTGCTGTAGTGGCCGGTTTTATCGGTGTTTTATTAGTCGTGGGGCCAGAAGGCAAAATCTACAATATCGGTACTTTTTTTGCTTTTGCTTGTGCCTTAACCTATGGGGCGGGTTCTGTAATCACTCGCTATGTCACCAAAGGGGATCCACCCGTAACCATCGCGATTTATTCCATGTTTGTCATCACGGCAATGAGTGCTTTCACCTACATGTTAGTGATTGTTTTGGGATTGAAAACCGGTGTCAATCCAGCCATAGATTTTCTGCTGCGTGAATGGGTCTGGATTAAATGGGAAAGATGCCTGGTTGTTAGTCTTTATTGGTTGTATAGCCAGTGTTGGTTTTTATTTGCATGGCCGGGCTTACTTGATCGCACCGGCCAGCCAGGTTACCCCATTTGAATATACTTATGTTTTTTATACTGTCTTTTTAGCCTACATCCTCTTTAACGAAATACCCAGCACCACAACATTGTTTGGATTAGCAATTCTCATCAGTGCGAGTCTATATATTTGGTATCAAGGTTCCCATAAGCATGACTGGCAATAGATTATGTATCGTGTTGACACTTGAACTGTAAACTATTGTAAAGAATCAAACTATCTGGATGATTTTCGCTAACACTGCCTTTTGCAGCGTTTGAGTTTAGTGTAGCATCCAGATCAATAAAACCCCTTAAGTTTAATGAAAAAACTATTTCTGACTTTGTTTTTTACACTGGTTGGTTGTTCCAAGCCGGTGTTATATACAGTGAATTCTCTGGCAAAATTTGGTGATTACACACTGACTTCAGATATACATTATGGGCCAGATTCAGCGAATAGGCTTGATGTTTATCAGCCGGAGAGGTCCGCCAAAGGAACCATCGTATTTTTTATGGTGGCTGCTGGGGTGCATGTGAAACTTTACCAAAGGAACAATATCGATTTGTCGCCCAGACATTAACCGAAGATGGTTATACCGTTATTATTCCGAACTATCGTTTGTATCCAAATGTGTTATTTGGCGAGATCATGCAGGACGCTGTAAACGTTGTCGATT
>CBDCFC010000027.1:0-19299 GCA_965215945.1 Arenicellales bacterium | reverse complement strand
CATTGACAACAACTGGCTAAGTGTGGAGGCCATATCACGTCGATCTACGATCATGTCCAGCGCGCCGTGTTCGAGCAAAAACTCAGAGCGCTGAAATCCCTCAGGCAATTTCTCACGGACAGTCTGTTCTATCACGCGCGGCCCGGCAAAACCGACTAAAGCGTTAGGCTCGGCGATAATAATGTCCCCTAGCATGGCTAAGGAAGCAGATACACCACCCATGGTCGGGTCTGTCAGCACTGAAATAAACGGCAGCTGTCTTTCATCTAATTTGGCTAATACGGCAGAAGTCTTAGCCATTTGCATTAACGAAAACAGTGCCTCCTGCATACGTGCTCCGCCGCTAGCTGAAAAACAGACATAAGGAACACCATCATCAATCGCCGCCTTTGCACCTTTAACAAATTTCTCACCGACCACTGAACCCATTGAACCACCCATAAAATCAAACTCAAACGCTGCCACTACAACCGGCGATCCTTTTATCGCTCCACGCGCTACAATCAGCGCATCGGATTCTTTAGTTTTCTTCTGCGCTTCATTGATTCTGTCTCTATATTTTTTGCTGTCCTTGAACTTGAACTTATCTGCTGGTTTAATTTCATCAGCAATTTCAACAAACGAATCCTCATCCAACAACCAGTTAAGCCTTTTTCTAGCGCCAATACGCATGTGATGACCACAACGTGGGCAGACTTTATGATTACGTTCCAATTCAGCACTGTAGAGCACCGCGTCACATTTTCCGCATTTACTCCAGACGCCCTGCGGCACGCCTTTTTTAGAGCTACCGGACTTGATTTTCGGCGGAATTAATTTTTCAAACCAGTTCATTGAAAATCTTGTATTAACTTTTTATCAGCTTCCTGAACCGCTATTATAAACTCGTTTAGCTTAACTGCATCCTTAATACCCGGTTTCGCTTCCACCCCACTTGCTACATCAACGGCATAGGGTTTAACCGTTAATATGGCATCATAAACATTCTCAACTGACATGCCACCGGCAAGAATAATGGGTTGCTTTATTTCTCCTGCATTGATAGTTAACCAATCAAAAACTCGGCCTGTTCCACCCGGTAATCCTTCAACGTATGTATCCAATAACAAAGCATTGGCGGTTTGATAGGTTTGTGCAAGTTGTTTTACATTAGAGCTTGAATCGATTCTCAGCGCCTTGTAATAAGGCATACCGGACTTTTGGCAGTCCTGGTCAGTTTCATCACCATGGAATTGAATCCGATCAACAATATTTTGCTTTGCCAAAGTATCCAGCAACTGCGATTGTGGATTGACGACAACAGCCACTGTGGTGACATATGGTTGCACGCAAAGTGAAACGTCTTTTGCCTGTTCAATATCAATACAGCGTGGACTTTTTGGATAAAAATTCAGTCCTATTGCATCTGCGCCCGATTGAGCCACTAGCTCTGCGTCTCGGGTTCGAGTAATTCCACAAATTTTAATTCGGGTTCGCATTACTTAAAGGATATAGTGTTGAAATTTGGTGCGGTAGAAAAATCATTAACTTGACTTGAAGTCTAGCATATCAACTTCGAATTCTCCCAACTTGATAGCTGTAATACGTTAAAAGAGGACTATCGCAACCACACATTATTTTCTTTATTTTCAGATATTTATTAAATCAACGTCATTTGCATCCGAATACAATTAGTTGTACTATTTTCAAGCTTTCATTTAGTGTCTGGATACCGTCCAGCACTAACTTGTCATAATAATCACAGAGGAAATGTAATATGTCTGAAATTGAAACTAATAATACCTCTCGCCGGGATTTCCTTAAAACTGGCGTTGTTGGCACAGCTGCTGCAGTTGCGGCAGTACCTTATGTCGGCAGAGCGCAAACAGTTCTTAAGGTCCAGGCAGCTTGGGGCGGTGGGATTTTTCTAGAATTTGCACAAGACTATGTTAACAAAGTTAACAAAATGTCAGGTGGATCATTAACTATTGACCTGTTAGCGGTTAATGCGGTTGTAAAAACGGCAGAAATGCAAACCGCTGTGCACAAAGGAGTGCTCGATGGCGCTCACCTGGTAACAGCTTACTGGTATTCAAAAAGCCCTACAGCTTCACTTTTTGGAACTGGCCCCTGTTTCGGCTGGAATGCCAACCAGCTATTAGGCTGGATAAAGTATGGTGGCGGTCAAGAGCTTTATTATGAGCTTATGGACGCACTCAAGCTTGATATTATTGGCTTTTTCAATAGCCCAATGCCCGCCCAACCGCTGGGATGGTTCAAAGAGCAAATTACCGATGCCAGCCAGATGGAAGGTCTGAAATATCGCACCGTTGGCTTGGCGGCTGATGTGTTACAGGAAATGGGCATGTCAGTAGTTCAACTTCCCGGTGGTGAAATTCAGCCGGCGATGAAAAGCGGTTTAATCGACGCCGCAGAGTTCAATAACCCAACTTCTGATAAAGACTTCGGCATGCAGGATGTCTCCAAAGACTATCATTTAGCTAGTTTCCATCAGAGTCAGGAAGCATTTGAAATTATTTTCAATAAAGGCCTGTTTAATAAATTACCTGAAGAACATCAGGCGATTCTTGAATACGCGTCTGAAGCGGCTTCAACGGATATGTCATGGAAATATCAGGATCGTTACTCAAATGATTTAATTGCACTCGAAAACGATCATGGGGTCAATGTTCACAGAACCCCTGATGCAGTAATGGATGCTCAGCTAAAAGCCTGGGATGTCGTGGCGGAAAGAATCGCCGGTGAAGATGAATTTTTTGCCAAGGTTCTAGAATCGCAAAAAGCCTGGGCCAAACGCGTGGTTCGCTACGAGTTGCTGAATGCACCAAACTACCAGGGTGCTTACGAACACTACTTCGGTAGTCTTTAATTTTTAATTGCATAAACCGGAGGTTCAGCACGAATCTCCGGTTTGCTTGTGAACGGGTTTGTCAAACTTAACCGCATTTCTCACCAGGTAGACAAGACAGATGGGAAAAAGTAGAACCTATCCCATAAAATATTGTTGTTATGGATAAATTCTTGCATTTTGTAGATTCGCTTAGTGTATGGGTTGGCAAGGCGTTTGCCTGGTGTGTGGTCGTTCTCACCTTCGCCACCTGTTATGAGGTTTTTGTCCGCTATGTATTGAATGCTCCAACCGTTTGGGCGTTTGATATGAGTGTGCAGATGTACGGTTCGCTTTTTGTTATGGCTGGTGCCTACACATTAGCCCAAGATGCACATGTCCGTGGTGATGTACTTTATCGATTAATGTCCCCAAGAACCCAGGCCTCTGTTGATTTGGCACTTTATATTTTATTCCTACTCCCTGCAGTGTTTGCACTGACTTGGTATGGCTATGGTTTCGCTAAAGATTCGTGGTTCTATAAAGAAGTCAGTTGGAGCAGTCCGGCCCGAATCCAGATTTATTTTTTCAAAACTCTAATACCCATCGCGGGCTTTTTAATTTTTTTACAGGGTCTGGCTGAGTCTATCCGCTGTATCTTGTGTATTCGTGATGGTGTTTGGCCCAAACGTATGCACGATGTTGAAGAAACAGAGACTGCATTAATGCATCAACGTGAAGACAAAGAAAAACAAATAACACCATGACCGACCCGCAAATTGCCATCTTAATGCTTGGCCTGTTCATTTTTATGGTGTTATTGGGTTTTCCGATTGCTTTTACACTATTGGCAATGGGCCTGGCTTTTGGTTATTACGCTTATTATGATCCGCTGCGAATGGATACGGTTTTCGATAATCGTATTTTCGACTTGACTGTTCAAAATACATTTTCAGTCATGTCAAATGATGTACTGGTTGCTATCCCTTTGTTTTTATTTATGGGTTATATCGTTGAGCGGGCTAACATTGTCAATCGATTATTCTTTTCGCTTCAATTAGCCGCGCGCCACTTGCCCGGGTCAATGGCTGTTGCAGCACTGGCAACTTGTGCAATTTTTGCCACAGCTACTGGTATTATTGGTGCCGTAGTGACTTTAATGGGTATGCTGGCCTTACCGGCAATGCTCAAAGCAGGCTACGACCAACGCTTTGCCTCTGGGGTCATTTGTGCCGGTGGTTGTCTGGGCATTCTGATTCCGCCAAGTATTATGTTGATTGTTTATGCCGCTATCGCCGAATTGTCACCATTGAGGCTTTACGCCGCAGCGATGTTCCCCGGGCTGTTGTTAGCTGGTTTTTATATGCTATATGTGATTATCCGTGCAAGCTTAAATCCATCATTAGCTCCAAAACCAAAGGAAGAAGACGTACCGCCAGCCGGCCAGATTATTCTGCAAGTGATAACTTCCGTTATTCCTTTAGCCTTGCTAATTTTATCCGTATTGGGTTGTATCCTTTTCGGCTTAGCTACACCCGCCGAGGCAGCCGGTGTCGGCGCTATGGGCGGTTTATTATTGGCTTTAATTTACCGCTCTTTAAGCTGGGAGCGCTTTAAAGAGTCTGTTTATTTGACAGCCAAAACATCGGCAATGGTCTGTTGGTTGTTTGTCGGTTCATGGACTTTCGCTTCGGTTTTCTCTTATCTCGGCGGCCATGCCTTAATTGAACACTGGATTCTCAGCCTAAGTCTTGGAACAGTGGGCTTTTTAATTCTCGCCCAGGTGATTATTTTCCTGCTTGGTTGGCCGTTAGAATGGACTGAAATATTGATTATTTTTGTACCTATTTTTTTGCCGATGCTAGACACCTTCAATGTTAATCCATACATGTTTGCGATGTTGATTGCCTTGAATTTACAAACATCATTTTTAACCCCACCAATGGCAATGTCTGCTTACTATCTAAAAGGTGTGGCACCTGCTTATTTACAATTGATTGACATTTTTAGAGGCATTATGCCTTATCTGGGTATTGTGATTTTTACTATGGCTATTATTTATATTTTTCCACAAGTTGCGCTTTGGCTGCCCGATTATTTCTTTGGTAAGTTGCCACCGACAAACTAATCATGTCACTGCACTCACTAGGCATAAACCAAGCTGTATCCATCCTGAAAAACGGTGAAGTTAGCGCTGAGGAACTGGTTAGCGATTGCCTGAAACGCATAGAAGAATATAACCCGGATATTCAAGCCTGGGCCTACCTTGATGCAGATTATGCGCTTAAGCAAGCTAAGCAGCTCGACACCGATCGCCGTAAGGGCAAAACCACAGGCCGTTTGCACGGCATACCGGTAGGTTTAAAAGATATTATCGACAGCGCCCTATTGCCAACTGAAAACGGCTGCGAGTTATTTAAGGGCAATATCCCTAAAACTGATTCGTTTGTTTCTGCAAAACTAAAACAACAGGGTGCAGTAATCATGGGCAAAACAGTTACCGCCGAATTGGCCACGTTTACACCTGGAAAAACCCGTAATCCTCATAATCCGCAACACACGCCCGGTGGTTCGTCTAGTGGCAGCGCTGCTGCCGTTGCTTCTTATATGATTCCTGGCGCCTTGGGTACACAAACTAATGGCTCAATGATCAGACCGGCTTCATTTTGTGGCACAGTAGGCTATAAGCCGACGTATGGTTTGATCCCAAGACAAGGGATATTGAAACAATCACCTTTTTTAGATCAGGTTGGGGTTTACACACGACACGTCGAAGATGCAGCGTTACTTGCCGAAGTTCTGATAGGCTCACATCCGACTGACCCAGCAACCATTCAAACTACTGTGATACCTGCATTACTTGAAATTTGTAGTCAACAGCCTCCTATGACACCAAAGTTTGCTCTGGTTAAAACGGTAGCCTGGCCTAAAGCCGATGGTGATACTCAAGCAGGCCTGGAGCAGATTATTGAATTGTTAGGCGAGCAAGCGGAGGTAGTGGAATTACATAAAGATTTTGATCAGATTTGGGATTATTTACAAACAGTTAATGAAGTCGAAATTGCCACTTATTATGATGCGATTTATCAACGCGGTCAAAATTCAATCAGCCCAAGCCTAACTGCTCAAATCGAACGTGGCCGAGAAATTACTGCAAAAAACTATTTGAATGCCAAACACCAGCGTGAGAGGCTAAATCTTCTCTTAGATGATTTATTTTTAACTTATGATGCCTTGATTACACCTTCTGTTTTGGGCGAAGCTCCTAAAAGTCTGGATACCACCGGTGATCCAATATTTTGCACTCCCTGGACATTCTGTGGTGTACCCGCCGTCAACCTACCTTTGTTGCAAGGAAATAATAACCTGCCTATTGGTGTACAATTAGTCGGACAACGATTTGATGACTCACGACTATTGCGAACTGCAAATTGGCTAAATAAATTTATTACACACAGGTGAAAAATGAAAAACGAAACGATTGCGGGTTTTTTGGGTACACTTTTACTTAGTCTGTTTTTACTGGGATTGGCCAATTCCATTGGTAAAACGCCTTTTTGGGTAATCGTTATTTTGGTTTTACTCGGCGCCTGGTTTGCCTGGTTTCAAGACACCATTAAAAATCCGGATGCAGAATAGACACCCATCCATTTGTATTAAGCTACTCTGTCTTTCGGTTCTCTGCCGCTAAAAATCGCATCAAGATTATCCAGAGCACGAAATCCCATTGCATCCCTTGTTTCTATAGTTGCGCTGCCTAAATGCGGCAATAAAAAAACGTTTTTCAATTCTCTATATTCAGGATGAATATTGCTGGGTTCACCGTTAAACACATCCAGGCCAGCCGCATAGATTTTCCCTGATTTTAACGCAGCAATTAGCGCTTCATCATCAATCACAGCTCCACGTGCGGTATTTACTACAATCGCTCCATCAGGTAACTGCGCTATTGTTTGTGTATTCAACAAACCTGTGGAGTCAGGTGTTGCCGGACAGTGCAGTGATAATACATCTGCAACTTTGAGTAAACCTTCCAAGCTCTCATGGTAAGTGGCGCCATCTTCAGTGTTGATGTCCAGTCGATTGCGGTTATGATAATGAATCCGCATATCAAAGCCTTTCGCTCTTTTCGCCGCAACCTGGCCAACACGCCCCATGCCAATCACAGCAAAACGCTTACCAGTAATTTGTTTGCCGAGCATAAAGGTTGGATTCCAATCACGCCATTGATCGTTCACAACCATGGTTAATCCTTCTTTGCCTCTGCGCACTGCACCCAGCATGCACAGCATGGCAATTTCGGCTGTCGCATCACTCAGTACATCAGGCGTATTAGTGACAATAATGCCTTTAGCTTTGGCAGCATTTAAATCACAATGATCCACACCCACGGAAAAATTGGCTATTGCCTTCACATTATCAGGCAAACGATCAATGACATCCGCATTAAATTGTTCGGTATGGCAGCACAAGATAGCGTCGCACTGTCCACTACGTTCAACTAATTCATCGGCACTATAACGTTTATCCTCAGGATTAAAATCGCATTCATAATCCCGCTTCAGGCGGGCTTCAACATTATCAGGTAATTTTCGGGTAACTAGTATTTTTACTGGTTTATTCATCACACCTCACTGCTACCAGAAACTTGGCAGTGTTGCTGTATCTGGAATTTTGAATTCTTCAGGGTAATCGACCTTGGTTAAATATAGTCCATTTGGAGGCGCGGTTACCCCTCCCTTTGTTCTGTCTTCACTTTCAAGAATCTCCTTGGCCCAAAATATAGATTTTTCATCACAACTAATACTCGCCAGTGCACCAGCAATATTTCTTACCATGTGATGTAAAAATCCATCTGCTTTAATGTCGAAGTAAACAAATTCACGCTGTTGTTCAATGTTAATATATTCAACAGTACGTATCGGGCTTTTGGCCTGACAGGCAACCGAACGATAGGCGTTAAAATTATGCTTTCCAACTAGATATTGAGCAGCTTTTCTCATCCGGAAAATATCCAGGTTTCTATATTCCCAGGTCACATAGCTTTTAAGAATTGCGGGACTTATTCGTCGTAAATAAAAGATATAACGGTATTGCCGAGCGGTGGCGCTAAAACGGGCATGAAATTCATTATCAACCTCTTTTATCCAAGGTATTGAAACAGTTTTTGGTAAATTTGAGTTAATACCTCGCAACCATGAATAACCATCCCTTTGTTTATGTGTTTGAAAATGAATCACCTGTCCGGTTGCATGTACGCCGGTATCGGTTCGACCAGCACAATGGACTCGAATAGGCTCACTAGCCACTTTTCCGATGGCTGATTCTACGGCTTGCTGAACTGTTTCAACCCCGTTTTGAACCTGCCAACCTTTAAACTGCGAGCCATCATATTCAACCAGTGCTGCAAATGTGCTTATCATAGTGGACAATCGGATACTTAATGACCGCACTGTAACTGATTTCATTAAAATCTCAAGAGATAGGACTGGATCAAATAATTGACGTGGTCAGTATTTTGATAAATAGTAACCTATCATGGATAAAAACTTATTTTTAAAAAATGGCTGGGTGCATTTTCCTTCTGATCCAGTTTTAGCTGAGTGGGTTGACTATACACTGCCTCATGCCCAAAGACTTGTTGCTTCGCCTGAAAATCGACAATGGTTAAGATGTGGAGGCACGTGGTTTGCGGGTGTCAATTTATTAAACAATGACGCTGATGGCAAGGTTGACCACGGACCTCCTCTGGCTGGTGAAATTATAGAATTCATCCGAAAAGATCTCGGCTTTGCTCAGATCAGTTGGGACTGCGGTCAAATTTCGGTTTGCTATCCAGGTTATCCCAAGCCAATGGAATCTGAGTCCGAAGCGGCATTTAATTACCGGCTCAAGCGTGATGCAGCTCACGTAGATGGTTTATTACCCGAAGGCCCTGATCGGCGCAGACATTTACGTGAGCACCATGCTTTTATATTAGGGATACCGTTAACCGATGCAAGCTATGATGCTTCTCCGCTTGTAGTCTGGGAAGGTTCCCATGAAATAATTCGTAGTGCATTTAAGACTGCTTTTACCAATTTACCGGCACAATCCTGGGAAGATATTGATGTCACTGATCTGTACCAAAAGGCGCGGCGTCAGATTTTCGACACCTACAAACGCGTGAAAGTTTTTGCTAAACCCGGTGAATGCTATTTAATCCACAGACTGGCACTACACGGTATTTCCCCCTGGGCAGAAAATGCAACAGCAGGTATTAATGGACGAATGATTTGTTATTTCAGACCAGATGTCTCAGGCCCGGCAGGCTGGTTGAATAATCCCTGACATATTCAAAAGAAAACCGGCCCGACAAGTCAGACCGGTTTCCCCACGAAAATGCCGATCAGTCAATCAAAAAAGGATTGCACTATTATTAACCCCTTATTGTTCATGCAAACCCCCTCTTTTTATGTCTGACAGCATCTTGTGAACCCCATGCTGTTTTGACATTTTCCCAAGACAGTAGTTATTATAGTGACAGTGTTTAATTAATTCATCTGAATGATTTAACTTGAAACACTTGTTATCATTTTCGTTAATTTATTTTAATTTTAGAGAAAAGCAGACAATTATTTTTCAAGAGAAAGAGAAGTAGTCTTTATCAATAACTGGAAGCTATTTGTTCTGCTTTTAAGTCGTTTTTTATAAGACGTATCTCAACACGATCAAACTCAAGTCGGCCTTGGCCAACAAAATGTAGTCTTGGTTCAACTAAAGTTAATTTGTCAACTTTAATTTTAAAAGTAACATTGCGATCACCTGGGTTTAATTCTTTATATGCTAAACGTGATCCATATTTCGATTCTATTACATCAACAACCCCGGCAATATCACCGGCTTCGCCTTCGGCTTTAAGATAGTAGGTTACTTCATAAGTACCGGGTATGAAATAATACTTGACACCATAGGCTAAAGGGCCTCTGCCATCATCAGGGGCTTGTGCGATACGGAAACCTTTTTCGTTTTGCGAACCAACTCTAGATCGCATCCTCAACGCTGATAAGTGCGGTATATTTTCATCTATACCCTCAATTAATTTCGGAGGTTTGGCAGGTGTTCCTTCAACAAGATAAACTCTTCGATTTGGATAATAATGATGAATAAGATGTCTAGAGCCATTACTCGCTCGCATGATCAGAGGATCTGACTGAAGACCCTTAGGGTTCCAAGAAGTTTCGTCAAGAATATCCCTCGGAAAATCTTTAATTAATACAATTGAATTTGGGGGCACAGCTTTAATCATTCGCTGATATTGACCTTTCTCAGCATTTCTATGGATGATTTCAACACCATATTTATAAAATGTTCGTGCCGAAGCCTGCCCGACAAAACTAACGATAACTACACAAGTAAGCAATTTTGCTAATTTAGGAATTCGCCAATCCATATCTAGCAAACGAGTTAGACCTAAACCGGCAAGGAGAATCACAAAAACCAGGGTTTCATAATAATAAACCGGAGCAACTTCTTCTATACCCTTAAACCAGAATGCACCATATCCCAACCACACTAGTAGCGTAGCAGACAATAGCATCAAACTAATACCCTTACTTCTCCAACCTATTAAGACCAAGATAATCCATACAATTAACGACCCAAAAAACCCCCAAAGACGAATGTTGAGTGTTGCTAAATTGAATTTAATAAACTCCCAACCTTTTTGCGGCGTAAATAAATAGTCAGGTTGGTTCCTAATACCGAAACCAAGCCCATCGTTTTTATTATAATAAAGATAGGTTGGCAGAAGTGGATCACCGGTAACCAAAAAATTATAGATCAAAAAGAAAATTACGCCAACAAAGGCACAACCGGCAAATATAACAACACTAATTAGGTCTCTAACTGTCCGCAACTGATATAACTTGTATAAAGCATGAATGCCAAATGGAATGGCAATTAAAAATGCAGTAAAGGTACGATTCAAAAACAAAAATGCCCATGCTAACCCTGCTATTGCTAAAAAGCTTGCTCTACGATCATCAAGCCAAACAAGATAGGCCCAGGTCATTAACGCCGTAGCCGCTAACCCAGATGTATGGCTGAGAACAGAACCTTGCATCAGCCAAAAGTAAGGGCTAGCAAATAACAGGCCTACTGTGATCCATATGGGAATATTCAACCTATCACTGGCTTTAGTCAAAAACCATAATGACAAAAAAGCTGCAACAGCAACCATAAGCCTTGGGTAATCTACCGCCACACCTGGCATCATCCAAATCGAATGGGCTGGTGGATAACGAGATACCCAACCTACTTTTTCATCAATAATGACCATTCTATGAAAAAAAGCCTCTATGCCAGCAGGTGCCGGTGTACTTATTTGTCCCTGTAAAAACACCCAAGCTTGGTATAGATAACTGTTCTCATCAGTAGTAAGAAATTCCTTCAGGTAGACGTGTTCACCTATTAGCAGGGCACCAAATGCTGCGGCAATCGCACACAAGAAGCGGAGATAGACAAGCCGTAACTTAGGAATTTGCCCTGGCAAGGAATCAATTTGAAACATATCGAATGCTAGATATTAGTTTTTGCTATTTTTAGAAAAAGATAAAATTCTGTGTGATACCCAATAATTCTAGGCGCAATTATATTGTCTGAAGTGTAATTATCAAGCATCAATATTGTATAAAAATAATTTTGAAAAAATTAAGAATAAAATGGCATAATAATTACATGCGTGGTAAATCCTACTGTAATAAAGTTAAGTTAGTGCTAACGAAGCGCACAGCACTTGCTCACCCTTAATTCTTTCTCATTCTAGCAGGTGTAGAACCTGCAACACTACAACTGGGGCTGATAAGCACCCTTCATTTGAACAAATATTTAGGTAAAACCATGAACGAATCTATGCAATACCAAGGGCCCGATAGTCAGGGACACTTTGGCATCTATGGCGGTCGTTATGTCGCCGAAACGCTGATGCCATTAATTTTGGAAGTCGAAAAAGCTTACGACAAAGCACAAGACGATCCTCAATTTCAACAAGACTTCGATTATTACGCCAAACATTATATTGGCCGCCCATCGCCGCTATATTTTGCCAAACGCTTAACCGAACATCTTGGTGGTGCCAAAGTTTATTTTAAACGTGATGAATTGAATCACACCGGTGCTCATAAAATCAATAACACACTTGGACAAATTTTATTGGCCAAGCAAATGGGCAAAACTCGCATTATTGCAGAAACAGGGGCCGGTCAGCATGGCGTTGCAACTGCAACGGTATGTGCGTTGTTTGATCTACCCTGCGTTGTTTATATGGGTGAAACGGATATTGAACGCCAGGCACCGAATGTTTTTCGTATGAAACTATTGGGCGCTGAAGTCGTGCCGGTTACTAGCGGCACCGGCACGTTAAAAGACGCGATGAACGAGGCATTGCGTGATTGGGTTAAAAATGTAGAGGATACTTTTTATATTATAGGTACGGCTGCCGGACCACACCCCTATCCTGCCATGGTCAGGGATTTCCAGTCGATTATCGGTCGTGAAGTCCGACAACAGATAATGGAAGCTGAAGGTCGACTGCCGGATAAACTAGTTGCTTGTATAGGCGGCGGCTCAAACGCAATTGGTCTGTTCCATCCATTTTTAGAAGATCAAAGCGTTGCCATGTATGGTGTGGAAGCAGCAGGCCTGGGTATTGAAACGGACAAACATGCTGCATCATTAAATGGCGGTGAGCCTGGTGTATTGCACGGCAACAGAACTTATTTATTACAAACTGATGATGGACAAATCATCGATGCGCACTCAATTTCTGCCGGCCTTGATTATCCAGGTATCGGTCCTGAACATTCGTTTTTAAATGATATTGGTAGAGTTAAATATGTCGGCGTAACTGATGATGAAGCACTGGAAGCGTTTCAGACTTGCTCAAAAATGGAAGGTATTCTTCCGGCGTTAGAGCCAGCACATGCGTTGTCATTCGTCAGCAAACTGGCGAGCGAATGTGATAAGGATGAAATTATAGTGATGAACATGTGCGGGCGCGGCGATAAAGATGTTTTCACTGTCGCCAAAGCATTGGGGGTGGAACTATGAGTCAACGCTTAAATCAAAAATTTGCCCAACTCAAATCACAAAACCGGGGTGGTTTAATCACATTTATTACCGCTGGTGATCCAAATCCCAAAACTTCTAAGGCCATTTTACATTCACTCAGCCCAGCCGGGGCAGATATTATTGAACTTGGCATGCCATTTTCCGATCCCGTTGCTGATGGACCCGCTATTCAATTATCAAGCTTAAGGGCGATTGAATCAGGCATGACCTTAGCCGGTATTTTAGAAATGGTCACGGATTTCCGCCAATCGAATGACGATACGCCAATAATTCTGATGGGCTATTACAATCCAGTCTATCGTTATGGTGTCGATAAATTTATTGATGATTGCAAGCATGCCGGCGTTGATGGTTTAATCATTGTTGATTTACCACCTGAAGAAAACGATGAGCTTTATCAACCGGCCAAAGCTGCCAATATAGATTTGATTCACTTAATCACACCTACTACAGATCAACGCCGGCTTGAAACTCTGCTCGAAAAAAGCAGTGGGTTTTTGTATTATGTTTCAATTGCCGGGATCACGGGCACAGACAGTGCAAAAGAAGAAACGATTAAGCAACGTGTAACATTTATTAAACAAAGTACTGATCTGCCCGTTGCGGTCGGTTTTGGCATCAAAACAGGTCGTGATGTAAAAGCCATGACTCAGCATGCCGATGCGGCGGTCGTTGGTTCAGCGATTGTACAGATCATTGAGGCCAATCAGGACACAGACAGACAGACTTTGGTTGATTTAGTCGAACAAAAGGTCAAGGAATTAGCGAGTAAATTGTAAAAATTTCAGATGCTGTCGACAGAGAATCGCTCTATAGCGTGCATAGCAGCGATGACATAACGACACCCGACTATATTTCGAAGTTCAGTGATTAACTTCAGTGTATATTTTCCCGTGGTGGTAAATGGATCACATTTAAGGATTACGCCAGCGCAAATTGGCACGGCTGAGTTGATCGAGTCGATTAATGCCCATGAGTTTCATATCGCGCTCGATCTCGGTTTTAAGATTGCCCAATGCTTTTTCCACCCCCGCCTGACCAGCCGCCGCCAGTGCGTAAAGGTAAAGCCGTCCGCCAGAACAGGCTTTGGCACCAACCGACAACGCTTTAAGGATATGCGTGCCGCGTTGAATACCACCTTCGCAAACCACATCAAGCTTGTCGCCGACAGCATCACAGATTTCGGCCAGTTGATCAAAGGGCGCGCGGGAACCATCGAGCTGACGCCCACCGTGGTTGGACACCATGATACCGGTACAGCCGATATCAACGGCACGCCTAGCATCCTCGACGCTCATGATACCCTTTAGTGCGAACTGCCCGTCCCATTTTTTACAAAGCTCTTTGGCATCCTTCCAGTTCATCGACTGATCCAGCATGGAAGAAAAGTATTCACCCACCGACACAGCAAGACTTGTGCCCTCGCTGACGTAACCGGATAAGTGCGGCATATCGAATTTTTGCCTAGTTAGAAAATTCCATGTCCACATTGGGTGTGTTGCAAAACTCAGCAGGGAAGCCATTGTCAGTTTTGGTGGCGATGTAAAGCCGGTGCGAAGATCCCTCTCGCGATTACCGCCGGTAATTGTATCGACTGTCAATGCCATGATTTCATAGCCGGCCGCTTTAGCTCGTTCCAGTAGCGCATCATTAAGTCCGCGATCCTTGTGAAAGTAGAATTGGAACATTTTGGGAGTATCCGCGATTGCAGCGATCTCCTCAACAGTGACAGTAGCCAGCGAAGAAACACCAAACATCGTTCCATATTTGGTTGCAGCCCTGGCGACAGCCCGTTCGCCTTCGTGGTGGAACAGTCGTTGCAGTGCCGTTGGTGCGCAATATACCGGCATCGCCAGGGTCTGACCCATGACCTCCACACTCATATCAACTTTCTCAACACCGGCCAACACATTAGGCACAAGATCAACGTCGTTATACGCCGCAGTATTACGTCTATAGGTGAGCTCATCGTCAGCCGCTCCGTCGATGTAGTGAAAGATTGATCCAGGCAAACGGCGCCTGGCGAGTTTACGAAAATCCTGGAAATTATGGCAATTATTCAAACCCATTCGGTGACCCTGTGTTTTTTCAGCTTGGCCTACCAAACATTCGGCGTAT
Source organism: Arenicellales bacterium (assembly GCA_965215945.1). Taxonomy (GTDB): domain Bacteria; phylum Pseudomonadota; class Gammaproteobacteria; order Arenicellales; family JAHEKD01; genus JAHEKD01. The sequence goes on along the minus strand of CBDCFC010000027.1, from coordinate 4,244 downwards.
TTCAATGTCACCGAATGAATTGTGCTCTTTCAAATATTCAATATATTCCGACACATTAAGATCAAGCAATTTTAACCACAACCCTACCTGTTACCTGACTTTTAATAAAGGCATCAAATGCATCAGGCAATTGATCGAATTCGATCGTCTTTTGCACGATTTGATCCAAGTGATGAAACTTCAAATCTCTACCGATTCGATCCCAGACCTGCTGTCGCCATTGTTGCGACATTTCAATCGAGTTAATGCCCAATAATGATACACCGCGAAGAATAAAGGGCATAACGGTGGTGTTCAATTTAAAGCTGCTCGCCAAACCAATGGAAGCAATATTGCCCCAGGGTCGGGTTGTTTGGGTTAACCAGGTCAATGTATCTCCGCCAACAGAATCAACCGCCCCGCCCCACTGTGCTTTGCCTAAAGGTGCTTTCTCCGGTTGCGTATCATCACGACCTAAAAAAGAAGATGCACCCAAAGATTTCAAATAATTGTGTTGATCCATTTTTCCGGTAACAGCAGCAACTTCAAATCCCTTGGAGGCAAATAAATCAATCGCGAAAGAACCCACGCCACCAGTCGCTCCCGTCACAACAATTGGCCCCATGTCAGGAGTTTGCCCCATTTTTTCCATTCGCTCATAAGCCAATGCAGTCGTAAAGCCGGCAGTGCCTACAGCCATCACGCTATAAGCATCCATGCCCTGGGGAATCTGAATAATATCTTTGCCATTAACCCGTGCATACTCAGCATAGCCGCCGTCAGCTGTTTCCGACAAGCCTTGGCCATTGACCAAAACTATGTCACCTTCTTTGTAATCCTGGTGTGAAGATTGCGCAACCACACCGGCTAAATCGACACCACCATTTAGGGGATAGGTACGCAGAATAGGAGCCGTGCCGGTTGCAGCCAACGCATCTTTGTAATTAATACCGGAATACTGAACCTGAATAACTACATCACCTTCCGTCAACTCGTCGATTTCCATTTGTGTGAAATCGGCCTCAATACCCTGGTCAGTTTTATTAATTCGGTATGCTTTGAACGCCATGAAAACGTCTCCTCGTCAGAAAATTGGTTATTAGATTATGTTTTTAACATAGAATAAGATAAATGAAGTAAATTTTTAAGATTCAAGAGAAAACAGGCTATGGAACAAACCATATTCAGCAAGATAATTCGCAAAGAGATTCCCGCAGATATTGTCTATCAGGACGATCTGGTCACGGCTTTTCGTGACATCAATCCGCAAGCACCAACTCACGTTTTAATTATCCCAAACAAGCTTATTCCAACTGCCGCCGATGTCGAAGCAGATGATGAAGTCGCTCTGGGCCGATTATTCACCGTCGCCCGAAAATAGCGGAAGATGAAGGCATTGCAAAAGACGGCTACCGTTTATTGGTAAATTGCGGTGAACACGGTCACCAGGAAGTGATGCACTTACATATGCATTTATTTGGTGGACGACCATTAGGCCGTATGTTGTCCAGGTAAAACCTGGATAAACCCGGGTACAACCCGGGATAAACCGAACTATAAATAAAGGGACGTTACCTAGGCCAACGTCCCTTGTTAAGCTAACTATATAGCTATCTAGCTATAAATCTTTGGTGCTCCGGACTTTGTCGTGAATTTGATTACACACTTGCGGTGAAAGATTCATACACTGAGCCAGCTCGTGCAAATATCTTGCTTCCTTGTTTGGTATCAAGATCTATAGAAATAAGCGATAACGCGTAAACATTTTGTTCTAATCCCTTAGGCACACTATGGGCAAACTGATGTACGTCTAATGGTTGAGCTATTTCATTACGGACAAAATCCATTTCTGCCTGACTTACATCACCCAGTTGCTTGATGATTTTCTCACCTTCTTCCCTATCGACCTTGCCATCAGACTTGGCCGCATTAATCATTGCCCGGATTAAAACAACGGCTTGTTCATTGGCTTGTTGACGCTGGATCTGAGGCTCAGGTTCAACTTGGCCAAAATCCGGCTTAAAAAAACCGCCCCCACCGGGGGTTTGTGTAGTTTGGGTTTGTTGTGGTGCTTTTTGAGTAAATTGTTTCATTGCCATGCCTAGCAAACCACCAAGCCAGATCATTACCACCTCGTCCAGCGCTGCCACCGCCACCACTTAAAGCACCTTTAAGAATATTACCAAGAATGTCGCCGCCAGCTCTGGAAGACCCGCCCTGTTTACCCAGCAAACCGCCGAGAATTTTAATTGCATCTACTGCATCAACCATTTTTATTCCTCAAAAAATTAATAAAACTGCCAACCCCTGTCAGAACCGGCGCAGCGAGTGTATCACATAAAAACTGAACACAGGCTAATTATCAATTATTTACATTAAATAAATAACACAACATATTGTTTTTAATAACTAATTTATAAAGGTACCGAAAACACATCCAGGGCTTGATTAACACCTTTTACAGGATATTCACCTCTAAATTGACCAATCTCTTCGACTTGCAGATTAAATTTCCTGATACTAATATCGGACAATCCAGTTCTTTTGTCAGACTTTCCAATCGTGCGGTTCGATTTACCGCTACTCCCATTACCGTGAAGTCCAAACGAGCGGGCGCCCGACATTGCCATACATAACACAGCCTTCATGCAAACCAACCCCGAATTCTATTTTAGGTTTATTATGCTTTTACTCGTTCAAGGTTAATTTGCTTAACTTGCTGCTGCGCTGCAACGGCACTGGCCAATGCATTTTTACAGGCTCGCTCTAAGGTTCGTGACTCATCGACCGGAAACACAATTAACATCGCATCACCAATAAATCGTAATATTTCTCCACCGTTTTTTTTCAACGCTATCATGCACAATCTCAAAATATTGATTGAGCGTTTCCAGCATTTGTTCTAGTGAAAGCGTCTCGGTATATTGAGTGAAATTGCGAAAATCGCTAAACCAGATGGCCGCGTTAATCTCCTCACCGTCGCCCTCGCTGAATCTGGCCTTCCAAAATCCGGCGCCCAGTTCTCGGGCCAATATAAGTTTTCCAGCAAGTTTCTCGCAAGACGTCGGGTAGCCAAGGTCTCAATAAACGGTGCAACAAAAACGGAGAGTCTGTTAAAAAATCAATGGCAATTTTGAGAAAACCCGCTTGGATGATCGGTGGCATAAGTTGAGGCATTAATTTAAATCATTGCTGAATTTAATAGGGCAGGCAAAATAATCTGTTAAACCCTGATCCTTAAGTTGAAACAAAATAGAGTGAGCACTTTCCGGCAGTTCTGTTAAAGGCTGTCTAAAGGAGTTTTCTGCTCGTAGATATGTTCAATTGGGCTGCCAAGATAATCCTCGGTTGCTATGGTTTCTTTACTAATTTCCTCAACTTGAGCTCCGCTTTGCTGATCCCAGATCGCACTCCAGGCGACCACTTGCGGGTGTAGTGTTCTAAAATTTATTCTGACGCGTTTAACCGGAATACCAAATTCCACTAATTGGGTGCACAACGCATCCATGAAACCGGCCAAAGCCTGTGTGGAATCTACCCTGATAAAATAGCCAGTCGAGGAATTGGGCTTTTTTCATATTTCTCCTAATTCGAATTGTTGTCCCTGGCTTTCAATTATCAAATATTTGCTTCCGTTTTTATTTATCTGATGTGCCCATTCGACTAATTGATAAAACACATTTCGATGAATCAATGCATAAAGATCATCTCTGATGTGCAGGTAAGGCCTCGGTTCTGAAGTTGCAGAATCAATACTCACCTTAAGTTGATGGTCAGCATCTGCAATGACTTCATCATCAACGTTGGTGCGAAATAGCAACACCTGGGGATCACTATTTATCTTATCCACTTCAACCGCAACAAACGGTGTGTCCTCAACACTGATTTTGTATTTCTCGACCGGCGTTACCAGAAAAAAATCATCCGCCTGCTTTTTCAAGATGGTTGAAAACAACTTCACCATTGATAGACGCTCAATCTTTGAGCCTTGGTAATACCAACTGCCATCAGCGGCAATACGCATATCCATTTCACCGGTTAATGATGGATTCCACAAACGAACCGGCGGCAAGTTTTTTGATTGAATACGATCAAGAATTTGATCTAGCTGATGTTCTACCATATCTAACAGTTATGTTAACTAAGTGCAGATTAGCACACTCTTACAATATCACTAGAGTCTATCTCAAATAGTCGAGTACAGTTCAGACGAGGCAAAACCAAGCGAAAAAGCGCAGTTTACATAGAGTTAATGAGCATTCTGA
>CBDCFC010000026.1:0-156112 GCA_965215945.1 Arenicellales bacterium | reverse complement strand
TGGAGAGATGTTGCCGTTATATTTGACCTTTCATTGCCGATTAACCATCAGCTTAAAGTTGCAGCAGACTTACTCAAAAAGAAACAGAAGTTATTTTCAGATAGGGGTGGTGAGGTTGTAAAAATAAAGCGACAAAAGAAAAGAAACGTATATAAACGATACCTTAGATTGCTTGATGCCATTGATGCAGGTGCAACAAATCACGAGATAAGGGAATTATATCCAGAAAAATATTTTCCCGATGATATTGGGAAGTATAAGTATGATGATTTAAAAGCTGCAAACTCACTAGTTAAGAATTACTGGATGCTCGGAGTAGGTATTTAACATCGGAAATAAAATAATTATTTAATCCCCATTATATAAATTTTCCATGGTTTCATAATATTTCTCAATGTTTGGCATGACTGAGCAGAATTTCAATTCATTGAGGAATATTAAATGACTCAGATTTGTACAGTTCAACAAACTGCAAGCGAAATCCCAGCTCTGACTGAAGCGGCAATCCGCTGGCATTTATTCAATCGAGAGCAAAATGGATTATCTAAATCTGGTGCGATTATAAAAAATGGTCGCCGTGTTTTGCTTGATTTACCAAAATATGTCGACTGGCTGAAATCCGGGGGTGCAAAATGAAATACCCAAGGTTTCCCAAAGGTTGTAGTTTATCTTCTCGTGTCCTGTTTCGATTAATTCGGCAAAAGCAATCACTCATCGAGACTTTCAGAATGATTCGGCTAGTTATCGCTTGTCAGCCTGGATTTATCAATTGAAACAGCTTGGTTGGCCAATTATTGATAAATGGGAAGTGCGTAAAACATCTGACCCTATTGAGCGTTATGCGCGATTTAAACGCTACTGGTTAGACGATATACCAATAAAGAGATTTCGACGCAGTAAAAGCTTTTCAAAAAGAATGGAGTCGTTTATGGACTTAATTCTGAATTGTGAATCCTGCAAAGAAAAAGCGCCCAAGAAGGACGCTTAATTTCCATATCAGTAACTTGGGGCTGGTTCACGCCAGCCTCATAACTCAAACGAGGTTTAAATTATGAAAGCTACCAACGTTGTAAGTATATCACCATTAAAACCGCATCGAGACTATCTAGATGCATCTACATTTTCAATCGAGAATGATAAATATTGTCTGATTCCTGATGGTATGTATCAGGTGACATTCATGATGTTTAAAACGGCATTGATGTTTCGAAATGCACCTAAAATTGAACTTTGGTTCAAAGTCTTAAATCATCCTGATTACTCTGGCTATGAGTTGCCTAAATGGTACAACTGCACCAAAGTGATTAAAAAGGGCAAGAATGGAAAGTTTAAGGTAGCAAGGCGTTCTAATTTTTCAATCGACTTTATTCGGCTATTTGAATATCTGCCTGGACGATTAGACCGCTTACCTATGAGCTACTTTAACCAATCGCTATTTGAAATCGAAACTGAAACTGTTACCAGGAATTTTCAACAAATCGAATATCCTAATCCACTAAGGTATTCCAAGATAAAGCGGATTGTGAAGCGACTTGACCTTTAACCAATTCCTTAACCTTTACCTGTACCTAGCTCAAAATAGCTACAGGTAAGTTTCTGAAAAGTTTTCAAGGGTATTGATTGGCAAAAATTCAACCTGAGTTTAAATGTAGTAGGCTGAATATCAAGCTTAGAAACTGACTACAGCCGCGGTGTGTTAATATTTTATCAAATAAGTAATAACCGCCGCGGTGACAAAAATGACTCAATATAAAGTTTGCCCAATGTGTAAATCAAAAGTGAGTAAATTTGTTAAAAGTCATATTATTCCTAAGTCCTTGTGGGTTCATAATTTTCCATCTAAAAAAAGTGTGTCCTTGTTTGATTCTGATGAGAGTGAAGAACATTTTTTAAAGGATGTAATCGCAAATAAGTTTATTTGCGATACCTGTGAGGGTATGTTTAGTGATTGTGATGACTATGCTCTAAAATTTTTTGTCCATGATGAAGGATTTGTTGATGTTGTAGGTCATCATCCTAATGGTCGGCTTAAATTGTATGAGAATTTAAATCGATTCTTGCTAAGGAAGTTTTTTGCAACAGTTCTTCTTCGAGTTCAACTATCAAACAATAAATATCTGCCCAATATAAAGCTTGGAGACTGCTATCTTCAGAAAATCATACAAGATGTCTTTTCTAAGAAACAAAATGCATTTGAATATATCGATGCTTATATCACAAAAAGAACTAGCATCTACCACTCAGCTAATATTCTTCCCCGGAAGTGTCGTGAAACTAATGGGATAAATGGTTATATGTTAGGGCTTCCATATTTCGAAATATTTGTAAAAGTAGACAAGAGAAAACTCCCAATTGTTAATTCTGATATTTCAAGTAAGTCACTCATTCAAATTTCAAAAAAATTCGGAGAATCATCATACTCATTAAGCGATGAGTATAAGACGATGAATTTTGTGATGGCTGAACTTGATTTGGTTTCTGATTCAATCAAGGAAGTAACTAAAAACTTGCAAGAAGCTTTTGGGGCAAATAAGGGACACTAACCAGTAATAATCTTCAAGTAATAGCAACAAGCAACATTCAGATTGTTCTGATAACCCATTGAAAATATTATTGTTATTCTTTGGGGTTGATTGTAGAGCATAGGATTTAACCGTCTGAAAATCCTCGTGTCGGCGGTTCGATTCCGTCCCTGCCACTTAATACAATAAAAACAATAAGTTATAGATGAAATCCTCTTAAATTCGATTTAGGATTGACTCGAGGTCAACTTATGAACTATCAATAGTTTCATTTAGTAGCCCCAATATTCCGTTTATAGTCGCGCCGTTATGCGTTTGTGATTAATTAGTCTTATTTTTTACTCTTTTTTGACTTGTTCTTTTTAGATTTATTCTTTTTGGTTTTGTCTTTTTTCTTTTTAGATTTATCTTTTTTCTTAGGTTTATTGTTTTTCTTCTCTGACTTTTGAGATTTGTCTTTCTTGGGCCTATTTTTACCCTTTTTTGCTTTGTCTTTTTTGTTTGTTTTGTTTGTCTTTTTTGTGCTGGTTTTTACTTTTTTAGGTGTTTTTTGAGCCGCTGTGGAATCAGGTGCTGAGACATCAATATCAGTTGAGCTTGACTGTGAAACGGTGGTTTCAGGATGGACTTTCAGCTGTGATGGGAACATTTTCATTCTCAGCGTTCGGAATCGATGCAAGCAGTATCGAACCTGTCCGACCGTTAAACCCGTGAGTTCTCCCGCTTTTGAATGAGTCAAACCTTGATCGACAACCAAAATTAAGGCCTGTGCGCGACGATTGTGAGGTGTTAGATCAGTTAGACTCAATTGTTCACACAGACGTTTTTCTTTTTTTGACAAAGCCAGTGTTGATTTCATTATCTTATCCTCTTTCGTTGGAATTTAAAAATAAGGTTACAACAGCAACCCCTATCAGCGTTGATCTGAAAAAAGTTACTGAATTTATTTTATCGAATAAATTTACCATACTTTTTACGGTCCTTTTTCATGAGCTTGATTTCTTTTTCAGCAGGAATAACAGTTTTGGGGTCAATTTTGAAATTAAGTTTTTTGTTACGATATCGGTAACGAATTGAATTTAAAATAAGCTTGATCGTTTGTCTGCGTGCTTGATGTTTGTCATCGGAGCGGATGATATACCATGGTGCATGCTTGGTATGAGTTTTTAGTAACATCTTGTATTTTTTTTCAGTGAACTCATCCCAAAGCTCCTGAGCTTGTAAATCCACTTCACTTAGTTTCCATTGGCGTAAAGGGTCATTCTTGCGTCGTTCAAACCGTTTTTTTTGTTCCTCTTTTGACACTGAGAAATAAAATTTCAATAATACGGTTTTACCGTCTTGAAGGAAGTTTTTCTCATAACTGTTTACCTGATTCAGAAATTTAAGATATTGTGAATGTGTACAAAATCCAAAAACGGGTTCTACCATAGCGCGGTTGTACCAGGAACGGTCAAACAAAATAACTTCGCCGGCGTGCGGAAACTGTTCGATATAGCGTTTCATGTGTAATTCGGTTTTCTGGAAATCTGAAGGCTTGCCGAGTGCTACAATTCGATAATGCTTTTCGTTCATATACCTTGTAATTCTTCTTATTGTGCCTCCTTTGCCTGATGCATCACGTCCGTCAAACAGAATAATCATTTTTCTCTTATATTTTTCAAGATGCTCCTGCAACTTGATTAACTCAGCCTGATAGGGCATTAATTCCACTTTTTCAATGTAGCGTTTTGCACTGAAGCTGTGTATTTTTTTGCGGAATTGTTCATTGGTTTTATAGTCCGCCGGCAGTTTCTTTAAATCGATGTAAAAAGTCATGGTAATTGCTAGTGTTAATGCCTCCAAACTTGGTTGTTATTGAACTAGTATCCGAAATTTAAGTTTAAAACATTGACATTGATCAATACAACTTGAGGCTTTATGTCAAGGTTAATTTATCTGGGGCTTATATTTAGGAGAGTCTTGGGTGTGAAATCCATCAATTCTTTCTATATGCTTTTTCACTTCGCAATTGGCGAGTCGATTGACTCAATTAGATAAACTGTGCTCATCCTTTGCCGCGGTCGTTTGGCTACACTTTCAATTCTCCATTCAAGACTGATGATTAACATTTTTATAAATTTCTGTGGGAGTGCCTAAGATTTTGGGGTCCGGTGAAACAGCGACTTCATTGTTTTTATGAGGATACGGTAAATTATGCAGAACATATCGAATACAGTTAAGCCTGGCTCGCTTTTTATCGTCAGATCGAATCACCGTCCACGGCGCAAAACTAGTGTGAGTACGGTTGAACATTTCTTCCCTGGCAGCAGTCACTTCATCCCACTTTCCCAACACTTCGCGATCAACAGGACTCAATTTCCACTGTTTTAATGGATCACTTTCACGTGATTTAAATCGACGATATTGTTCCTCTCTGCTGACCGAAAACCAGAATTTGTACAATATGATCCCACTTTCAACTAAGGTGCGCTCAAAGTCCGGGACCTGATCAAGAAATTGCTGGTATTGGGTGTTATTACAAAACCCCATCACAGGTTCAATCACGGCCCGGTTATACCAGGATCGATCAAATAATAAGATTTCTCCTTCTGTGGGTAAGCGTTGAACATAACGCTGAAAATACCATTGTCCCCGCTCAGTTTCGGTTGGAACGCTCAGTGCCACAACTTTTGCTCCACGCGGGTTAATATGTTCCATGAATCGTTTTATAGTGCCACCCTTGCCAGCGGCGTCTCGACCTTCAAAAATTAATACCAATTTTTCACCTGATTCTTTCACCCACTTTTGAAGTTTAAGAAGTTCGATCTGTAAAATTTGTTTTTCAGACTCGTATTGTTTACGCTTCATCTTTTTTGCGTAGGGATAGTCAGGTCCAACGATTTCTTTCTTTTTTGCCCTAGAAACGAGATGTTGAATTTCCTTTGGTACTTTCTCCCCAAGTGATATTTTTTGCAATATAACCAACCTCCTAGTTGAAATGATGACTAACAGGGTATCCGAGTGGTAATGAGATTACAACTGTAAGCGCACGAACCAAAATGCACCCGTAAACCCAATGGCGATGAAACATCGAGTTAATTGACTAATGTCAATACGAAATTTATCGCTTTTGATTAAGATATTTAACTTCCATTAGCCAATGATCTAAGAGGCTGATTATGACTTTAGTCCATAGAGGCAAACTTCAACCTCAATACAGTTCACGACATGGTTTTTTGGAACCATTTTCCTCACCGAAAGAGTTTGAGATAAATCAGGCTTTTATACCAGTTCTGAATATTTTTGAAAATAAAGACTCTTATAATATTCAAGTTGAGTTGCCTGGATTGAAAAAAGAGGAGATAGAACTTCATATTGATAGTCACTATTTGATCTTAAAAGGTGAGCGCAAGCAGGAATTCACTGAAAAAGCGGAAAATATACTCGTTAATGAATCAAGCTACGGTTCATTTTATCGTTCTTTTCCGTTGCCCGATAATGTGGATACCAAACAGGAGTACAAAGCAAAACTTGGCGATGGGATTTTATCAATTGTTTTACCAAAACAAAAAAGCAGCGAACCCATGCCAAAATCAATTCCAATTGAAACAATATAATCAATGTATTTGTTTGGTTTATGCTATCAGGGTTGACTGAACTAACAAATAAAACAGTGCGGGTTATAGCGCTAAAAGTTAAATATCTCTTTTTAGTTAGTATAAATCAAGTGATGTTGTAGCCTCGTTTACGGTGCTAGTAAATTCGTGCCCCGTCATGGTTGTGTTGACAAGGGTATTGAAGAGAACAGTTATGGCAGACGTATGACTTGAGTTTATTGATGTCTTTAACTATTAATTTAGAACCAGTTATTTCAGTTCCGGTAACGTGTTTGATGATTTGCAATGCTCGTGAAAATGTTTCTTGTCGAATGCCCAGTTTCGCAGCAATTAGTTTTTTACTATATGGAATAGTAACAGTGGCAGGAGATTGAACAACAGCAGGGCAGTGAACGAGCAAGAAACAGGCTATGCGTTGCGGTGCGTTTAGTATGGTTCGATGTTCTATTTCAAGGTCCTGGAGTAGACGGGTATGTATTTCCATCTGTAATAGGTTTTCGGTGAAATAATGTTCTTGCTTCATTAGATTACGTAGAATTTTGAGTGATATACGCCAAATAGTCGTGGCTTTAATCGTTTTTGCTAAAATTTGTGAATGTGGACTGTCTTCCAGTATGGTGGTGATGCCAAAAATACAGCCCCTATCGATCACATCAATGACATAATTATCACCATCGTTAGTAACACGAGAAAGCATTATTTCACCTTGTTCAATAATGTGACAATATTCGGATTCTTCGCAATATACTTTGATGAATTTATTTTTCTCACACCGAATTCGATGTGCTTGTCGAAGAATTGGTTCGAATGCTTCATCCGTAAGGTGTGAGAATAACTCGGATGAGCGTAGTAATTCCCGCAGAGCTAATTGCTGCTCACCTTTTGCCATGTGTTTTTTCCTCACTTTGGATATACGCTACAGCAGTTTCTTGTTTAACCATTATGCAAGAATACGGAGCAAAATTATAACGTTTTAAATCTGCGGGCAGGGTGTATTAATTTCAATGGCTTTGCTATTAGCTAGAGAGGGATGATGCAATCGGCAACGATGACACGATGATAGCAGCGCATGCTTTAAGTATCTTTACTATACTTTTTATAAAGACAATACCCCGCCGAAGCGGGGTAGTTCACACAGAGTTAAAGAGGAGTTTTTACTCAAGAACTAATTTAGTCTTTATCTATTAAGTTTTCTGTTAAGTATTTCACATTTTCTAAAATTTTCTATATAACTTTATGGATAACGCCTGTTTTGATTAATTCTTGTTGTGTTGGAAACCACATTTTATCACTTGGTGTGGAGAAGGCCTTTTGCAAAAAATCCTTGTCAATATTTTTTTGTAAAAAGTATTCGAGATCCTTGTTCTGTTCAAGTTCTGTATCGACACTGTTATGCAGTAATTTATTGGTATCAAGTTTGTACTGGTGAAAGCCAAGTTTTGCATTCTTGCTGATGGTTCTTTGTTTGCCTGCAATAAATGCAGTTGTGCAAGCTGAATAACAGGCTTCATTAACATGGGTTAAATATTCATTATCCTGGATGAGTTTTGCCAAGCCGCGTGCTTCATAAATATTTCCACCGGTACTGTTGAATAGAAAGGATGTTATCTTGTTTTCTTCCAATAATTTTTTAACTTCCCGAGTGATACCTTGATCCAATAAGCCATCGATTGAGAGGATTTGGTCATCGATAGTTAATCTGTATGTTGCCGGTGAATTTTGTTCATTGAATCTTTCTTGCTCTTCAATTTTTAATCGTTGAATAGATTGACCAAGTGTTAAGCCCCAAATCAGAACAGCAGCGAAACTGATCAGGACAGCGAGTTGGGCTGTCCGTGTCCATCCTGACGAGATATATTGACTGATATTTCGATCGCAAGCACGTAAGGTTCCCAACGCCTGCCAAACAAAAATAACAATATGGAATATTGCAAAATAAGTAATGGCGATAGGAATATATAGGCTCACGTTGGTCTTTAAAAATAGCAGTAGTAAATATTCAATGGAATAAATAATAATCAGTCCTAAGACCAGGTTAATCCAGAATGATTGTTTGAGTGGTTGCAAGCCTTGCCAATGATCACGTATGTAGTTCATTATGGATTTAATCAGAAGTTCCTTTAATCAATAATGTGATTTTCAATGTCATCAGGATGGATATATTGTTCCGAAATAACTTTCCCGGAAACACTGACTCCGGCTTGGAGGACAGAATCTGGGGTGCCAGAAATAAGCGGATGCCAGTCAGGTAGTTGATCGCCTTCGGCCAAAAGCCGATGAGCGCAGGTAATTGGTAATAGACCAAGCAGGTGGTTTGTGAGCGGCCTTAAAACCAGGCATGTAGGGACAATTTTTTTTCGGTTTTTATAGTCGCGGCAACGACAACTTTCAGTGTCCAATAATTTGCAGGTAACGGCCGTAATATGAATTTCATCAGTTTGGTCATCTTGTAACCGGACTCGACAACATTTGCCGCAACCATCACATAAGGATTCCCACTCTTGATCGTTCATTTGTTCAAGAGTTTTTGTTTCCCAGAATGCTCGACGTTGCTCAGTCATTGTGATCACTCAAATCGCCATTTTACCTGAGATATCAGCCTTAGAAGCGTTTACAATCATGTTGTTTTGTCGATAACACATAGATGAAGTTTTTGTTTAGAAATATTGCGCGGATAATCGTTGCACTAGTTATCACCGACATGTTTTATGTCGGTTACTTTTGGTTTGCCCATAATGTGGGTCAGCCAGAGACGATTCCAGTTTCGCGGTTTATGCAAAGTTATATCGACGATCGCAGGGTTAAACCTGAGCTGCCAGAAATAAAGTGGGATCCGATATCATTAAAGCAGATTCCTGAAGGGGTATCGCGTGTTTTCATTATTGCTGAGGACACGCATTTTTATGTCCATAATGGTTTTGATATTGCGGCAATTAAAGCTGTTGTAAAAGAGAGTTTAACTAACAAGACGATCCCAAGAGGCGCCAGTACTATAACTCAGCAGACGGCAAAAAATTTATATTTATATCCACAACGTAGTTGGCTGCGCAAGTGGCACGAATTAATTTTCACTTTGATGCTCGAAATCACCCAGAGTAAGGATCGGATTCTAGAGTTGTATCTTAATATTGCCGAATTTGGGCAGGGTGTTTATGGAGTTAATGCGGCAGCCAAGCATTATTTTGGATTACCGGTGACTTCAATATCAGCCAAGCAAGCGGCTTATCTGGCTGCGGCGCTGCCCTGGCCGCAACGTAACAATTTTTCAACGGGTACTAAAACCTTTTACGCACACGCTAATCGCATTTATGCCAGATCGAAAAAAGAAACCTTTCCGACTGAGTAGTTTGAAGTCAGTTAATGTATCAAATACAGGTTTATAGTGACATTCTTTTGCTACAAGTCGTAGTAAGTTAATGAAATAGCAGATAAAATCAGGGATTCACCTGATTGGGTGGGGAAGAATCGGGTAAAACGTAAGTATTAGTTAGAAAATACGAAATTGAAGTAACAGAATAGTAAGTTTCAACAAGGGTATGGTAATTCGTTTTTACAGTTTAATTGTATTCTTGCTGTTTGGCAGTTTGTCATTTGCAAGTCTAGACAAGGGTTTTGAGGAATTTGAAGCGGGTGAATATCAACAGGCTTTAGAATCTTGGCGTTTAATAAAGGCTGACGATCCATCTAATGCAAAGGCCTGGTATGCATTGGGTTTGATGCATGAGAAAGGCTGGGGGGTCGCTGCCGAACCGGACAAGGCCTGGCAGTATTATTTGATAGCGGGGGAACACAAATTCTCCTCTGCCTTGTTTAAACTTGGAGCGTTATCAGCAAAACAACAAAACTATCAGCAGGCGATTGATTATTGGCAACAAGCCGCCGATTTGAATACTCCTGAAGCCGCTTATAATTTGGCACATATCTATCGTCAGGGTTTGGGGGTGAAAGCAAACAAGGACAAGGCTACATTCTGGTATAAAAAAGCGGCTAATTTTGCTTTAAAAAAACAAAAGTCATTAATTTATCCAGGCCAGATCGACGAAATTGTTCAGTTTATTGAACTGGATGAAATTTTTCCTGTTGAGCAATCGATTAGAGTTAGTGCTGAAGATGAGCAGCGTGTTTCAAATTCCAATGACTTGTCTGCAGTAAGTACAATTGTTGCCGCTGCGAATGCTCAGGAAAGTGCTGTTAAGCAAGCAACGTCTTCTTTACCAAGTGATGATCCTGATGGAGATGGTGTAACCAATGAGTTGGAGGAAAAATATAAAACTGACGCACAAAATCCAGATACAGACGGTGACGGTATAAGTGATGGCGATGAAATTAATCGTCAATTGAATCCCCTGTTGTCTGATTCTGATGCAGATGGCCTTTCAGACGCTGAAGAGTTATCAAATTTTACCAATCCCCTTAAAGCTGATACTGATAATGATGGATTAGCGGATGCCGATGAATTTCGCCAAGGGACTGATCCTTACCTCACTGATTCCGATGACGATGGTTTAAGTGATGGTGATGAGATTAAATACAATGCTTATCCATTGAGCCAGGATAGTGATAATGATGGTGTACTGGATGGAGAGGAGGTCAGGCTTGGTGCTAGCCCGATTAACACAGACTCTGACGGTGATGGGATTGATGACGGCCGGGAAGTTGCCATGCAAAGTAATCCCGCTGATGTCGATAGTGACCAGGATGGTTTGCTGGATAATTTTGAGCTAGAACGTGGCACGAGTCTTGTCCTTGCTGACACGGATGAGGATGGTATATCTGATGCAGAAGAGCTGGAGTTGGAGCTTAATCCTATCAGTGCGGATACTGATGGTGACGGTCTTAATGACAAACAGGAATTATCGCTGCAGACTAATCCATTTAATCCAGATACAGACGGTGATGGCAGAAGTGATGCCGATGAAGTGGCACTGAAAACAGATCCTCTCAAAAAAGATGAAATCAGCAAACAGCAAACTCAAGTTGCCAAGACAGACAATCAGCCTGATGTAGATGCGCAAGGTAATTCTGAGCAAGAAGAATTATTAGCTGTGACCGATCCTGTTATTGAAGCGGAATTGGCAGAAATCAAAACCGAGCAGGCTGAGCAGGAAGATAATCAACAAACGCAAGTTGAGCAGTTCGTACAACAACAAAGTGTTGAAGAGGACCTGAACTTAAAGGATAGTGATCAGGACGGCATCAGTGATGCTAATGAAATTGCTCAAGGAACAGATCCAGTTCAAGCCGACAGCGATGGTGACGGTCTAAGCGATAGTGAAGAAATACAACTACAAACCAATGCTTTGCTTGCCGATAGCGATGATGATGGCTTGACCGATGGGCAGGAGATGCAATTTAACACTGACCCGCTAAAGCAGGATAGTGATGAGGATGGTCTGGCAGATAATGTTGAGCTGGATAATAAAACCGATCCATTAAAACGAGACACCGATGCAGACGGTTTGGATGATGCCCAGGAGTTGTCTTTGCAAACCAACCCCCTGCTTGCTGATACGGATGAAGACGGCTTGACCGATGCAAATGAATTGAAACAAGGGATTGATCCGCTCAATCCGGATTCCGATGGTGATGGAGTTAAAGACAGCGTTGAAATTGCCCAAGGTACAGTGCCTAGTTCAAACGATAGTGATAGTGACGGCCTCACCGATGCACAAGAAGCAATTTATAAAACCTCTGCGACTAATCCTGACAGTGATGATGATGGGGTTGCTGATGGGGTGGAAATTGTCCAAAACACAGATCCGTTACTGGATGATACTGATGGTGATGGTTTAAAAGATGGGGAAGAACTTGCCTCGTTAACCAACCCGCGTAGTGCCGATACCGATGACGACGGTCTGAACGATATTGATGAATTGGCTAATGACACTAACCCATTAAATGCTGATAGTGATGAAGATGGTTTAGCGGATGGCCGTGAAATTGAATTAGGCACAAATCCTTTAGTTGCTGACAGTGATGCTGATGGTTTAGAGGACATCCGTGAAGTTGAACTTAAATCAAATCCTTTGTTAGCTGATACTGATTCTGATGGGATCAGCGATGGAGAAGAGATAGAGCAGCAAACTGATCCGTTATCAGATGATAGCGATCAAGACGGGCTGTTAGATGGTCAAGAAAAAGAGTTTGCCACCGATGCGCTGTTAGCTGATACGGATCAAGATGAGGTGAACGATGGAGATGAAGTCAACCTTGGAATAAATCCATTAATTGCCGATACTGATGAAGATGGGCTCAATGACGGGCGCGAGTTGAGCTTGCAGACTGATCCCAATAGCTCAGATACTGATGCAGATGGTTTAACCGATGGTGAAGAAGTTGCATTGGCGACCAATCCTCTGTTGGCAGATAGCGATGGTGATGGCCTGACCGATAAGGATGAAACTGATAGAGGCATTAATCCGCTTGATGCTGATACCGATGCAGACGGTGTCAATGATGACGTAGAAATCGCCCAGGGAACACACCCCGACGAGGGAGACAGCGATAGCGACGGTTTAAGTGATGCTGAAGAGATCAAGCTTGGCAGCGATCCATCGCTGGCTGATAGTGACAACGATGGTATTAATGATGGACAGGAAGCCCAGTTCAACACCAAGCTGACAGTAGCTGATAGTGACCAAGATGGTTTGTTAGACGGTTTGGAAATTGAACGCGGTACAAATCCATTAGTCTTGGATACCGATGAAGACGGAATTTCTGATGGTGAAGAAGTTCAGCTGAATAGTAATCCGTTGATTGCTGATACCGATGAAGACGGCATTTTAGATGGTCAGGAGTTAAATTTTTCCACGGATTTATTGAATGCTGATAGTGACGAAGACGGTCTGACGGATGGACAGGAAATAGAGCTTAAGTCCAATCCTCTGCTTGCTGATAGTGATGAGGATGGCCTTGTTGATGCCCGAGAACTTGAGCTGGGGACGAATATTCTAGTTGCTGATACCGATAAAGATGGGTTAACCGATGGACAGGAAAGCGAGCTTAAATCAAACCCTCTATTAACTGACAGTGATAGTGATGGCTTGAGTGATTCGCAAGAGCTTGAATTAGGTACGCAGTTATCATTGGCTGATAGCGACGAAGATGGATTATCTGATGGTGAAGAAGTTAAACTGCAAACCAATCCATTAGCAGCGGACAGCGATAATGATGGCCTGACTGATGCGCAAGAAATTCAATTAAACACGAATCCTCTGGCAGCCGACTCAGACGCTGATTCGCTTGTCGATAGTCAAGAAGTCACTAATGGAACAGACCCGCTGCTGGCCGATACAGATTCAGATGAATTAAACGACGCACAAGAACTTGAATTTAAAACCAATCCACTTGTTGCCGATACCGATGCCGATGGTTTAAATGATGGTAGTGAAGTGGAGCTCAGGATCAATCCGCTGCTTGCAGATACGGACGCTGATGGGGTAGTCGATGGTTATGAACTTGAGCTGGGCATTGATCCACGAGTTGCGGATTCTGATGCCGATAATTTGTCTGATGGCGAAGAGCTTGATCTGAAAACTAATCCACTTAGCAAAGATTCAGATGATGATGGATTACATGACGGCGCGGAAATCATCGCCAATACTGATCCGTTAAATAACGATACCGATAAAGACGGTCTGACTGATGGTCAGGAGATTGAGCTCAAAGCCGATCCGTTATTGGCAGATAGTGATGGAGATGGGCTCAGTGATACCCAGGAAGTTCAACTTAAAACCGATCTGACACTGGCTGATTCGGATAATGACGGACTGACTGACGGTCAAGAAATTGAGATTAATACTAATCCTTTATTAACGGACAGTGACGAGGATGGTCTGACTGATGTACAAGAATTAGAATTTGGCACAGAACCATTGCTTGCCGATTCCGACAGTGATGGTTTGATGGATGGTAAAGAAGCAGAACTCGGCTTGAATGCCTTACTAGCAGACACGGATGCCGATGGGTTAACGGATCAGGCTGAAATTGAGTTGGGTACTAATCCTGCTTTAGCTGATTCCGATGATGACAATATTTTAGATGGTCAAGAAATAGAACTTAAAACTAATCCGTTAGTCGCGGATTCTGATCAAGATGGTTTAAATGACAACGCCGAGTTGACAGCTAACAGTGATCCTCTAAACCCCGATTCTGATGAAGATAGTTTGGTTGACGGGCGTGAGATAGAACTGGGTACTAATCCTTTGTCCGCCGATTCTGATGGCGATGGTTTGATTGATAGTGAGGAAATCCACTTGCAGCTTAATCCACTGGTAGTAGATACTGACGCAGACGGCATTAGTGACGGTTCAGAGTTGGAAAATAAAACTGATCCGGCCTTGGCAGACAGTGATCAGGATGGACTGATGGATGGCGAAGAGCTTGAGCTTGGTTTCAGATCCATTGCTAGAGGATACGGATGCAGATGGGTTATTAGACAGCCGTGAGTTAGAACTGCAAACTAATCTTTTGGTTGCAGATTCTGACGGTGACGGCTTAACTGATGCGGAGGAAGTTAATCAAGGAAGAAATCCTTTAGTTGCAGAAGTGACGTCGGAACCAGAGCCCGAGATTGTCGCGGATCAAACAGCTCAGCAAACTCAAGTAGAGGTTAATCAGCAAGTAACTGTTGTAGAATCGGATAATCAAGCTGATGTTTTACAGGCTTCTATCGGTACGGTTTCAACTCAACAATCAAAGCCATCTCTGGACCCAGTGGAAATCCTGCAACAGTCAGATCAGAACTGGAAATGGATAACAAGCCAGGAAAAAAATAAATTCACCGTGCAGTTGTTTAACAGTAGTAATTTGGATCAAACTATTGAGTTTCTCGATAGCTATAATCTAACTAGTGATGCCAGAATAGTACCTAGCCTTCAAGGTGGTATTGTTTATTACAAGGTCATAATGGGAAGTTTTGATAATTGGCTCAGCGCCGGGCAAAAAGTGGCCAGTCTGCCTAAGAGTTTGCGATCGACAACACCATTAATACGTACATTTGTCTCACTTTATCCTGAGAATCCACACGCGGATGCTATCGCTAGTGAGCAGTCTCAGCAAACTGCTGAAACAATAGTTAAGGCTGAAGAAAAAGCTCCTGCGTCTGCATCGGTAACCCAGCCGCAGACAACACCGGTAAAGAAAGAACAAACGGCTCCCCAGGTTCCTAAAACTTCTAGACCACAGGCTAAACCAGCACCAGCCGTAATCATTAAGCGAGCACCAAATATTTTTGGCAATGATGATGACCAATCAAGTTTTGATCAGCTAGATACAACTGCTACGTCAGTAACTGTTGCTGAGTCGGAATCAAACAATGTCGTTCCACGATTTCCTTCTATCATTTCGCAAACACAAGTGGCAACTACAGAACCCACTCAACAACCACTACCCACGCCGGTAGCTACTCAGAAACGCACGACTAATCCTTTGTTTGACAATGCCATTGTTGAAAAGGGCATGAGTAAATCAGATTTAAATAAAATACAAACAGCGCTTAAACTTACTGAAGAAAAGCAGTACCAAAGTGCAATCAATATTTTAACGCCATTGGCTAACAGCAGAAATGCTGATGCCCGTTATCGTTTAGCGTTAATGGTTCGTCAGGGTTTTGCAGCACGGCAGCGTCCACAGTTTGCTTTTAATCTAGCTAAACTGGCCGCTGAGCAAGGTCATCCGCATGCTAAGCAGCTTGTCGGACAATTTTACTTGCAGGGCTATGGTGTTGCTGCCAACCCAACCGAAGCCTCCAAGTGGTTGTGATGGTCGATGAAGCTGTTTTAGAAGACTGTCATCAATTAATAAACTCTTGTAAAAGCCTAATCCTGGCAACGGCCAACGAAAAAGCTTCACATGCCAGCTATGCACCTTTTGTCCAGAAAGATCAAAATTTCTATATTCTGGTTAGTGGTCTAGCTGAGCATACTAATAATCTTATCAATAGCCCGGATAAAATGGGTTGTATGTTGATTGCTGACGAAGGTGAGTCTAAACAAATTTTTGCCCGCAGGAGATTGATGTTTAAAGCCATGCCAATTCAGATTGAACGCGAATCTAAACAGTGGGAAGTAATATTGAGTCAATTTAAAACCCGATTTGGCGAGATTGTCGATTTACTTGATTCATTGCCAGATTTTATCTTATTTGAATTAAAGCCGGAGCAAGTAGTATTAGTAAAAGGTTTTGGCGATGCACATCAAGTACCCGACCATCAAATATAAGTCCACCTAAATAAAAAAGCGCTCCTTGGAGCGCTTTAAAACGGAGATAGAATTATTAATTAGAATTCTAGTTTTACTCCAGCCGTGGCGAAATCAACTTCTACATCATCGTTATCAAGAATTCTTGAATATTCGGCAAACAAGTTAACCATACCAAAATCTAGTTCTGCACCCACGGCGGCAAAAGGCTCGGTGGTATCTCTTTCATCGCTTATCGATAATCCAAATGCACTGGCCGTCGCTTCGCCTTCAAGCTTAACTGCACCACCTTTCACATACAAATCAAGGTAAGGCAAAGGAAGATTGCCGACTAGTGACAAGCCGTAACCTTTTAGGTCAAGATCGACATCGGCGTTCACACCCAGGTCAGCAATAGCATCTTCGAATGTATCTTCGTATTCGCCAAAATCATAATAAGCTGCTTCAAGACCAATCCAGTTGGTAAACATAATACCTGCTCGGAAATTGTAGGCATTGTCGCTGTCATTGAAGTCAAATTCCGCATTGTTAAATTCTGAGGAAGCCTCCGCACTAATCCTACTTACACCCAGGGCGATAAAAAATCCAGAGTCATCTTCTGCAGTGTTATCTTGCAGCCTAAATGTGTTTTGTGCGTTTATTGAAGTTGAAACCAGCATTGCTAAGGCAGCGGCCAGTAGGGTAGGGGACATCAATTTCATTGGTTTCTCCTGAATAGATTTTGTCGTTAAATAGCAACATACGTTGCAGGTACGGAACATTTTGATTCATTACAGATGAATGAAAGCTTAATAAAAATCATAAAGATTAATATGTTGTAAAACATTTTTAAAGTAAATTATTGATTGCATTGAGAATTAGAAGTAAAATTACAGCACAAAGATCAATATTGATTTTTACAACAAAGCCAAAGGAGAAAGCTATGAAATTACCAAATAGATATTTAGGTTGTGCTGTTGCATCGTTATTAATGCTAAGTACAGCAAATGTACTGGCCGACGATGATACCGGCTGGTTTATCGGCGTTAGCGCAAACCGAGTCAGCGCAGATTTTGAAGACTCTAATGATGTTGATTTTGATGATAGTGATACGGCATTCGGTGTTCGCGCTGGCTATATGTTCACTGATGTAGTTGGGGTTGAACTCGGCTATCTTGATTTGGGTGACTTCAGTGCCGACGGTGACCGGCCGGGTAATCGAATCGATGTGGATGCTGATGCTTTTAGTGTCGCGTTGGTGTTGAATTGGGCAGTGCATGACCAAGTCGATTTGTATGGAAAACTCGGTGCATATCATATTGATGCAAACTCTGATTCTGTTGCGGCAGGGGTAAGACTGGAAGAGGGCGATTCAGAAACCGAAGCCTTTTATGCTGTTGGGGCAGAACTGGATTTGGGGCAGTTCAATGTGTTCACCGAATTTTCTCAGGTTGACACAGATGTTAATGATCTGGCCTTTGACATCATTTCATTAGGTGTGAAATTTGAATTTCAATAGTTAGATATTCTACTTTTAGTATTGGTTACTAAAAGTAAAACAAGTCTTCAAATGTCCCGTATGCACGGGACATTTGCTTATCTATGTACGCAATAATCTCACACTGATAAACTCATTCTATGGACTTGAATAAATATATCGCTTGCCATGAATGTGATTTATTACATCAAAGGCAACAGCTTGAAGGGGGTGAAACCGCCCTTTGCAAGCGTTGTGGTGCGACACTATATAGTGAAAAAGTGGATATGATTAATCGCTCGCTCGCGCTCAATCTGACCGCATTAATACTTTATTTAATTGCCGTTTCGCTGCCCTTTTTGGGGATTGAAGCCAAAGGTATTGTGGTAGAAATTAATCTGATTCAATCTGTCACCGCGCTCTATGAGCAGGGCATGAAAATGATGAGTGTAGTAGTTTGTGTGGTTTTATTGATTGTGCCTGTGTTGCGCATTTTAGGAATGTTGTTTGTTTTAATCCCATTAAAGATAAACAAAGTTCCACCCCATTCCAAACTGACTTATTATCTTGTGGAATGGGTAG
This sequence comes from Arenicellales bacterium, assembly GCA_965215945.1. GTDB lineage: Bacteria > Pseudomonadota > Gammaproteobacteria > Arenicellales > JAHEKD01 > JAHEKD01. The sequence continues at coordinate 137,754 of CBDCFC010000026.1, read as the reverse complement.
CGCCCTGGAATATGGTCGAGGTGTTTTTAATTGGAATCCTGGTTACTTTTGTCAAGCTCGGTGGATTGGCGACAATTCTGCCGGGTATATCATTCTGGGCTTTTGTTGCTTTGGTGGTGGTGATAATTGCCTCCAATATTAGTGTTGATCGGCATCGTTTTTGGGATCAATTGGATTTGCCCGTATGAATTTGGTGACTGCCAAAGAGTTGGGGCTGTCCAGTTGTCATATTTGCAGTCAATTGTCGCCTGCAAACGAACATCGTTGCCCGCGTTGTATGTCACCGTTGCACGTACGTAAGACTGATTCTATTCAGCGTTCCTGGGCATTGTTAATTACTGCGACAATGTTATATATCCCTGCTATGTTATATCCGGTGACGACAGTTTTGGCCTTAGGTCAGGTGCAAGCCAGCACCTTGATGGGGAGCGTGATTCATTTTTTGGAAAGCGGTTCCTGGCCAATTGCGATTGTAATTTTTGTTGCCAGCGTTGCAGTCCCGATCCTTAAAATAATAGGGTTGGGTTATTTGTTAATTACTACCCAGCGCAAACATAAAAAGAACCGTGTGCAACTGACCAGACTATATCGGCTAGTTGAGTTTGTGGGTCGTTGGTCAATGATTGATGTTTTTGTGGTTGCGATTCTAGTCGCATTGGTACAAATCGGTATTTTTATAAATATCATTCCCGGCTTGGGTATTATGGCATTTACAGGCGTGGTTGTAATAACAATGCTGGCGGCAATGCAATTTGATCCAAGACTGATTTGGGATGAATAGGCAATGACAGAACCGGAACACGCGCAAGCCACAATAAAAAAATCAAAAAAGATCTCCATGGTCTGGTTCATTCCAGTTTTGGCTTTGGCTTTGGGTGCCTGGTTAGTTTATAAAAATGAAAAAGACCAGGGACCATTAATTACCATAACGTTTAATACGGCGGCAGGTCTTGAGGCTGGAAATACTAAAATCAAATATAAGGATGTTCAACTTGGAATTGTTGAATCGATTGACTTGAAAAAAGATCTTTCGGGGGTTGTAGTTTCGGCTCGCATGGATAAGGACACAGCATCCTATTTAAACGTGAATACAAAATTTTGGGTAGTCAGACCCAGAGTTGGCATTGGGGGAATATCAGGTTTGGGTACGTTGTTGTCAGGGGCTTATATAGGTATTGATTCCAGCCAGGATGGCAAACAGGCAGATTCATTTATTGGATTGGAAAGTCCACCACCGAGAGATCATACTATTGCCGGAACAAACATAACATTGATTGCCGATGAACCAGGTTCGTTACATACTGGTAGTCCTATTTATTATAAGCAATTTCAAGTTGGTGAAATTGACAGTGTTACCTTAGCGGAGGATTTTTCTAACGTTGACGTGAAAGCCTTCGTTGAAGCACCTTATGATGAATTGTTGAATCAAAATTCGAATTTTTGGAATGTTAGCGGCATTAGTGCAGAGCTAAGCGCCAATGGTATATCAATACAAATGCAATCAATTGAAAGCCTTATCTCCGGTGGTATAGCATTTGATTCGCCTACAGTTATTGATGACCAACAGTTTGATGCGAGTGAGAAAATCTTCAGGCTTTATGAAAACAAAAAAGAGGTTGGTCAGAGAATATATACTAACAAAGAGTTATACATTTTAAATTTTGACCAATCAATTCGTGGATTGAATATAGGTGCACCGGTTGATTACCGGGGAATAGAGGTCGGAAAGGTTGTTAGTATTGATGTTCAATATAATGAAGAGTCAGATGAGATATTTATTCCTATTTTGATAGAAGTTGAGCCAGAAAGAGTAGGCTTGACAATAGATGATGAGACTTTAACCCCCGAACAGGAATTGCAGGAATTTCAGCGATTGCTTGACGATGGTTTTCGGGCAAAATTACAAAGCGGTAATTTATTGACCGGCCAACTTTTTATATCGTTGGATCTTATTGAAGATAGTGAGCCGGTTAAGGCGAAACTATTTAACGGTTATCCCCAGATTCCAACTATTTCAACTGATCTTGGGCAAATCACGCAGAATTTCAATGAAATATTAGAAAAAGTAAACAAGCTTGAAATCGAAAAAATAGTCGAAAATGTTGACAGTGCGGTGACTGAGCTACGCAAACTGCTGGATGATGCGGACAATAAGGTTATTGCAGTATTGAATGGAGTTGACCGGACCCTTAGTGATGCCAGAACCTTGATGAAAGGCTTAGATGAAGATTCAATCACCCGTTATGAACTCAATGCTTTGTTTAAAGAAATACAAGAAGCTGCACGATCAGTACGGACTTTGGTGGAAACAATAGAGGAAAATCCAAGTTCAGTGATATTTGGCAAATCAAATCAGGGAGAGCGGCAATGAAAGTGAGTTTTTTAACGCTTATTTTTATCAGTCTAAGTATGCTGGCATCTTGTGCCAATAGAGAAGCCGTTGGTCCTGATTATTATTTATTAGGTTCGTCTGATTTAACAGACAAATCACTGCAATTAAAATCTTTTAAATTAGCGATTGGACCAATAGAGGTGCCCATTCACCTGGATCGTGAAGGAATCGTAACTCATGAAAGTCAGAATAAGCTAACTTATTCTGATAGACATCGTTGGGCTGAACCACTCGAGCAAAATCTAACTAAAACACTACATGCCAATTTGGCACAGTTGTTGCCCAATCAGCAATTAATCGATTTTCCTTACAAACAGTCCAATCGACCCGATTACCAACTTATCGTCAGTATCGATAAATTTGGTTACCTCAGTGAAGGCAAGGTTGTTTTGTTGGCGCGAAGCTCAATTGTTAATTCTAAAGGTAAGCAACTGGATTCAAGTTACATCAAGCTAGAACGATCCGGTATTGAAAAAAACCACGCGCAAATTGTCAGTGCGATGAGTTCTTTGCTCAGGCAAATGGCCGTTGAATTAGCAGCTAAATTTTCAGGTGAAGTTTGATCTTTGCTGTCGCAATTGTCTTAAAGAGATGCGCTTATAAACGCGTCCGTTAGTTGGGCAGATAGGCGAACGATGCAATTCTTTTTCTTTGAATACACTGATCTCAACATCATGTTCATCAAGATGGCAAACAATTAAAGGAACATTTATATATTCGTTATTGCTATAGCGATAGCGTTTTTCAACAACAAAATTACTTATCCCGCGCCAGTCTAGTTCGTCCGTGATTAATTCAATACTCTTGCTAAAAGCGTGTATTTCGACAGGCTGGTTTTTTAGGTTTATTCCTTGAATTAAATTGCCAGTCAAACGCGGATGAAAATTTGCCAGTATCTCGAGCAGGATGGTGGCAAACATTAGCTTGTCGTTTTGAGTTTTTTCTGAGTTTTCAGTTTCGAATAACTTAAGTCGATTTTTCACTGCCAGTTCTATTTCTTCGTTGGTAGGCAAAAAAGTGTTTGATTTAAGATGCAATGTTTCACAGGCTCGAAGTTTAGCTTTGTGATAATCACGAATTCCGTCCTCTTGAATAATGCGTGCAGCAGCGTCACAAATTTGTTGTCTTTGTAATTCAAAAAAAGGCGACGTGACTGCCTTTTTTTTGCTTCTCTTTTTTTTAAGAGAATTTCGTTTGGCAAATTTTATTTTGCCGATAGAGTGTGAGTTCATTAGAACAGACCTTCGGCTTTTTTCTCTGTTTCTTTTTGAATCGTATCCAACACAAACGCTTTATCTTTGTATTCAGGTCGATTACTGACAATATAAAACTCATCGCCATTTTGTTTGACGTTATCCGGTCTTGCCTGTGAAGTTTCCGGTTTATCCTTTAATGCTATCTCCATGAAATCAATCCAGATCGGCAAGGCGACTTTGGTTGCAGCTTCGCGTTTGCCCAAGCTGCGCGGTTGATCAAAACCAACCCAAACACTGGTAACCAGATCATGATTGAATCCGCTAAACCAGGCATCTTTAAAATCATTGGTAGTGCCGGTTTTACCACCGATATCGCTGCGGCCAAGTCGTTTTTTTGCTGCTGCCGCAGTTCCAGATCTAGCTACTTGTTGCAACATATCCGTCATAACATAGGCATTGGCAGGAGACAGAACCAGCTCAGCCGGTTTCTGGGTGGATAGAGATTGGGTGGTGAATTCGGTTTTATGGTTGCTTGGTGCCGAGACCGGGCAATATGGACAAACAACGGTTGATGCGGATGTGGTGACTATTTTGCCGTCACGGTCGATAATTCGATCGATAAAATAAGGTTCAATACGGTAGCCACCGTTAGCAAACACCGCATAAGAAGAGACCATCTGGATCGGTGTTACATCGGCACTTCCGAGAGCCAGTGATAAACCTCTTGGTAAAGTGCCCGGGTCGAAATTAAAGCGACTCAGATGATCGATACCAAATTGAATGCCGATCGAATTTAATAACCGTACAGAAACAAGATTTAGTGATTTACTCAGCGCTTCTCGCAATGTAGTGTAGCCGTAAAATTTACCGCTGTAATTTCCTGGCAGCCAAACCCCTTCATCAAGTGAGTCATCCTTGATTGCCAGCGGTTCTGCACTGACTTTTGAGGATGGCCTATAGCCCCTTTCTAACGCGGCTGAATATATAAAAGGTTTAATGTTAGAGCCGGCTTGGCGTTTGGCTTGTACCGCACGATTGAATTTGCTCAAGTTGAAATCAAAGCCTCCTGTGAGTGCTTTGATTGCTCCGCTTTTTGGGTCAAGAGTAATCATCGCGCCGGCAATTTCTGGAACCTGGGCCAGCCGCCAGTTTTCTTCAGTCGGTTCTATATAAATTTGTTGATCTAAACTTATAAGGTGTTCGGCCTTTGTCGGCTTTTTACTGCTCTTTTCTGATTTAACACGAGACCAAGCTAATTCCTCCCAGTTTAGGCTAATTAATTCGCCCGTCTCCAACTCAACCTCGGCCGATTTTTCAGCAACAGAGGTGACCGTAGCGACCTGCAAATGACCATAAGCTTTCAAGGGCTGTGTTATCGCAGATTTTCGAAAACCATGACGACGGTCGTAGCGTACCAACCCTTTGCGTAAAGTATGATCGGAGGCAAGCTGTAGTTCGCTATCTAATGTCGTATAAACTTTGTAACCAGTGCCATAGATTTCTTCACCATAGAGTTCATATAAATGCTGTCTGACCATTTCCGCCATGTAGGGGGCATCGAACTCAATATCAGGTGCATATTTTTCGGCTGTTAGCGCACTATTTTTAGCCTGTTCATGGTCAGCCCTCGATATATATTCGAGTTGCATCATGCGATCCAATACATAATCACGTCGTTGTTTAGCTCGACCCGGATTTGTGACTGGATTTGATTGAGAGGGCGCTTTGGGTAATCCGGCCAACATCGCGATCTGAGCTAGCTCAAGTTCATCGACTGTTTTGTCGTAATAAACTTTTGCCGCCGCGGCAAAACCGTAGGCACGATGACCTAGAAAAATTTTATTTAAGTAAAGTTCGAGGATTTGTTCCTTGCTATATTTGCGCTCCAGTTGCAAAGCCAAAAATAATTCATTGAGCTTTCTGGAATAGGTTTTTTCGGTGCTTAAGAAAAAGTTCCGTGCTACCTGCATAGTGATTGTGCTTGCGCCTTGTCCCGTTTGCCCAGATTGAATATTTGCTAATAAGGCACGGATGATGCCTTTGACATCAACACCTGGGTGCTCAAAAAAACCATCGTCTTCGGCAGCCAGAACAGCCTTAGTTAATAATTCAGGCGTGTCCTCGTATTTAAGAGGAATGCGCCTTTCCTTGCCATATTCACCAATTAACTTTCCGTCTTGAGTGTAGACACTGAAGGGAACCTGTAACTCAAAATCGGCGTTATCCTCAAGTTTGGGCATTTGCGGCAGAATCAGAAAGGCCACAAATACGGCAATAATAATCCCGATGCTCAATAAACCACCCAGCGCTGAGGCAACTTTGAGGAATGCGTATAAGAGGTGTTTCATATTTGCTTAAACGAGGAGCCGATTTTCCGGGGTTGATTTATTGTTACCATAAGCTATAGTGTTCTAATAACTAGATTATAAAGGACAAGGAAGTCTGAAGTGAAAACAAATCTAAAATCCAAACGAAATCCGCCCACCATTGTTTTTCTTTCTGAATGTGAAGTCACCTTAAGCTTATTTTATCAAGGCCAATTCCATGTGATTCAGCAGAATTGCAGCAAAAACATGGAGTTTGAGTTGCCTACAGAACTCTGCAAAAACCTCAAAGTCGTAATTGTTCTATCTAATCACTTGGTGCTTTATTCTCAACTGAAATTGCCCCTGGGTTTGGCTGACGAAGAAGTTGCTGAACTCGTTGCCCTACAACTTGCACGGCGTGGGCAGGATTCGCAACTCGATACTTATTATGATTATTGTTTGGTCAGGGAATTGGATGACAATGCAATTTTCAGTTTATTCGAAGCTAGAAAAGACAAACTGAATTCGATCATTGATGCGTTGGAAGATCACGGTTTTAAAGTTTCAATGATTATTCCCCAAGGCTTGGTCATTATTAATCAAATAATCCGGAATAATAATTTAGTGGATAAAAATTATCAGATAATTTGTCGTTTGCAGCGGCAGATTTTAATGGCGTATATAGATAAGGACGAGCTGCTTGAAATTCACCAAATTTATCTTAACCCAAATCAAATTGAGTTATCCATAGTTGCGGAATTGAAGGCGAGGCAGAGTGAGACGAAGTTCAGTCACGTTATCTCCTTGGGTTTGGATTTGTTCAAATTGAATGAATATGCAGATGATGTGGATATCAATTTCGTGGACTTCGAATCTTTGTCGACAGGAAACGACCTGACGTCTGTAACAATTAACTGGATGAGAGAGCAATATGATATATATCAATCTATTACCTTGGCGTGAGGCGAAATATAACGAGCAGCGTACAAAATTTTTTACCCAGCTCTTTTGTAGCTTAGTTTTAGCATCAATCATTTCGGCTTTGATTTGGGTCAAAAACATCCACCAGATTGAGGGCCAACAAGCACAGCTGCAAACGATTAAAGCCACCAATAAGCAACTCTTTTCGCGATTGGAAAAATTTCAATCAGCACGATCGTTGTATCTAAAGCAGCAGCAACAAGTTGTGCAAATCAATAAATTGATCGCCAGAAGGCAGGTGGTTCCAAATTTATTAGCGTTATTGGGAAATAAGAGATTATCTTTTAAAGTCGATTACGTATCCGTCAATAATCAAGGTATAAAAATAAAAGGGCAGGATACTTCTTCTACATCGCCTTTAGCGCTATTAAATACATTGAGAGAAGAGTCGGCGTTTTGTCAGGTGGTTTTTACACCTTTTGATAACAAACAATCAATATCGTCCGTTCAATTTGAACTTCAAGCTGAATTGTGTGATGGATAAGTTTATTAAAAAAATCATTCTTTTACCAATGTCATTACGATTAAGCATTATTTTACTGTCGAGTTTGTTAACAATTTTTTTTGCTTGTAAATTTTTTTTAGCGTCACAAAATACAATCATTCTTGAAAACCGAAACAAAGTGCTACAGCTTAATAACAAAATCAGTCAGTACTATCGTGACCAAAAACAAATGTCATTACAGCAACAAACATTTATTGATCTTCAACAGCAATTGTCAAGCTTGAATGCAAGCTTGAGAAATTTCAATCAAAAAGCACCTGAGCGAGCAGTCGTGGATTCGGCATTAAAGTCAAAATTAAAAGCTGAAGAAATTAGAATTTCAAATCGATTGCAAGACGAATTTGGCTATTACTTTTTGGTCAATATAAAAGTGACGGGTGAGCAGGATAATGTTAGTCAGTTTTTCAGGCTATTGCTTGAACAACAAGAACTGGCTATATGGGAGCAATTGGTGTTCCAGCGAATGGAAGAACAACTCAGTATGAGTTTAGAGATAAGATACTATTTTGAATTTAACGATGATGTTTAGGATTAAGTACAATCTTGTAGTTTCAATTGTTGTTTTTAAAGCCCTGCATCTATGCCCCACTATTGTTTATGCTCAAAATGATGATTTAGAACAAAAAGTGGTTGAGCTTCAATCACTCAAAATTAATCAGCAGATCGACTTGAATAAAATCTTTTCATCAGATCAAGAACTATTGACAGAAAAGTTGGAAACTAATAGCCCAAAAGAATCACAAAAACCGTATTCACTAGAGTTAGTTGGCACTCTGATTTTGGGCGAGAAGAAATTTGCCTGGCTTAAAGTTGATGGTCAGGTTTATCAACTTAAATCAGGGCAAAAAATACCGGGTATGCAAACACAAATCGCTAAAATTAACCCGGAATTTGTGGTATTGGATAATTATAAATCCTGTGAAATCAGAGATTCTTGTCATTCATCACTCACTTTGACGATTCGTGATGCTTTATTTTAGTTTTTTACAGGCTTAAGTTAACAGCTTAAGGACAAATCTGTACAATGCGCCAAAGATCAAAGTTAAATAATATTTTTGGCTACAGTAAAAACAAATCGGATTTATTTAACCGGATTAATGGGTGTCGGTAAAACAACTATTGGAAAGTGGTTGGCCAAGCAGCTTTGCTATGAGTTTTTGGATACAGATATCGAGCTGCAAAAGCAAACTGGTGCAGATATTCCCTGGATATTTGAAATAGAAGGGGAGGAAGGCTTTCGAATGCGTGAAACCGGTATTTTGAAACAATTGTCGGAACACGAAAATACTGTCATTGCGACTGGTGGTGGTATTGTTATTAACGAAGAAAATCGGCACATTATGAGTGATAGTGGTATTGTTATCTATTTACATGCGCCCGTTGAATTACTATTGGAGCGAACTAGATTCAGTAAAACCAGACCATTATTAGAAGGCGTAGATCGCCGAGCAAAATTCGAATCACTGATTCGAGAACGCGACCCACTATATAGAAAAACAGCCGATTTAATTGTGCGCACCAAGCGCGGGTCCCCCAAGCGGATGGCGACCAAGCTTGTTAAAGAGATCACTAAGTATGAAGCAAATAACAGTTAATCTAGGCGAACAATCGTATCCAATTTTTATCGGTTACGATTTGTTATCTAAACCGGGGTTGCTCAGACCCTATGTTAGTGGTCAAAAAGTTTGTATTGTTTCAAATCAAACTGTAGCCGACCTGTACCTGGAAAAGCTGCAATCTCAGTTAACAGAATTTCAGATCAGTACTATCCTGATTGAGGATGGTGAACAATATAAAAACATGACCAGTTTCAATCAGATTGTTAATTGTCTGCTTGAGCAAAATGTGGACAGGAAATCAACAGTGATCGCTCTGGGAGGAGGCGTGGTTGGCGATGTGGCAGGTTTTGCCGCTGCGAGTTGTTTGCGAGGAATTAACTTTATTCAAATTCCAACTACACTGTTAGCACAGGTTGATTCTTCCGTTGGTGGCAAAACAGGGGTAAACCATCAGCAAGGCAAGAATTTGATTGGTGCATTTTATCAACCATCCTGCGTGGTTGCCGATATCAGTACGTTAAGTACACTGCCGCAGCGGCAGTTTTCAGCAGGTATGGCTGAAGTGATTAAATATGGATTGATTAAAGATGAAACTTTTTTCGACTGGATTGAATCGAATAGCGAACAATTAAAATCCCAGGATCAAGGAAAACTTGTCCATATTGTTGCCCGATCCTGTGAAATTAAAGCTGAAGTAGTTTCGCAAGATGAAAAAGAATCTGGTCTTCGCGCTATTTTGAATTATGGCCACACTTTTGGCCATGCGATTGAAGCAGCTGTCGGATATAAAGACTGGTTACATGGCGAAGCAATCAGTGCGGGGATGGTCATGGCTTCTGCAATGTCGGCATCGATGGGGGCACTGTCACAACAAACAGTTGATAGAATCAAGCATTTATTCAAGGCATTCGAATTGCCGATTGATCCGCCACCATCAATGACGCATTCGCAAATGAAAGAATTAATGTTGCATGATAAAAAGACGATTAACAAATTAGTTCGATTGATACTATTACGTAAACTGGGTGAGGCTTATGTCAGCGATGATTATCCGGCCGACCTATTGGACAAAACGATTACGAATGCATTATTAAGTTGATATTGGACAGCGTTTTTAATACAATTGGCCGCGTTTATAACGCGTTGATTTAATTAAATTTTTACTGTATTAACAGGAGATGAACGAGTGAAAAAGTTTTTTGCGATTATAACGGCAATACTGGTGGTTTCACTATTAACTGGTTGTGTGGGAAATAAATATGGAGCGGCCTATATCGTCAGCAATCCACCTGGAGCTGAAGTTATAAATCTAGACGATGGAACCTTATTGGGCGTGACACCCTTAAAGCAAGTATGGCGGGATGATGGTAAACGTAAATTTGTAAACATCCAGCTCGATAAAGAAGGCTATAAAGATAAAGCGACTTCGTTTTGGCTGACTTTAAAACATCGTACCCGAAAAAGCGCCATCAATGACCCGCAGTTTGTTGAGGTTATTATGGATGCAAAAAATTCTAACTCAACCAGTGAGGATTCAACAAATGCTCTACAGTAATATGATTAAAATTACCGTGATAGGCGCTTGTGTAGCGTTACTAAGCGCATGTTCTTCCACTCGTAGCGTACCATTCACAGTTCAATCTGACCCGTTAGGTGCGCAGGTTATGCTCAAGCGCAAAAGTGAGGGTAACGTTCAAACTGAGTGGATTTGGCTGGGTAATACTCCATTGACAACCCAACGCCAGTTCAGCAGTAAATATCTTAATGATGAGCATTCCTTTGTGATTCAAGTGATGAAAGATGGCTATGCAGCACAGTCGAAAGAATGGTCGGGTAAGCAGGTCAAAAGTGCCAGCAAGGGCGATAACCGAATTTTCTGGAGTCCCAAATTAGTTGAAGCTGATCAGTGAAGTTAGATTTAGATGATGGAAAAGCACCGCTAGGCGGTGCTTTTTTTATTATCGTTCGCGTAAGCGACAGAATACCACGGGCTTGCCCGTGGATGAATGAGTGTATATAGGTTGAACATCGCTCCTCTGTAAAGTGCGATGTTCATCGGATCAGCCCGAAAGGGCTGTTACGGTAAGAACCCCGGGTTTACCCGGGGGAATCTATGCAAAATGGTTGAAACTGATCAATGCAAACTATTGGAAATTGTAAAATACGATTAAAAGACGAGACGATGAAAAAAGATATTTCTAATTTAGAGCGGTTAATAATCGCGCTTGATTTGCCTGATATTGACAAGGCAAAAGCGTTGGTTAATGAAATTGGCGACAGTGGCCATTTTTATAAAATTGGTCTGGAGTTATTCATGACCGGGGAATATTTCAAACTACTTAGTTGGCTTAGTGATCAAGATAAAAAGATTTTTGTGGATTTGAAGTTTTTTGATATACCTCAAACCGTGGCACGTGCGGTTAACCAGCTCAATGGCAAGAATGTTCACTTTGCAACTGTTCATGGTAACGATGGAATGATGAAAGCCGCTGCCCAAGCCAAAGATGATGTCAAAATTTTGGCTGTTACCGCATTGACCAGTCTCGATAGAGGTGATCTTGATGATCTGGGCTTCCAATGTAATGTCGAGGATTTAGTTGTTTCCCGAGCAAAACGCGCCTTAGCATCAGGATGTGATGGCGTGGTTGCATCGGGCAGAGAGGCTGAACTGTTAAGGAATGAAGTCGATAATAAGTTGTTAATTGTGACCCCTGGGATTAGGCCGGTTGATAATGACGATGACCAAAAGCGTGCCGTAACAGTGAGTCAGGCATTCACTAACGGTGCAGATTACATCGTGGTGGGCAGACCGATAAAAGATGCCGATTCTCCAAAAAAGGTTGTCGAGCAAATTCAATCTGAGATCCAACAGACTTTAGGCTGAAAATTCGATGTCAAGAAAAATAAGAAATGATCGGTTGTTGCGTGCGCTTAAACGGGAAAAACTGGATCGTCCACCTGTCTGGTTAATGCGTCAGGCAGGACGCTATCTGCCGGAATATCTTGAGATCAGAAAACAGGCTGGCGACTTTATGTCATTGTGTAAAAATCCGGAGCTTTGTTGTCAGGTTGCCCTGCAGCCATTGCAGCGCTTTAATCTGGATGCGGCTATTTTGTTTTCAGATATTTTAACCATTCCCGATGCCATGGGTTTGGGTTTGAGTTTCGCTGAAAATCATGGTCCACAATTTGCCAAGCGAATTGAATCTATAGAGGATATTGAAGCATTGCCGGTTATTGATCCGGTAGAGTCGTTGTCCTATGTTATGAATGCGGTTAAAACGACAAAAGCCGCGCTGGCTGACTCAATTCCGTTAATTGGATTTTCCGGCAGTCCCTGGACTTTGGCTACATACATGATTGAAGGAGGCTCCTCGCGAACTTTTTCCAAAGCAAAAGCATTGATCTACACAGAACCACAAGCAGCCGAACAATTATTGGATTTATTGGCTGAAAATATTATTCAGTACTTGAGTGCTCAGGTTGAGGCAGGTGCCGACGTGTTAATGATTTTTGATACATGGGGTGGAGTGCTTACACATGCATCTTACCGGCAATTTTCACTTGCTCCAATGAATAAAATTATTCAAGCACTCGATAAATTTCATCCTGAGATTCCAGTGATTTTATTCACCAAAGGCGGTGGTGCCTGGCTGGAAGACATGGTTAAAAGCGGTTGCGCTGGGTTAGGTTTGGATTGGACATGCGATATTAGTGATGCTGTTAATCGCGTCGGTAATAGGGTTGCCCTGCAAGGTAATCTTGATCCTGGCGTATTGTACGGCAGTGAGGATTCTATAAAACGAGAAGTGACCCATATTCTTGAGTCTTATGGTAATCGGCCGGGTCATATTTTTAATTTGGGGCACGGCATTGAGCCCGGTGTCGAGCCTGAAAAAGTCAAAGTCGCGATGGATACGGTTTTAAACTTTCGTTATGACAGATAATCGCGTGATATACTGAAATCATACGTTTGACTAGCTGGTGGAGGACGTTAGACAATGATCATATATCCCAAAATTGAATTGCAGAATGGCAAAGTCGTTCAGTTAAAAGGCGGCAAAATGGATCAGCCTGTTGAGTACAGTATTTCTCCTTTAGATGCGGCCAATAAATTTGTTGAAGCGGGTGCGAGTTTTCTCCACGTTGTTGACCTAGATGGTGTTGCCCAGGGTGGCAATCATAATGCCGATGAAATTTGTGAAATTATAAAAAAAGCGGGTGTGCCGGTACAGGTTGCCGGCGGTATTCGAACCATGAATACATTGCAATGGTGGATGGATCACGGTGCTTCACGGGCAGTATTGGGCACGGCAGTCGTTAATGATCCACACTTTGTCAGCGAAGCCTGTAAATATTATCCTGACCAAATCGTTATCAGCATCGATGCCAAAAATGACAATGTAGTCGTTGACGGTTGGACGCAACCCACCGCCTATACACCATTAGAGCTTGCAAAAAGCCTGGAAAAAGCAGGCGTCGCAGCGGTGATCTATACAGATATTGACAGCGCTCATGACCTGCCAGAAACAAGTTTCGCCATGACCACACAAATGGCGACGGAATTAGACATCCCGGTTATTTCAAGCGGTGTTGCCAGAACACTGGATGACATATCGACGTTAAGCAACTTGCCCAACATTTCCGGAGCGATTGTCGGCAGGGCATTATTCGATGAAGAAATTGATTTAAGTGCTGCGATTGAAATCGGTAAAACCAAGCCGACTAAGGCTGAGTTTATCTAATCCATATTCACGATTCTAACATTATATTTTCAGCTATAGTTTAGTCTGATATCTTAAACTTTATTGTTTGTTACCTGAAAGATTATTGTCAGTGAAATGGTACGAAAATTATGAAAAAAATGATTATTCTCCTAATCTTAATCTTTCTTGCTATTGGTTGCTACGCCATAGGCGGTATTTTTGGTTTGGGGCTGTTTATCATTCTGGGAATGGGATTTGAGCTTGTATTCTGGCGACGACTCTTCAATCTAAAAAAATAGTAAGCTAGTTTAATGCCAAAATTGATTGCTAAAATATGGAGAGAAAATAAATCCTTTTTTCTTTTTATTTTATTGAGCTTTGTTTTTCGCAGTTCCATCGCTGACTGGAATGATGTGCCTAGCGGATCGATGCAACCAACAATCCTTGAAGGTGATCGAATTGTAGTTAACAAATTGGCCTATGATCTCAGGGTTCCATTTACGCATCTTTCAATATTGAAAATTTCCAATCCACTTCGTGGTGATATAGTTGTATTTGATTCAAAAATATCCGATAAACGTTTGGTCAAAAGAGTTGTCGGTGTGCCGGGTGATCTGGTTGAATTAAAAGAAAATATTTTAAATATTAATGGAATAAGTCTTAGCTACGAGGATGTAGCCGTAACAGCAACAATAACCGACAGATTTGAAGATTTACTCGGCACCAGGCATCAAGTCAGAGTTCTTAATAATTCATCGGCCTTGTCAAGTTTTCCACCTGTTAAAGTACCTGCGGGGCATTATCTGGTTCTTGGTGACAATAGGGATAATAGTGCAGATTCCAGAGTTATCGGAATGGTTCCCAGGCACGAAATCGTCGGTCGAACCAAACGTGTCGTCATGTCTTTGGATTATGACAATTACTATCGTCCACGTGTCGATAGATTTTTACACATGCTTTAGAACGCTACAGCAGTTCAACCTTATAATCCAAACTTGGCACTTCGACATTCCAACCTAATTCTCTTTTGATTTCTTTGGCGAAAGCAAATGCCGACTCAGGTTCCCCATGTGTTAAATAAACTTTTTCAGGTGAATTGTTGTTTGACTTTAACCATTTGATTAATTCACCTCGATCGGCATGTGCCGACAGCCCACTTAGGCTTCTTATTTCAGCCTTGACCTCGATTTCTTTGCCGTGAATCTTAATAGTAGGTTTACCTTCCAATAAATCACGCCCCCGTGAACCCGGTGCCTGATAACCTGCCATGATAATGGTGTTTTTTGATTTCCTGACTAAACGACGCAGGTGATGCAAAACTCGTCCGCCTGATAACATACCGCTGGCAGAAATAATAATTCTCGGGCCCCTTAGTTCATTCAGCGCAACAGATTCATCCCGAGATTTATGCAGTGTTACCATATCAGGAAATAATTGTTTTCTTCCATCAGAAAACACATCCTCATCCAGGTGATGATTGTCCATGTGTCGGCCATAAATTCGAGTGGCATCAACCGCCATTGGACTATCCAGATGTAATGGAACCTGTGGCAGTTTTCCGGCTTTCATCAAGCGTCTTAGAATTAGTATGAGTTGTTGTGAACGGCCAACAGCGAATGCCGGGATTAATACCGTGCCCTTTCTTTTGAGCGTGTCAATGATTGCATCACATAATTGTTCTTCAACGGATAGACTACGGTCATGATCTCGATTGCCATAGGTCGATTCACAAATTAACACATCACAGTCTGGCCGCGGTTTTGGATCGATATGCAATGGCATACCATAACGGCCGACATCACCACTGAATAAAACTCGACATTTTTGGCTGGAATTACTGTAGTCAGCTTCAACTGATGCGGCACCTAGAATATGCCCAGCCGGTTGCCATCTAGCCTTGAAACTGTCACTTAATTCAAGCCATTGGTGATATTCAACAGGCCTTAAAAGGCTGATTGCTTGTTCAGCATCTTCGCTGGTGTACAAAGGCAAAGCAGGTTTGTGGCGACTAAAGCCCTTTTTATTGGCATAGGCGGCATCTTCTTCGTGAATTCTGGCGGAATCTAATAATAGCAGTCTGGCCAGTTCAACGGATGCTTGGGTGGTGTATACATTACCGCCAAAACCGTTTTTCACCATCCGCGGCAATAAGCCGATGTGGTCAATGTGTGCGTGGGTAAGTAGAACCTGGTCAACAGTTGTTGCTTCAAACGGCACATTGCGCCAGTTCAATTTTCGCAGTTTTTTGTAACCTTGAAACAAGCCAGCGTCAATAACAGTACGCATGCCGTCGGCATCTACTCGATAGCGTGAGCCGGTAACCGTTCGGGCAGCACCATGAAAGCCCAGAGTCAGGGTCATATTAGAGGTTCCTTTGTTTCCTTTATTATTCGTCTTCGTCGTTTTCTTCGTCTTTTTCTACTACAGGTACAACATAATTCAGGCCCAAGCGTCCACCATCTGCATAAATACATTGGCCGGTTATGTATGAGGATTCATCGGAGGCGAGGAATACAGCGATATTTGCAATTTCATCGACATCACCGGCCCGGCCAAGCGGGGTGCGTGAGAGAATGGTTTTGCGGACCTCGTCATTGACCATCAGATTTTCTCTGAGCATGTCTGTCATAATGGTACCCGGGCCGATGGCGTTAACGCGCACATTGCGTTGGGCCAGCGCAACAGCCATGGCAGTAGTTAGCTGATTTATGCCACCCTTAGAAACATTATAGGCAACAGCATTGGGAATTGAGACTTTGGCATTAACTGATGACATATTGATGATTGAACCACCGGTTTCGTTTTTGACCATTTCCCTGGCTACAGCCTGGCTAAGTAAAAAAGCACCCTTCAAATTAGTGCGAATAACATCATCAAAATCCTCCTCGGTATAATCAAGAATATCTGCTATTCGCAGAATCCCGGCATTATTAACACAAATATCGATTTTACCGAAATTTTTTAAGGTTTCATTGGTGAGATTGTTAATTTGGTCAGCATAGCCAACATCGGTTTCCACAAATAATGCATTCTCCAGCTCACTGGCTGCCGCTTTACCGGTTTCAGCTTCGGTATCGGCTAAAACAACGTGGGCACCTTCGCGGCTAAATCCTTTGGCTATAGCGAGACCAATTCCTCGTGCCGCTCCTGTGACGACGGCAACTTTATCTTTAAGTCGCATTATGATTATCCAGTCTGCGTTGGTAAGATGATTAAGCTACCTGATATTTCTATCAAGTCAAGCTTGACAAAATTAATTTAATGCTGCTGCCGTGTTTTCAAGCGTTTCACTGTTAATAACAGCATAATAATCAGGTTTGATTTCTGCACGCCGAAAGGTTTTCTTAATAATACCTTCTAGGTTAGGGCGTTTTTCGGCAGGTGTTTCTCCACTACCAACGCCACCTCCAAATTCAATAATTCTGTCAACACCACTTTCAGCAGCAGTGAGCAAGTTGGTGTGCCACATTACAGGATTAAAAAGTTGATAGAATAATTTAGTTCGAATTGAATCAGCATCCCGGTCATGCCAGCTTCCAGTATAGTTAGACAAAATCTGGCATTGTGCTTCACTAAAATCGGTTTTGTCCAATTTTTGTCTGAATTGTTGAGCAGCACTTACCATGTAATAGGTATGGAAAGCACCTTCGGTCTTTAGCCTGGCAAAACGTTTGCGAGGAAATTCTTCCTGTATTTGTGCTTCCAGACGAGTCAAATCATCAACATGACCACCAACCACAGTTTGATCAGGTAAATTGCAACCGGCAATACCACAATAATATTTTTCAGCTAATAACTGGATTTCTTCAACGCTATTAGAAAAAGCCGTCATTTCACCTGTGCCAAGTTCACTCATCAGCTCGCCGCGTCGAATCACAGTCGATAATGCATCTTCAAATGACAGTGCACCGCTGGCTACTAGAGCACTGTATTCACCAAGGCTGTGTCCGGCAACGCAGTCTGGATTAACAGTATCATTGCTCACCGCCTTGAAAACCTCAAGACAGGCAATTGAATGAGTGAGCAGCACCGGTTGGGTGTAACGCGTCAAATTAATTTTGTTATCAGGGTCAGCGAAAGACAGGTTTTTAAGATCATAACCGGCGACTTCATTGGCACGGCTGTAGACTTCGTCGGCTTGAGGATACTTCTCACAGATATCACTACCAATACCCGGATATTGTGACCCCTGACCAGGGAAAATAAAAAGCGTTTTTGCTGACATGAAAATTCCTTAACATAAATCATAAAATATGGCGTAATTGTTACACGGTTTTCTTTTTGGGTGAAGCATATGATTGTGCATCATTAGTTTACCCCTCCTAGCCTTCCCACTGGCAATGACAAGCAGTACAGTAGTGCAGGCTAGCAAGAACACTATTAACCGGGAAATGAAACGGGCATTTCATATTCTATTAAACTCATACTTCTACTTCCCAGTAAAAAAGATCAACACAAGTCGGCAGCGCCTCACTTTGAATAATTTCCAGTCCCTTTCAGATGGAGTTAGAGGGGGTAAGTAGAAATTGAAAATCGAACTCATAATTCTTTCCTGCTAGAGAAAAAAAATTTACTGTGGCATATTCAGGGGAACAATAGATACGATAGTTAAAAAGATTATGGCAAAAGCGTTTGGAACCGAGTTCATGCCGGAAATGGTTATTGCCCGGTTTAAGGACAATCAATGGAGTACGCCGGAATTTGTTTCCAGTGATTCCTTAACTTTACATCCGGGCAGCCATGTGCTGCACTATGCCAGTACCTGTTTTGAAGGTTTAAAAGCATTTCGTCATCCGGATGGCTCGGTAAAAATTTTCCGCATGGACCAGAACGTCAAGCGTTTTGAGCAATCCAGCCGTATGTTGGCATTACCCCAGGTTGATGAGGACATGCTCGGTCAGATGATAGTGGACATAGTGAAAAAGTACCGGGATCAAGTGCCGTTGCCACCTGGTTCTATGTATATACGTCCAACGCATATTGGCACTGAAGCTGCGATTGGCAAAGCAGCGGCACCGTCCGGGGAATCGATGATGTACGTGTTATTAACTCCAGTGGGTGATTATTTCAGTGCCGGTACGACATTAAGATTATTATTGGACGATAAGGGTATGCGTTGTGCACCTGATAATGGCATGATCAAAACCGGCGGCAACTATGCCAGTGCACTTAAGCATATGATTCGTGCCAAGGCCGATCATAATGCCGATCAGGTGTTATTCTGCTCAGTCGGCGGGGTTACTGAAACCGGCGCAGCCAACTTCATTTTATTTGATGGCGATGAGGTCTTGACCAAAGCACTGGATGATTCATTTTTGCATGGTGTAACCCGAGATTCTGTATTAACGTTAGCCAGGGATCATGGTTTTACAGTGACTGAGCGTGATTTAACCGCTGAGGAAGTGATTGATCGAGCGACTCATCCAGACTGCGAAGCCGCCTTATCCGGCACAGCAGCAATTTTAGCACCCATAGGCACCATGATTTTCCATGATCAGGAATACACGGTTGGCAGCGGTGGGGTAGGCCCGAAAGTGACTCAGCTTAAAAATGCATTGAACGATATTCAATTTGGCCTCGCTGAAGATACCCATGGTTGGTTGATTCAGGCTTAAACATGGAAGAAATATCCTGGAGTGACTTCGAGAAGGTAGAATTAAGGGTTGGCACAGTTATCGAAGTCAAGGATTTCCCTGAAGCGCGAAAACCTGCATATAAAATCAAAGTCGATTTTGGCGAATTTGGCATCAAAAAGTCCAGCGCCCAAATCACCGCTCACTATTCAAAGGAAGACTTGCTCGGTAAACAAGTCGTTGCTGTTATTAACTTCCCAGTCAAACAGATTGGTCCATCCAAATCAGAATGTCTGATCACCGGTTTTTATCGTGAGGATGGTTCAGTCGTTCTTGCCATTCCAGAACGGGAAGTTCCGAATGGGGCTAAGTTAGGCTGATAAGTCTATCCCGGCTACCGGATCAAGTCCGGTACAGGCTTGTGCCGGGATCTCCTAAAGTCTGTTTGGGCGTAAAAGAGATGCCTCATAACTCTAGCTAATCGATTTAATTCTGTGATGCTCGGCTGCTCAAAGTCGAGAATCCTTTTTAGAGTGCCTCGTCATTCCGGAAGCTCGAAGAGCTGTCCGGAATCCAGAGGATTTCCTTATTGCTTAGTGGTCTCAGTGGATATTAACCTATTGAAGAGGCGTGTTGGATAAAGCTGTTCGTTGTTGAGTGACTTCAAAATCAAACGATTTACTTTATTAATAAAGGCCGCTTAAGCGGCCTCTACTAATGAAATTAGGTAGCCTTTTTTAAGTAGTCGCATTCGCATACTGCGCTGAAACATAATCCCAATTAACTACATTCCACCAGGCGTCGATGTAGTCAGGGCGTTTATTTTGGTATTTGAGATAATAGGCGTGCTCCCAAACATCCAGGGCCAAGATGGGTTGTCCCTGTGAGTCGGCGACATCCATCAGAGGGTTGTCCTGATTTGGAGTCGAAGTGACTTCCAAGTTGCCGTCTTTGACGATCAGCCAGGCGAAACCGGAACCAAAACGGCCAATACCGGCAGCTTTCATTTTTTCTTTTAAGTCGTCCATTGAGCCGAAAGCTGAATCGATAGCGCCTGCCAATGCCTCGGAAGGATCACCGCCTGAACCGCTCATGCAATTCCAGAACACATTGTGGTTGTAATATCCACCAGCGTTGTTTCGCACAGCAACAGGATGGCTGGAAATTTCAGCCAGAATTGTTTCTAAATTTTTGTCGGCATGTTCAGTGTCTTTAACTGCGTTAACAAAGTTGTTGTAATAAGTGCGGTGATGACGGTCATAATGGATTTCCATTGTCTGCGCATCAATGTACGGTTCCAACGCATTGTAGTCATAGGGTAAATCAGCAAAATCAAAGCTCATGGTATGCTCTCCATCAATAATTAAATCGGGTACAATATTTTCAGCGGAATTCCGCTCCGGGCTCACTATTCTGCATATGGATGTCTGTTGTTGCAAGCCCGATGTAGCTAAAATTAATAAACAATTTGATTGTGCTGTCTAGATGAAAAAAATTCTAATTATTTCCCTATTTTTACAAGGGTTTTTGTTATCGTCAGTTTTTGCTTATGAAGTAGACTTTATCGGCGATAAAACTCAAGGTGGGCTAGTTGTAGGCAAGGTATCACCTGGTATCAAAGTGGTTTACAAGGGCAAATCGATTCGAGTTTCGAATCAAGGCTATTTTTTACTCGGTTTTGGCCGTGATGAACCACCGGCAATTAAATATACCCTTGAATTTCCAGATGGCAGCAAAGAAGAAAAACAACTCGAAATCCAACAACGAAAATATAAAGAGGAATCAATCACGGGTTTGGCTGCAAATAAAGTCCAACCCAGTCAAGCAGAGTTAGATCGTATTACCCGTGAACAAAAATATTTTGATAACGCTAGATTAATCGATGATCCACGTGAGGATTTTTTGCAAAAGTTTATCTGGCCGGTGAAAGGGCGGATCAGCGGTGTTTACGGCAGTCGTAGAATTTTAAATGGTAAACCCAAGCGTCCACACTATGGGCTTGATATAGCAGCGCCAGAGGGCACACCAATCAAAGCACCGGCAGATGGTGTAGTGACGATTAATCAACAGGATTTATTTTATACAGGTGTTACTGTGATGCTGGATCATGGTCATGGTTTAAGCACGCTTTATATACACATGATCAAATCGACTGTCGAGTTGGGTCAACAGGTTAAACAAGGTGACGTAATTGGTGCAGTAGGAAAAACCGGTCGTGCGACTGGTCCGCATCTGCAATGGGGTATGAGTTTGTTTGGCACACGGCTCGATCCGAGACTGATGTTGTCGGAGTGACAAGCTTGTCATCCCGAGCTTGCCGAGGGATCTACTTGTGACTGCTCGGGCTTAGAATAAGGGTTGGCTTTGTTAGAATCAGTAACTGATCCAAGGAGATTCCTCGATTCGTTTATCCTTGTAAGAGGGTTAGATACTCACTCGGAATGACAATTTAGTGTAATGACTCTTTATACCAAACATAATCACTCGCAATTTAAAGATGGCCTAATCCGGGAAGCGCAAGGGCTTGAGATATTAAGGAAGGTAATTAATAAAAACAATATCCCACACTTAAAAATTCCCAAGGTAAATTTTGTTGGCGAGCAAGAATTACAAATCACGAGAATAGATGCAAGCTCAGCAACCAATCAGCAAATGCAGCAGTTGGGACAGGGTTTGGCTTTACTGCATGAAATTCCGCAACAATCTTTTGGCTTTGAGCAGGATAATTATATAGGCCTTATCGATACAACGAAATGAATTGTGTGAAAATTGGGGAGAATTCTTTGTAAATCACAGATTGTTTTTCCAGGTCGATTTAATTAAAGAGCAAACGATAAATAAGAAATTTAAGCTGGGGTTGGAAAAATCCAAAAGCAGACTCATCGATTATCTGAATCAAAATTGTCAACAACCAAGCCTGGTCCATGGTGATTTATGGTCAGGGAATGTTTTATTTGATAAGACAGCTGTTTGGTTGATTGATCCAGCGGTCTATTATGCAGATCGAGAAGTTGATGTGGCGATGACTGAAATGTTTGGCGGCTTTAGTCAGAATTTCTATCGGGCCTATAATGAAACTTATCCTCTAAGCCCTGATTATCAGCAAAAGAAAGTTATCTATAATCTTTATCACTATTTAAATCATTACAATTTATTCGGTTCAGGATATTTGTCGGCCTGTAAACGAGGTTTCAACCTAATCGAGTCGCTGGCGTAATAGATAAACACCACCGTAAATAAGCACTGCCAGCACACAAATAAAGGTAGTGTGGTGTAATACTAAATGCACTATTAACACCAGAATAACAAGTGCTAGTGGGATTTCCCAGTAGGGTACTCTGCCGCCAAATCGTTGATTGTTATAGCGCACAAATAGCCAGCCAAATCGTACAAACAACCATCCGAAAAAGGCAATGACTGGCATGTTGTTTACTGTGGCAATAATGTCGCGCAGCAGGCGGTCGGCAACGTGTCTCTCAATCGAGTATTGGTGAGTTTTGTCTTCTTTTTCCAAAAGTAAGTAACCGTGTCGATAGGCAAAGTCATGAACAATTGAACCGATCAACATCACGCCAAGGGGTCGTAAAATACCTATAGTTAGTAAGCTAACCAACCATGGAAAAGGAATAGTGGCTCCATCATAATAGATTTTTTTGCCGTCGACTTCGCGCGGAATGATAACGCGACCATTCATGTCGCTTTGATAATCAATCTCACCAAGTTGGAATTTCCAGTCTTTTTTTAGTGAAAATAAACGTCTTTTGCTGGCTAGTGCGAGTCGTTCAAAAAAGCCAGTGTTATGATCCGGCTTTACAGTTTTTAATTCTATTGGCGGTAATTCTTCAAATTGTATGTAAAGGTTGCGGCGGTACTCTTCCATTAAATCCTCCTGAATACTTAACTGGTTTTACTTTCCTCCTGGTTATGCGCTTGTGCTAGCTCTTCAGCAGTAGTTTCGGTGTTTTCAGCAATTTGCTCTTCCACGTTATCGTCATTATTCTCACTTTCAGCAGTTTCTTCTATAGCAGATTGTTTCTGCTCAGCTATTTCTTCAATTTGATCGGCTTCAGGCTTTGCTTCATCAGCTGTCATTTCAGATTCTTCTTCTGAATCCTGCATTTCCAGCCTTGGCATGGTGATAGTGTCGGCGTTGCTAAGCTCAATCGCGCCAACTGCCATATGGTCGTATAACTTTTTATATTGTGTGGTTACGTCTTTAAACATTTCAGAGGTTTGATTGAAATGCTCGTCAACTTTTTCTTTATATTCTTCAAACTCCTCTTTGATTTTTTCGGCGGCAATGGCGTTTGGGTTGCTTTTTCGGTTTAATAAACCGTAAGCGATTAAACAGCCGAAAACTAGCCCGGCTATTAAAACAGTGATAATAATTGCGCCAAATTCAAATTGGGTAAGTTGTTCAATATCAAATAAATCTTTCATGTTATGTGCTCATTTGTTTCAGGGATGATGTTATGTTCAAAACTCATCATCTTGACTGATATAATTTAAAAAGATTTTACCACCTTAACAGACCGTAAAAACCATGAAGATTATTAAATTTGTCCTTTCATTTTTAGTCATTGCCATACTTGCTTTTGTTGTTGTCGGGTTTTTTCTGCCGCAGACTGTAGTGGTTGAGCGCAGCGTTACTATTAATAAATCACCGGAAAAAGTGTTTTCGATAGCAAATAACCTGAGTCGATTTCCCGAGTGGTCACCTTGGCACGAGATTGATCCACAAACCAATTACGAATACCAGGGCCCTGAATCAGGAGTTGGTGCGAAAATGATGTGGAACAGTGAGCACAAGCATGTCGGCACGGGTAGCCAGGAGATTATCGAATCAGTGGCGGATGAGAAGGTAGTAATTGTGCTGGATTTTGGTCAACAGGGCAAACCGATCGCAGAGATTCATACCACCCCGGAGGGTGATTCGACTGAAGTCGCCTGGAAACTGATCAGTGATGCTGAAGGGAATATTATCGGCAAATATTTTAATTTGATGCTCGATTCAATGGTAGGCCCCATGTATGAAAAAGGGCTGGCGAAATTGAAAACAGTTGCCGAATCAGAATAACAATGCCTGATATTCTGCAGCCTTGTTTGATCGAGTCAGCCAACACACGCTTGAGCATTGTGCAAATGGAACAAAGCTGGGCCGATGTCTTAGCACAGCATGAGTATCCAATGTTAGTTGCCGAGCAGCTCGGACAAGTTCTGGCATCTTCGATATTATTGCGATCAAGATTAAAACAGGGAAGCTCCATTATTTTGCAAATTCAGGGTGATGGTCCGATCCAAACTTTGGTCGCTCAGTCCAATCCAAAAAATACTATTCGAGGTTTGGCAAAATGGCAGGATGGATCTAGTTTTTCACTTGCTTCATCTTTGCAGGAGCTATATGGACAGGCACGGTTAGTGATGACCTTAATGAACCTTGAAAATAGGTATCAAGGTATTGTTGAATTAAGTGGGCAGACTTTATCAGAATCACTCGAACAATATTTTTCACAATCAGAACAGCTACCCAGCAGCTTGAAACTTTTCGTCAACCAGGACAAAGTAGCCGGATTGTTGATTCAAAGAATGCCGGGTCTACTCGATGAAGAAGATGAAAATTGGAATCGAATCAATTTGCTGACCAAAACCATAGCGGCTGAAGAAATACTAAATTTGACTGCTGTGGAGGTGATCAAACGGCTTTATCATCAGGAAGATGTACGTATTTATGAACAACAGAATGTTTATTTCAATTGCACTTGCTCACGGCAACGCATCGATACTGTGTTGCAGACAATGGGACGTGATTCGACCTATGAATTATTGCGCGAACAAGGCCGGATTACCGTCGACTGTGAGTTTTGTAATAGGACTTATTTATACAATCAGCAACAAGTGGAGCGATTATTTCTAAATCATGTTGCCGATGAGCCAAATACGATTAATTAGCTAAAGTTGATTAGCTATAACAAACTCCAGTGCCACCCAGGCCACAATAGCCCTGAGGATTTTTAGCCAGATATTGTTGGTGATAATCCTCGGCATAAAAGAACACTGAAGTCGGCTTCACTTCGGTGGTGATAGGTGGATAACCTGCCGCTGCAAGTTTAACTTGGTATTCCTCAAGGCTTGCCTTTGCCTGTTCGTATTGCTCATCGTTATAGGTATAAATGCCGGAACGGTACTGGTTGCCAACATCATTACCCTGGCGATCACCCTGAGTTGGATCGTGTGATTCCCAAAATATTTTTAACAAGTCGTCGTAGCTGACTATTTCCGGGTCAAAGACGACTCTAACTACTTCTGCATGGCCTGTTTGGCCACTGCAAACTTGTTGATAACTGGGATTTGCGATAGTGCCGCCAGAATAACCAACATGTGTGCTATGAACGCCTTTGGTCTCCCAAAACTTTCGTTCAGCACCCCAAAAACAGCCTAACGCAAATAATGCGTACTGCATTCTTCCGGGAAATGGCGGTTCCAGCGGATTGCCGTTAACATAGTGTTCACTGGCAACTTGCTGTGGCATAGTGCGCCCGGATAAAGCGGAACTTGAGCTAATATTCTTTTTTCTTCCAAACAACATTCGTGGTTAACTATCAATCATCATGCACATAGTATATCTTAAATAAATAAGTTCACCATAATCAAGCCAAAATCCCATGACCATTTGCGATTACATAAATTCTTACTATACCGCTACAGCAAAGGGTATTGCTGAAGTTAGCAGTCTTGAGGCTGATGAGCGTTGTGATGTTTGTGTAATCGGAGGTGGGTTTACTGGTGTTTCAGCAGCTCTACATCTTGCTGAAACCGGTTATCAGGTTGTTCTGCTTGAAGCCAATCGTATTGGCTGGGGTGCCTCTGGTCGCAATGGTGGTCAGCTACATACGGGTCAGCGTAAATGGCAGTCTGAGCTCGAAGAATCATTCGGGAAAAGGCGTGCTCATGAGCTTTGGGATTTAGCCGAAGAAGCGAAACGATTGGTTAAAGAACGAATTTCTCAGCATAAAATTCAATGTGATTACAAGGATGGTCTTTTGCATGCGGCGCATAAAAAATCTTATGTCGAAGAATACCGTAGTGAAGTCGACAAGCTCAGAAATGATTATGACTATGACCAAATTCGCTTTGTCGACAAAGAAGAAATGGTTGAAATGTTGGGCACAAGTATTTACCACGGCGGCAGTTTGGATCTCGGCGCAGGCCATTTACATCCATTGAATTATGTATTGGGTCTGGCTCATGCAGCGCGTGAAGCCGGGGTAAAAATTTATGAACATTCACCGGTGATTAACTTCAATCAGGCGCAGCCAGTGTGGGTAAAAACCGAAAAGGCCGTCATTACTGCAGATTATGCTGTTGTCGCCTGCAATGGCTACTTGGACAAATTAAATCCAACCATGGCGGCGCAGATCATGCCGATAAATAATTTTATTATTGCCACCGAGACATTGGGTGAGGAGCGGGCAAAACAGCTGATTCGTGATGATGTTGCCGTTGCCGACAGCAAGTTTGTGGTTGATTATTACCGTTTATCTGCTGATAAGCGTTTGCTGTTCGGCGGTGGTGAAAACTACAGCTCTAAATTTCCAGGAGATATTGCAAATTTCGTGCGCCCGGTAATGTTGAAGGTTTATCCTCAACTGAAAAATACTAAAATAGACTACGCCTGGGGCGGCACCTTAGCCATCACTTTAAATCGCTTGCCAAGCTTTGGTAAATTACAGCCGAATGTGTTTTATGCACAAGGTTTTTCCGGTCAGGGAGTCTGTTTGACAACACTGGCCGGAAAGTTAATCGCTGAAGCTGTAAGTGGAACGGCGCAGCGTTTCGATATTATGGCTGCGTTGCCAAGCCCGGAATTTCCAGGCGGTACTTTGTTGCGTTATCCTGGGCTGGTTGCCGGTATGTTGTATTACAGTTTGAAAGATAAATTTTAACTCAGCACTGAACCTTGAAATAGATACCCCCGGGCTTGTGCCGGAACCTTAAACATTATTAATACAACCCGGCCTTGTGCCGGAACCTCAATATTTTTTACTAAAATCCAGCTAAACCCGGGGTGCTTACCGTAACAAATGGAATGGACACTGCCTCAATAACATTCGGCATCTAAAGTGCCATAATTGAAATTTCAATTAACAAAAGAGGCAGTATCCATGAACAAGATTAGCGTATTAGGCATTGATTTGGCAAAAAATAGTTTCCAACTGCATGGGATAGACGATCACGGTGAAGTCGTTTTACAAAAGAAAGTAAACCGTACACAGCTGCTTGCATTGTTGGCCAACCTATCACCGTGTTTGATTGGGATTGAAGCCGGTGGTGCCATGCATTACTGGGCCCGTCAATTTGCTAAACTTGGGCATACCGTACGGGCCATGGCCCCACAGTTTGTGGCCCCGTATATCAAATCAAATAAAAATGATCAAAATGATGCCCAAGGGATCTGCGAAGCGGTACAACGACCCAGCATGCGTTTTGCACCGGTCAAATCTATAGATCAGCAAACGATACTGCATTTACACCACTCACGACGATTGCTGATGTCCCAACGCATTGCGCTGAGCAACCATATTCGGGGGACATTAAGCGAATTTGGCATCGTAATCCCCCAGGGCAACCACCATATTGGTCATCGTATGGCGGATATATTGGCGGATGCGTCAAATGAGCTGAATCCGGCTATGCGCACCTTACTGTCAAACTTATACGAACACTATGTCATGTATCAACAAAAGATTGATGAAATTGAACAGTCGATAACGCGATGGCACCAACACTGTGAGAAGAGCCAATTATTAACCCGCATACCTGGGATTGGTATATTAACGGCAACGGCGTTGGTCGGCACGATCGGTGATGGCCGTGCATTTAACAATGGCCGTCAATTAGCGGCCTATTTGGGATTAGTGCCTCGACAGGCATCCAGTGGGGGTAAGCAGCGATTGTTGGGCATATCCAAACGAGGGGATGGCTATGTGCGAATGTTATTGGTCCATGGTGCACGCTCAGTGATCTGCAGTGTGAAACGCCGCCAACGGGCTGGAATGGAAAACAAATCACCATGGCTCACGGCATTAATGAATCGGACTCATGTCAACAAGGCATGTGTGGCCCAGGCGAATAAAACCGCACGGATTGCATGGCGTGTAGTAACGTCAGGTCAAGCCTATCAAGCAATAGCTCGATAATTTAACAACACAACGATGATCAAGTACTTAATAATTAACCCTCAGACAGATTGCGACAAGTGAAATAGATGGTAAAACAGGTCAGACCGCGACAGGGAAACCCCGGCGAAAGGGTTGGAGATGTAAAACTCCGAGTAACAGATAGGGAACCTGTCGGCGTATTCCATTGGGGCCAGAAGTGTCGAAACACGCCACTTCAATAACAGGCCGGATGTAAGTGTGCAATTGATCTTCTTTTTATTTAATTTAACTTGGCAAATCGGCAGTGTCCATGTAAGCCCATTCGGGCTGATCCGATGATCATCACGTCTGAACGAGATGCGATGATCAATCTATATACACTCATTCATCCACGGGCATCTCAAATTCCTCCGTTCTTTCAGTTACCCCGATCTGTTTCAAAATGTACGTCAAAACGTGCTAGTAAGTACATCACTGACCTGTCAGGACCGAATAGCACAGGAGATTCTTCGCAAGCTCGGCATTGAGTTATAGTGTTGAAGAGCCGGGACAAGCCCGTGGTATTCTGTCGCTTACGCGAACGCTAATAAAAAAGGCAGCACTAGGCTGCCTTTTAGAATTGATAGTCAAATAACTAGTCAGTAGTTACTGCCTCAGCAGCTTCATCGGCGGCATCACCTGCGGCTTCAGTCGCATCATCAACGGCTTCACCCGTTGCCTGGGCGGCGTCGCTTGCGGCTTCAGTAGTCGCATCGGCGGCATCACCTGCGGCTTCAGTGGTCGCTTCAGCTGCATCACTAGACGCTTCTGTTGCGTTATCAACGGCTTCATCTGTTGCTTCAGCAGCATCGCCTCCCATCTCTTTAGCACCTTCAACCACATCGCTGGCGGCTTCGGTAGTGGCATCAGCAGCATTACTGGCCGCTTCAGCCGTCGCGTCTGCTGCGTCAGAAGCCATTTCGGTTGCACTGTCAACGACTTCACCTGTTGCTTCAGCAGCATCGCTTGCCATCTCTTTAGCACCTTCAACCACATCACTGGCGGCTTCGGTAGTGGCATCAGCAGCATTACTTGCAGCTTCACCTGTAGCTTCGTCCGCATCTTTTACGGCCTCAGCAGCCTGATCAACGGCTTCGCCTGCTTCTTCAGTGACTGTTTTTTCTTCACTGCATGCGACTAAAAACAGTGATAAAAATGATATTAAAAATAGATTACGTAACATTCAATGCTCCATATTTAAGTTTTTTTGGGTAACTCTCTCGACCAAATTGTGTGTTAGATAGGTGAATGTAACCTAATTGAATAGATCAAACAATTTTTCTCCGACTTTTTCTACGGCTTTTTTTTGTAATTTTTCTTGTAAACTACCTTCTCCTTCCAGTTTTTCACCTAGTTTTTCTTCAATTTTTTCCTCGATTTTTTCCTGGGCCTTGCGCTGAACCTCGGCTTTGACCAGGCTGGAAACATCGAGATTATATTGAGGATTATTCAAACTGCCGGTAATACTCAATGGTATAGTTCGACCTTCAAGTTCTTTCATCGAAGCGCCACCTTGGCCCTCTAAGGATTTGACAACTTTAACGTTGAGCAAATAATCGATGGTATTACTGACTAGCGAGACTTTACCGCCACCGCTGATTCGGAATAGGGGAGCCTGGATGTCCAAATCATTACCGGAAATGACACCGCCATTGATGTTCCAGCTACCGGTCATTGATGAGAATTCAGTTTGATCAGCCGGGTTATATTTCGACTTGACGGTTTTATCTTTTAATGCCGCATAAGCTTGATAGCCTTTGAATAATACGTCTTGCAGATTGACGCCTTTAATCGCTCCGTTATTGACTTTGACATTGGCATTACCATTAACACTGGACATTAAAGCTTTGTCGGTGGCCCCGGCTGCATTCATCTTTAATGAAAAATTACCATTGCCGGCAAGTTTATCGGTTACACCAAGTGATGATAGAGCTTGCTCGAGTGCAACCTGTGAAAGGGTATAATTGAAATCGAGTTTAGGTGTTGAGGTGCTTGAGTCGACCGCCAAATTTCCATCCATACGACCGTTAAAAAAGCCCGACTCAAGTGGCGAAATAGATAAGCGGCCATCTTTAGCAGTAACACCAATATTAAAATTATTAAATTGAGCACCACCGATTGCAAGTTTATCGAAATGAACTTTACCGTCAGCCGTTGTATTTTGAAATAATTCAACCGGAATTGCTACCGGTGCGCCGACCGCCTTGGTCGAATTAGTTGATTCGCTTTCTGATGCGGCTGGTATGTAGCGGTCTGCATTTAAGTTGCCAACGTTGATGTCAAAGTTGTAAACCGGTTTCAAACCGATGGTGGCATCAACAAAACCGTTTATTTGAGTTGCATCGATACTGGCTTTAATGTTTTGCAGCTTGAGTTTGGTATCGCTGAATGTGATCGGTGATTGAATGTTAACATTGGTCAGCGCGCTCTTATCATCCAGATCGGTTAACAGGTTAAAACGATTTAGAATACCGCGCAAATTAAAATTGTTGGCGAGCAAATTTCCGGCATAAGTGTTAGAACCATCAGTCGGTTTCAGGTTTAATTCTGCCCGACCGTCCTGGCCTTCGAAGATAACATTAGTTGCTCCAAGCGTATGATTAGACAAATTGACATCGAGGGTAGGAATACTCAATCGACCGACAGATTGTTTACCGCTTAGATCAAGAGCCAACTCATTGACTTTTAACCGCTGATTTTCGAGTTCAGCAGTTAAATTTGGTAATAGTATGCTTGCGTTAATATCATTAAATTTGGCTTTTCCACTGACATCATTGATCAATACTGTAGAGCTATTAGCATTGAAATCGACTCTGGGTAGTTTTAACTGGGCATTGGCAACTGCATTGGAGAAAGTAGCGCTAATGTTGGCAAGACTGATGTTCTCGGTCGAAAAAGGAATTGATGCGTCGGGGATGCTAATGCCGCCATTAATAGTTTGACCTTTGGCTTTCAAACTTAAATTACTTAAGGCGGCACTGTTTTCTTGATGGTTAATCTTAGCATTCGTCGTAAGATCGACATTTATAGGTTCAGGCACAGCTGTACCATTAATTGCACTGTTGAAAGATATTGATGAAGTATCGCCATTGGGTGCTAATCCGAGCTTTAAGTTTTCCAGTGAAACACCATTAATGTCGGAATAAACTCTATCTGCATTAATGTTTGCATTAACATTGAATTGACTCAAGGCAACCGGTGTGGCTGCTGCAGTGGCGGCAGATTCTTTGGCCCCGGAAGACTCTGCTGAGGATGGTTTGGGCAAGTAATCATCCACGGCTAAATCGCCGATGTTAAGTGTTACATCGTAGGCGGGATTGGCAAAATCGTTTATGGTTGCCTTGCCGTTTAAAGTGGTTTGATCCAGCTTGCCTGAAAACTCATTTACGATAACGCTGTTATCCTGGTATTGTCCGTCAAGTTTTAAATCAAGATTAGTCAAAGCTGAGTTGGCTTGAGTATCGAGCGCAATGTCCAAGGCGCCGAGAAGTTGTTTTAGGTTGAGGCTTTTTGTATTGACGCCGAAGTTGACTTGCACAGGATCAAGGCCACCATTAACCCGGCTTGTAATTGCCGCATCACCTATTGTTGTTTGTACATCCTGGGCATTAAATTGCGATGTTTGCTTATTAAATGAAAATTGAGGAATATTCAAATTTCCATTTAAGTTATTGTAAGCATAGCTGCCTGTTAAACCATTGATTAATAACTCATCCTGAGTTAAATCAATTTCGGTTTCCGGTAAAGCCAGCGTAGCATTAAGTTCAGGATTGCTGATTTTGATATCGGCACTGCCGATGCTTGCCACTTGTTTGTTAGCATCAAAGCCGAGCCTGGGCAAGCTCACATTGGCACTTAAATCAGAGGCAGAATAAACTACTTCAGTGCCGATCATGTTAGCGAGCAACTGATTGACATCGAATTTAAGATCAGGGATTTTAATGTCTGCTTTGCTTTGCTCATCAATTGGAGCAGCCAGTGATAGTTCTGCCGCTGCCAACTGACCGTTTTCAATATCGTAGCTAAGATTTGGGGTATTAATCTGGTAGGTCGATTCGCCCAGCTTAATTTCACTGCTCAGATCAGACAAAGACAGGTTAGACAGGCTGTTATCTACGTTTGCATTCATTGATAGCTTGGCCTGCACCGGATCGGTTAACATTGAGCCACTGGCTTTTGTCGATAGTTCCACCGGAAACGTGTTACCCGGAATAATAGAACCAGTGCTGAGATTCAACTGATCTGCGTTAACTAATGTGTCGGAAGTAAAGTCAGCATAGCTGATTTTGGCATTAGTGATTTCAAAACCTTGAATCGCAATCGCAGCCAGCGCCGTACCTGAATCTCCTTCTTTTGTGGTTGTCTCGGTTGTTTCGCTGCTAGTTGGAAATTCCCAGTTGGTTTCACCGTTAGACTTTTTAGTCAGGTTAATGACCGGCGAATCTATGATTATGGTTCCCGCTTCAACTTTTTTGGTTAATAACGGTAACACTCGAATACCAATTTCCGCATTTTTAACTTCCAGCATGTTTTGATGAGGGAAACCTTCCGGATTGGTTAATGTCAGCTCCCCGGTTTTGACACGCAGACTAGGAAATGTTTTTAGCTCTAAATTGCCGCTGAGGTTTAGTTTGCGGCCAAGATTATCTTCGGCAAGTTGCTCAATTTTATCCTTGTAATCATTAACATCAACAAAAACAGGTAAGAACAATGCCACCGCGATCAACAATAAAAAGATAATCCCAACGGCGATTAATAGTTTTTTTACAAGGTTCATTACGTGATAAATCCCAGGTTATAAGCCAATAGCGCTATAAAGTGTTCGATAATATACAGTTAAACCTTAAATATGGATTAACAGTTGTTTGAAAATAATTTCCATGAGGCCACTATCAGGTTCGAATCCCGTATCCTTTTTTCAATAAATAACTTGCCCAGCCACCTAAAATAACGATAAACAAAGCAATAATAACAAAAGAAAAACCTAAACTAATGTCGGAAATCCCCAGAAAGCCATATCTAAAGGCATTAATCATATAGAGGATAGGATTAATCAAAGATACGTTTTGCCAGAATTCAGGTAACAGGTTGATGGAATAAAAAATACCGCCCAAATAAGTTAATGGGGTTAGTACAAAGGTTGGAATAATGCTGACATCATCGAAACTTTTGGCAAAAAGGCCATTAAGTAAGCCTGCTAAAGCAAAAAGAACAGACGTTAAAACAGCGACGCTGAATAATACCAAGCCATTATGAATTGAAAGCCGGGTAAAAAACAAAGACACAATCGTGACTAATAAGCCTACTAGCAAGCCGCGAGTAACACCGCCAGTGACATAGCCGAGCAATATAGTTCTATGCGAGGTCGGTGAGACCATAATTTCTTCAATAAAATTTTGGAATTTCGCACCGAAAAATGATGAGGCGACATTGGCATAGGAATTAGTAATAATCGCCATTAGAATCAAGCCGGGTACGATAAATTCGATATACGAAAAACCGTCCATTTTGCCGATACGTTTGCCGATCAGATTGCCGAAAATAATAAAATATAAGCAGGTGGTGATAATGGGCGGAAAAAACGTTTGTGGCCAAATGCGCAAATAACGGCTGATTTCTTTTCTCACCAGCGTGGCAAAAGTAATAAACGTTAGTTTGCTATCCACTGTTACTACTATTATTCGTATTGTTGGCGACTAAATCCAAAAACAACTCTTCCAGGCGATTACTTTTATTGCGCAAACTGCTGATGAGAATATTATTCTGATTCAATTCTGCAAACATTTGGTTCATGTGGTCATTACGTTGCATGGTCACTTCCAATGTAGACTCGTCACGAAGTTTAGCCTTAATGTTTGCGAATTGCGGCAGCATATCGATTGGCTCTGCCAGGTCCAGCACAAAGGTTTCTGTGCTGAGCTTGCTTAATAATTGTTTCATAGAAGTATTTTCGATTAACTCACCATCATCGATAATGGCAATGTTGCGGCATAAATTTTCTGCTTCTTCCAGATAATGAGTGGTCAGGATAATCGTGGTGCCTTCGGTATTGATTTGTTCAAGAAAACCCCACATGCTGCGGCGTATCTCTATATCAACTCCGGCAGTGGGCTCATCAAGAATTAAAAGTCTGGGTTGATGGACCAGGGCTCTGGCGATCATTAACCGACGTTTCATGCCACCAGACAGGCCACGGCTCTGATCGTTGCGTTTATCCCACAGGCTGAGTTTGTTTAATACGAATTCCGCCTGATCTTTTGCCTGTTTTTTGCCGATGCCATAAAAACCGGCCTGATTAGTAACGATTTGTAACGGTGTTTCGAACACACTGAAGTTAAATTCTTGAGGAACTATTCCTAAGTATGCTTTTGCCCGGCTGAAATCTTGATCAATATCAGTACCATAAATTTTGACATGTCCGGCTGATTTGTTCGTCAGTGAGCAAATAATCCGAATTGTGGTTGATTTGCCTGCGCCGTTTGGCCCAAGTAAAGCAAAAAAATCACCGTGTTCAACGTCTAAATTGATGTCTTTTAAGGCTTCAAATCCGTTGTCGTAAGTTTTGTTTAAGCTTCGAATCTTAAGTGCGAGACCAGCCATTTTCTAAATCGGCCAGAAATATAGCAATAAAGGAATTGAAATCAAGACGATTAAAATATCAAGGGGTAAACCCATGCGCCAATAATCGGTAAATTCATATCCCCCAGGTCCCATCACCAGCGTGTTTGACTGATGGCCAATCGGGGTTAAAAATGCGCTGGAGGCACCAATTGCAACGGCCATCAGAAAGGGATCAAGATTAACGCCCAAAGTTTTGGCAATGCCAACCGCAATAGGCGCCATTACTAATGCTGTGGCTGCATTATTAATGATGTCGGTTAATAGCATGGTAACGATCATCATCAGTGTCAAAATTGCCCAAATCGGCAGACCGTCGGTGATCATGACAATACTGTTGGCGATTAAGGCGGTGGCGCCGGTGGATTCCAGTGCCCGGCCGATAGGGATCATGGCGGCAATAAGAACAATCACCGGCCAGTCAATTTCGCTGTAAAGTTGTCGAGGCTTGAGAATGTCCGTCAGAATAAAGCCGGCAATGGCAAGTACAAAGCTGATCATTAATGGCAATATGCCGGCGACACCCAATCCGATTGCCGCTGCAAAAATACCGACTGCTAAACCAATTTTTCGCTTGCGCCCAAGTTTAATGTTGCGTTTGGCGACCGGCAATAAACCAAGGTTATTGAAGGCAGTTTCCATGACTTCTTCTGAGCCTTGCAGCAATAAGATATCACCACTTTGCAAAACCTGACGGCGCAGTCGTTTGTTAATCACTGTATGGCCGCTGCGAGAAAGGGCAACCATTGCGATGGCATGCCCAGTGCGACGTCTGAAGTAAGCAATTGTCCGGCCTTCCAGTTGCGAACCGGGCATGATTATTGCTTCAGCCATGCTTAAATCATTTTCAGTCAAATGTTGGAATGCCTGATCGGCGGTGGTGACCAGTTCCAGGCCATTTTCATCAATGATCTTGGTAATTTCATTTGGGTCGGCCTTGATGATTAAAACGTCATTGTCTTCAATAATATGTCGTTCTGGTACCGGACCGGCACGTCCATTGCCTCGCGCCATACCAATAACTTCTATGGTTTCTGTATCAAATACACTTGCATCTTCCAGTGATTGGCCAATTAACGGGCAGTCTTTGGGAATGCGAACTTCGGTTAAATACTCGTTTACATCCATTAATTGCTGAGAGACGTTTTTTTGGGTGCGTTCACGCGGAATCAGTTTCCAGCCGATAAACGAAATAAAAACAACACCCAGTAGCGCAACCGGCAAGCCAACAAAAGAGAAATCGAACATATTGTAGCCATCGAGTCCAATTTCAGCCTTGTAACTGGCAATAATGATATTCGGTGGTGTACCGATCATAGTTGTCATACCGCCCAAAATACTGCCAAAGGCCAGCGGCATTAATAAAAAAGCCGGTGAGCGTTTGTGTTCATGTGCAGTCGCAATTGCTACCGGCAGCATTAACGCCAAGGCACCAACATTATTCATGAACGCTGAGGCGATAGTCACGAGTGCAGTCAATGCACCGACATGGACATATATGTTTTTGGTATGAGGTGTTAGTTTGACCGCGATTAAGTCCACCACACCAGAATTTTGTAAGGCATGACTGATGATCAATACACAGGCGACAGTAATAACCGCCGGATGGCCAAATCCACTAAACGCACTGGCCGGTTCAACCAGTTTTGCCAGCACACAAGCCATTAACGCGGCCATGGCAACGATGTCATAACGAAATCGCCCCCAGGCAAACATGATCAGGGTAGTGATCAATATTAAAAATATAATCGTTTGTTCAGTAGTCATCTAAATCAAAAGCTAGCAGAGATATGATGGAATGGTAATGAGTTAGTTAAAAAGTATTGCTTTTGTAGACGCCGATTTAGGGCGATATTTGGTGGTGGTTCCCATCTCATCAATTAAATGTCTATCAACCATTAATTATAAAGCAAGCGGTTTCGATAAAGTCATAATCACATCTTTTTTTGTTTCAAAACCCAGACCAAGGTTATTTGCTGAACTGGTTTCCAAGTACTTTTCAATAACTTAGCTTATGACTGGTGCAAAATTAATAAAAATGCAAAATTAATTGACAACACAACATATTGTGGGCAAAATTAGATATTGCGCTATATGTAGTGTTTATAAACATAAAATAGTTAGTTTTTAAGAGTTTGTAAGCAATACTTGAATAAAAATCTAGCTTGGCACAGAGGAAAAGCTTACCAAGCCATAAAATAAAATATGCGTGGGTGGTCGGTGCTTAGAAACTAAGCATTTTCGGGAGTAAAAACAGTATGTTTGTGTTTTAAGCCGAGTGCTGGCTATAGTAATTTGAAAATTTTTTGAAGAGAGCAATGAATGAAATCTGTTGAGGCGGTAGAAATTAATCAAGATGTACCCGTAATACCATTACAACCGGCATCGGTTGATATATGGGATAAGAAATATCGGCTAAAAAGCAAGGACGGGAAAATCATCGACGAAAATGTCGAAGATACTTTTATCAGAGTTGCTAAAGCATTAGCCGATGTCGAAACAACGCCGGAGAAAAAGCAAGAATGGTTTGAGAAGTTCAACTGGGCAATGGAAAATGGTGCGATTCCAGCCGGTCGAATCATGTCTAATGCCGGTGCACAGGCCCATAAGCCGGCTACCAGTACAATTAATTGCACGGTTTCCGGGGTTGTCGAAGATTCGATGAATGGGATTTTAAGTTCGGTTCATGAGGCTGGATTAACACTCAAAGCGGGTTGCGGTATCGGTTATGAATTTTCCACTTTACGACCCAAGGGTGCATTCGTCAGTGGAGCGGGTGCACACACGTCCGGGCCAATGTCATTCATGGATATATTTGATGCCATGTGTTTTACCGTTTCATCAGCAGGAGGGCGGCGTGGTGCACAAATGGGCACCTTTGATATTTCTCATCCGGATATAGAAGATTTTATTCGCGCTAAACGCGAAGATGGCCGCTTAAGACAATTCAATTTATCTTGTTTGATTACCGATGAATTTATTCAGGCAGTCAAGGATGAAGCTGACTGGGATTTGGTTTTTCCGGCCAGTCAAGATGAATTTGCCAGTGATAAACATCGTATCGTTTGGCGTTACTGGCCCGGACATGGTGACCATGTTACTAATGATTTGGGTGAGGTGGCATGTCGCGTTTATAAAACAATTCCGGCCCAAAAGCTCTGGAATCTCATCATGTTTTCAACTTACGATTATGCTGAACCCGGTTTTATTCTGATTGATCGTATCAATGAAATGAATAACAACTGGTTTGCTGAAAATATTCGCGCTACCAATCCTTGTGGTGAACAACCACTGCCGCCTTATGGTAGTTGTTTGTTGGGTTCAGTTAATCTAACTCGTTTCGTGGCCAACCCATTTACAGATGAAGCCTATTTTGACTGGGATAAATATCGACAAGTTGTGCGTTACTTCACGCGTATGCTTGATAACGTTGTTGAAATCAACGGTTTGCCGTTAGACGGCCAGCAAAATGAAATTACACACAAACGTCGTCACGGCATGGGTTTTCTAGGTTTGGGTTCTACACTGGTGCAATTGAAAATGAAATACGGCAGCCCGGAGTCACTTGAATTCACCGAGCGTGTTGCCAAAGAAATGGCGGTTGAAGGCTGGAAACAAGCGATTGAATTAGCGGATGAAAAATCGCCTGCTCCCATCATGCTGGATGAATTTGAAGTCACTGCTGAAATGCTGATTAAACGGCCCGAAATGAAGACCGATGGTTATAAAGTTGGTGACAAGGTTCCGGGTAAGGTTCTATTGGCAAAATACTCACGTTACATGCAGCAATTACCGGATGAGATCACAGACCAAATTGCTGAAACAGGAGCACGATTTACCCATCACACTTCGATCGCACCGACGGGTACGATTAGTTTATCGCTGGCGAATAATGCCAGTAATGGTATTGAGCCGTCGTTCGCACATCAATACAGCCGTAATGTAATTCGCGAAGGAAAAAAGAGTAAAGAAAAAGTGGATGTATATTCATACGAGTTATTGGCTTACCGTGAATTGATAAATGCTGATGCAACAGCTTACGGAGAAGCTGAGAACGCATTGCCCGACTATTTCGTCAGTGCAGAAACGATTTCACCTAAAGAGCATGTTGATGTACAGGCTGCCGCGCAAAAATGGGTCGATTCGTCAATTTCGAAAACCGCCAACGTACCCACTGACTATCCATTTGAGGACTTTAAAGATATTTATCTTTATGCCCATGAGAAAAATCTGAAAGGTTGCACAACATTCCGGTTTAATCCCGAAGCCTTCCAGGGTGTTCTGGTTAAAGAAGATGATTTGAAAAACACCA
This sequence comes from Arenicellales bacterium, assembly GCA_965215945.1. Lineage (GTDB taxonomy): Bacteria > Pseudomonadota > Gammaproteobacteria > Arenicellales > JAHEKD01 > JAHEKD01. Next base: position 98,409 of record CBDCFC010000026.1, on the reverse strand, counting down.
CTTACCGCTTTGAATTAGAAGGCGGTGAAGTGATTGAAGTGCCCGGAGATGAAGAAATCGAATACGACGGTGAAATTCATACCGCAGCGAATTTATTTGACGCCTTGAAAGAAGGCTACTACGGAAAATTTTAAGGATTACTTTAAGGATAAACAAAGCATGGCAGTTAAAATCGAGAAAAAAATCATAGACTACAACGTTGTCAAGGCAGAGCAAAAAGTGCAAGAACAAGAAACTGCCGTGATAAATGAATCACCTAAACAGGTTCAAGCCGATATTAGTGATAACGGTGGTGATCCTCCAGACAATGTCGTACATATGCACGAAAAAGTTGCCCGACCTGAAATGTTGCTGGGCAGCACTTATAAAATTAAGACACCATTATCGGAACATTCCTTATATGTAACTATAAACGATATTATTTTGAATCCGGAAACACCGTATGAAAAGCGTCGTCCATTTGAAATTTTTATTAACTCAAAAAACATGGATCATTTCCAATGGATTGTGGCGCTGACAAAAATTATTTCGGCGGTATTTCGAAAAGGTGGTGATGTAACGTTTTTAGTTGAAGAATTGCGTAGCGTGTTTGATCCAAAAGGTGGCTATTTTAAAAAAGGCGGGAAGTACACACCCTCGTTAGTAGCTGAAATCGGTGATGCAATTGAAGCCCACATGAAAATGATCGGCATGATTAAAGAACATACACTTGATGAACATCAACAAGCACTCGTTGATGCGAAACGCCGTGAATATGAAACCAAAGAACCTTCCGCAACTACTATAAATAGCAGTGTCGAAAGCGATTTTCCTGACAGTGCACAGTTATGTGTTAAGTGCAGCACCAAAGCAGTTGTATTGATGGACGGATGTATGACTTGTTTGAATTGTGGTGATTCTAAATGTGGATAAAGAAAGTTTGGCTTTAGAAATATAACCAGTCAATGTTGAAACACTTTGTAATTTTTTGAAATTATTATCTGTGTCCATACAAAGACCTTGACATTTTTTTTAGCCTGTTTATATTTGCATGTACTAAAAGTTCTATAGGACAAAGATCACCGGCGCGTTGTGATTGATTTAGCCGCATCAAAAAATTTGACTTTTATCTATATGGGTAAAAGTATTACACCTCTAAAAAATGTGTAGTATCAAAAAAGTTTTAATTCATCTTTTATTTTATTTTCAACATTCATATCCAGCAGGTTAGGAGTATTCTATGGCCACAAAGAAAAAGGTAAGGAAAGCTGCCAAAAGAAAGGCAGCTAAAAAAGCAACTAAGAAAAAAGCAGTTAGGAAAGTAGCTAAAAAGGCAGCCAAGAAAAAAGCTGCCAAAAAAGTAGCGAAAAAGAAGGTCGCTAAAAAGGCAGCCAAGAAAAAGGTGGCAAGAAAAGCGGCTAAAAAGAAAGTGGCTAAAAAAGCAGCCAAGAAAAAAGTTGCCAAAAAAGTAGCGAAAAAGAAGGTCGCTAAAAAGGCAACCAAGAAAAAGGTGGCAAGAAAAGCGGCTAAAAAGAAAGTGGCTAAAAAAGCAGCCAAGAAAAAAGTTGCCAGAAAGGCAGCGAAAAAGAAGGTCGCTAAAAAGGTAGCCAAGAAAAAGGTGGCAAGAAAAGCGGCTAAAAAGAAAGTGGCTAAGAAGCGTTCGAGGAGAAAATAACACTTAGTTTCCACCAATCTTTAGATTGATGTGGTGCTATTAAGATTTAGAAAAGGGCCGCTAATGCGGTCTTTTTCATTTGCAGCTATATCTTCCAGTTTTTTAATATTGAAAGCATATTATAATGACCTCATATATATAGGGTATAAACCTTAGATGTCCCGCAAGTGGAGAAACAATGAATATTTCAATCAATGGTATTTCTGAGCAATTAAAAGCTGAAATTCGTGACGCAGCTTTTGATGCGCGTGCTCATAAAGGTGCAATACTCTCAGCCGAACAACGTGATTTTTATCGCGAAAAAATCAAAAAACTTTTGCATGAGCGTGATGCGGTGTTGGTGGTTCATTACTATGTTGACAGTGAATTGCAAATCCTGGCAGAAGAAACGGGAGGTTGTGTTTCAGATTCGCTGGAGATGGCTCGTTTCGGTTATGAGCATCCGGCTTCGACAGTCGTCGTTGCAGGCGTAAAATTCATGGGTGAAACGGCCAAAATTTTAAGCCCGGAAAAGAAGATTCTATTGGTCGAAGACGATGCTAACTGTTCACTTGATCTCGGTTGTCCGGCAGAACAATTTTCGCAGTTCTGTGATCAACATCCCGATCGTAAAGTAGTCGTTTATGCAAACACCAGTGCGGCTGTTAAGGCTCGGGCGGATTGGGTTGCCACTTCATCAATTGCTTTGAAACTGATTAAACATCTGCACGAACAAGGTGAAAAAGTACTCTGGGCTCCAGACAAATATTTGGGTGATTATGTCCAACGTCAAACAGGGGCCGATATGCTGATGTGGGATGCAGCCTGTGTGGTGCATGAAGAATTTAAAGCTGATGCCCTTGAAGCATTAAAAAAACAAATCCCTGATGCAAAAGTTTTGGTTCATCCAGAATCACCAGCTGATGTTATTGCACTTGCTGATGCAGTCGGTTCAACCAGCCAGCTTATCCAGGCTGCTAAAGATCTTGGTTCAAAAAAGTATATTGTCGCTACCGAAATGGGCATTTATCACAAAATGAAGCAAGTGGCCGGCGATGATATTGAACTAATGCCAGCACCAACTGCCGGTGAGGGTGCAACTTGTGAAAGCTGTGCGAATTGCCCCTGGATGAAAATGAACGATTTGCAAAAAATGGCCGACGTGCTTGAGAATGACGGTAATGAAATCCTGATTGATGAAGAGATTCGAAAACAAGCGGAAGTCTCCTTAAAACGCATGGTTGAATTTGGCAAAAAAGTCGGTGTTACCGGTCGATCTTCTCACTGATACCCGTAGCCACAGTGAAATACCGTGGTCAAAAAAGTTATCGACATGGTAGTGTTCAACGAGTCGGTGTTTTATTAGTTAATCTGGGTACTCCCGAAGCCCCGACAGCGCAAGCGTTAAAACCTTACTTAAAAGAGTTTTTATCTGATCCACGTGTGGTTGAAGCACCGCGTTTGCTTTGGTGGTTTATCCTCAACAGTTTTGTTTTGACTAAAAGGCCAAAATCCTCGGCCGAAGCGTATGAAAAAATCTGGACTGAACTGGGCTCACCTCTATTAGTATTTAGTCAGGCACAACGTGATCAATTAGAAAAATACTATTCTGACAAGTATCAAGATAAAGTTGTGGTTGAGTTGGGGATGACTTATGGGCAACCGTCAATTGCGTCTGCCTTACAAAAACTACAGCAATATGGTGTTGAGGCTGTTGTTATTCTTCCGCTATATCCGCAATATTCAGGCGCAACCAGCGGTAGTGTTTTCGATGCGGTCATAGCAGAACTCAAGCAATGGCGGCGCGTTCCAGCACTCAGCTTCATCGATGGTTATTACGATGAGCCGCTCTACATAGACGCTATTGCTAATTCGATTAAAAGCTTTCGTGACCAGAATGGAAGTTCAGATTTGTTAATTTTTTCCTATCATGGATTACCACAACGTTATCTTGAATCCGGTGACCCCTATCATTGTCATTGTTATAAAACAACGCGGTTGGTAACGGAAAAATTAGGCTTAACAGACGATCAATACATGCAAACATTTCAGTCACGTTTTGGCAAAGAGCCTTGGTTGAAACCTTATACTGATGAAACACTCAAGTCTTTACCTGCCAGAGGTATAAAGTCTGTACAAGTTATCACACCAGGATTTTCCAGTGATTGTGTTGAGACATTAGAGGAAATCGATATTCAAAATCGAGAATTTTTCTTAAGTGCAGGAGGTGAAAAGTTTGCTTTTATTCCTTCACTTAATGATTCGATCGAACACATTAATATAATGATTGAGTTAATAGATCGTCATCTCGCCGCTCATCTACAGGGCCCACGGTTTGATCAAACTGAACCGCAGCGTGAGCAATCGAAAGACTTAGCTAAGCATCTGGGAGCAGATCAATAAGCTATTGTACGCAAAATGATGCTTTATTCGAAAAAATCAAGCACAATAATGTGCTCGTCATTGTTCCTCACAAACAAGCAGCACAAAATTTAAAACTACAATATGCTGCCTGGCAAATAGCTGGTGGAAATAATACCTGGCCGACGCCTTCGATCCGCAGTTGGCCTGCATGGATACAGAATTGTTGGCAAGAGTATGCCGAACTTCATGACGATCAACGGATTGTATTATCACCCTGGCAGCAGCGATTAGTCTGGATTGATGTTATTCGCAGCGATATTAATCAGCGTCAAAATTTCCTGTGGCACCAAAACTCCAGCGTCAGCCAGGCTATCAAGGCTTGGCAACTTTGTCATGAGTATGAACTTAAGCCCAAAACATGGAAACATGTCAATGGTGATGTTGAAGTTTTCAGGCATTGGTACCAGCGTTATTCGTCTATATTACAAACTAACAACTGGCTGGATCCGGCGCAACTGATCAATATTATGGTAGCAAGCCGCTATCGGGTAGATATTGATAAACTTATTTTTATTGATCAAAAAATCACGCCCAACCAGAAAAAATGGATAGGGCATATCCAGTCAGTCAATAAAAATACCGTTGAATTTTTGCAAGCTCAATCAAAACCAAAGACTGACTTTAAAGTCCAGACCTATGCCAGTTTCGAGGAAGAAATCAAAGCATGTGCATATTGGGCGCGCGAAAAAATCAAACAAAATCCCAACCAAACAATAGGGATTGTTGTTCCGGGTCTTAAAAAACAGGGAAAGAGTGTTTTAACGACTTTCCGTAGTGTCTTTACACCAGGGTTTAATTTAGCCGAAGACGAAATCGAAGTGTTCGAATTGATCACTATTAATTCAGTTAAGCAGACTGGATTTATTAATTCCGCATTGAATTGTCTTGAGTTATTGCAAGCTAAATTTGACTATGAATGTTTCAGCCTTCTTTTACGCGATGTGTTTTTACAAGGCAGATTAGAACGACGCCATGCTTACAGTTTGCTGGATGTTGAATTAAGAAGGCTGACTCAACCTGAAGAATCATTATCAAATTTGATTTGGCTTTGTAGACACGCTGATCTCACAGAATCATTAGCTGATCAGATTTTACTCACCCAGCTGGAGAAATTGAGAGAAATACAAGACGCTTTACCGAAACATGCATCAGCAGCTACTTGGTGTAACACATTCTCCACTATCCTAACGCTGTTGGGCTGGCCTGAGTTATCTAAGTTGAATTCTTATGAGCAACAATTATTAGCACAATGGAACCAGATATTGGCTCAGATGTGTACGGGAGGTTTAGTAAAAAAACATTTTTCTCTAACGCAGGCCTTGACACAATTGAATGAATTGGCAGAGATAACGCTAATTCAGCAGAGCCAACAAGCACCGATAAGGATCATCGACCTGGAAGATATTTCCCAAGCTTATTTTGATAAGGCCTGGGTCAGCGGCCTTACTGATGCTGTTTTACCAGCAAAAACGCAACTAAGTCCTTTGTTGCCTTTTTACTTGCAACGTAAGCACGAGATGCCGTTTTGCCACGCTGAGTCCTGTCTTGGGCAGGCACAATCGATGTTTGTCGATATAGCAAACTTGTCTAACAAACTACGTTTTAGTTATTTCAAACATGATGAATTATCTGATTTCAGAGTTTCACCTTTGATCAGTAACTTGACCATAGTCGATGGCAAGCCAGCAAGCGAAAGTGAGTTTAAGCGCACACCTGACTTGAAATTAGAACAATATCAAGATGATAGTGGCTTGCTGCTTGATACCGATTCTGTCAGCGGCGGTACTTATTTATTAAAAATGCAATCAGCCTGTCCTTTTCAGGCTTATGCGGCTTACCGTTTGAAAGCCGAGCCACTACAATCATCCCAGCCAGGTTTAGATGCGGCCCAAAAAGGCATTTTAATACACGACGTCTTGTATCGAATTTGGCTGGAGCTAAGCACACAGCAGGTATTAAAATCTTTGCCGGAAGATGAGTTAGTTGATCTGGTCGATCGAAATATCGGTGCCTGCCTTAAACGATTAGATATATCGCAGCAGTTATTTTCTCAAATCGAAAAACTTCGTTTGGCTGAGTTGGTGATAAACTGGCTTGAGATCGAGCGCCTGCGAGAAATACCCTTTCGTGTTCTTAAGCAGGAACACAAATCGTTGTTTAATGTGTCTTCAATTAACATTGAAATTAAAATTGATCGCTTTGACGAATTAGAGGATGGCCGCTGCATCATCATCGATTACAAATCAGGCAATGCAGATTCCAATCAATGGATAAAAGATATAGATCGAATAGAAGATCCGCAGCTACCGATTTATTTTCTTGCCGAAAAGGAAAATGCCAGCGCTATTGCTTTTGCAAGTTTAAAGGATCTGAAATTTGATGGTTTGGCTGATGGTGACACAGGCGTCAATGGCATTGCCGATATTAATAACACTAACAAAAAATTTTTAAAACAACATCAAATTACTGATTGGGATGAGCTTGTGCAACACTGGCAAGTATCTGTTGAGGGCTTGATACAGGAATTCATACAGGGTGTGGCCAGCGTTACGCCAAGGGATCCTGAATCCCAATGCAAGTATTGCCGGCGATATTCTTTGTGTCGACTTTATCAGCAACAAGACTTTGTGGGTGAAAGTGATGTTGCCGACTGACCATGAAGCCAGATCTGAAGCGCTGGATATTCGTCGCTCATTTATTGTCAAAGCACCTGCTGGCTCCGGTAAAACCACTTTATTGGTGAAGCGTTATTTAAAGTTGTTGAGTACAGTAAACCATCCGGAAGAAGTCATTGCGATTACCTTTACCCGCAAAGCTGCAAACGAAATGATTGATCGTGTTTTAGGCGCGATGAGGCAGGTAGCTGAACAAGGCAAGCATAAAGTCGACGACTTGGAATTGTTTGAATGTGCTCAGTTGGCGTTAAAACAAGATCAAAATAAACAATGGAAGCTGCTGGGTAATCCGTCGCGAATCAGGATTCAAACTATCGATGCATTATCGCAACATTTAGTCAGGCAAATGCCATGGTCAGCAGGGTTTGGTGCCGCACCGAGCTCGATTGAAGATGATATCGAGCAACTGTATCTGGCAGCAGCCAAACAGGCCTTATTGTCGGCCTTGGCGGATGAGGAATCCCAATCAGATGCACAAAGCCTATTATTGGCATTGGATAATAATTTTGCTCGGTTTTGTGACTTACTGGTCAATATGCTGGCTCGACGAGACCAATGGCAGGCATTATTGCTGACGGAATTTAATGTTGAAGATGCCAGACATCGATTAGAAAAAAACTGGTTTGAAGTTGTTCATCATCTGCTGGTTAGCTGTGATCAAAAATTAGATTCGTCACTAAAGCAGGAATTGGTGATTTGTGCCAGGTATGCAGCCGAAAATTTAAGTACAAGACAGCCGGATTCTCCGGTTGTCGAGTTGAAAACCATTGAAGAATTCCCCTCTTTAGCGCTGATAGATGTAAAGCAGTGGCGAGCTCTATCGAGTTTGCTGCTGACTGCAAAAGGTCAATTAAGAAAAAGTATAGATGTTAGAGCAGGATTTCCGACCAAGCGCGATGGTGGAGATGAAACCCTTAAAGCCCGGTTCAAATCACTGCTACAACAACTTGAAGAGTTAAACTTAGAGGAGGAGTTTAGAGTAATACAAACTCTACCTGAGTTCGCATTTTCCGAACAAGAATGGGAGTTGTTAGTGTCTTTGGTTTCCGTTCTAAGGCTGGCAACTGCGCAGTTGATGGTCATTTTTCAGCAACAGGGTGTTTGTGATCACATTGAAATTGCTTCACGAGCCAATTTTGCTTTAGGCGAAACAGAAAACCCTACTGATTTAGCTTTGCGTCTTGATTATCAGATTCAGCACCTGCTGGTAGACGAGTTTCAAGATACTTCACACACGCAAATAGAATTATTCAAGCGCTTGGTCGCCGGCTGGCAAGCTGATGATGGACGAACTTTGTTTTTTGTCGGCGATCCAATGCAATCAATTTATCGATTTCGCGAAGCAGATGTTGGCATATTTCTGTGTGTATTTACACATGGATTTAACTCAATGCCACTTGATAGGTTGGAATTAACAGAAAACTTCCGTTCCTCAATAACGCTGGTTGATTGGGTCAACCAGAAGTTTACTAATATATTTCCGCCCAAAGATGATCAGCAGACGGCGGCAGTAAAATATACCGCATCTACAGCACATAAAACGGAGGCAGAAAAAAATAACCAGGTAAAAATTCATGTTACCGATAAAGCTGCTGAGGCGGGTGCCGTGTGTGAACTAATCGAATCAGTATTAGCGAGCACCGATAACAGTCAGGATATTGCGGTACTAGTACGCAGCCGCAAACACTTGGCCGAGATTGTTATCCACCTGAATGAGTCAGGTATTGATTATCAAGGTGTCAAGCTTCATAAATTGGCTACTCTTAGTTGTATTCAAGATATTCATGCGTTAACAAAAGCGCTTTGTCATCCTGGTGATCGCTTGTCATGGTTGGCTATTTTGCGTGCACCCTGGTGCGGCCTTGATTTGAGTAGTCTGACTGTTATTGCAAACAAGGCTGACAATAAAACGATCTGGCAGATCGTTGAAGCACTCGATAATGATATTGAAATCGAAACGATGCACAGACTTAAGCGCTTCAAAACTATCCTCAAGCCTGCGATGGAGAAGGTTGGTAGAGTGCCTTTAGCTGATATTGTCATTCAAGTATGGCAAGGGTTGGGCGGTGCGGATACGATTTGCGTCAATGATCAAGTCAACATTAATACTTACTTGCAACTGCTAAGCAAGCTTGAGTCAGCCGGACAAATAAAACAAATTGATTCGCTTGAACGTGCTGTTAACGATTTATGGGTATCAACCGATACCGGCCAGGCGAGACTACAGCTTATGACTATTCATACTGCCAAGGGACTGGAATTCGATACCGTTATTTTACCCGGTTTATATCGCAAACCTGCATCGGATGAGACAGAACTTTTAATTTGGAATGAATTTACTCTTACTGACCAATCCGCATTATTATTATCGCCAATCAAAATTAATCATCAGGACAATCGGCGTTATAATTTTGTACGATCCTTAGAGAAGAACATCCAGCTCGAGGAGAGTAAGCGCTTGCTATATGTTGCTTGCACCCGGGCTGTTAACCAAGTGCATTTGTTTGTTTCGCCAAAGGTTGCTGCTGCTTCGTTGCAATCACTGATGCACAACCAGATTCAAGATGAAATCGAAGTTGCTGAAACCGAACTAACAGAAAACATAATCAAAAATAATAAGCCTATTTTATATCAGCGCTTGCCGGCTGATTATCAGCCACCTGAGCTGGAGGATAAATTAACGAATCTCAAAAACTCAAATGAATCAGGCGGTGTGGTTGAATATCAATGGGCAGGAATTACGTCCATACATATTGGCACATTAATTCATGAAATCATCTTCAAATTGGCCGAACAAGGCAGATCAGCGGTGCGGGATAAAAGTCAAGTGTGGCGAAATCGTTTATTAGCCTTGGGTATTGATACAGATCAGCTCGATTCGGCGATGCAAAGAATCCAGCAGGCAGTGGATAATCTTCTAGAAGATGAACGAGCAAAATGGATATTGCAACGATCACATCGTGTGCAGCGAAATGAGTGGCAATTGACTAGCCAAACAGCAGAATTTCATCTTGAAAACAAGATTATCGACCGCACATTTATTGATGAAAATGGGATTCGCTGGATTATAGACTACAAAACCAGTAGCCACGAAGGTGGTAATATAGATGACTTCCTCGACAGCGAGCAAGCACGTTACTGCAGCCAGTTGGAAAACTATGCACAAATTTTGAGGAAGAACGAGGAGAATCCGATTAAATTAGGGCTTTATTTTCCGTTATTGGCTGCCTGGCGTGAATGGTCATATGTGGGTTAATCATCGTTGAATCAAAATTATGCCAGTTAAATTTGATGATAAATTAGTAGTGGCGATTTCTTCCAGAGCATTATTCGATCTGGAGGAAGGCCATCTAATATTCGAGCGAGAGGGTGTGGATGCTTATTGTCATTATCAAATCGAGCATGAAAATGACATTCTTGAGCCAGGAGTTGCTTACTCGTTAGTCAAGAAATTGTTAGCCCTTAAGGATAGCAAAGGGCAACAACAGGTTGAAGTGATATTAATTTCCCGTAATAGTGCCGATACCGGTTTGCGTGTCTTTAATTCTATACAACACCACAACCTGGAAATGACAAGGGCGGCCTTTACCGGCGGCGAGAGCCCTTATCGCTATCTCAAAGCCTTTACCGCGCATTTGTTTTTGTCTGCCGACCCTGAAGATGTACGCAAGACCTTAGAAGCAGGCTATGCGGCAGCGACTATTCTTCCATCAACAAGCGCCTCGACTAATTTTTCGGACGATCAACTTCGTATTGCCTTTGATGGGGATGCTGTCTTATTTTCAGATGAAGCGGAGAAAGTATTTCAGCAACAGGGTCTGGAGGCTTTCTCATCGTCAGAAAGACAGTCAGCAGACAAACCATTGTTAGGCGGACCTTTTAAATCTGTGCTCGCAGCGTTGCATAAAATTCAGTCAGAGCATGATCCTCATAATGGCCCGGTTCGTACCGCTTTGTTCACGGCCAGAGCAGCACCCGCTCATGAGCGTGTGATTCGAACCTTGCGGGCCTGGGACATAAGAATTGATGAAGCGGTTTTTCTTGGTGGTATGGATAAAGGTGAATTCTTAAGAACGTTTGGTGCTGATATTTTTTTCGACGATCAGCAATCTCATTGTGACTCAGCACGTCAACATGTGCCGACCGGTCACGTTCCTAGTGGAGTTGTGAATGGCTGATGAATGATGTTAAAAGTTTTTTACTCGGTTTCGTCGTATTCAGTTTTATGTCAGTAACCGGGCGATATAACATACCCAAATAACAAGGAGTCTTGTCAATGAATGCGTCAAAGCTAAGTAGGCGATTGAATCGCAAACTGGTTTTACTAGTAAGTGTTTTTTCTTTAGGTTTTGCTGTGCCTTCGTTTGCGGCTTTGCCATTTTCCGTCAATGGTCAGGAATTGCCTTCTTTGGCGCCCATGCTTGAGGATACAAGTTCGGCGGTAGTTAATATTTCCACCACCAGTACCGTTAAAGCAGAGGAAAATCCCTTACTTAAGGATCCATTTTTCAGACGATTTTTTGAAGGTTTGCCGCAGCAACCGAGAAATAGAAGAAGTCAAAGTCTGGGTAGCGGTGTAATTATCGATGCGGATGAAGGTTATATTGTCACTAACCATCATGTAGTGGGAATGGCCGATGAGATTACAGTGCATCTTGAAGACGGCCGTGAATTTGATGCCAAAGTTGTAGGTAGTGATTCGAAAACTGACGTAGCAGTAATCAAAGTTAAAGCACGTAATTTGAATGCATTATCACTCGGAGATTCAGATGCATTGCGAGTCGGTGATTTTGTTGTCGCTATTGGTAATCCGTTTGGTTTAAGTCATACCGTTACATCAGGTATTGTTAGTGCCTTAGGACGTAGTGGTTTAAACATCGAAGAATATGAAAACTTTATTCAAACCGACGCATCAATTAATCCGGGTAATTCGGGTGGTGCGCTGGTTAATCTGCGTGGTGAATTAATTGGTATTAACACTGCGATTATTGGACGCGCAGGTAATGTAGGTATTGGTTTCGCCATTCCAGTCAACATGGTCAAAGATTTAGTCAATCAGTTGGTTGAATATGGTGAAGTAAAACGAGGACAGCTTGGTGTTTACATCCAGGACTTGACTCCCGAATTGGCAGAGGCGTTAGGGCTTGATGGTCAAACCGGAGCGGTTGTAACCGAAGTGATTCCCGGCACGGCGGCAGCGGATGCCGGCTTTGAATCCGGTGATTTAATCACTGAAGTCAATGGCAAGAAAATAAAGGGTGCGGCCAGCCTGAGAAATACGGTCGGCTTGTTGCGTGTCGGTAGCAAACTCAACATTCACTATGTGCGTGATGGCAGAGAGCGGAAGTTGACAACGAAGATTAAAGCCAGCCCGGATGATTCAATCGCCTCAGTCGAAGAAGTGGAAGTTGAAGACGCAACAGATCGTTTGAAGGGTGCGTCATTAGCAGCAATGGATGGTGAAGATGGTGTACTTATCGTCGACGTAGCACCCGGTTCACCTGCTGATGAAGCCGGTTTATTACCCGATGATGTAATTATTGAAGTAAACCGTGAACGCGTCAGAACACCTGAAGATGTTGAGCGTTTAGCAAAGAAAGATCGCAAACGAATATTATTGAATATCCGCCGTGGACAAGGTTCAATGTTCCTGGTTATCAGATAGTTACATTGCGGATCACATGATAATATAGAGCCGGTTTAACCGGCTCTTTTTTGTTTATGATCATAATCTCATTCGTCATTCCGGAATCGCGAAGCGATGTCCGGAATCCAGTATTGTTGAGTATAGGTAGACGGTTAGTGTTCATGCGCTTAAACTGACAGTGCCGAAACGAACATAAAATATTCTTGATTAATGTAAGGATCTGTTTATGGAACATATTATTGCGCCGTCCATTTTGTCCGCTGATTTTGCTCGACTGGGTGAAGACGTTGAAGCTGTATTAAATGCCGGCGCAGATTGGGTCCATTTTGATGTCATGGATAATCATTATGTGCCGAACTTGAGTTTTGGGCCGCTGGTTTGCCAGGCTTTACGAGATTATGGAATTCAAGCGCCGATAGACGTGCATTTGATGATAGAGCCCGTGGATCGAATTGTGCCGGAATTTGCTGATGCCGGTGCATCACTGATCAGCTTTCATCCCGAAGCATCAAAGCATGTTGACCGAACTTTACAATTGATAAAAGAGCAGGGCATTGAATGTGGCCTGGTTTTAAATCCGGCGACACCGTTAAATGTACTTGATCATGTTATGGATCAGCTTGACTTGATTTTGTTGATGTCGGTTAATCCGGGTTACGGTGGCCAATCATTCATTCCCTACGTGGTCGATAAAATTGCACTGCTCAGAGAAATGATAAATGCCTCAGGCAAAGATATTCGCCTTGAAGTTGATGGCGGTGTCAAAGTGAATAACATTGGTGAATTAGCGGCTGCAGGGGCAGACACATTCGTGGCCGGCTCAGCAATATTTAATGAGCCTGACTACGCACAAGTCATCAACCAAATGCGTGAGGAAATCAGTAACAGCACCTAACTCAATAACTTCACCCCGAATATTTAAAAATATCCTTCGAACGGGATGAGTTTTTACTATAGAAATATAGTGTTCGCTTTTAAGCTGTACTAATTTCCTTAAATAACCCAGCATTGTCATAATGAAGAAGTGAAACGTCTGCGGTAATCCGGCCTGTCTCATGAAAGCCAAGATTCACAATGATTTCATAATGTTTAATTACACAATGTAAAGTACGGATAGCAATACGTTACTCCAGTCGTCATTCTGGACGTAAGGTCCGGAATCCACAATTTGCCCGGCTTTCCGGATGGCAGTTGACCGTTTTATTTCCAGGCTATACGCAAGCATCCTAACTATTAATCCTAATGCGGATAACGCTATTTCTTATAGGCTAATTATTCGGTTAGGTCGGTTTGAATAAACTTTAGCCAAATGATGAAAATGAATTACAATCTGATGTATGCTAAAATCTAAGACAAATAATACAATCAACTAAAATATCAATAAAGCAGGCAATACAACTGAACAATAAATCAAAAAGCTATTTCAAATACTGGGGCAAAGCCAAGAAATCGATCGAAGTTGATTATTGCCTAAGAAGAGGTTCCGACGAAGAAATAGCTGCTCGTTATAATATTTCTAAATCAGAATTACATAAACGAGCGGGAAAATATAATTGGCGGAAAGTAAAATCTGACAAACCTTATCCCGCTTATCATTTGTTGGTTTACCACTCGTTGGATGTGGCGGCGGTTTCGGCAATTTGGCTTAAAAAAAGCTCTGTTGTTAGGCAACGATTCGTTGATATTGCTCAACAAGAGACCCATCAAGTTATGGCATGGATACTGTTTTTTATAGCTTTGCATGATCTGGGAAAATTTGATATTCGCTTCCAGCTAAAAGCTCCCAGAGTTTTAGAAAAATTACGACAGGGTACAAGGCTTGATATACCCGAAGCCGTAATCGTGAGAAACTACTGGCATGGTGAATATGCCTACTTCTGGGTATATGAGGATTTTGCTCAGCAAATGGAATGGAAGCCGCCAGAGAATGTGTGGGAAGAGGCTCCAGGTGAAGAACGACGGGAAGCGTGGAAACCGTGGCTCCAGGCAGTAGCGGGACATCATGGAAAAGAACCCATAGATTGTAGTGGTCTTAGCAAACCACTGACATCTCCAGATATTCTTGAATATGACCGACAAGCCCGGTTCTTTTATGTTTCCGAGTTGGAAAAGTTATTCCTGAAACCCGCTGAATTATCAATTGACGACGTGCCTCCACCGGTAGACCTATTATTTCTTGCGGGTTTTTGTTCAGTATGTGATTGGCTAGGGTCGACTACTCATAATCGCGACGGAGAAGATAGATTTACGTTTCAGAATGCAGAGGAACCGCTGTCTGATTATCTTGAGAAGCGTAAGGAAATCGCCCGAACATTGATCGCTGAAACTGGTTTGTTATCTAAAACAATAACAAAAGGTGGAATAGCTGATCTTTTCCCTCAACTTTCTGAACTACGACAAATACAAATTCTGGTTGAGAAGTTGCCGATTCAATCAGGTTTAACGTTGATGGAAGCATCGACAGGTTCTGGAAAAACTGAGGCGGCCTTGGCCTATGCAAGTCATTTATTAGTGAAAGGGATTGTAGAAAGTATCGTATTCGCATTGCCCACACAGGCCACGGCAAATGCCATGCTAAAACGCTTGCTGGATGTGGCTGGGAACTTATTTGAGAATACAGATATGGTGTTAGCGCATGGTAAGGCAGGATTTAATCCCCATTTCACAGATTTAAAAAATAACGCCTCCAGACAAACACTACAAGATGCAGAGCATGAAATGGAAGCTGCTGTTCAATGCGCACGCTGGCTAAGTCAAAGCCGGAAACGGGTTTTCTTAGGTCAAATTGGTGTTTGCACTGTAGACCAGGTTTTAATATCCGTTTTACCAGTAAGACACCGATTTGTACGTGGTTTTGGCATAGGAAAAAGTGTGCTGATTATTGATGAGGTCCATGCTTATGATAGCTATATGTATGGTTTATTAAACAAAGTTCTGCAACACCAGAAAAATATGTATGGAAGTGTCATACTGCTTTCAGCTACATTGCCTGCACACCAAAGGAAAGCTTTAATCAACGCTTGGGACGGGGATAGTGAATCCATTTCACTGAATGATGATTACCCGCTTATTACCCATGCTAGCGGAAGAAATACTGAAAAATTTGCGCTTTCGGACACTGAGAAACAGCGGCTTGCAAAGTTACCTGGGTGTAAGGAGGTGCAAATAGCCTGGAGAGAAACCTCTGATGTATTGCCTGATGATGAACTGCTAATTCAGATTGTCGGGGCGGCTCAAAAAGGTGCGAATGTCGTTATTATTTGCAATCTGGTAGCTGATGCCCAGGAGCTTAGACTTAGGTTGATTGAAAAAACAACTTTGCCTGTTGACCTATTTCACTCACGATTCCGATTTAAAGATAGACAGGCGAAAGAAGAACACGTACTAGAAGCATATGGCAAAACTAGTGAAAGTAAAAGAGGCCGAATTTTAGTCGCGACTCAGGTTGTTGAGCAAAGTCTTGACCTGGATTTTGACTGGATGCTAACTCAACTCTGTCCGGTTGATTTGTTATTCCAGCGTCTGGGCCGTTTACATCGCCATGATCGAAATAGACCGAAAGGCTTTGACCAGCCGCAATGTACCGTATTGTTGCCCGAAAACCGGCAATATGAGTTACACAAACTAATTTACGGAAACAAGAATGCACCAAATTCAAGAATCTTGTGGCGTACAGAACAATTGGTTCGAAAAAATCCTACGTTCTCATTTCCGGATGTGTATCGCCCGTTGATTGAAAAAGCTTATTGTGAAAAGCCTTGGAGTGAAGAACCAGAAGAGATCATAAAAGAATATGAGGAATTTTTTGCAGCAGATTATGCAAGTCACTTAAGTGCACATCACATGACAGATGTGCACAATGTTTGGAATGATGATGACAATAAGGTAAGTTTATTAACCCGCGATGGGGAAATGAACCTGAATATTGTTCCAGTTGTGGAATCATCTGACGGGTTGTGTTTTCTGGATACCTTAACTCCCATCTCTGCCTTGGAGGAGTGGGAGCAGGCTGAGGAGATTATGATGAATACAGTCCCGGTGCCTGCATCATGGAAAAATAAGGGATTACCTCAAGAAAGAGACGGCCTTATCTGGTTGGTTATGAAGACGGATGGACAAAGCCCATGGTGTTACATAAGTAATAAGGCAGTTTTTACTTATACACCTGAAACAGGTTTGATGATGGAGCAATCATGAAATGAATTTACTGACTGACCCGTGGATTCCTATACAGGAGAGTTCAAAAACAAAACTGATCACTCTCGAAGATGTTTTATGTAATGATGAGGCTTGTGAGATAGCTCTGTCAAGAGACGATATGGAACTTGCGTGCTTACAGTTGCTGGTTTGTTTAACACAAGTTTTATTTTTACCAGAAGACAAAAAAGAATGGCGACAACGTATAGGTGAGCCCTTGGACGGAGAAGAATATCAGCAAGGCATTCAAAAATTTATTGATTGGTTTGATCTGAAACACGCTGATATACCGTTTATGCAGGTTAGAGATGTATGTGCAAAAAAAATCACTCCGATCCAAAAGTTGTTAGTAGGTTTACCGGAAGGGAACAACCATGCTTTTTTTAATGATTCCAGGGAAATTAATGCGGTGAGTGAGTCAGCGGCGGCAATCTTTTTGTTCAATCAAGCAGTGAATTGTACATATGGAGGCGGGATAAAAGATGGATTGCGAGTCCTATCACAACGTTCACCAATAACAACATTAATAGCTGCTGATTCATTACGGCATACGATTTGGTTTAATGTGCTACATAAACTGAGTCTACTCAAAATTATGCCCAATTATGAGCAGCTTAAAGTTAACGACAGGCCAACCTGGGTTGATCCAATCAAAGCCAAATCGAAGATTAACGCCCACGAAATTGGATTGTTAAGAGGGCTATTCTGGCAACCAATGCATATCGAGTTAACTTACTCTAATTATAATAATACTTGTCAATTTTATAATATCAATGTTGATGAACCACTAGTAACTGGCTTTAAACTTCAAAAGTTTGGGAGCTTTAAAACTGGTGGGTATGATATTCAGGGTCGTTGGATACATCCTCATTCTCCAAGACAAATCAACTTAAAAGATAAATCCGAGAGATACCTATCATTTACAACCACGGCACCAGCTTGGACTCAACTTAATCATTTTCTTATTAAATCTGAAGGCAAAAAAGAGGCTTATAGGCCAGCACAAGTAGTCAGACAGTTCCATGAGTTGGCGGCCTCAGATTCATTGATTGTTGGAGGTTATCGGAACAAACAAGCCTCCATTCTACAACGTCGCCATGATTTGTTTCTATTAAACGCTGGCTGGGACAAAAACGGTGCCCAGATCGAGAATTTTGTAAAAACCGCATTGGAAATTAAAACTGTCTTACGCAATAAACTTTATGGTTTTGCTAAGGCATCAGGCGTGGAGGGTATCCATCAAAAAGCTGAGGCTATCTTTTACCATCAATCTGAACCATTAATACATCGTGCATTATGGGAAATGGATTGGGCTACTGGCACTCAACAAATTGTTTTATTCAGAGATGAATTAATCCGCCTGAGTTGGCAAATATTTGCACAAGTAACACATCCTTATAGCCATGAACCCAAAATGATTAAGGCTCTGGCAATAAGCAAAACAACTTTAGGCAAAGCATTCAAAGATATTAAAGGAGAGACTGTATGAATA
Organism: Arenicellales bacterium; assembly: GCA_965215945.1. Lineage (GTDB taxonomy): Bacteria > Pseudomonadota > Gammaproteobacteria > Arenicellales > JAHEKD01 > JAHEKD01. The sequence continues at coordinate 80,341 of CBDCFC010000026.1, read as the reverse complement.
AAAAAAATAAGCTTGATTTTGTGGTGTTGGTACAACGTTATGATAAGTTGAGTAAAGGTCATCAAGCTGAGTTGCGCCGTGTATCTTCACCAGAGGTGTTAGCGATGTTACCGGCATTTTATCGTTTGCTTCCCGGTGTAAAAACAAGCGCCAGTTGGCAGCGAGTGGTTTATTTTCTACCCTTCGTTAAACATTCATTTGAGGCACTTTCGCTTGGAGAGCAGCTTGTAAACAAAGTTAGTGAACAACGTTTATTTCAGGTTGTCCGTTCCAGTACACCGAATGACATAATACAACTGCGACGCCTGATACAACAAGTTGAGCCAACGTTGGATTGGCAGGACTTTGGTGAAATGCTTTATTTCTGGAATGACCAGAAGAAACGTCGCTTGTTGGAAAATTATTTCCTTCATCTTACTCCCCAAAATTAGGAATTCAATTATGAGCAACAAAAATTTTGTCAATTTCCACGTTTTAATTTCGCATAGTCCATCCTGTCTCAATCGAGATGACATGAATATGCAAAAGTCAGCAATTTTTGGTGGTGTGCGTCGTGTGCGAATTTCTTCGCAGTCGTTAAAACGAGCAATCCGAAAAAGCAAATATTATGCCGAGTATTTAGGACAACCCTCTGATCGCACTCGGGAATTAGGGAGGCTACAAAAAAAATATGTCGAAGCATTAGCGGACCGTTATTCTGAACAACGAATAATTCAGGCATTAGAATGGATTTCAGGCAAAGAAGGATTATCTGAATTATCAGTTTCGAGTATTGCAGTTGCACCGTGGGTCATTGAAGAAGTAGCCTATTTTTGCGATCAAATTGAAAAGGCAGGGCAAGAAGCTGATAAAAAGAAGTTAGCTAAGCAAATTGAAAAAGACGCCCAGCCATTAAGGCAAGCTTTAGGTTCTGCAATTGATATCGCCCTCTCTGGTCGAATGGCTACTTCAGGTCTAATGAGTAATATGGACGGTGCAATGGCATTAGCACATACGATTACTACGCATGCAATTGATGGTGATATAGATTGGTTTACTGCTGTAGATGATTTGGTTGAGGATGAAAAAGATCAGCGCATTATCGGCGAAACTGAAGAAGGGCAAGGCGAACAAGGGTCTGGGCACCTAAATACTCAGGAGTTCAGTTCGGGTGTTTTTTATCGTTATGCCAGCATAAACATACCACACTTACAAAAAAATCTTGGGGGAGCAACCAGAGAGCGTGCATTGGAAATCTCTAAACATGTGTTACATATGCTGGCAACTGTTGTGCCAACGGCTAAAAACCAAAGTACAGCACCATTTAATTTGGCGGATTATGTTTTGGTCAGTTTCACTGATATTCCTGTTTCACTTGCCAATGCATTTGAAAAACCAGTTGAAAATAATAGGGGCTTCTTAGCTCCTTCTATTCAGGCATTGAAGGATTATTGGAGTAATGTTCATTCTGGTTATGGTTTGGACGAAAAAGTTGCTGCATTTCAGATTGGAGAAAAAAACGATAACAAACTGAAAGATTCTAAGGATATTACCTCATTTAGTTCGCTGGCCGAGCTTGAAAATTGGATTGCTCAGGATGCTAAAGGAGCACCCATGTGAAGAAATTTTTAGTTCTAAAGCTGCAGGGTGTTTTGCAAGCATGGGGAGGTCATACCTACGAGGATTTGCGCCATACTGAGTTAGTCCCTACTCGCAGTGGTGTTCTTGGATTACTGGCAGCTTGTTTGGGTGTTGACAGAAATGATATTAAAGGCCTGGAAGCACTTGCATCAAGTGTAAAAATAGCAGTGCGTTCTGATGCGACTCCGCAGCGGATCATAGACTATCATACTGTTTTAAATCCAAGGAAAGTAGATGGCAAACCAAGAAAAGATCCAGTTGTATCACATCGAGAATACCTTTGTGATGCTGTTTATACTGTTTTATTGGAAGTACAGGAAGATGCTCTGATCACCTGTGATGATTTGATACACGCTATCAACAATCCTGTTTATACTCCCTTTCTTGGAAGGCGTTCATGTGCCTTGTCTAGGCCGCTATATGAGGAAACAATCGATGCGGTAGATTTTGAAAGTGCATTTTCCATAATTGAACCGTATTCTGGCACAGTCTATAGCGAATCGAAACCAAGCGTTGAATCTACTGTGCTGAAAATGCGGGATGTTCCCCTTTATTCGAGAAAACGTCAATTTGCTTCGAGAAATGTTTATCTATATCAGTTAAACAAAACGGAACTTGAAAATGTATCTGAGTAAAGTCGCGCTCAAACCTGGAAGATTGGATAATGCTTGGGAATGGCATCGCAAACTGTGGACACTTTTCCCAGATGTTGAACGTAGGAAAAATGAACCATCGCCTTTTCTTTTTAGAATTGACAAAATGAATCCGGCTGAAGGAGCTATTGTTCTAATGCAGTCTAATATTGAACCTCATGATTCATCGGATAAGGCTACCGTGTTGGCGAGAAAGTCATTTACGCCTCAAGTCAATCCCGAACAACAATTGAGATTTATTCTAAGTGCAAATGTGACTAAAACTATTCGTGATAAAGATAACCCTGAGAGGAAAATCCGTGTTCCTCTTATTAAGGAGGGGCAACAATTGGCTTGGTTGCAACGCAAAATAGATGATATTGCTGAGATTGATACAGATTTGGCTAAAGTAAGGGACCATCCACCTTTGTATTTTTTTAAAAATCGACAAGCTGGAAAAATCGTTGTAACAACCTTCGAAGGAGTAATCCAAGTTTGGCGCCCAGATGAGTTTCAAGGACTGTTGTCTAAAGGCATAGGAGCGGCAAAAGCTTTTGGCTGTGGCTTGATGTTGATTCGCCGTATTTAAATCGGCATTAAGACAATATAGAAATGGACACTAATGACATGACATAAGTGTCATAATAATGTAAAATATGAGTATTCCAAATTTTAATGGAAACGGTGAATTACCGACAGGTGAATACCTGGTTACGTTAGATGAAATTGAAGCAAGGTTTGGCAGTGCAAATGAGGTCAGGCGCAAATTGATGCAAGGCTTGAAAGCAGCGGTAGCCAATCTCAGCCAGGCCAATGTGCGTAAATTATGGATTGACGGCAGTTTTGTGACAGATAAGCAATTTCCTAATGACATTGATGGGGTTTGGGAAGTAAATGAGTATATCGACCTTGAAGTGGTTGATCCGATTTTTTTGGGTGACAGGCAAGGTATGAAAGACAAATACGGTCTGGATTTTTTCCAGGATGTAATTGAGGCAGGCAGTGGTCTGCCGTTTCCAAAGTTTTTCCAGACCAATCGGGACGGTGAATCTAAAGGCATTCTTGTGGTGTATTTGTGATATGGAGAGAACATATGATTACCAGTGACAGACAACTTAATGCGGCGCAGGAGAAATTGGATATGCTAAAAGCGTCGCTTGATGCGCCGGCAAAAAAGGGTGTATCAAAGGCTATTGTGGAAGCCGCAAAACGGCAAATCCAGGAGCTTATAGATGAACTGCAAGCGGAAATAGACGACTATACTCGAACAGGGCAAATGGATCCATCAGAGATTCCCATCAATACTATCGATGACCTAATGGTTGCACCGATCCGTTACCGGATATCCGCCCACTTGTCAGTGGATAAGTTCGCTCGTATGGTTGATGTCAGCTCCAGGCAGATTGTGCGTTATGAATCTCAAGCCTATCAGAATAGTTCTGTTGAAAATCTAAAAAAGATTTTGGATCATCTGAAAATCAGGTTGGATGGGCAAATTGAGGCAACGATGGTTAATGCAGATGAGTAACATAAAATTTAAATCTGATGCTATAACCTTAATCGACGATGACGTGGAATGTGAGTTACTTACCACTTAAACCAATTCCCATTAAAGACCGTATTTCCATGATCTTTCTAGAATACGGTAAGTTAGATGTGCAAGATGGTGCATTTGTCTTGGTGGACAAAAATGGTGTGCGTACTCATATACCGGTCGGATCAGTGGCATGCATAATGTTAGAACCGGGCACCCGGGTATCGCACAAGGCCGTTCACCTTGCGTCTACAGTGGGAACTTTGTTGGTTTGGGTTGGTGAGGCTGGGATACGCCTTTATGCTTCCGGTCAACCTGGAGGCGCACGTTCGGATAAATTATTATATCAAGCCAAATTAGCGCTTGATGATCATTTGAGGCTTAAAGTGGTGCGCAAAATGTATGAGATGCGTTTCAATGAAAAACCACCACAACGGCGCAGTGTTGAACAATTGCGGGGTATTGAGGGAGCGCGGGTCAGAAAAATGTATGAATTAATGGCTAAACGCTACGGTGTGAAGTGGAAAGGCCGGCGCTATGATCCAAAAGATTGGGAGAAGGGTGATGTGGCTAATCGTTGTATTAGTGCGGCGAACGCCTGTTTATATGGCATTACAGAAGCGGGTATATTAGCCGCTGGTTATGCTCCTGCAGTCGGGTTCATCCATACTGGGAAACCGCAGTCTTTTGTATATGACATTGCTGATATTTTTAAATTTGAAACGGCGGTACCGCTCGCGTTCAAAATTGCGGCATCAAACCCATCACGAGCTGATAGACAAGTGCGCCTAGCATGCCGAGATGCATTTCGGGAGAAAAGAATACTGAAGAAAATTATTCCAACGATTGAGGAAGTATTGGCTGCTGGTGAAATAGAAACACCCTCTCCGGCTAAAGAAAATGTTCCACCTGCTATTCCCCCTGCTGAGAATATTGGCGATGAAGGACACAGGGCAAAATGATATGTCGATGTTAGTTGTAGTTACTGAAAATGTGCCGAACAGATTAAGGGGTCGGCTTGCTGTGTGGCTATTGCAAATCAGGGCAGGTGTTTATGTTGGTGATGTTTCAAGACGAATTCGTGAAATAATCTGGCAGCAATGTGAACATTTTGTTGAAGATGGAAACATTGTAATGGCTTGGGCAACTAATACTGAGTCGGGTTTTGATTTTCAAACTCTCGGGGAAAATCGGCGTATCCCAGTAGAAATGGATGGTTTAAGGTTAGTTTCGTTTTTGCCGCAGGAGGATGAGAATGCTCTTTAACAATTTGGAAAATCTGTGCCAGTTTTTTGGTAGAATTTTAGCTGTCGGTTTTTCTATTTAAAACCAATCAGTTATGATTGGTATGTTCCCCGCACCCGCGGGGATGAACCGTAACCGCAACCCACTACATGCCAATACCGGAGATGTTCCCCGCACCCGCGGGGATGAACCGATAGTTAGGGCGCTTGGCGTTGTTGGTGAGGCATGTTCCCCGCACCCGCGGGGATGAACCGCTAACTGTAGGGGATGGGCTTCATATTTATTAATGTTCCCCGCACCCGCGGGGATGAACCGCGATAAATGTTATTGATATGAAAAAGAAACGTATGTTCCCCGCACCCGCGGGGATGAACCGTCTTTTTTGCCGTGGACTCTAATCGTTTATACATGTTCCCCGCACCCGCGGGGATGAACCGCGTTGACTTATCCGCTGCAAGTAATGGATATGATGTTCCCCGCACCCGCGGGGATGAACCGTGCTTGATCATTACACGGACTTCGAACGGTAAATGTTCCCCGCACCCGCGGGGATGAACCGCCAGTTGCCTTGAATAAATCTATCTTGGTCTTATGTTCCCCGCACCCGCGGGGATGAACCGCAATTATCACTAGCTAGGGTGGGGCAGCTAACATGTTCCCCGCACCCGCGGGGATGAACCGGCTACAGGCTTAAAACAGTAGAACGTTTATTAATGTTCCCCGCACCCGCGGGGATGAACCGCGCTACGAAAAAATGCGCCCCTGCGTTGTGATATGTTCCCCGCACCCGCGGGGATGAACCTTCGACAGTGGCGGCGGCAGGCACAACCGGCCTATGTTCCCCGCACCCGCGGGGATGAACCGGTCGTGCTTTTTCCGGAATAAGCGATACGTCAATGTTCCCCGCACCCGCGGGGATGAACCGTTTTTAACGCCAGAGCAGCGCGAGCAAGCGACATGTTCCCCGCACCCGCGGGGATGAACCGAAAAATACCCTCTCGTCAAATATGCTATTAACATGTTCCCCGCACCCGCGGGGATGAACCGTCAATGGGCATTGAAGCAGAGCTTGGCGGTTCATGTTCCCCGCACCCGCGGGGATGAACCGGGCTATATAAATGATTGTGAAAAGTACACGGTATGTTCCCCGCACCCGCGGGGATGAACCGCGAAGGCTTACAGCTAAGTGAGGGCGTAGAGTATGTTCCCCGCACCCGCGGGGATGAACCGCCCTCGACTTTCTTTTATCGTCATGTTGCAAAATGTTCCCCGCACCCGCGGGGATGAACCGAGCTTAGTTTATATATTAAATGAGAACATCTAATGTTCCCCGCACCCGCGGGGATGAACCGTAAAGTTAGCATTGATTTGGAACTAGAATGATATGTTCCCCGCACCCGCGGGGATGAACCGTAAATATAATCATCGTCAATGCCATTTAGATTATGTTCCCCGCACCCGCGGGGATGAACCGCAGTAGAACGTGAAGATCCTATATTAACCGCAATGTTCCCCGCACCCGCGGGGATGAACCGGATCGACTACAAATAATTTGTTTGCGATCTTCGTGTTCCCCACACATGTGGGATAGTATTCAGTAGTGAATTTAGGGTATACTAAAAAGTAAGGAAAAATATTAAAAGTAAGAATATGCAAGCAGTTATGACTACAAAAGGCCAGGTGACGGTGCCAAAGAAGATACGTGACATGTTACATCTGAATGCTGGTGACCGGTTGGAATTTATCCTGGATCAAGATGGTGTAATTCGGGTTATACCTGTTACGGTTCCTGTTACTAAGCTAAAAGGGATGGTGCCACCGCCTAAGCGAAAAGTGTCATTGAAAGAAATGAAAAAAGCAATTGCTGAAGGTGCAGCAGGTAAATGATTGGCCTGGATACTAACGTTTTGGTTCGATACATTGTACAGGATGATCCGGAAGATCAATCATTATTGGCTGCTAATCTGATTGAACGTGAATGTACTGTCGATAATCCCGGGTTTATATGCTGTGTTGTAATGGCCGAATTGGCCTGGGTGTTAAGTTCGGCCTATAAGTATGACAAAAGGACCGTGGCTGCGGTTATTAAGCAGATACTGTCCACCGCTGAATTTGTGATAGAAAATCCGGTTATTTGTTGGTCGGCTTTAGATGATTATCAGCAATCCAATGCCGGTTATGCTGATTGCTTAATCGTCAATCTTAATACACAGATTGGATGTCAGGTAACGTATAGCTTTGATCAAAAAGCTGCGAAGTTACGCTATTCAAAACTACTTGCTTAATTTTCAAATAATTACCATTTGCTAGATGTAATTTTTCTGTGGTAATTTTCAGTATATTGTTTGGGTCGATAACAAATGTCTGGTGTTTCAGTCAAATTGTCGGACATTGTTAAGTCATTGCAGCACTTATTTGAGTGTTAACTCGCAAAGTAATCCACCATTGAATGGGTTACCATGGAAATTTATCCCTACATGGGGATTTCACTCCCTCACAATGATCATTTCGGCTATTTGAAGTAACAACTAAATCTTTGGGAATGTGAATAAAATCAAACTCATACTGGGCACCATGACATTTGCCGATCAGGCTGATGAGTCTGTGTCTTTACAGATGATTGATCGGTTCGTGGCCGCCGGATATAACGAGCTTGATACGGCTTATGTGTATAACGATGGGAAAACCGAATCGCTGCTGGGGCGGTTAATAAGTAAACAACGCCGGGATGATTTTTATATCGCCTCCAAGGTTAATCCCTGGAATGACAATGGCTTAAAAGCGGATGAAATCAAGCGGCAATTGAGCGTGTCGTTGTCCCGTTTAAACACGGATTATGTTGATCTTTTGTATTTACATGCGCCTGATCTCGATACGCCGATCCAACAAACCTTAGAAGCTTGTTGGGAGTTGCACAGCCAGGGAAAGTTCAGGGATTTTGGCTTAAGCAACTATGCGGCCTGGCAAGTGGCCGAGATTGCGGAGATCTGCCGCGCCAATGGCTGGATCCAACCACTGGTTTATCAGGGTATGTATAACGCCTTGACAAGGGATGTTGAGCGGGAATTGTTTGCTTGTCTGAGAAACTATAAGATCAAGTTTTATGTTTATAATCCACTGGCCGGGGGATTGTTGACCGGCAAGCATAGCTCATTCAAACAGATTCCGAATCAGGGACGCTTTGCGACCAATAATGATACCTATCAGGACCGTTATTGGAAAAAGGAGTACTTTAAGGTCATTCAGCAATTGAATGGGGCTTGCGAATCTGAAAATATTACAGCGACACAAGCCGCATTACGCTGGTTGGTGTATCACTCAAAGCTTACCGGTGAATATGAAGATGGAATTATCCTAGGTGCGAGCAGGCCTGATCATCTATCTGCCAACCTTGAGGCATGTGAACAAGGTCCATTGCCAGACTCAATTGTAGATGTTTTAGAACAAGGCTGGGAGTCTGTTAGAGCTAATTGCATAAAATACTTTCGTCCTTAGAACACGGAGGAATACATGAACTATCTGGATATATCTTTATTCAAGCAGCAACTGTCGAATGTAAAACCACCGATTTCGACCGCCCATTCATTATCCCCGGCTTGTTATAGTGATGCTGAGGTTCTTGAATTAGAAAAGAAATACATTTTTCAAGCTAACTGGATAGGGTTGGGTCGGGCTGACCAATGGCAAAATTCTGGCAATTATTCCAGTTTGGAGATTGTAGGTATTCCCATAATTGTGCTCAGGGATAACAAAAACAAACTGCGAGCTTTTGCTAATAGTTGTCGGCATCGTGGTGCAAAATTACTGGATAGCCACGGAACCTGCCAAGTGATTCGTTGCCCGTTTCATCGTTGGACTTATGCGCTTGATGGTCGCCTGCTTACCGCGCCCAAAATCAAAAATGGTAATGGCTTTGATTATGGGCAATATGGCTTAATTGAAATTCTGATTGAAGAACGTTATGGGTTTGCTTTTTTAAATCTGGATGGTGAGGCTAAAAACATTGATGACTATTTACAGGGTTTTGAACTTTTGCACGCTCCTTGGTCGTTTGATGAACTGGTCAGTTATAAACGCCATGAATTTGAAGTGGGTTGCAATTGGAAAGCTTTCCTGGATGTCTTCAATGAATATTATCACTTGCCCTATGTCCACCCGGATTCCATCAATAATATCTATTTAGCCCCGGAGCCGAGTGAGCAGGTTAGCGGTGATTTTGCCTCACAGTTTGGTGCGACAGAAGGTACAGGAGCTTTATTAGAATCGACTCAGCAATATATGTTGCCGAAAATAAAATCTCTAGATGAGCGTACGGCTAATGGAGCGCGGTATAGCTGGGTCTTTCCCAACATGACATTTGCAGCAGGAACGGAATCAGTTTGGATTTATGAAGCTTATCCAATAAACCCGCAGCGCTCACATATCGTCCTGACACTATGTTTTCCCAAATCAACAACTCAGTTAGATGACTTTGAGTTTCGAGCTAATTATTATTTTGAGCGTCTGTTAGCCGCCATAGAGGAAGACATCAGCGGCATTAGAAAACCAACAGCTAGGTTTAAATTCGCCGTTGGCACAACCTGGTAGATTTAACCCTGAGCTGGAACCTAATGTTGCGAGTTTTGCGATCTGGTACGCCTAAGCAATTTGCAAGCCTTTGAGGCAGTTTTTGATGTTTAGTCATTGTCAAGATATTCATTTGGAATATTGACTTTTATAAATGACTCAGTATTTGGCCATACATTACTTGACACGGAATCTACTGGCATCTTTAATTACTCAGTAACTTCAAAGGCCACTACTTTGATTAAAATGTATGCTGAGACGGGCCTATATAGTTGTAAATAGCTTATCATGCCTGAAATCACTATGACTTGGGCTTATACCCGTTTCAACGTGCTTCTGAAAGAGTTAACTATCCATTGAATCCGTTGAGTAATAAGAAAAGCCGTTGGATTGCGGATCAAAGCCCGCAATGACGGAGTAATAATCACAGTCAAATAAATATGTAAACCTAAATGCACAATGAGTGATTTATAAATTGGTGAACAAACTAATCAACAAAGTGTTCGACTGGCTGGAAGGTTTTACCGATCCCTTTCCGAGCGAGTTGCCGGATAAGCCGCCGGAGTCGTTATTCGGTTTTTTGATGCACTATATGCGTCCGTTCAAATCACTGCTGATTGCGGTGGTGATTCTGGGTATCTGTGTGGCCGCGCTTGAAGTGATGTTATTTGCCTTTGTCGGTAAACTGGTAGACTGGTTAGCGGCGGCCGATAAAGCCACGTTTTATGCCGATCACAAATTCAAAATTATCGGCATGAGCGTACTGGTGTTAGTGGTGTTGCCGGTTTTGAAGTTTCTTGATAATGCGGTCAGCCACCAGGGCTTGCTGGGCAATTTTGCCATGCGCATTCGCTGGCAGGCCCATCGCTATCTGCTGCGCCAGGGCGTTGACTTTTTTCAGAATGATTTCGCCGGTCGCCTTGCCACCAAAATGATGCAGACTGCGTTGGGCGTACGCGACGCGGTGATGACGGTTGCCCACATCATGGTGTATATCATTGTTTACTTTACCTCAACGCTGTTATTGTTTGCTTCCAGTGATTTGCGCTTAACTGCGCCCATGCTGTTGTGGTTGGCAGGTTATATGGTTACTTTGCTCTATTTTGTGCCGCGTTTAAGGCAAGTCGCCAAAGAGCAGGCCGAGGCTCGCTCTGCCGTTACCGGCCGGGTGGTGGACAGTTATACCAATATCACCACGGTGAAAATGTTCTCCCATGTTAAATATGAAGATCAGTATGCCAAGGAAGGCATGTCAGATTTTCTGGATAACGTCTACTGGCAGATGCGCCTGTCCACCAAATTGAATTTGACGTTGAGTCTGTTAAATTCTTTTTTGATTTTTTCGGTGGCAGCCACTTCCGTTTGGTTATGGCAGATGAATGCAGTAACTGTTGGCGCTATTGCTTTTTCGCTGGGCGTGATTCTTCGTCTGCAGGGTATGGCACAATGGACGTTGTGGGAAGTATCCAGTCTGTTTGAGAACATTGGCGTGGTTCAGGACGGGATTGAAACCATCGCCAGAGAACGCACCATTGTTGATGCTCCCAGCGCCAAACCGTTGATAGTCAATCAAGGGAAAATTGAATTTAATGCCATCGAATTTAACTACGACAAAATTTCTGATGAGAATGTTGCCGGAGTGATTGAAAATTTAACCCTGACAGTACAACCTGGTGAGAAGATCGGTGTGGTGGGGCGTTCGGGAGCGGGCAAATCGACGCTGGTGAACCTGCTATTGCGTTTTTATGATCTGAAATCCGGCAAAATCGAAATCGACGATCAGGATATCTCCCAGGTCACTCAAAACAGCTTAAGAGCGCAGATCGCTATGGTGACTCAGGATACATCGTTGCTGCACCGTTCGGTGATGGATAATATTCGATACGGCAGTCAGAACAGCGATCTGAATTCGGTAATGGAAGCAGCTAAAAAGGCTCATGCCCACGAATTTATCCAGGAACTTGAAGATATGAGCGGCCGCAAGGGCTATCACGCTCATGTTGGTGAACGTGGAGTCAAACTGTCCGGTGGCCAGCGTCAGCGCATTGCTATTGCCAGAGTGCTGTTAAAAAATGCACCCATTTTAATTCTTGACGAAGCGACCAGCGCACTGGACTCAGAAGTTGAAGCCGCAATCCAGGAGAGCTTATACAGCCTGATGGAAGGAAAAACCGTTATTGCCATCGCCCATCGTTTATCAACCATCGCCGCCATGGATAGACTGGTTATCATGGATCAGGGAAAAATAGTCGAGCAGGGTAGTCACGACATGCTTGTGAAAAACGGAGGTTTATATGCTGAACTTTGGGCCAGGCAGTCGGGAGGGTTTCTGGCCCAGGATGACACGCAGAATTTGGCGCTGCAATCACAGGAGCAAATTCTACACTGAGTCTAAAGTTAACTGTTATGCAGAGTTCACTCTGTCATCCCGAGCTTGTCGAGGGATCTTTAAAACGTTGTTCGGGCATCTAAAATGAAATTACCACTTTAGTTTGATTAATAGCCGCATCAAGGAGATTCCTCCACTTCGGTCGGAATGACAGTAAGTGGGGATTCCTAGGCTGAGCTCGGAATTACGGAATTAAAAATCAGCACTACTAACATCCAACAGCACTGATTGCTTCACCCGCTCAGGCAAGGCATCAATGCTATTGTTGATGCTGGTCTCGACATCGTTGTAATCAACGTTCTTGTTTACAAAAGCATCGATATCATCGGCATTGGCTTTTATCATCTCCCGGACAATAGCATGAGTCGCTAATGCAGCACCTTCATATTTGTTCAGTAAATAGGCAAAGGCCAGGGCAATACTGACCATTGGCATAATGCTTAGTGATGGCAACCCTCTTTCCTGGCAGAGTTTGGCGGCATAAATCGCATCAACTACCGCATGATGAATCATAAATCCCCTGATCCCAGGTGTGTCATCGCGAACACCCTTGCTCAGGGCGACATCCCACTGGCGTGTACCACCAGCACCGCCGTTGAGAAAATCAAAAAAATCAGCCTGCGAGATTCCGGATAAATCTTCACCAAAACATTCTGATTTCAAGGCTGCAGCTGAGCTAATACCAACCAGACCGTTAAAGACCATTAACTGTCCCATTAGCTTTACCTCAGCTCCTGCAGTAATGCTGTTGCCAAAATATTTTGGTTTGCCGATCGTTTCAAGTGTGGGTAGCAAGCGCTCATAAATTGATTGATTACCGCTGGCTAGAATAAGCATGTTCGCTGTTTCTGCGCCAAGTGGGCCGCCAGTTAAGGGATAATTAACATAATCAACTCCGTTCACCTCAAGGAAATCATTTGCAGCTTTTACAAAACCACTGCTGACAGTGGATAAATGCAAAACGAAAGGTTTTGTTTCCCTATTACTGTTTAATAAGGATGTTAAGGATCGGAAAATGTTAAGATCATCACCATTCTTTCCGGCACAAATCACCACGCCGTCAAAATCATTATCACCAACTAAAGCCTGGTAATCGCCGACGATCTCCGCACCGTGTTCTTTCCATACATCTCGACAGGCATCGCGCCGTTCATCCTTAGTACCACGATCAAAAACACGAATAAACTTGGCGGGCCCATCGGCTGTTAAATGTTTTGCCGAAGGGCTAAGCATTAATCCCATGCCGCCGATTCCTAAAAGTTTGAGTGTCATACAAAGTCTCCAGATAAGGCTTGATATTACTGATTTAAAACTTAGCTGTTGGCGAATATCAACCAGGATAAGATTATCAGTAAGATTCCTGGTGCAGCCACGGCTAAACCATTGACAATTCTACGTGATCTTTGCTTTTCCTTGATTATTATTGAATGTTCATCGTCGGGAACATAATGTTTCAATGTAGTCATTATTGCAACTGATTGACCGTGATACTTGTTATATACCGAAATAAAAAAACCTCCTCCAATCACAACAGTTAAGGCACCAATCCAGAACATAATGTTGGCAACTTCAAGCACTTTAAAGCCAGTCCAGAACAGGCACACCATCACAACCAAGGCAACACTAAGTGTTGCACTCATAACAAATAATTTTAATGGGCTAAGTTTCATCTAATAAATTGTCTAATTGCTCTACATTCAGCAATGGATTAATTACCACAAAGCGCCTGCATTGATCTGTATGTCCTCCATAGTAATTCCAATAGCTTCATCACGGCATAAGAATGCTACCAGTGCACCAATTTCATGTGCCTGAACCAAGCGTTTCTGTGGTGATTGTTCGGTGGTTTTTTTGTATTCTTGTTCAGCGCTAGTGTTATTTTTATCAGCTTTTCGTTGCATGCTACGTTGCATCATCTCAGTTTCCACCCAGGTGGGGCTGATCATGACACAGTTTACACCGTGTTCAGCACCTTCCAGTGCAACCGCTCGAGTCAATCCTAATAGACCGGATTTCGAGGCGCAATAAGCTGCTGAGTCTGAAGTTGCTGTGCGTGCAGCCGTTGAGCCTATGCTAATAATTCTGCCCCAGTTACGTTCGATCATTGCCGGTAAGCATGCACGTATTAACTTAAATGGACCGGACAAATTAGTCTCGATAATATCATTCCAGCTTTCATCGCTATGTCCACAAACGGTCTGTGATGTAGTGATGCCCGCCGCGTTAACAAGAATGTCGATTGTTCCAAGCCGGGACGTAGCAAGATTAACAAAGCTATCAATACTACTTGAATCTCGCACATCGAGCGGTTGTGTAAAAACGTTTGCTGTAGAGGGCTTCAATTCTTCCATGATTGATTGATCGGGACTGCGGGCGCCAACAGCTAGCGAAGCGCCGCGTTCAGCCAGAGCTTTTGCAATCGCCAAACCAATTCCAGTGAAGCCGCCGGTTATCAGCGCTGTTTTACCTTGTAAATAACATTCCATTTTTTGTCCGGTTAATAATTTAGTAAGACTATAACCTTAATATACTACTTTCCAAACGGTGCTCCCGTTTGGTTAATGTTTGCTTGCCTTGCTATCTGCTAGAATGGTTGGGTTATCTTGTTAAATCGCGGTTTATCGAATGAATTTTCGACCTCAAGCGTCATGCAATTTTTTATTCATATTTTTGATGGGTTTTGGCTGTTTTGCTTACGCAGATCCTATTTATAAACAGCATGAGCCTGATGATTTGTTTGTGGCGCTGTCTAAAACCACTCAAGAATATCAGGCTAAACAAATCGAACGATTAATTTGGTCTTCATGGCTGACATCCGAGGATGAACAAGTTAATGCTATTATGGAAAAGTTGTCACAGGCCAGGAGCGAACAGGATTACGAAGCAGCTTTAGACTATTCCAATCAAATTATTGAATTAAAACCCGATTATGCTGAAGGATGGAATCAACGCGCAACCATGGAGTTCTTGCTAGGAAACTATGATAAGTCCTTAGCCGATATTGTTGAAACGCTCAAGCGGGAACCGAGACATTTTGGCGCATTATCTGGCAGAGCTTTTATTTTACTCAAGCAAAACAAGACTCGCCAGGCGATTGAAACCATTAATCATGCGCTGAGAATCCATCCATTTTTGAATCTTCGCCATCTGATTCCTAATATTAAAAAAAGTGAAGCACTCTGATGGTTTTTCGATTAGATTCATACAATCAATCAAGAAAATAATAGTGCGACAAATAATCAAAACGCTGTTTGGCAGCATCAAGGATTTATTGCCAATCATTGTGGTAATCGGCTTTTTTCAGCTTGCTGTGTTGCGTCAGCCGATTCCAAATTTGACTGAAATTTTTATAGGCACGCTGTTTGTGGTGATGGGCCTGGGTTTGTTTATAAAGGGGTTAGAAATGGGCCTGTTTCCGGTCGGTGAAAACATGGCTTACGATTTTGCTCGCAAGGGCAGTGTGTTTTGGTTATTAGTGTTTGCCTTTTGCTTAGGTTTTGGCACCACGATTGCAGAGCCGGCGTTAATCGCCGTCGCTGATGAAGCGGCTAATGTGGCCGCTACGGGAAAAATGATAGCCGATGACCAGGCTGCTCGAGAGGAATATGCATTTGGACTACGAATGACAGTGGCGGTTTCAGTCGGAATAGCTATTCTGGTTGGTGTGTTAAGAATTTTGCGCGGCTGGCCAATCCAGTATCTAATTATTGGTGGCTATATCGGTGTGGTAATAATGACGGTGTTTGCACCGGCTGAAATCATAGGGATTGCTTATGACTCTGGTGGTGTGACAACATCAACCATCACGGTGCCGCTGGTGACAGCGCTTGGGGTAGGACTAGCCTCGTCGATTCAGGGACGCAACCCGGTCACAGATGGCTTTGGTTTGATTGCGTTTGCGTCATTAACGCCAATGATGTTTGTTATGGCTTACGGTATTTTGGTGCTGAATTAATGCTTGTGCATTTATTCAATACTTTTATAGCCACGATTAGGGACGTGGCGCCCATCGCTATTATTATTTTTGGCTTTCAGTTGCTGGTGCTGCGGCGAAAAGTGCCTAATCTCGCCAAAGTGATTGTCGGTTTTGTTTACGTGTTAATCGGCTTGGCGTTTTTTCTCTATGGGCTGGAGGAGGCGTTGTTTCCTCTTGGCAGATTGATGGCCGAACAACTGACGGCGCCTGAATTTATCGGTTTTGTCCAGCAAGCCAGTGGTGCACTGGAGAGCATAGACTGGCGGTTGTACAAATGGGTTTATTTGTTCGCTTTTGCGATTGGTTTTTCCACCACAATTGCCGAACCTTCATTATATGCAGTAGCGATCAAAGCAAACGATGTTTCCGGTGGCGCGATCGGCGTATGGGGTTTGCGAATTGCCGTGGCCTTAGGTGTGGCGATCGGGATTGCCCTCGGCACCTATCGTATCGTGACTGGAACGCCGTTGTACTGGTACATCGTGGTGGGTTATATTGTTGTCATTATTCAAACAATCTTTGCACCCAAAGTGATTATTGCGCTGGCCTATGATTCAGGTGGTGTGACCACGTCAACAGTGACTGTTCCAATCGTCGCCGCACTGGGTCTGGGTCTGGCAGGCACTGTTCCCGGTAGAAACCCGTTAATGGATGGCTTTGGTTTGATCGCTTTTGCCAGCTTATTTCCGATGATTACTGTAATGGCGTATGCTCAACTGTCTGAGTGGCGTGCCAAAAATTAACTATGGAGAATCAATATGCATTTTAAATTGATATGCGCTTTTATTCAGGATGACAAGACTGACGCTGTCATGGACGCAGCCAGGGAACATGGGGCTACCGGTGCAACTGTGATCACCAGTGCCAGGGGGGAAGGTAATAAATCGACAAAAACATTTTTCGGCCTTAATCTTGAGACGCAGCGTGACGTGGTTTTATTTCTTGTCGAGGAACACCTGAGCCGTGAAATTCTGGAAACTATTTCCGAGGTGGGAGAATTTGACACCAAGTCTGGAGCCGGCATTGCCTTTAAATTAGATGTCGAAGATGCAGTGGGTGTTGCCCACCAGGTTGAATTGCTACAAGAAGTCGTAGGAGAAGAAATATGAGTAAGCCATCAATCGTTCGTGTCGAAGACGTCATGTATCCCGAATTTGATATGATAGAAGGCACCGAGACAATTGCTGAGGCGGTAAAGCAAGCCAAACATTTGCATACCGGCTGCATTATTGTTAACCGTCGACATGCTGATGATGAATATGGAATTTTATTGCTCGCCGACGTTGCTAAAAAAGTGATTGCTCCAGATAAAGCCCCCGAGCGTGTTAATGTCTATGAAATCATGAGTAAGCCAATGATTTCCGTACCTCCTAATATGAATATTCGTTATTGTGCTCGGTTATTTGATAAATTTGGATTGACCAGGGCGCCTGTGACCAAGGGCGATGAAATCCTTGGTATTGTCTCATACAAAAGTATGGTCTTGAAAGGCATGGAGAAGATTACTCGATAAACCTTTTGCGGTGAATTAGTTCAATCAGATTTTGATTGTTTATCATCATCCATTAAAATATCGTGGCCGTGGCGTTCCAGGTCATCAAATTGTTTGTTTTTGATCGCCCACAGAAATACGCCAATAATTATTATCACTAAAATAATAGCAATCGGAATTAATAAATATAGTATTTCCAAACTCGTTATTTCCTTAAACGCTGGGCGTTTAGCACGACGATAACTGAACTTAATGACATCCCGATAGCGGCGAACAAGGGGTTGATAAACCCCGACGCAGCAAACGGTATTGCTAATAAGTTATAACCAATCGCCCAACTGATATTCTGCCGAATGATTCTGCTGGTTTGATTTGCAAACAGATGCAGGTCCCTAATTGCCGCCAAAGATGGGTTGACCATAACAATATCGGCTCCCGATACGGCCAAAGGTGTTGCTCCAGCAACAGCAATGGACACATCTGCTTTTGCTAGCACGGGTGAATCATTGATACCGTCACCAATCATCAGAACCTTTGCTGATTGTTTCTGTAAATCCTCAACGATTTGGAGTTTGTCTTTGGGTTTGCAATCACAATATATTTTTTCAATGCCTAGCATTCCGGCCAGTTCTTTGGCGGGCCCTTGCGAGTCTCCGGTCAGCATCAAAATAGATATTTTTTGTTGTTTAGCATAATCAACAAGATCGTTCACACCACTGCGCAAAGAATGAGAAAAATATAATTCAGCCAGTATACGCTCGGAGTTAGCCAGAAGAACTACAGAACCGGATTGATTTGCAATCTTATGCAAAGGCACAATCTGTGAAATGAACTCTGCTGAACCCAGATAATATTGCCTTTTATCGATGGTGGCACTGATGCCAAGTCCTGTATGGTTAGTCCATTTTTCCAGCGGATAAAGCGGTTGATTGTTCTGTTCTAAAATAGCTTTGGCAAGAACGTGATCAGAATTAATTTCCATGCTGGCCGCTAGCTTTAATGCTTCGGTTTTGGTCAAGTTGCCATGGACATTAACCCTTTCAACAGCTAGTTTATCGTTAGTTAAAGTCCCGGTTTTATCGAGCACTAAATGGTCAATTTTAGTCAGTTGTTCAATCGCATCGGTACGTGTTAATAACAATCCTTTTGACATCATGTTGCTGTTGGCACAGGCATAAGCTGTAGGCACCGATAACGACAGCGCGCAAGGACAGGTAATAACCAAAACTGCTATGGTAACGGTCAGCCACTGCTCTGGATGTGTATTCCACCAATAGACTGCAACGATTGAAGCAAGTGTTAATACTCCGACTACAAACCAGCGGGCAATAAAATCAATCAAAGGTAAATCCATTGATTGGGTAGACAAACTTTGCTTTGCTAGTTTTTCAATTGCAGAGAAGACCGTATTCTCACCACTTGCGGTGACCTTGATGATTAGGGGACCATCATGATTAACACTACCGGCAATAACCTTGCTGTTTTCAGTGACTTTGATGGGAGTGCTTTCGCCGCTTATTACGGCCTGATTAACTGTGGAGTTACCATGAATCACAACCCCATCAGCAGGGACCACATATCCTGCTAACACCCTGATCCAGTCACCCGGTTTGAGTTCTTCCGCGCTGACGGATTCAGCCATCGAGCTGACGGAGTGTTCCGTTAATCTTGCAGCGGATAAGGGTGTGTTTGCTGCTAAGCGTTCAATACTGTGACTTGCGTTGAGCAATGAGTTATGCATGAAATAGCGCGCAACAAGCAGTAGAAATACAAACATGGTAATTGAATCAAAATAGACTTCACCACGACCGCTAATGATGGTCCAAAGACTAGCTAAAAACGCGAGTGTGAGACCCAAGCATACTGGCACATCCATGCCAGGTTGAAAATGCTTGATCTGAGTGGCACTGGCTTTGTAAAAAGGCAGGGCGCTGTAAAATATAATCGGTAGCGTTAGAAGCAAGCCTAGCCGTTGGAATAAGATCTTCCAAGAGTCTTCAATACCGGAAAAATGACCGAAGTAAAGGGCCACGGAAATAATCATTACTTGCATGCCTAAAGCGGCGGTAATGCCGATTCGTTTGAGCTGTGCAGATCGTTGCTTTAGTAATTGTTGATATTGAATTCTGGGTTCATAAGGTGTAGCTAAATAGCCAATCTCGCGTATCGCAGCCAAAATCTGACTTAACTCAACCTGGGAGTGATTCCATTTGACCTTGGCAATCATGCTGGAGTAATTGATATCAATATTTTCTATTCCAGGAAGTTTGCACAGTTGTTTTTCGATTAACCAGGCACACGCCGCACAAGTCATGCCATCAAGCGTTAGCGAGGCTTCATCAAACTGAGCGCTGATTGGACGCACATAACGTGAACGTATGTTTGGCCGGTCATATATTTGGTTTTTAATAAGTGAGGAAGGGATTAATTCCTCTGGTTTTTGAATTGTGGTTGAGTCACGATAACGATAAAAATCAGTTAGACCATTATCAATTATCGTTTGTGCAACAGCCTGGCAGCCAGCGCAACACATCGGCTCGACTTGTCCATTAATGACCACCTCAAATTTACTCTGGTCTATAACTGGAAGACCGCAGTGAAAGCATTTCATTGCAGAGGTAGGGTGTTCAAATTTATTTTTTATATGATCAGACATTCATAGTTGTTATGATTATTATCCACAGTAATATTGTGGAAATCTTTGTATAATTATATTTTACTAATCCACTGCTAACCAGCAGCGATTTTGACACAATTGTAAGGAGACTTTAAATATGCTGATTAAACATCTTCCCGGGTTATTAAGAAAACCTGATGTTGAATGGCGAGCAATTCGATCAGAACCGGCAAGCATCAGCGAAGTATATCTGACTTTGGTTCTTGTGCTCGGCGCAATAGCACCGGTTTGTGGGTTTATCGGCACAACGATGGTCGGTTGGAACATTGGTGACGGCCCGGTGATCAAGCTTACCACGGCAAGCGCACTGAAAATATCCATTCTATTTTATCTGGCTATATTAATTGCAGTATTTGCGATTGGCTGCATGATCAAATGGATGGGAGATACGTATGGTTTTGATCGAACTTTAGCGCGCTGTGTTCAGTTATCTGCGTTGGTTGCAACGCCTCTAATGATACTGGGTGTCTTTTTATTGTTTTCAGAAGTCTGGATCATTTATCTTATCGGACTGCCTGCCGTGATGTATTGCGTTTATCTGTTATACACGGGTGTGCCTATAATGCTTGATCTGCCGAAGGAAAAAGGTTTTTTACTCTCTAGTGCCATACTTGCTGTGGGGCTAGTTACTCTAGTGGGCTTATTAGCTTCGACAGCGATTCTGTGGGGCATGGGAATTGCTCCAAGCTTTACCAATTGAGGATTAATTGATGACAACAGACACCATTCAATCTGAAACTTACAACTATAATGTTGTAAAACAATTCGCCGTAATGACAGTCGTTTGGGGTATTGTCGGCATGCTGGTGGGCGTAATAATTGCTGCTCAGTTGGTATGGCCGCAATTGAATTTCGATACCCCGTGGCTAACTTTTGGGCGCTTGCGCCCATTGCACACCAATGCTGTCGTTTTTGCTTTCGGCGGTTGTGCATTGTTTGCAACATCTTACTATGTTGTTCAGCGTACTTGTCATGTCAGATTGCTGAGCGATAAATTGGCTGCATTTACTTTCTGGGGTTGGCAACTGGTTATCGTTTCGGCTGCCATCACACTGCCGCTGGGTCTTACCACTACAAAGGAATATGCTGAGCTTGAATGGCCGATAGATATTTTGATTACATTAGTCTGGGTCGCTTACGCAATTGTATTTTTCGGCACCTTAATCAAGCGTAAAGTTAAACACATTTACGTGGCGAACTGGTTTTTTGGTGGGTTTATCTTAACGGTCGCCATTTTGCATATTTTCAATAATCTTGAATATCCTGTTGCCTGGTTTAAATCTTATTCAATTTATGCGGGTGTTCAGGATGCAATGATCCAATGGTGGTATGGGCATAATGCAGTAGGATTCTTCCTGACCGCAGGTTTTCTGGGTATCATGTATTACTTTATACCCAAGCAGGCGGAACGCCCGGTTTATTCATATCGTCTTTCCGTGGTGCATTTCTGGGCCTTGATTTTTACCTATATCTGGGCAGGCCCGCACCACTTACATTACACTGCATTGCCTGATTGGGCACAATCTCTCGGCATGGTGTTTTCGTTAATATTATTAGCACCGTCTTGGGGTGGAATGATTAATGGAATTATGACCTTGTCGGGTGCTTGGCATAAGTTGCGCACCGATCCGATTTTAAAATTCCTGGTGGTGTCGGTTTCTTTCTATGGCATGTCAACCTTTGAAGGGCCGATGATGTCAATTAAGACGGTTAATTCACTATCCCATTACACTGACTGGACCATCGGTCACGTTCACTCCGGTGCGCTTGGCTGGGTAGGCATGATCTCAATCGGTGCGATGTATTACTTGATACCCAGACTGTTTAACCGCGAGATTTACAGCGTCAAACTCATTGAGATGCACTTTTGGATGGCCACCATAGGCATTGTTTTTTACATCACGGCCATGTGGGTCTCCGGCATTATGCAAGGGTTGATGTGGAGGGCTGTTAATGAAGACGGTACCCTGATTTACAGTTTTATCGAAACAGTCGAAGCTATGCATCCCTATTACATGATACGTTTATTAGGCGGGTTGATTTATCTGAGCGGGATGTTTGTTATGGCCTATAACCTTTATCGAACCATTTACGGTGCGCGGCTGGTAGAAGCTTTAATTCCTGCACCCAGTCATAAATAGGGAGACAAGCTATGTCATTGCAGCAAAAAGTGGAACAAAATGTTGGCTTGCTGATTATTCTGGTGATTTTGGTGGTCAGTGTTGGCGGTTTGGTTCAGATCATACCTTTGTGGAATATGAAATCCATGACCCAACCGGTAGAAGGATTAAAGCCGTATAACGCATTGCAATTATCCGGCCGTGATATTTACATGCGTGAATCTTGTGTTTCCTGTCATTCGCAGATGATTCGTCCATTCAGGGCTGAAACTGAGCGTTATGGACACTACTCGGTGGCTGGTGAGTTTGTTTATGATCGGCCATTCCTGTGGGGTTCAAAGCGAACCGGTCCTGACCTGGCGAGAGTAGGGGATCGTTATAGTGATGATTGGCATAGAGTACATCTGATTAATCCGCGTGATGTGGTGCCTGCATCAATAATGCCGGCTTATCCATGGCTGGATGAAAATCCTGTCGATGCTTCGAATATCAAAACCAAAATGACTGCATTGAGGAATCTGGGTCATCCTTATACAGATGAAGAAATTGCGAACGCTCCAGCCGAACTGGAGGGTAAAACAGAAATGGACGCGATTATCGCCTATATGCAAAGTCTTGGCGTTTTGATCAAAAACAAGAGGTAATCATGAGCTGGCATATTATCTGGACCGTATTACTGCTAATTATTTTTGTTGGCATTGTGTTGTGGGCGTTTAGTTCAAGGCGTAAAGCAGATTTCGATGAAGCGGCACGATTACCATTGGAAGATGATCTTTTAAACTCAGAAACTATTCCTGTATCAAAGGAGAACTCGAATGAATGACTTAATCCAGATGACCGATTTTAGCAGTGACTTTTGGCACTGGTTTATCTCGATTATTACGGTAGTAAGTATTCTCGCCTGTGCGTTGCTTGCCTGGTTGAACTCTAGAGGTTCTAAAGAAACCACTGAGGAAACCATGGGACATGTTTGGGATGAAGATCTAGTAGAGTATAACAATCCGCTGCCGCGCTGGTGGCTGAACATGTTTTATATCACCATCGTATTCGGTTTGGTTTATCTGGTTCTGTATCCCGGGCTGGGGAAATTCAAAGGTGTTCTTGACTGGACTCAGCGTGGCCAATATCAGCAAGAGCTTAGCCAAGCGGATGAATTGTATGGCCCACTTTATGAAAAGTATGCCGCGATGAGTTTTGAAGAGTTGGCCGCCGATGAAAATGCCATGAAAACAGCAGGGCGTTTGTTTTCAACTAATTGCGCGCTGTGCCACGGTTCCGATGCCAGAGGCGCACGAGGATTTCCTAACTTGACAGATAATGACTGGCTTTACGGTGGAACACCTGAGCAAATCATTCAGACCATTACCCATGGCCGGGTCGGGGTGATGCCCGGATGGGAACAGGCATTAGGTGAGGAAGGATCGCGTGCTGTGGCGGAATATATTATGTCTTTTAGCCGTGATCCCGTAAATCCGCATATGCTTGAAACAGGCAAGGAAAAATATGAGCAGCTTTGTGTGGCCTGCCACGGCGCGGACGCAAAGGGTAATCAGGCATTAGGTGCACCGAATCTGACGGACGACATTTGGCTCTATGGTGCCAGTCATAAAGGCATTATTAAATCTATCATGGACGGTCGTAATGGTGTCATGCCTGCTCAAAAAGATTTACTAAGCGAACAGCAGATTCATTTGTTGAGTGCTTATGTCAATCATCTGGCCCAACAATCTGACCAGTAAGAACTGTATCTAACAATGCAAAAAGTTGTTGCCATTTTGTGGCCATCTTTTTTAGTGGCAGGTGTTGCAACTATTTTATTCAGCACACTCATTGATCCGGATATTTTAATCCGTGGCTTAGGTTTAGAGGATATGAGCCGACTGGCGATATATTCAATTGCCTGGCTATGTTTTTGGGTGATGGGTATTATTAGCGCTATCTTTACTTGCTATTTTCTTAAGCCTATAAAGTAACTCGGGACTAGAAATGTCAGAGTCTGCCAAAGCTTCAAATAGTGTTATTGAACAGCACCTCTACGCCAAGCGTGAAAAAATCTATCCACGTCAGGTATCTGGCCTATTTGCGCGCTATCGTGTGATTGCAGTTTTGGTGCTGCTGGGATTGTATTATTTCATGCCCTGGTTGCAGTGGGGCGGTAGACAAGCGGTATTATTTGATCTGCCGGAACGAAAGTTTTATATCTTTGGGCTCATCTTTTGGCCCCAGGATTTTATTTACCTCACCGGTTTATTAATCATTGCGGCGTTGTCATTATTCTTTTTTACGGCAGTGGCCGGACGCTTATGGTGTGGTTATGCCTGTCCGCAGACAGTATGGACTGAAACGTTCATGTGGATTCAGCGAAAAATTGAAGGCGATCGAAATCAGCAGATAAAACTCAGTAAGTCGCCCTGGACTTTTAAAAAAATACGAACCAAAGCTT
This sequence comes from Arenicellales bacterium, assembly GCA_965215945.1. Taxonomy (GTDB): domain Bacteria; phylum Pseudomonadota; class Gammaproteobacteria; order Arenicellales; family JAHEKD01; genus JAHEKD01. The sequence continues at coordinate 55,647 of CBDCFC010000026.1, read as the reverse complement.
TACTTCATTTCGTCTGGATTGCTTTTGCATTATGGACAGGATTTACCTTTGTCGGTTATTTCATGCCTATCCAGGAACTGGCTGACAGGTTACTCAGTTTTTCGCTAAGTGGTTGGGCGCTATTTTGGGTGTTGTTCTATGGTTTTGCCACTTACGGAAATGCAGGTTGGATGCGTGAACAGGTATGCATCTATATGTGTCCCTACGCGCGCTTCCAAAGCGCCATGTTTGATAAAAACACATTGATCATATCTTATGATCCCAAACGTGGAGAGCCACGCGGAGGACGGCGTAAACGCGACGATCATAAGGCCATGGGTCTGGGGGATTGTATTAACTGTTCGTTATGTGTGCAGGTGTGTCCGACTGGAATCGATATTCGCGATGGTTTGCAGTATCAGTGCATCGGCTGTGCCGCCTGTATTGATGTCTGTGATAGCGTAATGGACAAGATGGAATACCCAAAAGGTTTAATTCGCTATACTACGGAAAATGCTGTTGAGGGTGGCCATACACGAATATTAAGACCCAGGGTGATTATCTATGCGTTGATATTATTAACTGTTATGACAGCAATTTTGTTTAGTATTTTTACCCGCAGCGTCGTCGAGCTTGATGTGTTGCGTGATCGAAACCAGCTTTACCGGGAAAACAACTACGGTATGGTTGAAAACATTTACACGTTAAAAGTGATTAATAAAGATACAGATGCCCATGAGTATGAAATTTCCGCTAGCGGAATAGATGATTTACAGTTGGAAATCGATAACCTTCCGGTGATCGCGCAGGCAGGTGAGGTGAAAGACGTTATTGTCAGGTTGATTGCCGATCCAGAAGATTTACAATCACCATCGTCGAAAATTGAGTTCAACATTAAGGCAAAAATGGATCCAAAAATCAGTAACAGTGAACAAGCACGTTTTCTTGGACCAAGATAAGATGAAAAGAACATCCGCATTTCATAAAAATCCTGCTTTATGGTTAATCGTGTTGGTGCCGATTTCAGCAGTTGTTGTTGGCTTGAGTATGTTAGCGGTATCGGTTTATACCTTCGATGGGCCGGTTGTCGATGATTATTATAAAAGAGGCAAGCAAATAAACCTTACACTTGGGCGCGATAAATTGGCATCAGAATATGAGTTGTTTGCTGAGTTTATGATGGATAACAGCAATGCCGATATCAAGGTCAAGCTTTCTGCAAACGAGAACTTTCAATTTCCCGAATTAATTGAATTGAATTTTTTACACAGAACCCTTTCGGGAAAAGACCAACAGGTGGAATTATTTCATCATGCGAATGGTGTTTATCGGGCACAATTGCCTCAGCTTAGTGAGAGTCGTTGGCTGGTCGAGCTTGGAACAGTTGATTGGCGATTGACCGGGGCATTTGTGTGGCCGGTAGAGACAACATTTGAGTTGGATAGCCAGAGTTCGAATTAGTGACTATTGGGCTGTTATCTGCCTTTATGTTAGGTTTTTGGGGCTCATTGCATTGTGTCGGCATGTGTGGAGGAATTGTCGGAGTTCTCAATAATTCATTAGCCGATAAAAATAGACAACAGGCTAAAAATAAATGGCAGTTCTGGCTGGCTTATAACATTGGTCGAATTTTCAGTTATGCCATTGCCGGTGGTATTGCCGCATTTGTCGGTTCAAGCTTGTTCAAAATTATTAATCCCGATTATGCTCATCGTATTGGTTTAATGCTGTCCGGATTATTTCTGATCGCATTCGGCCTGTATTTGTCGGGTTGGTGGCATGGTTTATCCTGGATTGAAAAAAAAGGAACAGTCTTATGGCAGCAAATCAGCCCATTTACTCAAAAGTTTGTGCCTGTTGAACATCTGTATCAGGCGCTATGTTTAGGTGCGCTTTGGGGTTGGTTACCATGTGGCTTGGTGTATTCAGCTTTGGTATGGATGTTTACCTTGCCCAGGGTTGCCGATGGCATGATTTACATGGCCGCATTTGGTCTGGGCACATTGCCAATGCTACTGTTTATGAGTGGTACTGCCGATACAATTTCTCGTCTTGCAAGAAGCAACTTGATTCGAAAAATAGCAGGAACTACGGTTATTGTTTTTGGAGTAATTACCTTTTTAGGGCTGTCGCCGATGCATTCTGGTCATGATCATGGCTACAATAGTCACGATCATTCCCAGCATCAACATATGTAAAAAGTAATGGTTGTGCCCCAAACTTGAAGCTTAGGGCACGTTTACATAACTTAACTAACTTCTTTAGCCGCCTCGAGTTGAGCGGCTGCATCTTCCTCAGATAAATAATCTGTCACCGTTTCAGGGTCATCCTCAATTTTATGGATGGTGATATTGAAAATACCGTATATCAACGTCACAATCGGTGACAACCAGCAGAAGAACGCAAATGGCAAATAAGCCAGGGTCGCAACACCCAGAGTTGCTGCTTGATAGGCGCCCCCAGAATTCCAGGGCACTAAGTTGGCTGTTACCGTGGCCGAATCCTCAACGGCACGGGATAAATTCTTGGGGTGTAATCCTCGTTCACGATATGCCTGTGCGTACATACGGGCACTCATTACAATTGACATATATTGGTCACATAGAACCATATTTGAAACTAAAGCAGTGCCAACTGTTGATGCAAACAATGAACCTTGTGAGGTTGCCCATTCAAGTATTTGATCAACAATGACCTTCAGTTGGTTAGTATGCTCCATTACCCCGCCAAACATCATTGCAGCGATGACAATTGAAATCGTGTACATCATCGACTCCATGCCGCCTTTGGATAATAGATCATCTACAGCAGCCAATCCGGTTTCACTGCTATAGCCACCGTAGGCAATGTCAATAAGGTCTTTAACGCTATTGCCTTGCAAAATCATACCCATGATTGCTGCCGCGATTACGCCTGCGGTAATGCCTGGAATAGCAGGTACTTTTCGGTATGAAACCACGATAACAAGGACAACCGGGATTAACATTAATAGGTTGACCCAAAAAGTGTCGTTTAATGTGGCAAGAATTTGTTCAACCTGTTCCAGATTGCCTTCCCCGCCGCTGTACCGAAAACCCAAAACAATTTCGATAATCAGGGTCAGGGCAAATGCCACACCAGTAGTGTAGAACATATGTTTAATATGGGTGTAAAGATCGGTGCCAACCATGGCAGGCGCCATATTGGTCGTATCAGAAAGAGGTGACATTTTGTCACCAAAATAAGCCCCGGATAAAACCGCACCGGCTACAATTGGTAGTGGGAAACCCAAACCGCTTCCTATACCTATCAATGCTACACCGATAGTTCCTGTTGTGCCCCAGGATGTGCCTGTGGCCAAGGAAGTAATGGCACAGATAATGAGCGTAGCCGGCAGAAAAACGCTTGGGCTTAATATTTTCAAGCCGTAATAAAGAAGCGTCGGCACCACTCCGGTTGCGATCCAGATACCGATCAAAGTACCGATAATGACCAAGATGATAATAGCTGGTAAGGCGTTGGTAATACCTTTAATCATTCCATCCTGGATGTCTTTCCAGGGATAACCACAGCGCCAGGCGACAACTGAGGCAACCATGACGCCGAGCAACATAGCGATATGTGGTTCACTGCCAAACTTGACAATTGAAAGCGATATTCCTGCTACCAGTGATAATAATGAAATCAGTGATTCCCAAACATAGGGTTTTCTTATGGTTCCCATGTTGACTTCTCCTTTTTTGGTTGTGTTGTGATGTTGAAAATGCCTCATTAGCTAACAAATAGCTAATTCGTGCATTTTATTAAAATTTTGTAAGAATTACTAACAGTATCAAGTCTGTTCAGGAGGGCGTTTGTTGTTTGAGCCAAGAGTGATGTATGAAAATAAACCATCAGGTCGATAAACTTCGCTACCAACCTGATGGCTGAACATCTACCTTAGTTCTGAGTGGTATTTTCTTCAGTTTCCTCAGTAGCGGCTTCTTCAGCTTGATTTGCTGTTTCTTCAGCGGCTTCCTGCGTTTGATCGGCGGCTTGTTCAGCTGAGTTTTGAGATTGATCGCCACAACCGACCAAAGCGAAATTTGCAATCAGAATTAATAATAAATGAGGGGATTTCAATAAGGTTTTAAACATAAGTTTCTCCTTGGGCATAAAGTTGTAATACATCGATCAAACGGGTTTTCAGTTAAACCATGTATTAATAGTTAGTTAACAGCACACAGGCTTCTCTCATAGCCTGACTCAATGGTAGCAAAAACCAAGTTGTAACAAAAGCATGTCCCGCATTTATTGTGGGATATCTTTAACAATTTTCGACTATATAAACGGAGACTCCGGAACAGGCTTGTCCCGGCCCTGTGCCGGGATCTCCATGAGTTAATACTTGCTTTTAGGGGGGATACAACCCTTAAGCAACCGAATACGTCAATAAGGTGAGCGTCGTCGAAAGAATGCTGATCGCAAAAATCAACACGATCGTTGTGATTACTGTTTTCATTTTTTTAGTTGTCCTTTGGTTTAGCGCGTTACTATAGCGATTCAGTAAAAAAATAAAACGTAAATAATTCACTAAAGCCATGTCCTGTATTCATTGCAGGATATCCATAAAATTGGCACTATTCGCTGTTGTTTTAAACCTGGCTCAGGCTATATCATTAGCGAGCTTTTATTTAACTTAACTATAAGATGGCACAATACGTATTCACCATGAACGGTGTGGGCAAAGTAGTCCCACCAAACAAATTTATTCTCAAGGATATTTATCTGAATTTTTTTCCGGGCGCGAAAATAGGCGTGCTGGGATATAACGGTGCAGGTAAATCGACCTTGCTGCGTATTATGGCTGGTATCGATACCGACATTATTGGTGAAGCGCGGCCGCAACCGGATCTAAACATCGGTTATCTGGCACAGGAACCGCAACTTGATGAAACAAAAGATGTTCGTGGTAACGTTGAAGAGGGCCTTGGCGAAATCAAGCAAGCGCAGGATAGATTGGATGAAATCTATGCAGCTTATGCCGACCCTGATGCTGACTTCGACGCCTTGGCCACCGAGCAAGCCAAGCTTGAAAACATTATTCAAGCTGCCGATGCGCATAATATTGATCACAAGCTGGAAGTTGCTGCGGATGCGCTTCGCCTTCCACCCTGGGATGCGGAAATAAAAAAACTATCAGGTGGTGAAAAACGCCGCGTGGCTCTATGTCGACTGTTATTATCAGCGCCAGATATGCTGATTCTCGATGAGCCGACTAACCATCTCGATGCCGAATCGGTAGCCTGGTTGGAGCGCTATTTACACGAGTTTGAAGGGACCGTTGTCGCAGTAACTCATGATCGCTATTTCTTGGATAATGTGGCTGGCTGGATTCTTGAATTGGATCGGGGCCAGGGTATTCCCTGGCAGGGTAATTATTCATCCTGGCTGGAACAAAAAGAAAAGCGCCTGGAGCAGGAGCAAAAAACCGAAGCGGCGCGCGTTAAAAGTATGAAGCATGAACTGGAATGGGTGCGCGCCAATCCAAAAGGCCGTCAGGCCAAAAGCAAGGCACGTTTACGCCGTTTTGATGAACTGTCATCTACCGATTATCAAAAGCGTGCCGAAACCAACGAGATTTATATTCCACCAGGGCCGCGTTTGGGAGATGTCGTAATTGAAGCCAAAAATATTTCCAAAAACTTTGGCGACAAGGTGTTGTACGAAGATTTAATTTTCAACCTGCCACCGGGCGGCATTGTCGGCATCATTGGCCCTAACGGTGCAGGTAAAACCACTTTGTTTCGCATGATGACTGGACAGGAACAACCCACATCCGGTGAATTCAAAATCGGTGAAACTGTGCAAGTGGCATACGTTGATCAATCGCGCGATTCATTAAACGACAGTAAAAATGTCTGGGAAGAAATTTCAGATGGGCTCGATGTGATGAATGTCAACGGCTATGAAGTGCAATCACGCCGCTATGTGGGTCGATTCAATTTCAAAGGTACCGACCAGCAAAAACGCATTGGCGAGCTTTCCGGTGGTGAACGTAACCGTGTACATCTGGCTAAAGTTCTCGCCAGCGGTGGTAATTTATTGCTGCTCGACGAACCGACCAACGACCTGGACGTTGAAACTCTACGAGCACTGGAAGAAGCCTTGCTCAACTTCCCAGGTTGTGCCGTGGTCATATCACACGATAGATGGTTCCTTGATCGTATCGCCACCCATATCCTCGCCTTCGAAGGCAACTCCCAAGTCACTTGGTTCGAAGGCAACTACAGCGACTACGAAGAAGACTATAAACGAAGGTTTGGCGATACCATCAAACCCCAGCGGATGAAATACAAGCGGTTGAAGTGAGATCGAAATCCTAATTCAACCTCTTCCGTCATTCCCGCGCAGGCGGGAATCAGTCTATATACGAGCAAATCCACTTTTGTAATTAGGTTAATTTGACAAATAGTCAAATTTTCATTAATATTCAAATATAGGTTGGCGAATCGCCAATGTGTTCTTTTGCAATTTATTTACCTAGAAATTAAGGCTTGTTCAAGGTTAGTGGTTATTAGCTAACCCACCTGTTTACAGGTGATTTTCTTCTGGATCATCATGATGCCAATGAACTGAATGATTATGGCAATAATGATTAGACAGCAGACCGACAATCTAATCAGGCTAATGTTCAAAGTTAATTAATACTGGAACAGGTTCTGAAAAAAAGCGGTGGACTAAGAAGTGTGATATTCAAGTTGTGCTCCATTCAGCCTTAATTGTGATTGGAACAGGCACTTTATGTGCTGATGGATGCTGCTTAAGCAGCTGTTTTTTTAATTAATCATAGGTAAATTAATCATGAAAACATGTGATTGTAACAGACAGCTAATTGAAGCTTTACGGCAGATAAAAGCTGAGAAACACCATAACTTGGATGTCCGTACGCTCGAGAAAATTGATGAATTGATTTCCTTATTATCCAAGGATATTAAGTCTCAAACTCATTGGAAAAGCGTAATTATTTTGTTTGGGGTAGTTCTGGCAAAACTTCCTAAGTTAATCGAACTACTAAATGAAATGTTAGGTGAATGATATGAGTTCTCATGTGTATAAACACTTCTTTTACTCCATGGAAGATTTATGATGAATATAGGTTCTACCATTAAAAATTTCCGTTTGAAAAGAAATCTTACGCTCGAAGAAGTTTCCGAGGAAACAGGATTATCGTTGTCCTATTTAAGTTATCTAGAGAGAGGAAAAAGGAACATTAACTTTCCGGCGCTTGAAAAAATATCTAGCGCTTTGGCTTTGCCGTTGCCCGTGCTTGTGTTTCTCTCAGCTAGTCAAGCTGAACTTGACCATGATAAGAGTAATACACTGTTAAAATTACAAACGCAATTACACCAATATATTAATAATGACATCAACAGCAGTATTGAAAACAAATAAAACAGTCGGTCATATATCAAATGTCAGTTCTTTAGCGAGAATCCTAGAGGTCAATGTAGGTGAACTGATTTATATTTCTACTAACGTAAAGAAATTTTGGATTCCGGGGAAGACTACTCAGAAAAAAGATGGGACTCCTAGATTAACAAATGATGCCCGTCCAGAATTAAAGGAAATTCATCGAAAGATTAAAAACAGACTACTTATCAATGCTAATTATCCTGTTTTTTTGAATGGTGGTTTACCAAAATGCAGTATTTATACTAATGCTTCGCCACATACTAAAAGCAAAGTACTAATATCAGAAGATATTGGTGGTTTTTATCCTTCAACCACACGAAAAAATGTATACGATATATGGAAGTATTACTTTAATTGCACCCCAGCTATTTCTGAAATATTGGCAGATTTAACTACTTATGAAGATAGTTTGCCCCAGGGCTGGATTCCAAGCAGCTATCTGGCTAATTTAATTTTTTGGGATATTGAATCAAAACTGGTCAAATATCTGAAAGAAAAAGGGTTTACATATACTAGATTCGTTGACGATATAAGCATATCAACTAAGGCATATCATAATAAAGATCAAATCACTGATGTCATTTCACAAACTGTAGGTATGCTGCTAAAGAAAGGCTATAGGGTGAAAAGATCAAAACACACAATTCGCCCTGCTACTTCTCAACAAACAGTTAACAATTTACTTGTAAATAATCATCGTGTTGGTTTGCCAAGAGATAAAAGACGGGAAATTCGGGCACAAGTTGAACATTTAGAATATAGTTACAGGCATGGAATGTATCAATCGGATGAATATGTGAGAAATTGGAGAAGAGCTGCATCCAGTGTGGGGAGATTGAAAAAAGGTCATCCAAAGCTTTATAAAAACTTAAGAATTCGATTGAAAGAAGTAAAAGCTTTAGCATTTTAAGCAGTGCATATTTCTTTTTTAGTATAAAAATTTTGTTAGTTATTTAGTACATCCGTCATTCCCGCGCACGAAGGCGGGTATCCAGAGTAAACATTATTAATCTATCAAATTTGACAAATCATTCCATTCAGGATTTATGCTTTCAATTAATCTTAGCTTCCAGTTTCTGTTCCATTTCTTTATTTGTTTTTCTCTGGTGATGGCTTCGATCATTGAGGTGTGGGCTTCGATATAAACTAATCTATGAATATGATACCGGTTGGTAAAAGTGCTTAAGTTAGTAGTTTGATGTTGCGCTAAACGTTTGCGAGATTGCTAGTGACGCCTAAATATAGGGTGCCGTTTCTTTTGCTGGCGAGAATATATACAACTGGTTGCTTAATCATCCTTGATTCTGAGTTCGTTTTCCTTGAAGAAATTATTTTACTGGATCTCCGCCTGCGCGGGAATGACGACGGGGTGTCATATGTCTGTGGATAATTGAATATACAGTTATTTGTCACTATTAAAATACTTAGGATAACGTTCCTGTGCGGGCATGATGGAATGAGGGCTTAATAATATTCAGGTTCAAAAATAAGCTGTGTTCTGAGCTTTAGTCTTTTGAGTATAGACGTAGTAGTAAATCAGTTGCGTAAATACTCTGTTTTTTATTTTCACTTTTAGAGGGTTTTTGAATTTGCCCAAGTAATCTTAAGATTTGCTTGTCTCTGAGTAATAATCCCAGAAACATTTCGGCCATAAGTGCTGGATCTTCTTTAACCAGAACTCCCTGGTTTATTTTTTGATCAAAATAATTGATCAAAAGGGGTAGGGTTGCATTGCGACCTTTTGCCAACAATGCATCTGCCAGGGTTGAATCTAACGGTGATTCGGATATGGCGGCATGATTAATCGAAATTGCCTCATCAGAAAGCAACATTTCGCGTAATTCATAACCAAACACAGACAAAACTGCTTCAATGGAAGCATCTTTATCAAGCTGATCCTGAAGAGCTATTTTGATTAAGTCGGTGTTACGTTGAATGATTTGTTCGAATAATCCTCGTTTATTTTTAAACCAACCATACAATGTTTCTTTGGATGCGTTTGCTTTTTGTGCAATTGCGAGCATGCTGGTGTTTTGATATCCCCGCTCAGAGAGTAGCTTCACAGCAATATCCATAATTTCATTTCGACGGTTTAATTTTTTTTGCATGATGTTTAGTGCATATGGTATTGACTTGAACCGTACCATACGGTACGGTAATATTCAACCGTACCAATGAGTACGATTATTAAAGAAATTAAAGGCATCAATGTTATGAAAAACTCAAACTCAAACTCAAACTCAAATGACACAGTGATGGAAGCGGCGATTATCGGTTTGCTTATACTGACGGGTGTAATGTTATTAGCCTTATTCACACGCACCGCACCTCATCCACCTTTGGAGGTACCACTATTTGCACTTGCACCATTTCTTGGTAGTGGATTAGCTATTGGATCTGCCGCATTAATACTAATCCGTGGTGAGCATTCATATGCAAAAGTAATAGTTTTTTTATTTTGCATCCTATCGTTAATTTCCTTTGGACCACAGAAATACTTTGACCCGTCGTTTTCCAGGATTTGGCCGGCAGTTATTTGTGCCCAGGCTTGTATACTACTAATTTTAATCAGATATTTTTTTAGTAAAACAAGTCAGCCGTAAGGAATTTTAAAAGATGCTAGCTGCAAGCCAGGGAAGGAGTTAAGACCAACAGAGAAGATAATCCTCTGTTTACTTTTTGCTTAAATTGAAGTTTAATCAAAACCATAGATATTCCATTCAACACTATGTTTGTAATGAGGACTAAAAATAAAGCACACCACCGCTGGCGTATCTAACTTAGATCGCACGGTTTTTTATTTTTAACTTTTTATCAGGCATGGTGGATCATGTTACTCACTCAATCTGAATTTACTCGATTTGCAAGCCAGGGCTATAACCGTATTCCGGTTGTGCATGAAGTGCTTGCTGATTTGGATACGCCAGTCAGTGCTTATTTAAAGCTGGCGAATAAACCCTATAGTTATTTACTTGAATCCGTTCAGGGTGGTGAAAAATGGGGTCGATACTCTTTTATCGGTTTACCCTGCAAGACCCGAATTCGAGTGCGCGGCTTTAATGTCATCATAGAAACCGATGAAGGTATCGCGGAGCAGTTCGATGATGTCAATCCGCTGGATATAATTGAAGAATATCAACAACGGTTTAAAGTACCTGAAATTGAAGGTTTGCCCCGTTTCTCAGGTGGATTGGTCGGTTATTTCGGTTACGAAACCATTCGTTATATTGAAACGCATTTAGAAGATCCACGAAAACCGGATGTCATTGATGCAGATGATATCTTGTTGATGGTGTCAGAAGAGTTGGCGGTATTTGATAATCTCAGCGGTAAAATGTTTTTAATTATTTACGCTGATCCAACGGCCTCAAACGCATACGCGCAAGCCCAGAGCCGACTCCGTCAATTAGTAGAGCTCCTCTCTCAACCCGTCTCTTACTCAACAAATAATAGTGTCGATAGTGGTGAGCCAGATATCAACTATCATTTCCCTGAAGAACAACATTCCCAGGCGATAGATAAATGCCGCCAATATATTTATGACGGTGATATTTTTCAGGTGGTGTTATCGCAACGTTTTTCCATGCCATTTTCGGCATCGCCAATAGATTTATATCGTTCGCTGCGAATGATCAATCCATCGCCGTATATGTATTACTTACATCTGGATCAGTTAAAAGTGGTCGGTTGCTCGCCGGAAATTCTGGTGCGCCTGGAAGACGGTGAAGTCACACTAAGACCTATCGCCGGTACTCGGCATCGTGGTGCCACAGAGGAGGAAGACATTGCGCTGGAAGAAAATCTATTGGCAGACGATAAGGAATTGGCTGAGCATTTAATGCTGGTCGATTTGGGGCGTAACGATGTGGGGCGTATTGTTAAACCCGGAACAGTTCACGTCTCCGACATGATGACGATTGAACGCTATTCTCATGTCATGCACATCGTTTCGAATGTGGTCGGCGATATCAATGAAGGCATGACGGCAATTGATGTGCTTAAAGCAACATTTCCGGCCGGTACAGTCAGTGGTGCGCCTAAGGTCAGGGCAATGGAAATCATCGATGAGCTTGAGCCGGAAAAACGAGGTGTTTACTCGGGTGCAATTGGTTATATTGGCTGGAACGGCAACATGGATACCGCTATTGCGATTCGCACCGCTGTGATTAAGGGTGACACCTTGTATATCCAGGCTGGCGGCGGTATTGTGGCGGATTCAGTTGCAAAAAATGAATGGCAGGAAACGGTAAATAAATCTAATGCAGTACTCAAAGCGGCACAATCAGTCCTTAAAGGTGAATTGAAAGGAGGTCTGTCATGATTTTGATGATTGATAATTATGATTCGTTTACCTATAACCTGGTGCAGTATTTATCCGAACTCGGTGAGCAAGTTGAAGTCAGGCGTAATGACCAAACCTCTTTCGATGAAATTAAGTCGTTTTCTCCCAAGGCAATTGTGATTTCACCCGGCCCATGCACGCCTAATGAGGCGGGAATTTCACTGAAATTGATTCATGAACTTGCTGGACGGTTTCCAATCCTCGGTGTCTGTCTTGGTCATCAGGCAATTTGCCAGTCATTCGGAGCAACTATTATTCATGCCCCAGAACTGATGCACGGTAAGACGTCAAAAATACATCATAACGGCAAAGGAGTTTTTAAGGGCTTGCCCAACCCGTTCACGGCAACGCGTTATCATTCGTTAGTCGCGGATGAAAACACATTGCCAGGTTGTCTGGAAATTACCGCCCGAACGGAAGATCAGCAGATTATGGGTGTTTTACACAAAGAATTACTGATTGAAGGTGTACAGTTTCATCCTGAGTCAATCGCGACGGAGCATGGGCATGAAATGCTGAAGAATTTTTTGGATAGGTGTTAGAAACTTTGTGTCATTGTGGAAAACACAAAGTGGTAATTGGTAATTCGTCATGCCAGAAATACCGAAAGTATTATCCTGTATCCAGGAATGTTGAACTAGATTCCGGATATCACTTCGCGATTCCGGAATGACCAATGTGAGTGAGTATTATGGACATTAAACAAGCAATACAAACGGTGATAGACGGTAACGATCTATCGCAAGAGCAAATGACCGATGTCATGAAAACGATTTTGACCGGGGAAACCACTGCGGCGCAAATCGGTGGATTCCTGGTTGGTCTGCGCATTAAAGGTGAAACCATTGATGAGATTAGTGCCGCTGCCAGTGTTATGCGCTCTTTGGCAACACCGGTAACGCCCAAGTCGGAAAATTTAGTGGATATTGTCGGCACAGGTGGTGATGGTTTAAAAACCTTTAACATCTCCACTGCAAGCGCCATTGTTGCCGCTGCTGCCGGTGCAAAAGTGGCCAAGCACGGCAACCGTGCCGCTTCCAGCCAGTCTGGCAGCGCTGATTTGTTAGAAAAAGCCGGAATTAAAATTGACATGGAACCCCAACAAGTAGCAGATTGCATTGATCAAGTTGGTGTAGGTTTTATGTTCGCACCCGCCCATCACAGTGCAATGAAACATGCCATCGGTCCGCGTAAGGAAATGGGCGTGCGGACAATTTTTAACGTATTGGGACCACTGACTAATCCAGCCGGCACCAAGCGAAACTTTATCGGTGTCTATGATAAAACGTTAGTCGAACCTGTTGCTAATGTGCTAAAGAATCTAGGTAATGATCAGGCTTTAGTGGTTCACGGTCTTGATGGCTTGGATGAAATCAGTATTGAGCAGCCTACTCATGCGGCTGAATTAAAAGATAATGAAATTTCAGTCTTTGAAATCATGCCAGAAGATTATGGCATTGAGAGGCAACCACTTAGCTCTATCGTAGTGAAGGATAGCGATGAAAGCTTGGCAGTGATTAATGGAATTTTTGCAGGCGAAAAAGGTGCGGCACATGACGCGGTTGCACTAAACGCAGGGGCCGGTATCTACGTGGCAGGTGAGGCAGCGACACTTTCTGATGGCGTTGATAAGGCTAGAGCTGTGGTGGCCAGTGGCAAAGCCCAGGTTAAGCTGGAAGAATATGTGCAGTTTTCGCAGTCTCTGTAATAGTTTGATTATCTTTCGTCATCCCGGGAGCTGCAAAGCAGCTGTCCGGGATCTCCTTAAGCAAGTGATTGATTTAGGAGGTTCTGGCCTGCGCCAGAATGATGTAATTTTTGGAATGGCAGTTTTATGAATAAACCCGACATCCTCAAAAAAATACTCGCTACAAAGTTAGAGGAAATAGCTGCTGATCAAGATGTGGTTTCATTGGCAGAGCTTAGAGCACAAGTTGCTGATGTTCAGCCTTGTCGTGGTTTTTATCAGGCGATGCAATCACGAATTAGTCAGAAAAAAAATGCAATTATTGCTGAAGCAAAAAAAGCTTCACCCAGCAAAGGTGTAATGCGTGAAAACTTTGATGTGGCCGAAATTGCAAAAAGTTATCAGGATGGTGGAGCGACTTGTTTATCAGTGCTGACCGATCGCCAATATTTTCAAGGTGACTTGTCATATCTACAAAAAGCAAGAGCCGCATGTGATCTGCCCGTCATTCGAAAAGATTTTATTATTAAGGAATATCAAATTTATCAATCACGTGCTGCCCAGGCCGACTGTATCTTGTTGATTGTTGCGGCTTTAGATCAGTCACAATTAATTGAATTAAACGCCTGTGCCCAACAGATTGGTCTGGATGTGTTAGTTGAAGTCCATGATCCAGAAGAACTCGAGGTAGCTCTCGAATTGGAAAATGTGTTATTGGGCATTAACAACCGTAATCTACGCACGTTTGAAACCTCATTGAATACAACACTTGATTTATTGTCCAGGATTCCGGAAGGATTACCAGTCGTCACAGAAAGCGGTATTCATAGCAAAGAAGATGTGAAATTAATGAATGAGCATGGCGTTTACGCCTTTTTGATTGGTGAAGCCTTTATGCGAGTTGAATCACCAGGAGAAAAATTGAAGGAATTATTTTCATGAAAGCACAAATAAAATTACGATCTGGTGTGTGTTTTGAAGGCACAACCGGAACTGGACATCAGGTCATTATGGATGGCCCCGAAGAATCGGGAGGTGAAAATCAGGGCCCTCGTCCAATGGAAATGTTGTTGATTGGAATGGGAGGTTGTACAGCCTATGATGTGGTTACAATATTGCGCAAATCTCGCCAACAACTTGAGGCTTGCATTGTAGAAATTGATTCTGAAAGAGCTGAAGAGCCACCCAAAGTTTTTACTAAAATTCATTTGCATTACAAGTTAACAGGCAAGGATTTGCAGGCAACAAAAGTGGAACGTGCCATCAACCTTTCTACCGAAAAATATTGTTCGGCGACGATCATGTTAGCCAAAACCGCCGAGGTTACGCATAGCTACGAAATTATTTCGAGCTAACATGCCTTGTTCATCACCCAGGCAATATTTAATTCAGTTTCTCAGTGTTGTGAGGGATTTTTACCGGCAGGAAAATAATTCAAAGTTTGAATTGTTTTCTGAGATGGCAGATTTTCTTGATCTGTTAATTAATGATTCATCCAGAACATACCCGGGTTTAGAGAATAAATCATTATTGCCGGCGATCTCTCATTTGCCGGTTGCTGTGGCTAAGGCCGGTGAGCAAACTAAAAAGATAGCTGGCGCTATTAATCAGTTGGCACCATTTCTCAATTGGCAACAAACATCTGGTTACGAAGTACTGGGAGAACATTATTTGAATAATTATGGTTACTGCACATTAATTGGTCCCGGATTGTTAATTGAACATCCGACAATGAAATTAGGTTTTGGGATTTGGGGTCCAGATTTGCACTATCCATTGCATTATCATGCTGCGGAAGAATGTTATCACGTTCTCGGTAATGAGATGTTTTTTAGAAGAGAGAATGAATCGTGGAAAACTTATTATGATGGTAGTGCCATCTATAATTCACCCTGGCAAGTCCACGAATTAAAAAGTACTGGTAAACCGATGTTCCTGCTTTATACCTGGCGCGGTGACGTTGCGCCGGATGCTATGCTTGTATAACTTTTGAGATGATTTTCTAAAGGCCGATCACGGTTATTTTTGTGAAATAGATAACATTTTGGTTTTTTATTAACTATTAGAATTATCTAATAGGGTTAAGTCGTAGCTAACTCAAAACTAATAATGAGCAGGAGAATAAAATGGAAAATGTGCTTGCAAATGGTGAGTTGCTCTATAACTTGGCAGCCGGCCTTGGGTTTGTTGCTTATTTGATGACCAATGTCCTGTGGTTGCGGATAATTTTGATCATAGGAGCCGGGGTTTATATTTATACAGGTTTTATCCTTAATATTGACTCGATGATTGGCTGGCATATTGCTTATGGGCTCATCAATATTATTCAAGTTATTTTAATTTTGCTGTTAAGAAGCAATACTGTACTACCTGATCCCATACGTGGTATTTACACGGACCAATTTCATTCACTCAGACCTAAAGAGTTCAAGCGCTTGATACAGATTAATTCCGCAGGAAAAAGAGCGTCGGGTATATTTCTAAATGATGGCGAGCAGAATAATAAAATCTACTTAATAACTGACGGCGAAGTGATTATTGAAAAAGATGGCGTTCAAGTGGCGACTTGCGGGCCAGGTGATTTTGTCGGCGAAATGAGTGTGTTAACCGGTCATCCGGTAAGCACCGATGTGATTATCAAGGAATCGGTCAAATATGTTTGGTGGGACTTGGAAGATCTTGAGAAAATCGAAAAACAAAATCTTTCTTTATACAATCGCTTCATGATGGTGGTCGGGCGTAATCTGGTAAAGAAATTACGTCTGTCAGCCCAAGCGTTTGCCGCTGCGTGATCTCGATTCTATAGAATCTTATCTGGATTCATCAAACCTTTAGGATCAATTGCCTTTTTAATCAGGGCCATTAGTTTTTGTTTTTCTATATCGGTGTATGATTTTAGACTCTCACGTTTTGCACAGCCTATACCGTGTTCCGCAGAGAATGAGCCGCCAATTTTCTTCAGGTCAGCCTCTACAATTACTGAAATCTTTTTCCTGGTTGCAGAATCCAGCTCCTTTCCATGTCCAATCGTGGCATGGAGATTACCGTCACCCAAGTGTCCCATGAGATAAAGTTGAATTTCAGGGTCAAGTTGATGAAGTTGGTTGGTAACTGTATTGGTATAAACTTCAAGCTGTGATAAAGGTACTGACACGTCAAACCACAAAGCTTCTTTCAATGCCCGATCTAACACAAATGAGTCTTCACGTATCTTCCAGATTTCATCTCGTTCGCGCTCGTTACTGGCAACGATTAAATCTATGATCTCGCCTGATTTTATCTGTGGTATCAGTATGCTCCCGAGTAATTCTTCGATATTGTTCGAATTAGTGTGTGGGCTGACCTCATAAATTACATAAAATGGAGCGTCACAAAATTCCAATACTCGCTTAAGCGAATTTTCCGCAGCAACTTTAAGCGCGTAGTCACGCCACATTATTTCACCGTGCAACAATTCCAATTCGTTTATGTTTTGCAGATGATGAAAAATTTTTATCGCTGCTGTGACACTTGGGCATGCAGCTAGCATGGTTGTAGCATCAGTGTCTGTTGATTCTAGTCGTAAAACCGCAGATGTGATAATTCCCAGTGTTCCCTCGGCCCCGCAAAACAATTGTTTGAGGTCATATCCTTCATTACATTTGGCGACGCGTGACATATCTTTAAGGATACCTCCATCTGGCAACACTACAGTTAGGCCAAGAATACGATGGCGCATAGTGCCGTAACGGAAAGCCTCCATGCCCCCAGCATTTGTAGCAATCATCCCGCCAATGGTGGCTGTTCCACGTGCACCCAAATCAATACCGACCGACAAGCCGTGTTCCTCAGCAGCTTCTTGTAAGCTTTGCAAAGTAACACCTGCTTCAACGATAGCAATGCGTTCGTCTACATCAATCTCAATAATTCGATCCAGCTTGTCAGTCATTACGATTACTTGATTGAATTGACTTACACAGCTACCTGCAAGTCCAGTACGCCCGCCTTGTGGAACTACGGCAATGTTATTTTCATAACAATATTTGAGAATTTCTGAAATCTGTTCGGTTGTATCAGGCAATAAAGCAAATTCAGCTTTTAGATTCTCATCATGAAAGCCAGGATCAATAAGTTTTAAGCTGTTTTGATCTCGAAAACTTATGTCCTTAATAATATGCTTTATTTGATCTGACGCCATGCTAGATCAGTATATTTTGAAAAAATCTTATTTGCGCCGGTTTTTTTTAACTGTTCATGCAAATTGTTAGTTGTATGACTTCCTCCAACAAACCCCCAAACTTCCATGCCGGCAGCTACTGTAGCTTTTACACCATTAACACTATCTTCAATCACAGTACACTCTTGTGGTTTTTTGTTTAGCTTAGATGCAGTATATAGAAATAAATCAGGAGCAGGTTTTCCCCGTGCTACTTGTTCGCCTGAGTAGATGTACGGATCGAAGTACTCTAATAGTTCTGTAATTTGGAGCTTCTTATGTAAAAGCTCAATTGAACTTGATGATGCAACAGCTATATCTCCTTGGTACGATTTAAGGAATTGTTTGACTCCATTAAAACTGATGAGTTCAGTCGTAAACTTTTCCAGACATTCTTGTTTCACGGACTTAGCAAAATCTTCCGGAAACCCACCTTTGCTTATTGTCCGATAGTCTGTTTTTAGTTGTGATAAAAAATCTTCATAATTCAAGCCGAGGAAGCGTTCCTGATATTCAGTTGTTTCATAATGAAGTCCTATATTTGCCAAATATTCACGTTCGACAGAACTGTAAATAATCTCAGAATCAACAAGTACGCCATCACAATCGAATATTATGGCGTTTAGTTTCATTCGCCTTTCCAAACGGGTTTTCGCTTTTCTGCAAAGGCTCGGGCACCTTCCATAAAATCGTCTGACATTAACATTTTTTTATAGACTGGGAATTTATCGTTGCCGGGTTTAGTTTCTGCGAAGGCTTGTCGTATTGGTAATTCCTGAATCGCTGGTACAACTTCCTTTAAAGCCTGTAATGCCAACGGGGCGCCACTGGCAATATTTTCGGCCATGATTTTGGCAGTTTGCATTAATTCTTCTTGCTTGCAGACTTGATTGACTAAGCCCCAGTTCTCTGCTTCCTGTGCCTTCATTCTACGTCCGGTATAGAGTAATTCCATGGCAATGTTGTAAGGAATCCGCCTGGGTAGAATTTGTATTGCACCGGCATCAGGCAAAAATCCGCGCTGCATTTCCGGTAAGAAAAATTCGACGTGATCAGCAGCAATAATAATATCGCAGGCAAGTGCGATTTCGAATCCTCCACCGACAGCCATGCCGTTGACGGCAGCAATTACAGGTTTTTTTAAACCCCAGAATTCAGTGATGCCGGCAAACCCGCCTGGGCAATTAATAGAGCTGTCTAATGCATCCTGACTATTGTTCATAGAGGCAATTTCTTTTAAGTCCCAACCGGCGCTGAATATTCGATCACCGTTACCCGTAATAATGGCGACTTGAAGGGTGCTATCATTTTGCAATTTCGTTAAGGCTTCATGTATAGCTAATGAAACTTCAGCATTGATCGCATTGGCAGGTGGGCGATTGATGGTGATTTCCACTATCGAGTCTTTAATCACAACTTCAACGGATTCAGTCATAGTGATGTTTTTTGCTAATAGAATTGATTCGCAGTATATGTCAAAATCCGCGGCTAATCACTCAGAGAAGTTTAATGGCACACTGGTTAGATCGCTTATTCTCACCTCAGTCGATTGCCATCGTCGGTGCGTCGGCGCGCGAAGGCAGCCTGGCAACTTCTACTTATCAATTGCTCAATTCAACAGGGTTCACGGGTAAGATTTTTCTTGTTAATCCCAAGTACCAACAATTGTTTGATCAGCCTTGTTATGTCTCTTTAGAAGATTTACCCCAGTCACCTGATCTGGTTGTGTTTGTGATTAGTGGGCTGGCTTTGGAAACGAGTTTCGAGCAAGCCCTGGGGTTGGGTGTGGGGGGCATTGTGATGTATGCCAGCAATCATATTGAAGAGGACTCGGAAGTTAAGCTGCCAGAACGCCTAAAGCAAAAAGCTCAGCAAGCTGGGGTGCCGGTTCTGGGGGGTAACTGCATGGGATTTTACAACTATGATGACAATGTGTTTATCAGTTTTGATACACCCCCTGCAAATAGACCAGGTGGATATATTGGCCTAATTGCTCATTCGGGTTCGGCCATGACTTATCTGGCCAATAATGATGCGCGTTTTTGTTACAACTACGTGATTTCCAGCGGTCAGGAAACCAATGCTACCGTGGCGGATTATATGGATTACTTGTTGGAGCAACCCTCTACCAAGGTGATTGCCTTATTTCTTGAAAGCGTCAGGGATGTTGACGGGTTTGTGAGGGCGCTTGAAAAAGCGCGTGCAAAGAATATCGCTGTTGTTATCACGAAGCTAGGCCGAACTGAAAAAAGCGCTGAATTGGCTGTCAGTCATTCCGGTGCTATAGCCGGGAATCATGATGCTTTTAACGCTGTTTGCCAGCGTTATGGTGCGATTTTAGCAAACGATATTGACGAATTGATAACCACAGGGATGTTGGTTGCAACCTGCAACAAGATCACAACCCCAGAGGTCGCCAGTCTGCTTGATTCGGGTGGGATGCGTGAGCTAATGATTGATCTGGCCGAAGACTATAGCCTGCACTTTGCTGATATTAGTGATGAGACAAAAGCAAAGATGCGCAAATATTTGGAGCATGGTCTAGTAGCGGATAATCCGCTTGATGCCATGGGGGCTTTGGGTCGAAATACCGAACAGACTTATCTTGAGTGTGGCAAAGCATTGCTGGACGATCCACAAACCGGGTTGTTAACTTATGAGTTTGAATTTCGCGATGGCTTTACCCATTATCCACAAATGTTTGATGTGATTGAGCGTTTGGCCGGATATAGCCAGAAACCATTAATCATTATCAATAGTTTTACCTTCGCTAATTTAACTGAAACGGCAGTAACGCTGACTCAACAGGGTATTCCGGTTATCAACGGGATCGATTTGGCCTTGCGATCAATTAAGAACTTTGTTGAATTTTGCTTGTTAGATGACCAACCTTCAGTAAATCAAAAAGGGGCTTTTGATAAGGACAAAGTTTTGTATTGGAGCCAAAGCTTTCCAGTGTCTGCCTCACTGGAAGAATATACTGCACTTGAGTTATTGCATGATTTTGATTTTCCGATCATTAAATTTAAAAAAGCTGAAAATTTAGAGGATGCATTAAATGTTGCTGAGGAGTTCAGTTATCCGGTTGTTTTAAAAACAGCACAGGCGGGTATTCAACATAAAACAGAGGCGAAAGGCGTCAAGCTAGGGCTCAACGATGCCCATGAGCTTAGCGAAGCCTATGCGGACTTAAATGCTCGTTTAGGTCCGGTCGCGTTAGTGATGCCAATGGCAAAACAAGGAATAGAAGTCGCTCTAGGGATGAAAAATGACCCACAATATGGGCCTTTATTGATTATTTCGGCGGGCGGAATTTTGATTGAATTAATCAAGGACCGCTCCATAGCTCTGGCCCCGATTAATATTCAACAAGCAGGTGCAATGCTAGAACAACTCAAGGTTACTAAGTTATTGAAAGGTGTAAGAGGGCAGTCGGCGATGGACCTGCAAGCATTAACACAACTGATAGTTAAGTTTTCTAAATTAATTGTGAGTCTGAGTGATTCAATTGCGGAAATAGATTTAAATCCGGTAATTGTTCACCAACAAGGTTGTACGATAGTCGACGCCTTAATTGTGCCAAAACAAAAATAACCTCATAGATTTGGAGAGCTTACTAGGTTGATCTCTTTAAATCGACTTTCTCATCAAGGTTCCAGCTGCAGGCTATTTGGCTAGCAGCAACGGTTATATTTTTCATAATAGCTTTCCTTGTGGCGTGTATTAAGCAGGCTGTTGTTGTGTAATGCAATGGATGCCACCACCGCCAGCTGCGATCGCATTAATATCCACCATAACGACTTTTCTATCTGGAAATAGTTGTGCCAGCAAATCACCAACCTGTTGATCGGCGGGCACGCCGTATTTCGGCATAATAATACCGCCGTTTGCAATATAAAAATTAACATAGCTACTACAAAAAAGATCTTCCTCGCTGCCGATACAGCCATGATCTACTACCAGATCAATGATTTCAAATTTATTTCCGTTTGCATCTGTGGCCAGTTCAAGTGCGCGTCGATTTTCTTGCTCTAGTTTTAAAAAGTCCGGATCATCGTCAGGATCTGTTTCAAATAAAACAACTCCAGGTTTTATAAAACAAAGCACACCGTCGATATGGCCGTCCGTCATATCTGAAGTAATACCATCCGGATCGCCAGGTAACCAGATTATTTTGGCGCAACCGGTCGCACGACTGAGCTCTTTTTCAACTGCAGCTTTATCCAGCCCCCAGTTACGATTTGGATTTAGCGCACAGGACTCCGTAGTGATTAAAGTACCTTCACCATCTACATGTATAGCGCCGCCCTCCAGGGTCAAACTTGAATGATAGGTAGGAATTTTCAGGTGGTTTAAAATTCGATTCGCCACCTGGGCATCTTCATGATAAGCCGGATAATAACCGCCCCAACAATTGAATCGCCAGTCAGTGCCCGCAATTTCACCGGTTTCCCGGTGTTTTAAGAATGTGGGCCCAATATCACGCGCCCAGGAATCATCATTAGGTAATTCAAGGATCTCAACATTGTCATCACAAAGTTGCCGGGCTGACCTCGCATTCGATGGATCAACTACCATAGTTACGGGCTCGAACTGACAAATAGCCCTTGCCACTTGTGCGTAATTTCTTTCAACCACCTCAATATCATTCCATTGTGGGTGTTCCATCGGCCAAACCATCCAACAGCGACTATGTGGCTGCCATTCTGCCGGCATATAGAAACCCGCTGCTTGCGGTGTATTAGTGACTAAATCGTGACTCGCAGATATATTAATTCTCCAGTTAAGGGTAGTTTTTCAGCTCTTCCTTGGAGTTGATGCTCATGCCCAGATCATTAATGATTCCATCTTGAATGCTGTAAATCCAACCGTTGACACTTAGGTTTGCGCCGTTCTCCCAGGCGCCTTGAACAATAGTTGTATTACAGACAGTAATCACTTGTTCAATGACATTAAGTTCACATAGCCTGTCCTCTTTTTGTTTGTTATTTAGGTTTTCAAGTTCCTTTTCATGTTTACGGATGATATTTTTGATGTGTACCAACCAGTTATCAATTAGGCCAAGCTTGTGATTACTCAGAGCGGCTCTAATGCCGCCACACCCATAATGTCCACAGACAATAATATGTTTTACCTTTAGCACTTCGACGGCGAACTGGATTACGGAAAGACAATTTAGATCGTCCTGTATAACTACATTAGCAATATTGCGGTGAACAAATACTTCACCGGGTTGCATGTCAATGATCTGATTGGCAGGAACTCGGCTGTCAGAGCAGCCAATCCAAAGATATTCAGGCGCTTGTAGTTTCGATAAGTTAGCAAAAAAATCAGGATCATTGGCCTTTATTTTTGAAGCCCAGAGCCGATTACGCTCAAGTAAAGCTTTAGGTGTTTTCACAATGCAAGTGTCTTTTAATTAATCGTGTTATACCAAAAGATAGAAGTTAATCAATCACAGTTGCTAAAATAATCGCTAAATCAAAGTGAGAAAAAGAAATGTTACCAATGGGAACAATAATGGCATGTTGTATGTTTATTGGCTTTTTCATGAGTTTGCCGCTTGCTTCGGTTAGAAATTTACCTGCTTTTGTTCGCCAACCGATTGGTTATATTTTTCTGGCCGCAGGCTTGTGGAATGTTTTCTGGTATGCGGTTCAACATATGACTGAATTCTGGGGTCAAGCAGCACTGGTTTCTGGAATTTTGATGATTATTACCCGCGTTTTACATTATTGACGAAACCCGACTTCCCGCGGTTTTAGTAAAGTTAAAACCGCTAGTCTTATTATTACTTCTCGGTTGCGGTCTATTATATGGAATTACAATTTATCGTTTGTGACTTTGCGTTAGTCAAGCTTAATTCGATGTGCATGCAAATGTTGGTAATGAGGTATAAACTCATGATAGAACTCCTGCATATTGGGCGGTAAATCCTCAACGTTTATAATCCTGCTTTTTTGTGGTTTAAGTCCGTCAGAGTTTTTAAGTGATTCGTGCCAAATGCTATCATCGTCGTCATACCATAACACTTCACTGCGCTCGCCGGGTTTCCAGCTCAGCGCATCCGCTATAAAGGGTATGCCAATTGAATTACAATAAATTTCCACCATAGTGTGGGGATCTCGTAATAAATCATCGCTGTCAATAACTACGGGTGCTTGCCCATGCTTATCTGCCAGTATATCGAAAAGTTGCCGTTGCTCTGCAAAACCAATTTCCTTAGATGTAAAGCCTTCATGATCTCCCGCCTTGTCATAACTTCGTTGCAATGACGATAATACCTTGGCTGGATCACGTATCAAAAAGCTGTGCTGAAAATGATTAAGAAATTCGTCATTCCATAGATGCTCCACATTTTGTGGCATATCTTTGGAAAACACGGAGTGGTTTTTCGCCGCATTTAGAATTTTTTCAAGCACACTTGCATAACTGATTCCTGGTTTGCGCAGACTATCAGCTGTCAATCTGGGTGCGCGTGCATCTTCACCAAAATACCAGGCTTCACCAAAAGGTTCATGGAAGCAGACCATGTCACCGCGCATGCGCATCATCCATTCGAAAGCTGTTGAGGTAGATCGTGGTGTGGCCCAAAGCACATAAATATTGTACATAGTCAGTCTTGCCTGTGTTTGCGGACGTTTTTTGATGAAGCCGATATTATCGTATTATCATATTTGAATCGATAAAGACTGAGTAATTTTAGTGTTGGTTTTGGGCGTTGATTTTTATAACCAAATCATGGCATCTGCTGCTATAAATAGACTATGTGTGAATCAAAGCAGAGGAAATATTAGCCAGAAAACCGTCTAGTTTAAAACCATAAACCTTCGTCTTTTTCAAGCTGCGGTATGCCATCACGTATTTCATACCAGCAGGCTTTTTCTTTGGTATAAATATGAACTTCAGGTCGTTTGACTGGATCATTATCAAGCGTGCCCAGCCTGATATATAGCTTAGAAGCAGCATTGCGATGACTATAAATTGGCGAGCCACACTGACTACAGAAATATCGATGCTTGTCTTTTGATGATTGAAAAGATTTCAAATAGTCTTTTCCAGAAATAATCCTGAATTCGTCAGTATTAATGGCTGCAGATGTGGCGAAAGCTGTGCCGCTGGCTTTTTGGCATTCTTTACAGTGGCAGTAGTTGATGCCTAAAATCTTGCCAGATATCTCATATCTAATTTTCCCGCACAAACAGCAGCCTTTCATGTTCAAATTTTGAATCTTGTCGTTAGTTCTTTGATGTGGTCAGGGCCGACTTCACAACAGCCGCCAACTATTGTGGCGCCTTGGTTTATCCAACCGCCTGCAAAGTCTGCGTAGTTCTCCGGGTTTAAATCATTTCTTTTTTCAAGATGATTTACAGAAGAAAGGGCTTTTTTGAATTCAGTTGAAATTTTCGTAAAGCCGTTCGCATAAGCGCCAACAGGGGTGTGAGAATTAATGAGTAGCGGGATGGCCTGGTCAATGGCTTCTGGTACAGAGCAATTGACTAACAATGCCGCAGGTTTTAATTCTTCTGCTAAATTCAGAATATCGGTCACCGCTTCGCCTGAACGTAATTTGCTACCGTCGTTATCATCAACTGAAACAGAAAGCCAGACAGGTTTGTTAATCGTTTGTGCGCCCAATAATGCTCCCCGTGCCTGTTCGACAGAGGACATGGTTTCGCAAATCAAAAGATCCACATAGGGTTCGTGTAAGCGCGCAATCTCGGCATAAATTTCGACAGCTTGCTCCGCCGGTGGCGCAAGATCAGGACGATATGACCAGCGTGTTGGGCCAAGTGAGCCAGCAACTTTTCCACCACCAAACTCATCACGGGCTTTAACGGCAATCTCACAAGCTTTTTGGTGTAGTGGCTCGAATTGATCCTCCAGATTAAAAGGCCCTAACCGATCGCGGTGGATAGGGTAGGTGCAAGTAGTGGCGATGTCAGCACCCGCTTTAAAATAATCAGCATGTACGCTTTGAACCAACTCAGGCGAATCCATGAGTAATTGTGTGGACCACAGTCCGCTAGGGTTTACATCTGATCTGGCGATTAATTCCTGGCCCATGCCGCCATCTAGAATCGTGATCGTCATAACAAGTTTGACTAACTCCGATAACCAAAAAACTTGTGTTCGATGATTTGCTCGGCCACGCCTTCAGGCAAACACTTCTCCCATTCGCCGCGTCCATTTTGCAGTTGCTTTAAAACTTCCCGCGAGTAAATCTTAAACAACCCTACATCACTAGTTTCAATCCCAAAAATAAAATTATTTTCTAACAAATGTCGATAAAGTAATCGCAGATGATCCTGTACCTTGACCGTAGTGTAATCGCAGATTTTCACCGGTATCATCTATTTCTGGATAGACAAAAAGACGCGTGTGATCCGGGAATAACTTGCCAAAGCCCTCCAGGATGCCGCCCTCGACGCCTTCATAACTTTTTTCATCAAAAATCTGTTTGACGTTAACAATGCCAAGCACAATACCGATTTGCATATTTGTAAACTGACGGAAATAAGCGCGTAACGAAAAATAGCGGGTATGATCTGAAATCATGACGCTGTACCCCAGTGAATTTAACAAGTGCACCCGTGTAATGATGTCGTTTTCCGGCACCATCAAATCATTACCGCGTGCATCATTCAGCGATATCTCAGCCAACGCAATTGTATTGTCTGGTGTAACATCCTCTAGTTTTTGAAATGATTTCAGGCCTTGCTCGATCATGTCAACATTAAGCTTGGTAACCGGCCGGAATGAGCCGCGTATGGTCAGCACATTCTTTTTATAAAGCATGTCGGCCGGAATAATGACTGAACCATCGGGTTTGAACATCACCGCACGTGTTTTCCAACTGCGGATCAAATGCAAATTGATTCCACGGTTGTCAACTTCTTCAAAATAGGGGCCGTAAAATTCGATTGAGTCAACTTCGATTCGGTCCTGTTCAATGTTGTCAGTGAGTGAATCAATAATCGTTTTGGGATTTTCAAAATAATAGTAAGCGGCATAGATTAGATTAACCCCGAATTTTCCCAAGGCATCCTGTTGCATCTCAGCGTTTTTATCTCGCATACGCAGATGGGCAACAATTTCCGAGGGTTCTGCGCCCGGATACATCTGTACTTTAATGCCGCACCAGGCGTGACACTCGTTGTCACGCATAAAGCTTTTGGCCGCTACGGTCGCGGCATAGGCAAAAAATCTTGAAGATTTGGAGCGGCTAGTGCCAACCCGTTCAATGACCAGGTCGAATTCCTTGTCCAGCATGGCCATCACACGGGCTTTGCTGACATAACGTCCACCTTCCTGAACTCCATAAAGCGCATCGGAAAACTTCATGTCATAGGCGGAAATTGTCTTGGCGATTGTTCCCGCAGCAGCGCCAGCCAGAAAGAATTGACGAGCGACCTCCTGACCTGCGCCAATTTCCGCGATGGTGCCATATTTCTTCTCATCAAGATTAATGCGAAGTGCTTTTTCCAGTGTATTACGGCTGCTTGTATTTTTATCCATGCTGTTTCTCTACGTATCTAGCGAATATTGCTATTCTAAACCATCCAAAAGCTGGTGAAGAAGCCACTATATGTTGATTTTTCTAAAAAAATGAATATACAGATACGAAGTAACAAGTTAGGTTGATTAAAAACGGTTAACTGCGGATAACTTTAATTTTTCGTAAAATGGTTGGTGGTGATTAAAGAATTTTTGTAATTTGGGATTTTGCACGGCAAGTTTGTGGAATTCCTGTTGCCGTTTCAAATCATTCTCTTTGTTAGGTTTACGAATACCTTTACTCTGTGAAACATTACCATGCCAGCCGGAAACTTGTTGCCAATCCTCCGGAGCTTTTCCTGTATTCCACTTAAACGCATCATTTTTGATTTCCAGACCTAATGTTTGCCAGTATTTTTTAATCACTGTTTCGGTGTTTTCTCGAATTTGTTCAGCAACCAGAATGATAGGATCAATGCTTAACTCATTTTTTAACCACTCGACATGTCGCCATTGCGCTTCCAGACCAATTTCTTCCTGTGAGACGTTATTATCCAGCTTGAAATAAGAAAGAATTGAATGCATGGGGTTGCGGATTAAAAAACTGTGTGTAATACGTCTTGCAAAGTCCACGTCATCGAACATCTGCGGCACAACATAGTAGCTCATGTCCTTGATGAATACTGGAGAGTGATTCGCTTTTTCCAGAAGCATGGCTTTGATTTCCGGGTAGCTGACCGGCAGCGAGGGATCAACATCGAAATGGGGCATATGTGCTTGTTTGCGATGAACATAATAGTCATACATAAATGGCTCATGAAAGCATTCAAAGTCACCCCGTTCGCGCATGACCCGTTCCATAGCTGTTGACATTGACCGTGGGTGGCACCACAGACATATAATAGGATGTTCTGTTATTTCAGACACCATTTATTTTTCTTAGTCCGCCATGCTTTTCAGAGAGAAGCATACAATCGTAAATTCAGGATTTCCAGTCATCGCGCACCCATTCGGGCATAAAAGCGTAGCGCGGCGATCCACTGGCATTTCTAACTCATCCGCTCTTTCAGTTTGCACTATTTTGTTCAGCATGAAAGTTCAAACGGGCAATAAAAAGCATTACAGGTTCAACAGACCCATTATAAAATGCGCTTGAAAGAGAGTTTTTCTCTGTGGCGACCTCGTTTTTATATAAAAGCACATGGATTGCTTCAGTCGTTTCTCTCCTTCGCAATGACGTTAACAGTTTCATTGCGTTACAGTATCACAACTCCTCAAAACTCTTATTAATCGCGTTTTCAAAAAATTCAACATCATCCATCTGGATACAAAGCGGTGGGCAAATTCGCAACACATTTCGATAAGCTCCCGATTTGCTGCCGACCAATCCATGTTTTCGGGTTAATTCAAATAGCCTCACCATTTCTTCAGTAGCTGGTTCTTTGGTTTCGTGATTTTTAACCAATTCTACCGCCATCATTAGACCTCTACCACGTACATCGCCAATGATATCGTATTTGGTTTTTAGTCGTTGTAGTGCTTCTAATAATGCGGCGCCGACTTTTTTTGCGTTAGCAACAAGCTGATATTCATCAAGAGTTTTTAAAACGGCGCGTCCGGCTGCGCAGGCTACTGGATTGGCACCGTAAGTATGAAAATAAAATTTGGTTGCCATGGACTCGGCCACTTCGCGTTTGGCAATAACCGCTGCTAACGGGATGCCGTTACCAATGCCTTTTGCGATAACCACAATATCCGGGACTACATTATGTCTGGCGAATGACCAGATATGATCTCCCGTTCTGCCAATGCCCGCCTGAACTTCATCGACAATACAAACGCCGCCGGCAGCACGAACCCGTTCAAAAGCGCCACTGATATATTCGCCAGGAATAGGGACTATGCCACCGTAACCCTGGATTGGCTCAATGAACATACCGGCCAGTTTGCCCGAGGTGCCGTAATGAATGGTTCGATCCAGATCATCAAGATAAGGTTGAATCCCTTCACCATGTATACCGCGATATTGGTCAGGTACTGGTGCAAATTGTATGCCTGGCATTAGCATTACATTGTGTCTGAAACCGCTAATTCCCGTTACTGATTGTGCACCAAAGGTGGCGCCATGATAACTGTTTGCCAGTGAGATAATGTCATTATTACCAGTGTAACTTCTAGCCAGTAACAAAGCCATGTCAATTGCTTCAGCGCCGCTATTCATAAAATGAACCACCCAATCCTCGCCTTCAGGCATCGTTGCAGCGAGTTCTTCAGCCAAATGCGCAGGAATAGGATGAAAGAACATGGTAGTGCAATGCTGTAGTTTGGCAACCTGATCGCGCACGGCTTGGGTTACATGCGGGTTGTTGTAGCCAACACTGCAAGTCAGGTTCTGACTTAAGCAATCCAGATATTTGTTGCCTTTTTCATCCCACAGATACTGATCCTGACCCTGTTTGAAAATCAGTGGTTCTTTGTAAGGCACAAAAGCTCGCTGTGAGGCAGAATAAAATCGCTCACGACGACTTACAATCGCTTCGGTGTTCCAATCGACATCGAGTTCAAATTCACGATCATAAATGGATTCATATTGCATGTCTAAATACCTGGATAAAGCAAACTAACGTTATCTAGATTTAGGTTTTGAAGCAATATAAAAAAATGAATAGTGGCTAATTTAATACCAAACATTAGAACAACTTATAATAGTCAACATTACATTGCCCCGGTCAAAGTGACTTGTAAAATAGACAGTGTATTAGAGGAAGTGCAACCATGACTCAACAATCAGGCAGATCAGGCGGACGCCGCAAAAGACAAGCCGAGCGGCAGCAAAGCGTTAGTGATCGCGTGCCTTATATACAA
The DNA here is from genome assembly GCA_965215945.1 of Arenicellales bacterium. Lineage (GTDB taxonomy): Bacteria > Pseudomonadota > Gammaproteobacteria > Arenicellales > JAHEKD01 > JAHEKD01. The sequence continues at coordinate 25,647 of CBDCFC010000026.1, read as the reverse complement.
CGAAAGATTGGCACTTTCGATATTCTGAATGAAGAAGGATTAAGTCTGATTGAGGAAAATGCGGACAAAATTTTACGCGATGTTGGAATGGAATTTCGTGATGATCCAGAGATTTTAGAAATTTTCCAACAAGCTGGAGCCGACGTGAAAGGGGAATTAGTACGATTCGAACCCGGTATGTGTCGGCAAATCATTCAAGCGACTGCACCCAGAGTTTATACCCAGCATGCACGTAATCCTGAAAATACAGTCAGAATTGGAGAAAGCAATACCGTTTTAAGCCCTGTTTATGGTCCGGCATTTGTTTATGACATGGATAGTGGCCGTCGTTATGCCACCCTGGAAGACTTTCTCAATCTGGTCAAACTCCACCAGATGTTGCCAAGCCTGCATCATTCAAGCGGCATAGTTTGTGAGCCTATTGATGTGCCGGTCAACAAACGGCATCTGGATATGTTATTAGGTCACATGATTTATAGTGATCGGCCGTTCTTTGGAGGATTGATTGGAGCTGAGCGCGCGGAAGATTCTGTTGCCATGGTCAAAATCCTGTTTGGCGAGGAATTTGTTACAAATAATACAGTATTGTATGCAGTGAGTAATACTAATGCGCCGCTGGTGTTGGACAACGCCATGTCCGGTTCCTTGAAAGTTTATGCCCGCAATAATCAGGCAGTCGCCTGTACCCCGTGGACATTGGCGGGGGCAATGAGTCCCTGCACTGAAGCTGGAACGTTGGCGCAATTATTGGCTGAAGCCATGGCGGTTTGTGCATTAACACAATTAATCAATCCGGGTACGCCTTGTCTGATGGGTAGTTTTGCCACGGCTATATCCATGCAATCCGGAGCGCCGACTTTTGGTAATCCGGAAGGAGGCAAAATGGTTTTGGCAGCCGGTCAACTGGCTAGGCGCTTAGGTGTCCCATTTCATACAGTAGGAGCGCTGACAGCTTCGAAAATTCCAGATGCGCAGGCGCAACAGGAAGCTGCCTTTGGTTTGACCATGGCTTTGCTGGCAGGAGCAAATTTTATCAATCATGCCTGTGGCTGGCTGGAAGGTGGATTATGTTCCGGGTTTGAGAAATCAGTCATAGATGCGGATTTATGCGGTAAGTTGATTGCCTTTGCCGAGGGTATTGATTTATCTGAAAACGCCCAGGCTATGGATGCTATTTTTGAAGTAGGACCAGGCGATCATTTTCTGTCTTCTCAACATACTATGCAAAATTTCCAGTCAGCTTTTTATATGTCGCCAATTGCTGACAATAACTCTTTTGAACAATGGGAAGCTGACGGAAGCCTTGATCTGACAACTCGAGCTAATAAACGCTGGAAACAATTGCTGGAAGAATATGAGCAACCACCCATTGATGCGGCTATCCGGGAAGAACTGGAAGAGTATGTTGCCAAGCGCAAGGCCAGTATGCCGGATCGGAATTATTGATGCAGCAGTCCATTTTAAAAAGACTCCGGAACAAAGTTTGTGCCGGACTAGATCCGGTAGCCGGGGAATTAAACTCGCACTTTAGTTTCCAGAACAAATTAGGGCAACTTTTCCCGCGCTTGTCGCGGGATCTGCGTTCCCCGGCTTTATGCCGGGGTCTCCATGGATTTACTACCACAACAATCAAAGCAATGATTTCTTTTAACGCTCGAACAGCGATTAGGAGATCCTCATGCCGCGTAGTTTATCCCTGCTGCGGGCTCCTCAGGATGACAAGTAATGAATATTCCTGAATCAGCAAAAATCATTATTGTCGGCGGCGGCGCTATCGGTTTAAGCATTGCCTATCATTTAGCTAAATTAGGTATTGAAGATGTTTTATTGCTTGAACGTAATGAACTGACCAGTGGCACCTCATGGCATGCGGCAGGTATTGTTGGGCCGTTGCGGGCCAGTATGAATCTGACCAAACTGGCCAAGTATGCGACAGAACTGTTTGTTGAACTTGAATCGGAAACTTCTCAAGCCACTGGATATGCCCAAACAGGCGGTTTTTGGCTAGCACAGACACAAGCACGTTTGACTGAACTCAAGCGTATTGCTGCCATGGGCGACATGAATCAAATTGATACAACTATTCTAAATCCTGATCAGATTCAGGAGCGTTACCCGTTGCTAAATGTTGATGGCTTGACCGGGGCTCTGTGGGTTGAACAGGATGCACAGGTGAATCCAGTGGATTTATGTATGGCTTATGCTAAAGGTGCAAAAGCACATGGTGTTAGGATTATTGAAAATGCCAAAGTCACTGATGTACAAATACACAATGGCAACGTCAAGTCGGTTTTGATTGATGGTGGAGAAAGAATTAATTGCGAGGTTTTGGTAAACGCTTGTGGAGCCTGGGCCAGGGAGTTTGGCAAGCTTGCCGATTTACGGTTGCCGTTGGCAGTTTGTGAACACATGTATGTCGTCACAGAACCGGTTCAGGGTTTACCCAATCCGTGTCCGATTTTGCGTGATCTGGATGCAGAAATTTATATCAAGGGTGATAATGGCAAGCTGGTGATTGGTGGTTTTGAAGCCAATGCCAAGACCTGGAATCCAGCCGGTAACGGTGCGGACGGCGCTTATTTAATGTTTGACGAAGATTGGGATCATATTGCTCCCATGATTGAATCGGCGATGGCTCGAATTCCAGTACTTGAAGAAATTGGTATTCAGCACTTCATGAACGGACCGGAAAGTTTTACCCCCGACACCAGTCAGTTGATGGGCAAAGTCGCTGAGTTGGATAATTATTTCATTGCAGCCGGATTTAATTCAATTGGCATCATGTCCTCGGCTGGGGTTGGGAAAGTAATGGCTGACTGGATTCAACAAGATTGTCCGCCCATGGATTTATGGGAGGTGGATATACAGCGTTATGAACCTGAGGCATCGACTGATGAATTCTTGAATGCACGTATGCAGGAATCGGTTCATAGCCAGTTTGATATGCACTGGCCTTATAAGCAGAAGAAAACGGGCCGTAATTTAAAACAATCACCTTTGCATAGTTTATTTGAGCAGCAGGGGGCCGTTTTTGGTGCCAGCGGGATTTGGGAACGGCCATTTTATTTTGCTCAAACTAAGCAAGAAACCGAACAGCAGTATAGCTATAGCGAGCAGAGCTGGTGGTCCTGTGCTCGCAGGGAGGCTGAAACTTTGAAAAGCCATGTCGGGCTGATTGAGCTGTCGCCGTTTACTAAAATCAAGGTGTGGGGCAGAGATTCGATTAATTTCCTTCAGCACTTGTGTAGCAATACTATTAATGTTGAACCTGGGAGAGTTGTTTACACAACAATGTTAAATGAACGCGGCGGCATCGAGTCCGAACATACAGTCACCCGCATTTCGGTAGATGAATTTTTTTTGGTCAGTGGTGCTGCCACACGAGTTAAAGATTTAACCCGCTTACAGCAGTTAGCGAAACAATATGATGTAAATATTGAGGATTGCACATTTGACTTAGCCGTTCTGGGGGTGATGGGACCTTATTCAAGAGAATTACTACAATCATTAACTGATGCAGATTTATCAAGATCAGCATTTCCATTTGCCAGATCAAAACTAATCAGGTTGGGGGGTATCGAAGTTCGTGCCACCCGCATCAGTTTTGTTGGAGAACTCGGCTGGGAACTTTATATTGAGAACAATAAGGCTTCAAAAGTATTCGAATTATTAATCAGTCATGGTCAACAATACCGGCTTGGTTTTGTCGGACATTTTTGTGTGGATAGTTGCCGGTTGGAAAAAGGCTATATGCATTGGGGGCACGACATTGGGCCGGATGATAGCCCGTTGCAGGCAGGTTTGGATTTCAGTATCGACTTCAAGCAGAAATTTATCGGCAAACAGGCTTTGCTTGGACAACAAAAACAGGGGCTTTCAAGTTATTTGATTCAGTTTATGGTTACGGATTCTTCACCTTTGCTATTGCATGATGAACCGATTTACTCTGACAGTAAAATTGTTGGCCGGACTACTTCAGGCGGTTTAGGTTTTCGAACTGATTTGGCGTTATGCAATGCATATGTTAATGCTAAAGACTGCTCAAAACAGGATTTGTTAGATCAGCTGTATGAAATTGAAGTGGCAGGTGAGCGGTTTAGCTTAAAAGTGTTGTCGCAGCCGGCCTACGATCCGAAAAACGTCAGATTAAGGGGTTAAGCCATTGCGTGATCAAGCTCGAGTTGTTGTGATTGGTGGTGGCGCCATGGGGGTATCACTGCTTTACCATCTGACCAAACATGGTTGGGATGATGTGGTTTTGGTAGAAAAAAATGAACTGACCGCTGGCTCTACCTGGCATGCCGCAGGTTTGTGTACGCATTATGCTCACAACATAACAGTGATGAACCTGCGTGCACATAGTGTTCGCCTGTATAACGGCATCCTGGAACAGGAAACTGGTCAGCCAGTGAGCTTTCATCAATGTGGAGCGTTGAGAGTTACTCGATACAAAGATCGATTGGATGAATTCAAGCATGTGCAGGGAATAGGCAAGTTTGCCGGCTATGATTTTCATATTCTTAGTCCAACGGAATTAAAACAAGTCTATCCACTTGCAAATACCAGTGAACTAATCGGAGCCATATATGAACCACTGGATGGTTATGTTGATCCGTCACAGGCCACCCATGCAATGGCTCAAGGTGCACGCAATGGTGGTGCTGAAATTTATCGCCATAATCAAGTAAATGCTATTGAGCAAATCACATCAGGTGAGTGGCTGGTTGATACGCTTAAGGGATCGATTCGCTGTGAGCATGTCGTCAATGCGGCTGGGACCTGGTGTCGAGAGATAGGTACCATGATGGGTGTGGATTTACCAGTTGTGCCAATGCTGCATCAATATCTGGTTACCGACAGGGTGGAGGAGTTCGCACAGCTGGACAGTGAGTTGCCCATGATCCGTGATCCGGATGAAAGTTGGTATTTGCGTCAGGAACGAGATGGTTTGATCATTGGTCCCTATGAGCCTGATGGTCATCCCTGGGCTATAGATGGTGTGCCTGAAGAATTTGGTATGGAGTTATTGCCACCAAACCTTGATGCGATTGAAGATATAGTTGCCTGTGCCATGCAACGTGTACCCGCTTCAGCGACGGCAGGTATCAAAGACATTATTAACGGCCCGATCACCTTTACACCGGATGCTAATCCATTAATCGGCCCGGCTTTTAATCTGACTAATGCCTGGTTATTGACCGGCTCCAGTATGGGGGTGATGGAAGGCGGCGGTTCGGGCTGGTTTTTGGCCGAGTGGATAGTCAATGGTGAGCCGCCCATGGATGCCCTAGCGATTGATTCACGTCGCTTTGGTGGTTATGCTGATCGTGATTATCGTGTCAGTAAGGCCGTTGAATGTTTTGCTGCACAATTCGGTATTCATTATCCTTATGAAGAACGCCCGGCGGGGCGGCCTAAACTCACTAACCCTATTTACCAAACCCTTAAAGAAAAAGGAGCTGTATTTGGCAGCGTCTATGGTTGGGAGCGCCCCAACTGGTTTGCTGTTAAGGGCGAACATCCCGAGAGTGTTTTAAGTTTTCAGCGCAGCAACTGGTTTGAGGCAGTGAGTAATGAGTGTCGAATAGTGCAAGAACGAGTGGGCATAGCCGATGTCAGTGTGTTTTCCAAGTTTGAAGTTAAGGGTCAAGATGCTACAAAATTCATTGACAATCTTGGTGCAAATGCTGCACCGCAAAGGGATGGATCGATTGTATTGACTCATGCGCTTACGCCAAATGACGGAGTCATCAGTGAATTCAGCGTGACTCGATTATCAGACCAGCATTATTATCTGGTCAGTGCAGCGGTTGCTAATCGAATGGACGAAGATCTGTTGCGAGATCGAAGTCATGGTTTTGATGTCGTGATAAACAATATTACTAGTGATCAAGGCGTTTTGGCAGTTATGGGTCCGATGTCTCGGGAATTATTATCAAAGCGGACTGATGCTGATTTGTCCAATGCGGCTTTCCCGTGGTTGTCGGCTCAGCAAATTAAAGTCGCTGGGATTGATGTGATTGCATTGCGCGTTTCGTATGTGGGAGAATTAGGGTGGGAATTGCATCATAAATTTGAACATCAACTGGAATTATTTAATACCCTTTACCAAGCCGGTCAGGAATTTGAGGTTGGTTTGTTTGGTGCATTTGCCATGAACAGTATGCGCCTGGAAAAGGGTTATCGGGCTTGGGGCAGTGATTTAACCATTGAGCGCACACCTATTGAGGCTGGCCTTAAATTTCTGGTGAAAACTGATAATAGAGGGTTTATTGGCAAAGACGTACTGTTAGCCCGATCCAATGCCGTTGATGCCTGGCAAATGCATTTGTTAGAGCTGGATGAGCAGCCTAATGATCCGTTCTATATGCATACGATACTTTCTAATAATGAACCAGTGGGCATTGTTACATCAGGCTCGTATGGACATAGAGTGCAAAGACCTTTGGCCTTGGCTTATTTCAGTCAACCAGTCGGCATGGACGAAACGTTCAGGATTTCTATTTTGGACACCAAGGTGAATGCCAGAATTCTAAGCAAAGCTCCGTATGATCCAAATAATTCGAGGATGAAAGCTTAAACTAATATCAAACTGGTGGTTATAATCCGCAAAAGTTCAAAAAACTGGGATATGGAATATGGCAGTTACAAAGGGAATGAATCATCTCGGTTTAGCCGTCCGGGACCTTAGACAAACTACCTCATTTTTTGTTGATCAGCTAGGTTGGACTGAATCTGGATATGATGAATCCTATCCTCGTACCTCAGTTACAGATGGTGTGGTCAGATTAACCTTATGGCAAGTAGATTATTCGCTCGATAATCAAGGTTTTGATCGACGCAAGAATATTGGCCTTCATCACCTGGCATTAGAAGTTGAGTCGGAGAACCAACTCAATGATATCTATCAAAAGTTAAAAAAATCTGATGGAGTGAATATCGAATTTTCGCCAGAATTAGTCGGTTTAGGCCCCAGAAAACATATGATGTGTTATGAGCCTGGTGGAATACGGGTTGAGTTTATTTGGACAGGTGATAACTAGAAGCAATTCAAAATGCTCATTTAAGCTTATAAATAACCTTCGAATTTTGAAATAGATTCTAATAAAAAACCCGCTTTCTGCGGGTTTTTATGGATAAGGTATTGTTTAAAACTTATAGCCCAATCCGACCATATAGACAAATGGATCTATATTGACATCGGCTGTAATTTCTCCTAAATCAGAAGCTATGCTGGCATCAGTATCGAGATCGATATACCAGACAGCAGCATTAAACATCCAGTTGGAGTTAATCATGTAATCAAACCCGGCTTCCACTGCCAAGCCCAGGCTATCGTCAATCTTCACATTGCGCGTGTTAGCCGCGTCTTTCAAAGCAGATGATTTGGCTTTTTCATCAAAGAAATAAGTGTAGTTAATTCCTATACCGACATAAGGCTGAAAAGCCGAAGATGGTGAAGCGAAATAATATTGCAATGTTAAAGTTGGCGGCAGGTGTTTGGTTTCAACAATGTCACCGTTTAAAGCCCCAGCATTATCGAGTGAGACAGTGTGCTTAAATGGTGTTGCGGCCAACAAACCAATGCCAAGATGATCAGATAGCATATAGGTTGTGGTAATCCCCAACTGGGTATTATCGTCAACACTGACAGTGAAATCTGTCGGTGCGCTACCAAGATCAACAGGATTATCTTCGTCATCCGGATCGACTAACGCAGGCCCCGCCCGAACAATTACATCACCTGTACCGTGGGCTAACACTGAGGCAATGTTAAATTCTGCCACCAGTAATATCGTGCTGAGGACGAGTTTGCAAATTTTCATCATGGTTTCCTTAAAACTTTTTTGAGTTGTATTCGAGTTTTTATGGTAGCAATAAAACCACAAAAATAATAAGGAAATATATTCATTGAACTCATGACTGATCATTCATGAAAGACAAACGTAATTTAGAGTTGGCTCAGATTGATGAATGCCTGAGCGAGTCTGTTTAAGAACTACAGATTAAATCCTGACCCCAACTAAGATCAAGTTTCTCTGTTGTTTGTGGGCAAATTGATTTACCCTGAATATGGGTACGCTTAAAGTAAGGACGATTTTGCAATTCGGCCAGTTCTTTGCGAAATTTATTTTCCTCTTGAATAGCCGCAAATTCAGATCTCGAATATGGCCAACGTCCTGTCATTTTATGTTTAGCATGAGCCAGTTCGTGGTATAAGTTTTGCACTGCGGTGAATTCAATTAGTTTCCCATTTACACCATATACTCGATGGCTACCGTGCTCTGGAATATAGGCATTAAATTTAATTTCTACATCTTCACCAACGCCATTGGTCAGATTTCTTGTCATCGGAGCGGAGGTTCTACCCGAAGAAATTACCGAAAAGTGTGAATGTCTGATCAAAAGCTGATGTTTTGATTGGGAAATCGCCCATAGGGTATTAACCCCTGAAGGCACTTGCGAAATAATGTCAATCCAACGTTTGAATCGCATGACAGCACGACTATCGCCGAGAAGGTTTATTTTGAAACCATAATACAAAGAGTTTGTCGATTGGGTGGCTTGTTGTGAGTCAGAGAGGTCGTTTGCTAAGCTCTGTTGATTAAAGCTCAACAATAAAATTGTTATTATTATTTTTAGATTTAACCCTTTTTTAATTATCCCCATAATACTGAAATATTACAGTATTATGACAATGTTTTTCAACGTGAAAAATTCACACCCTCCTCTAAGTTATTGAAAATTCATCAATTAAGCTGGTTTCGCGTTACGAATCCGTGCAACCGGGCGTTCATCTATGGGAAAGTGAATCAGCGCAGTTATCGCGGCAATGACTACGGCCGACCACCAGATGATGTCATATGAGCCAGTTCTGTCATAAAAATATCCACCCAGCCAGACACCAAAGAACGAACCGATTTGGTGATTTAAAAACACAATCCCGTATAAAGTGCCCATATACTTAAGTCCGAACATCTGTGCCACCAAACCTGATGTAGGTGGAATCGTTGCCAACCACAAAAAACCAGTTAGTATCGAGAATATATAGATGCTAACAGTGGTCATGGGCAAGATTAAAAATATAGCTAACACAACAGCTCTGGCCGCATATATAAATGCAAGAATCCATTTTTTTGATAATTTTGTTGCCAGTGCGCCTGCGCCTAAAGAACCAATGATGTTGAAAAAACCGATCAGGGCCAAACTATAAGCTGCCGTTGTTTCGCTAAAACCGTTGTCAGTTACATAAGATGGCATGTGGACAGTAATAAAAGCGAGCTGAAATCCGCATACAAAAAAGCCAGCAATCAGTAACCAATAGTGAATATGGCTTGAGGCTTCTTTTAGGGCTTCAGACAAAGTCTGGTCGCTGGCAATTTCAGCCTTGTTGTCCTGTGAGGTTGCTCCAGCCAGTGCCGGGCTGAACAGAATCATCGATAAAGCACCCACGGCCATGATGACCAATGCGCTTTGCCAGCCGTATGCGAGAATAAACTCCTTGGCAACAGGGATTAACAAGAACTGTCCTGCAGAACCAGCTGCCGTGCCTAACCCAAGCACTAGAGAACGTTTTTCCGGTGAAACTAATTTTGCCATTGCCGGTAAAACCACACCAAAACCGGTTCCGGCGATACCCATTCCAAGCAATATCCCAGCACCTGTGTGTAATAGCAAGGGACTATCAGCAATAGAAGTGATATAGAGTCCAAGAGCATAAAGTATTGCACCGCCAATAACCGCTTTGATAGAGCCAAATTTGTCGGCCACCATGCCGGCCACGGGTTGAAATAATCCCCAAAACAGATTTTGTAAAGCCAGTGATAGGGCAAATATCTCGCGGCCATAATTATGCGCTTCGGAAATGGGTTTCATGAAAAACCCCATGGATGAGCGTATGCCGAAATTGAGCAGCAGAATCAGGCAGGCAAAAAACAGAGCAATAGCAAGATATTGTTTTTTAGACATCCTTTTATTTGCCGCGTTGACTCAGATCGTAAAAAATCTTGGCCACACAAGCTGATAAATTTTTTACCATTGGCAGATGTAAGAATTCATTTGGACCGTGTGCATTTGAATGCGGGCCGAGTACACCTGTAATAACAATTTGTGCGTCTGGAAACCGTTTACCAAGCATAGCAATTAGCGGAATAGAACCGCCTTCTCCCATATAAACAGGTGGCTTGCCAAAAAAGGTTTCAGAAGAGGTTTCCAGCGACTTTTTCAGCCAGTTTCGAAAATCGGGTGTATTCCATCCACGTCCACCTTCCCCAGTTTGGTAAGTTACTTCTGCTCCATAAGGAGGGTCCCGTTCCAGTAATTCTTTCAATGCTTTATTGGCCGATTTGGCAGGTAATGTCGGCGGTATTCGTATTGATAATTTTAAAGTTGTATATGATCTAAGGGCATTACCAGCGTTTTTAGTCGGAGGGATGCCGTCTGCACCAGTAATGGATAGCGTAGGGCGCCATGTACGATTTAAAACTAGTGAAGTAAGATTTTTGCTTAAAGGCGATGCACCATCGACAAAAGGAAACTTTTTGAATATGCCTTCACCTAAAATCTCGGCAACATATTTGGCTTCCTGCATGCGTTGATCGGGAATTTTATCGTGTAAGAACTCGGGTTTTATTTCACCATTTTCCGGATCTTCCAGGCGACTCAATATCTTGCGGATTATTCTAAAAGTAGATGGAACAATACCTGTGGCATCACCGGAATGAACGGACTCGTTTAGGATTTTTACTTTTAGATTTCCACCAATCATTCCACGTAATGAAGTAGTAACCCACATCTGATCGTAATTACCACAGCCTGAATCCAGGACTAAAACTAAATCAGGCTTTGCAATTCTTTTTTCTAAAAGCTTCAAGTAAGTCCTGATATCTGGGCTGCCACTTTCTTCTGAGCATTCGATGAATAACTTGATTGTCGGATGGGAAAGGTTTTGATTTTTGATTGCAGCAATCGATGAGATGGCTGAATATAATGCATAGCCGTCATCCGCCGCTCCACGGCCGTATAATTTGTCGTCCTCAACGACAGGATTCCAAGGTCCCTTGTTGTTATCCCAGCCATCTGCTTCGGGTTGTTTGTCCAGATGACCGTAAATGAGGATGTTGTGATCATCATCAACGCCTGGGATCTCGATGAATAATAAAGGGGTGCGGTCTTCAATTTCATAAATATCGGCCTTAAGTCCAGCTATGGCCAGTGATTCACACCATGCTTTGCAATGACGCACGGCTTGATAGAGTTTACCTTTTTCACGCCACTCACTGTCAAAAACCGGTGACTTACATGGAATGGCTACAAACTCTTTTAAACTTGGCAGAGCTGTCTTATCCCAAAACTGGTTTATAAATTGATGTGTCAAATCAGTATTCATTTAGATTGCCTTTTGATGGTGTGTGTTGTGAGTTATTATTCACTGTCGTGTTAATGAAATTATACATTCTTACAGCTCGGTTTAACATTGCATGAAAAAATTTGCAGTAATAGGCAATCCGGTTGACCACAGTCTTTCGCCCGTTATCCACCAGCAATTCGCCCGACAGTTTAATATTGATCTGGAATACACAAAGATTCACGCTGATGCAGGTGAATTTCATACCCTGGTTGAGGCATTCCGTAATCAAGGTGGTAGTGGATTGAATGTAACAATTCCATATAAATCAGAAAGTTACGCAATATCTGAGCGATTATCAGCCAGCGCTGAGCTGGCAAAAGCGGTTAATACGCTCTCGTTTGATGGACAAACTGTTAAAGGGGACAATACTGATGGCGTGGGTTTGGTCAATGATTTAGTCAACAACCATCAATTTGAAATCAGTGGTAAAACGATTTTAATTTTAGGAGCAGGTGGCGCTGTCAGAGGTGTACTTGGGCCGTTGCTGCTGCAACAGCCGGAATATATCTGGGTTGCTAATCGCACTAGTTGTAAAGCCCTGGAGCTGGAAAATAATTTTTCTCAATTAGGACCGATAAAAGGTTGTGGATTAGATCAAATCGAAGCATTAAAATTCGACCTGATGATAAATGGGACGGCGGCCAGTCTCGGTGGACAGACTCCGGTTATTGATGCAGATTTATTAAAACCTATCCAATTCGCTTATGACATGATGTATGCAACTGAGCCAACGGCGTTTATGCGCTGGGCCATGGAGAACAATGTTAGCCGGGCTGTGGATGGTTTAGGAATGTTAGTTGAGCAAGCCGCTGCCTCTTTTGCAATTTGGCATGATGTAACACCAAACACCAGGCAAGTGTTGTCTCAGTTAAGAGCATAGCAGTTCAAAATATACACAGAAGGTATTTATGTCAACGACCGAAAATAGAATTTTAGCTGAGTGGAAAAAATGGGCAACCAGGCCTGCCGGCAAAAAAATATTTAGTGTTTTGCTGGGTCGGATGATCCCTTACACAGGTTCAATTAAGCCTTATGTCATGTCGTTAAAACCAGGATATTGTCAGGTTATTCTGCGAGATCGACGCAGTGTGCGTAACCATCTGAACTCAGTCCATGCCATTGCCTTAATGAATCTGGCTGAGTTGGCCACCGGGCTTGCAATGAACTCAGCATTGCGTAGTAATATGCGGGGAATCGTTACTCGCCTGAGTATGGACTATTTAAAGAAGGCACGTGGAATATTAACGGCTGAATGTCAATGCGATATTCCAAGGCGTAATGAAGAAGCCGAGTATGTGTTAGAAGGTATTATTCGCGATGAGGTTGGTGATATTGTCGCCGTCGCGACGGCCACCTGGAAGGTGGGGCCTGCTCCAGATTAATACTAAGTTGAACAACAATTATCTTTTTAAAAGGTTATCATCTGTTACTAATTTTTCTATTACTGCAAAAGCAGACGATCAGTGGCAGGCACAGGGAAAAGGTGTTGTTGAGGTGAAAAGAGCGAGCCAGTCGGTGGTGATTTGGAAAGAAAAGGGTCATTGGAATAAAGGCTTGAATAACCTTGATTTTTCGAATATTTATCGCTGGACGCAGCTCCGCTCCAATGAAATTCAATTAGAACATTTGCGTTACGGTGAGCAGGAACCTGTGCAATTAGTCAAAATTATTGGTCAACAAGAGGGTGTGTGGCAGTGTTTGGAACCGCATTATTGCGGGCAGGATGAATATCATTTAACGTTGTCAATCCGGGAAAATTGTTTAATCCTTAACTGGCAAATCAAAGGGCCGAACAAGGATCAGCGTTCGACGATTTCTTATGGATAACTCATTGATAATATTAGTCCATTGCATTATTGTTCCGTGTAATAACAAACGAGGTTGCTATGCAATATTGGTTAATGAAAAGTGAACCCGATGTCTATGGGATTGATCATCTTTATAAACAAAAGCGCAAGATTGACCATTGGGATGGAATCCGTAATTATCAAGCCAGAAATTTTATGCGAGACGGGATGAAAAAAGGTGATCTGGCGTTCTTTTATCATTCTAGTTGTCCTGAACCAGGGGTTGTGGGCATTATGGAAATTGTCAAAGAAGCCTATGCAGATCACACCCAATTTGATCCAGAAGAAAAATATTATGACCCTAAAAGTAAGTCTGAGAATCCTCGTTGGTTAATGGTCGATGTTAAATTCAAGGAGAAATTCAAAAACATTATTTCTTTACAACAGTTGAAAGCAAATCCAAAATTAGAGGGGATGCGCTTATTGCAAAAGGGTAATCGCCTGTCAATTATGCCTGTCACGAAAAAAGAATGGGATATTATTAACAAAATGAGAGGATAGAAAGTGAACAACAAATTCAGGATAATTTTATTTTTAAGTGTATGGAGTCTTTTTATGAGTGATGCTGCAATGGCGAATAGTGATTGCCCGAAAGTGAAATTTTCAACTAATAAGGGTGATATGTTGATTGAGCTTTATTGCGATAAAGCACCAATCACTACCGAAAATTTCATCCAATACGTTAAAGATGGTTTTTACGATGGCACAATCTTTCATCGCGTTATACCAGGCTTCGTCATTCAGGGGGGTGGTTTTGAGCCCGGTATGAATCAAAAAGCGACGCGAGATAATATTCAAAATGAAGCAGATAATGGCGTTAAAAATTCTCGTGCGACGCTATCGATGGCACGAACACCTGATCCACACTCGGCTTCATCACAATTTTTTGTCAATTTAAAAGATAATGACTTTCTGGATTTTACCGGTAAAAATCAACAAGGTTGGGGTTATGCGGTATTCGCAGAAGTTGTAGAGGGCATGGAAGTGGTGGATGCAATCGCTGCTGTAGCAACAGGGAATGTCAGTGGTCACCAGGATGTGCCAATCGAGGATGTTATAGTGACTAGTGCTGAACTAATCAGTGAGTAAAACTTTTTTATTCTAATCGACAATGAATCAGCCTTTTGTGCAAAGTGTTTTCGGTTCAATTGCTAAAGCTGGAATTGGCTTGTTAGAACGACATGCTGGCAAGCCCAGCGTCGATAAATTGGTCGATCTTTGTCAGGACCTATTGTCAGAAAAAGGTGAGGCATCTGGTATTGCGCTCGCATGGAAAGTGCTTGAAACTTATCAAGCTTTGAATGATATAGAGAAATTAAAATTTTTTGAATTTCTTGAGTCTGAAATGTCACCTGATGTCGATCAAATTCAGCAAGCGCTTGATGAATATCGAAGGCAAACAAGTGAAGCAACACTTGAAGCGTTAATCCTTGCGGCAGAACCAAAAAGGCAAGAATTAATACGCCGAATGAACATGGCGCCGGAAGGGATTTATGCGCTGGTTTCCATGCGCCGTGATTTATTGGGGTTAGTAAAAGAATATCCTCAGTTGCAAGTAGTGGATAATGATTTTAGAACGCTGTTCGCTTCTTGGTTTAATAGAGGTTTTTTAAATCTCAGGCGTATAGACTGGAAGACACCGGCTCATATTTTAGAGAAACTGATTGCTTATGAATCTGTACACGCCATTCAAAATTGGGATGACCTTCGTCGCCGCCTGGCTGGTGATCGTCGTTGCTATGCGTTTTACCACCCCGCATTAGGTGAGGATGAGCCGCTTATATTTGTTGAGGTGGCCTTAGTCGATCATTTGGCAGATAATGTTCAATCTCTGCTAAGCCTCGAACAGTCTATTGGTGATCCCACTAAAGCTAATACGGCTATCTTTTATTCAATCAATAACTGCCAACCTGGATTAAAAGGTATATCGCTTGGAAACTTTTTGATTAAACAAGTCGTTGCCGATTTACAGGCTGACCTGCCCAATCTGAAAACTTTTTCGACACTTTCGCCGATTCCAGGATTTATGAAATGGGTGACGAACAAAGCGTTTTCGAAAGATGAGTCACCGATTCGTAACCAGGCAATGCAAATCTTGGAAAAAATTGAAGGCATTGACTTTCTAAAGCGTCCTGCGGTTGCTAAAGAGCTAGAAAAGCCAATCAAAAAATTATGTGCCCATTATCTGGTTAAAGAGAAAGCAAACGACGGTATGGTTTTAAATCCCGTGGCGCGTTTTCATCTTGGTAATGGGGCTAGATTAGAACGGATTAATTGGCTGGGTGATAAATCTGAAAACGGAATAACTCAGTCAGCCGGGTTAATGGTGAATTATTTATATGATCTTAAACATATTGAGTCAAATCATGAGTTATTCGTTAAGCAAAATGAAGTAATTGTTTCCAGCCTGATCAAGCCACTTTTAAAATAAATGGATTGGGTTTACCTCAGTAAATTAGTACCACTGTTTTTATATCCGTTAAACCTGACATTTTTACTTTTGCTGGTCGCAATCATTTTTTTTAGATTGCGAAAGAAACGAATCGCTTCTTTATTAGTTTTTATTTCTGTAGCAGTTTTAGTTATTAGTGCAATACCGCAGACGCCTTATTATTTAATAAAAAATCTTGAACGTAAATTTCCTGTACGTGCGGTAGAAGATATGCCTCAAGCTGATGCTATTTTGATATTAGGAGGGGCGCTAGCCTTACCGCAGTACCCAAGACTGGATTTGGAGCTCATTGGTAGTTCAGATCGAATTCGTTACGCCGGGCAGTTGTATGAAGCCGGGAAAGCTCAAAAAATTGTAATTGCTGGCGGTAATGTTTTTCCACAAGAAGACATCCGAGGTGAGGCTTATTATATTGCACAATTATTAATAGAATGGGGAGTGTCGCGACAAGACATTTTGTTTGAAGAGCAAAGTCGTAATACCTATCAAAATGCGGTTTATGCTAAGCCATTATTACGGCAAAATGATCTTAAGTCAGTTTTACTTGTCACTTCAGCGACCCACATGCCCAGAGCCCATGCAGTATTTGTAAAACAGGGCATCGATGTGATGGCAGCTCCGACTGATTATCTAATCACAGACAATGATGATCCAGAGGTTTTTAACTGGATTCCAACTGCATCGGCGTTGTCAGGAACAACCTGGATATTAAAAGAATATCTGGGTTGGTGGTATTATCGTTTCAGAGGCTATATTTAATTTTAATGATCTTTTAAATGGTTTTTTGCTTGTTGCCAAAGAGCTTCAAGTTCATCGAGACTACTGGCTGAAATATCCTTATTAGAGTTATAAAATTCTTTTTCGATGTAATTAAAACGATTTTCAAAACGTTGATTAGCTAGTCTCAAGGCTTGTTCCGCATCGACATTGAGATGGCGCGCAAGATTAACACAGGCAGTAATCAGGTCGCCGATTTCATGTCGGATATTGTCCTTATCATTGTTAGCGATAGCATCGTTGAGCTCTGTTATTTCTTCATCGAGTTTTTCTTTTACTCGATCAACATTATTCCAGTCAAAACCTGTTTTAGCCGCGCGATTTTGTAGTTTTTGTGAACGTGCAAGGGCGGGCATGGATTTGGGAACATCATCGAGTACGCTAACAAAACCTTGATCACGGGCAGTGCTTTGTTTTTCTGATTCTTTTGCATCCTCCCAATATGCCCTTAATTCTTCTTCATTTGAAAAAAATTGATCTGAGAAAACATGCGGGTGGCGTCGCTGCATTTTTTCAATTAAATGCTCGATTACATTAACCAAATCAAATTTATTTTCCTCTTTGGCAATCTGAGCATAAAAGACTATTTGAAATAACAAGTCGCCTAGTTCGTCTTTGAGTGACTCTGGATCATTTGATTCGATCGCAGCAATAACTTCATGGGCTTCTTCAAGTGTATGCGGCGTTAATGACTGATATGTTTGTTTTATGTCCCAAGGACAGCCACGGTCTGGCGAACGCAGTGTCTGCATCATTTTTATCAGTCGTTCCAGTAAATCTTTATTCATGTTGAAAACTTAGTGAATCAATATCAAGTTTATAAAAATCAATATTTTCATTAGTCTGTGTGCTGGTTAAACAAGCAATGTTATTTTTGTATGCGAATTGAAATAGACTCCAATCACGCCCACTATGGTCAATTAGCTGATAGTTGTACGAACCATGTTCGTTGCACAAATTAAATTGATTCATTCTGTAACGAATGCCGACGCCCAATGCCTTGCCAAAAGATTCCTTGCGCGTCCAAAGCGCTAAAAAAACATCGCTTCGCATTGATTGCGGTGCTGATTCAATCAGAGCCTGCTCTTGCTTGGTAAATTTTTTTTCTGCAATTTTTTGGAAATTTACGTCACGGGGAGTCGATTCAATATCGATACCCATTTCATTTTTTTTGCTAAATGCACATAGAAGTGTAGAGCCCGAGTCGGTCGCATTAAAGAAAATCTGAGCCTGGTTTGATTCAAGATAGGGTTTTCCAAGCGAACCATAACCATAAACGATTTTCGAAGGTGTTGTACCAGTGTATTGGGCTAATAACCATCTTAGCCAGGCTCTTGCCTGAATTTGATAATCGCGTTTTAAGTTTATGAGCATACGCTGTGCTTTATTTTTTTCTCTATTCGATA
Organism: Arenicellales bacterium; assembly: GCA_965215945.1. Lineage (GTDB taxonomy): Bacteria > Pseudomonadota > Gammaproteobacteria > Arenicellales > JAHEKD01 > JAHEKD01. Next base: position 7,755 of record CBDCFC010000026.1, on the reverse strand, counting down.
ACCAACTGAATAACTGTGCTTGATAGCTTGGAGACTGACGAAGCCTAATCACCCAGATATGGGTTTTATCATTGAAATCAGATACAGAGGTCGTTTCTAACCACACAGAAGGTAGCAATGCTACAGGTGAAAGTAAATTCAAGCTATGATTAGCCTTGTTTAAGTGCTTGTGAGTGTGCGGGAGTGTTGTTTAGCGAGTTAAGTCGGGCCAGGACTTTTTCCTCTTCGCTGGCATCTTGATTTTCTTGTTTTAAATGAATGATACGATATTGCAAACCTTGTATGTCAAATAAAAAGGTTTCAGTTCCATTGGAAAATTCGGCAACTACACCTTCTCCTGGCAGCTCATAGAAATTGGCAAATTTTAGTTGTTTTTGATACATGCGTGGTTTTTAACTAACCCAAGAATAATTTATAAACCGGATTGTCTGTTTCTTCAACATAATCATAACCAATATTGTCAAGAAATCGAAGAAAATCATCATTTTCTGCCGGTGGAACCTGTATTCCGATCAAAACACGACCAAAATCTGCGCCGTGATTACGATAGTGGAACATACTAATATTCCAGTTTTCGCCCATTTGTGTCAGAAAATTTAACAATGCACCAGGTCTTTCCGGAAAGATAAAACGAAAAACTTGTTCATTTTCGGCTAAAGGAGCGTGCCCGCCAACCATATGTCGAATATGCAGTTTGGCCATTTCATTATGAGTCAAATCGAGAATTTCATAACCTTGGCTCGCCAAGTTATCCATTACTGCATTAGTTTCTTTATAGTTCTGAGCTTGGATACCGACATAGACGTGTGCAGTTTGAGGGTCGGCTAACCGATAATTAAATTCTGTAATCTGTCTGGCGCTTAGAGAAGAGCAAAACTGTTTGAAGCTGCCCGGGCGCTCCGGTATGGTTGCAGCAAAAATACCTTCGCGTTGTTCTCCAATTTCAGCTCGTTCAGAGATATGCCTGAGGCGGTCAAAGTTGACATTCGCACCCGAGTTGATTGCGATGTAAGTTTTTCCTGTGGTGTTATGGTTCGCTATATATTTCTTTATTCCGGCTACGCCAATTGCTCCTGATGGTTCAACAATCGCTCTTGTATCTTCAAATATATCCTTAATTGCTGCACAAATTTCGTCAGTATCAACCGTCATGAATTCATCAGTATATTTTTGAGTCAGCTCAAAGGTATGCTCCCCAACCAAACGTACTGCAACGCCATCAGCAAACAAACCGACACGATCGAGTTGTACACGTTGTCCTTTTTCTACAGATTGTTTCATGGCATCTGAATTGTCCGGCTCGACACCAATGATTTTAACTTCGGGTCTGACTTGTTTGATATAAGCTGCGACACCTGCAATTAATCCACCACCACCGATGGGTATAAAAATACCGTCGATGTGACCAGAATGTTGTTTGAGTATTTCAAGGCCGACAGTACCTTGGCCTGCAATTACATCGGCATCATCAAATGGAGGGATGTAAACCATTTGATTTTCTTCGGCTAATTTTTTAGCATGGATGTTAGCATCGTCGAACATATCGCCAACTAATTGAACCTCAGCTCCTAAAGATTGAACACCTTCAATTTTGATTTCGGGCGTTGTGATCGGCATCACAATAATTGCTTTACATCCTATTTTTTGGGCCGCGTAGGCAACACCTTGTGCGTGATTACCGGCTGAAGCAGCAACAACACCCTTAGATAGCACGTCCTTGGGTAGATTAATTAATTTATTATAGGCGCCACGAATTTTATAAGTAAAAACATCTTGTTCATCTTCTCGCTTGAGCAGAATCTGGTTGCCAAGCCGTGTCGATAGTTTTTTGGCTGGTTGCAAACGTGTTTCGTGAGCAACATCGTAGACACGTGCATTCAAAATCTTTTTAAGATAATCTACCGACATCTATAATGCATACAACTTTGATAAATGGCCGGTAATTATGACACAAGATGAGATGAAAAAGGCAGCGGCAGAAGCAGCAATTGACTATGTTGAATACAACGATGTGATAGGGGTTGGTACGGGTTCAACGGTTAATTATTTCATTGCTGCGCTGGCAAGCATCAAAAGTAAAATCGATGCGGCCGTTGCCAGTTCCAAGGCGACTGAGAAATTATTAAAAGAAATTGGAATTAGAGTGCTTGATTTAAATCAAGCGAGCGATTTGCGAATTTATGTGGACGGTGCCGATGAAGTAACCCCCCAGGGCCATATGATTAAAGGAGGAGGAGGTGCATTAACTCGGGAGAAAATTGTTGCCGAGGCCAGTGAAAAATTTATCTGTATTGTCGATGAATCTAAGCGTGTGAAAGTGTTGGGAGAGTTTCCATTGCCGGTAGAAGTCATCCCCATGGCGCAAAGCTTGGTTGGCCGGAGAATAGTGAGTTTTAATGGGTTGCCCGAGTTAAGGGCTAATTTTATTACCGACAATGGCAATATTATTATCGATGTTAAAGGCTTGGATTTAACCAATCCAATCGAGATGGAAAAAAACCTTAATAATATTCCTGGAGTTGTGACTAACGGCTTGTTCGCTTTAAACAAGGCGACATTGGTATTATCTGGTAGTTCGAGTGGAGTCGAAAAAATATTAGTTAATAATTAATGCGATAAATATCAATATCGTCTGCGTGCCATACTGCTTCAAAATGGTTTGTTTCTTCTTCAATATGTTTAAGTAATTTATCGTTGTAATATTCAGTCAATTTAAGAGTATGGGGATTCCAGTGTCGCGCTATCTTGGCAGTTTTCGTCGAAATGCCTTTTCGTTGGTTTATGATCAATAGTTTTCCGGCGTATTTTTTTAAAGGATGGTCCGTATAATCATCAAAAATATATGGATCATATATTCTTCTCGTATAAAACTTATAACGTCTATTTTCATGTTTTGTTAGGGCGGTAATCATATAACCCGTCACTGGGTCAGTAATGATTACTTCTTTTTCTGGTAATCCCTGCAGATAATCGAGCAGATCCTGCCAATAAGAGGGCTGTGCTTGATGGTGTGGCTGGCCGAGGCTGTAGATTCGACTATAAGGCAAATTAACGGAGCCGAAGTTAATCGGCAATAATAAGACGAACATAAGTAAGACAATCAAAATATTTATAAATCGCCGGATGATTTTTTCTGTTGCAAAGCATAATGCCGTAGTCAAACGGGCGGCCACAAAATATAGAGGCAGCATATATAGAAATCGCCATAAGACATCTGAATAGCCGATTCGCAAAAAGAAATCGGTAAAAAAAGGATTAAATACAGTCAAGACCGGGATCAACATACTTGCTAGTAAAAATGACTGATTAGTAAAATATTTCTTATAGAAGACGATATATAAAATATAAATATAAAATCCCCAGTGTATGAGGACCGTGTAGAATTGAACGTAAGGATTTAAAACAAAATAATTTTCCCCGGCATTAATCAAATCAGTTAATGGAATAACTTTGGGTCTGATTACACGACCAATGGGAACGGAATTTATTACGTAGAAATAAAATGCAGTGGCAAATATAAAGCCAATAGCCGCAAGAGGAACCAATGAATTTGGTAGTGGCTTTTTTTGATTGACATCATTGTCGCTTACAAGATTAAGCGTTTTATTTTTTAACAAAACTACTATTGTGATTAGGAAATATATTGTTCCAATAAACATCGCCTCTTGAGCGTGAATTAAATAGGCTGTAAAAAAAAGCAATCCACTGACCAAAAGAAACTTAATTATTTTGAATTCGAAACGAAAATACTTATAAAAACAAACAACAGCGGTTAAATAGATCGCATAATTTAATATGGTCGGAGCGATGGCGTAATAGCGAATAAAGGCAAAAACATTGATTCCAAAGTGAGTAGCGAAGAAGAACACGCTTAACAGGCTAAGAAAAAGCAATTCAGTTCTATTAGAGACTGCTTTTTCAAATAACCAATACGCGAATTCATAAATACAAATAAGCAAAACAATCACATTAATAGCAGCGAAAACTTCTATGTTTTGCAAAAAACTTGTTCTAAGTAAGTTTGCAATAAGTGTGGGCAAATGATACCAGTACTGCACAGATTTACTAAAAATATCTATGTCATTAAAAGATTTGAATTTACCGGCCTCGATTTGATTTGAGATATTTTTGAAATGTTCGAGATGTTTGTAGACATCGCTGGGTAATTCATCATAAAAACCAGCGTAAAACAAATAGGCTATAGATGAAATAATAGCTATTGCATAGCCTAGTGATTGATGATTTGTTGATCTAATCTTGTTTCGTTGGCAAATAAACTTTGCACCAACTAACATCACCAAACCTACTGAGTAAAGAATATAGAAACTGTTAATACTTATTTTTGTCACTATAGAGAAAAAGAGTAAACCAACAAAAAAAACTAGTGAAAGTGAGACGCTGAACAGGATGATCTGATTGTTAATTCTAAATAGCCGCGCTATAAGAAATCCGGGGAATAAAATCGCAACTAAATAGCTTAGAGCGAATATCAAATTAACGTCCCCTTGCGTTTAGAACGATTCTTAATGTTTTTAGCAGGATGATTGAATCGAGCAACAACGACTGATTTTTGATATAAAAAAGATCATATTGAAGCTTTTCTTTGGCATCCTCAACTGAGGCGCCGTAATCATACATAACTTGAGCCCAGCCTGTGATACCAGGTTTAATAAGATGTCTTAAATCATAATAGGGAATCTGTTTTTCAAGCTCAGCAACAAATTCAGGGCGCTCAGGTCGCGGACCAATAAAGCTCATATTTCCAAGCAACACATTGTATATTTGAGGTAATTCATCCAATCGAGTACGCCTCAAGAATTGGCCTAGCTCTGTAATTCTTGGGTCATCTTTTGAAGTCCATTGTGGCCCATGTGATTCTGCATCCACTACCATAGTGCGGAATTTATAGAGGTTGAATACCTTTCCGCGTAGACCTACACGTATTTGTTTATAGATAGCCGGCCCATTGGTGTTGAATTTAACGCAAAGTCCAATGATTAGTATTACAGGCAGACACAAAACTCCTAAGATGCCAGCCAATAAAAAATCAAAAATTCGTTTCAATTTGTAGTTTACGGAATCTTCTAAAAGGCTGAAACCATCGACATCCATTAACCATTGTTCTCCAATGTGGAAAATCGGTACCTTGGTCCATTGTTTCGAATAAAACTCAGTTAAACTGAAAATCCTCTTTCCTGATAATCGTTGCTGTAACAGATCGGAAGAAATCTGTTCTGGCAGTGAACTAATTGAATCAATAATTACACCGCTCCAAGGATTGTTGATAAGTGTTCGGTATTGTTGATTGTTTTTTACATAACTTAAATTATGGTTTTCATCAATGATATGTATAATTAATTTACCGGTGTGTTTGTGTTTGCTAGCATCATGTTCGAGTTGACAGGCCATGTTTTCATTGCCAATAAATAGCCACTGGTTTTGGGTGGTCGATCGGGAAAAACGAGTAATGAGGTAACGAAAAAAACAAGCCCAGCAAATAAATGATGTAAATGCGACAAATAAAATTGTACGGCCAAAAATAGGAATAAAGGCATCACGCCCGATGATAAAGCCGATAAAGATAGCAATTAAAAAGGCAATCGCGCATGCAATAATGGTGCGTGAAACAACCCTCAGTGCTTTGTTTGGAGTTTCGATTGTATATGAATTAAAGGTATAAAGGCAGATTAAGGTAACTATAACTAATGATATTAATGTCAGTTGGGAGGTAACAAAGCTATTAACTCTTAGCTGGTGAGCAAAATTAAAACAGACAATTAAACCTACGATATCTGACAATAAGATAATTGAGCTTAAAGGATTTGTTCTTAGAAATTGGCCTATATTCATTCTTACTATTAGTTTTTCAAATGCATTATTCGCTGTTTATGAACCTTAAATAGCTTGTAAAGTCATCGCGCCGGTAGAGTGATATTGTATAACGCGATGTCCTTCGGTGAAATGCTCAAATCCAAGTATCCAGTTACCGTCCGGCCAGCGAATTTCAATTACTTTTTCTTTTGGGAAATAAATTGAGGTATAAAGAGTACCGAAGCCATTTTTATAATTAGTTGAATAAAGTGGAGCCATGGCAAAAGAGAAAATAAGTTGATTTAGTTGTAAGTTTTTATTTTTTAATAATTCCTCTAATACGTCTTCTCGTTCTAAGGTGGCACTTGCTCGCGCATAACTTTCCCAGTTTTTATCAAACGGCTGCTGGTTTGTTGCAATACGTTTGTTGTCAATTATTTCAGTTTTTTTGCCGGGAAACAGGTGTGCGGTGAAAAAGGAAGAATTCTTGTCAACTACACTGACATTGTATGCCATATGTGTTGGAATGCGAGACAGTGCTTTTTTGGCTTGTTTAGTATTTTCACAGGTCTCAAGAATGTAACGAAGAATTATTGGTATTCCAAAGCCATCGCCGACTTGTCTCGATCCACCAAAAGTTAAGCTAACACACAGGCCGTGTTCATTTATGCCATCAAGAATACCGATAAGACAATCTGAGAATGCAATCACATTTTGATCAAGCCAATTCGATTTCAAAATCATCCCATCCAGTAATTTAGGGCTGTAATCATAATTTCGAATTAAACGAGGATTGGGTTCAGGCCAGACTATCTGGGAACAGCCGGAAATATAGGCCGGCGGATTATAAAGACTCAAAAAGCGTGCAGCTAAATCACTGCCACCGGCCAGTTCACAAAGATGTTCATATGCCGGAATAATCTCCGGCATATGTTCGCTTAGTTTTCTTACACAAGCCCGATAGGTTGGCCTTTTTTCAATGCCTCCTGATAAGTACCAGCGTTTATACCCAGGCCATGACCGCTTGAATACATTTTGCCATTTAAGTCCTGGTTTTTCCTCGTCAATCGCCTCAAACGTTATCTGCAAATCACTGTTATCCTTGTGCTATAGCATTTTAAAAGCGGTTTCAGGGACAGCAGCAGCGGGTGGCAAAGGTTGGCTGTGATAATAAGATTTAATACCCTTGAGCCAGTTTTTCGCGCGCCGATTCAGCCCAAAACGTTGGCCCATTAATCGGCCCCGGGTAATTAATATACCTAAATCGGCACCTTCATAAAGATAATCACCGGGGCCGCCGATCCTTAAAAAGAATGCCTCGTTTTCGCTGGCAACGGCACGTCGATGGTAATCGAAACGCGAGTAGTTAATCTTGCCGTCTGAATCCATCTGCCAGATACCGCTTTCAGGGGCGTGAGTGATCTGGCTAATCGTATCTTTGGTATGCTTAATGACCATTTGGCTCCAGCTGTCGATATTGTCTGCATCTGCCCAACGTGCGTTTAAGGCATCGATGTCAAGATCAAAGTCAACATCAGAAAATTCGAGCAAATGGAACAAGAATAAAGGTGCGTCAGCATGAGCAAAAGCCGCATGATTTGTCATCGAACTTGCACCGGTAATTCTGGGGTTTAACTCGCCTAAATAAAGCTGGTTATCATCGATGTCAATTAAAAAATCCAATTCGAAGTAACCACGATAGCCTTCTTTACGCAGTTGCTCACCAAACTTAAAGGTATATTCACGAGCTTGTTCACGAATTTCCGCTGTAAAGGCTTTAGGGAATATTTCATTACCACACCAACCACCTTTATAAGGCGTAATATCCTTAAAACCAACCAGCTCTGTCATTAACGGTCCGACAATGGTTCCTGCTTTGGTTGTACACGCTTCGATTGCCGATCCTCGGCAATTAATGCATTTCATGATTTTGACTTCCGGCGC
>CBDCFC010000025.1:0-297841 GCA_965215945.1 Arenicellales bacterium | reverse complement strand
AATGACCGGTGCTTTTCCGCCTAGTTCCAGATGCACATGGCGAATCTGGTTAGATGCAGCACGCATAGCTGCCATACCTGTCGCTGGTGAGCCGGTGACCGTGATTGCTTCCATTTGTGGAGAATTGATCAGTTGATCGCCAATAGTTGGGCCTTCACCATGAATAATGTTTACAACACCTTCAGGCAAAATGTCGTTAATGATCTCAGCCAGTTTAAGCGTTGATAAAGGCGTCATTTCTGAAGGCTTTAACACAACCGAACAACCTGCCGCTAACGGTGCAGCCAGTTTCCAGGACGCCATCATCAATGGGTAGTTCCAGGGTGCAATGGCTGCAACCGGACCAACCGGATCACGCCGAATCATGGAGGTCAAACCTTCCACGTATTCGCCTGCCGCCGAACCACTCATGGTTCTAGCCGCTCCGGCCATGAAACGAAACACATCAATGGTCAACGGCATTTCATCATCACGGGCACTGGCAAACGGCTTACCACAATCTAAGCTTTCCAATTCAGCTAATTCATCAGTAGCCGCCTCAATCGCATCTGCAAGTGCAAGTAGATATGTAGCACGTTCAACCGGTGTTGTTCTTGAGTAAGACTGAAAAGCTTGTTCGCTGGATTGAACTGCCGCTTCGACTTGATCGGCTGAAGCTTGAGCAATTTGAGTGACTTCAGCGCCTGTGGCCGGATCAACAATTGCTAGCTTTTCGCCTTGTCCTTCGGCGAATTCACCGTTAATAAGCTGTTTAGTTTGCATAGTTAAATCTCCGTTAAAACTTTACGCTTTCAACACCCTTTAACCCAGGCGCTGTCTGGCTTCCTCAGGGGTGGCGACTGTGTGCCCCAAATTCTCGATGATGGTGCGAATCTTGGTCACTTGCTGGGCATTGGATTCGGCAAGTTCACCTTTACTGATATATAAGCTGTCTTCAAGTCCGACTCGCAAGTTACCGCCTAATCCGGCCGATTGCGTCGCAAAAGGCATTTGATTTCGACCGGCAGCTAAAACCGACCATTCGTAGTCATCGCCAAACAATTTATTGGCGATGGTATGCATGTGCATCAAATTGTCCGGATCTGCTCCGACTCCACCCAGGATTCCAAATACCATTTGAATGAAAAATGGTGGCTTGATCATGCCCTTATCAACAAACCAGGCCAGATTATATAAATGGCCCAGGTCATAACATTCGAACTCGAAACGAGTGCCATGGCCTTCACCCAGTTCTTTTAAAATAAATTCGATATCAGTGAACGTGTTACGGAAAATAAAATCTTCCGTCATGTTCAAAAACTCAGGCTCCCAATCGTGTTGCCAATCGGAATATTTAGCCGCCATTGGAAAAATACCGAAGTTCATTGAACCGACATTCAACGATGCCATTTCTGGACTGACTGTCATCGCCGCCAACACTCGCTGCTCGCGTGTCATGCCTAAACCACCACCTGTTGAAACATTAATCACCGAATCACAACCCGCTTTGATTTTCGGCAAAAACTGCATAAACGTTTCCGGTCGTGAATCCGGTTTCCCGGTTTCAGGGTTACGTGCATGCAAATGTAATATCGTTGCGCCAGCTTTGCTGGCCTCAATGGCTGAGTTAGCGATTTGATCCGGGGTGACGGGCAAATAAGGTGACATGGTTGGAGTATGAATTCCACCAGTGACCGCGCAAGTAATAATGACAGACTTAGGCATTTTTATAACCTCATTTGTTGAGCCTGGGCAGAGAGCCCACCATCAATAATCCACAACTGGCCGGTGGCGTATCGTGCTTCGTCACCAGCCAACCAATTAACCAGATTAGCAATATCCTCAGGTTGACCGTAGGTACGCAGTGGGTGCACGTCACGGACTGCTTTTTGTAATGATTCAATATCACCGCTTGAGCCAAAAAGCTTTGCAGCATGGGCGTATCCACATAACCCGGGCAAATCGCGTTCACCCTGATGTTTTCAGGGCCATAATCACAGGCCATCGCTTTGGTCAGCGCGTGAACCGCACCCTTGGTCGCACAATAGGCTGCTAATTGCGGGTCTGCTATATAACCGTCATAAGAACCAAAGTTGATAATCGACGCCGCTGATGATTTTCGCAGCAATGGTATGGCATGTTTTGAAGTCAAAAAAGTTCCGGTAACGTTGACGGCAAAAATCCGGTTCCAGTCTTCCAAGCTAGTTTCTTCGATCGTATGTTCAATTTCAATAGCGGCCGCATTGACCAGAATATCCAGCTTACCCTGTTTATTTTCTATGCGGGCAAATAAATCTTTAGCGCTTTGCTCACTGGTAACATCGTGTTGTTGATAAACGATCCCATCAGCCGGTAATTCACTTTGCTGTACATCCGCTGCATAAACGGCAGCACCTTCATTGGCGAAACGCTGGCAAATCGCCGAACCAATTCCACCACAGCCGCCGGTGACAACGGCAACCCTGCCTTCAAGATAGTTTTCTTTAACTGCTGTCATGCCTGACAAGCTTGTCTATAAGCATCAAGGATCAAGCCATGAAAATGATGCACCGCATGTTCACTCATACCGCTGCCGGATGGATCAATCAAATAACGACCCTGTTCAAAAGCCGGTGTTTGCATGCCACGCTGCACACTTTCGACTAAACCGATGTCTTCAGGCTGTAACACATTATCAATAAACTTAATAGCTTCTTGCTCCGCTTCATTGGGCTGCGCTGTTTCAAAAAAGAAATCGAATACCTCGTAAGTTTCTTCCGGACCTACCGGGTAAAAGCGCCAGACCATGAAATTACCACGCCCCGGGTAACGCATAAGCGTCGTATTAGGCCATAGGTACCAAACTGCATGGTCAGTCACTGTAGCATTGTCTATATCATAGGCTTTATTGTCTATTTGCCCTGCCTTGGCCATGTGGCTGGAATAAATGCCATGTGTAGTGACTTTGTAAGTATCCATCTCAACTAACGAGCAAAAATCCTTATGCGCAACCGGGCAGTGATAACACTCCAGAAAATTATCCACCACGGCTTTCCAGTTAGCCTTGAGTCTATACGTCAAACGATGTGCAAATGTCAGTTCGCCAATGTCAGGAGCGTATTGTTTGATCTCGGCCTCAAGATTTTCAGTTTGCTCAGCAAGTGGAGTTGCCGTTTGATCCAAGTTGACAAATACCAGATGGCAAAATGTTTCAATCTTGACCTGATTGAGACAAATTTGATTAATGTCAAAATTCTCAATAGTTTCTGAACGCCGAGCACGCTTTAACTGACCATTCAGATCGTACACCCAGGCATGATACGGACAGGTGATCGCCCGTGTCTGACCCTCACCAAACAATAACTCATGACCGCGATGCTTACAGACATTATAAAAAGCGCGTAATTCTCCCTGTTGATCTCGGGCTGCAAAAATACTTTGACCCTGGATATCGACGGCAATATAACTACCCGGCTCACGCAATTTTTCTTCATGGCACAAAAACTGCCAGGATTTATGAAAAATCTGTTGCCGTTCAATATCGAGAAATTTTGGATTGCGATAGCATTCCGTGTTAATCGAGTATGATCGCTCGGGAGCAGGATCATAGCCCTTGGAGATTTTTTCCAGTTCCGCGCTGCTCAACATGGTATTCATTCAACCTTACCTCGCAAATGAGAATATAGGACAGGACACGTGACCATCAATATTCTTCTGGTACGCATCTACTAATTCTGTGTAGTTAGAGATTAACAGTGGCATTAAGCTTTAGCCTGATGTTTTTCGACATATTTCATGCAATAATCGTCTAATGATTGCCTCAATTGAATCCAATTTAGAAATTCACAGCACCTGTAATATTGGCATGTTGCTATTACCGCAATTTAACAGCATGGCCATGCATGCTTTTATCGATCCTTATCGTGCCGCCAATTACTTGCGAGGTCACACACTTTATCAGTGGCATTTCTTGAGTCTGGACGGCAAGAACGTGACTGCCAGCAACGGGGTCGAAATCAACAACGCCGAAAATTATTTATCATCAACAATCGATTTCGATTTTATTGTTGTCAACGCCAGTTGGACACCGGAAAAATATCAAACAAAAAAATTACAAAAGTGGCTGAAGGATTCTGCGAACACCGGCACCACCTTGGTATGCCTGGATACCGGCGCTTTTGTCTTGGCCTTTGCCGGTTTACTGGATGGCTATCGCACTACAGTTCATTATGAACATATTGCGGCATTCAAAGAATTATTTCCTAAATCAAAAGTTGAGGAATCGCTGTTTGTGGTTGATCGGGATCGACTCTCAAGTTGCGGAGGAATGACAACTTGCGACTTAACACTTGAAATTATTCGCTTGCAACATGGCATTGATCTGGCAAACGCCGCCGCCCATTATATTTTCCATGAACGTTTGCGCACAAGCGAAGAAATACAACAATCACCCAGTCACGAGCCTGTAGGTTATTCTGCGCCAAAAGAATTACGCGACGCAATAATTTTAATGGAAAGAAATTTAGAAGAACCGCTAAAAATTCCGGAAATCGCGAACTATCTAAGAATTTCCCAACGTCAACTCGAACGCTTATTCAAAACTTACACTTCTGAAAGCCCACTACAGTATTACACCAACATCAGTTTGGACCGAGCCCGCGGGCTTGTCACTCAAACTGAAATGCCTATTGCCGAAATTGCCAGCGCCTGTGGCTTCAACAGTGCTGAACACTTCACTCGATGCTATAAAAAGCGATTTAAAATCGTGCCCAGTAATGACCGCACAGAGGGCCGTATTCCGTTTCAATTCAGATCTTATCCGGGGTATGCGGGTATTTGACAGCGAAGCTGTCATTCCTGCGTAGGCAGGAATCTCCATATGCAAGCCACCTATTCTGAAAAGATAACAATTCATTCTACGCCCGAACAGTTTTAAGGAGATCTCGCAACAAGCCTGCGCCAGGCTTGATCCGGTATGCGGGAAACGTTCCCCGGCTTTATGCCGGGGTCTCCCTGAGCTACTATGTTTTTTTAACGAATATATCTTCAATAAAAGCACAGACAGTTGTGTGGAGATCTTTCGGTCGTTTATCCCCAATATAGGGCTCAAGTGACAGTTGTGGTTACGGCCGTTAGACTATTGATGATTGAGGATTTCAAGTTATGACTAAAAACCAACAGCAAGCACCCATTGATGCTGATGAACGCCGTACTGCTAAAGCTCTTGTTGCTTATAGTGTAGAGCAATTACCAGTTTATGATGAGGTGTTTTATGCGGCTGCTCGGCTAGGCATGAAAAAAATTGAAGAAGTCACTGCCCAACCACGCGATGCAGCGTGTTTTGAAGTTCCCGCTGGTCATTTTTTCCGCATTACCAGCGTTGAAGGCCCGCAAGTGGGTGATTTAAATCTATGGAATCTTCATGATTTGAATGAACGATTTTTTAGCGGCAAAACCCGTCAACTGCATGCCTCTCATGTCAGTATTGGGGATCGGCTCTGGAGTAACTTACCTCACCTGCGCCCAATGGCAACCATCACTGACGACACGCTGGCCTGGTATGGCATTGATAATGACGGCGGTAGTGTTCACGATGTCATTGGAACCCGTTGTGATCCTTACACCAATCATATGCTCAAGGGTGTGGATTATCATTATTGTTGTCACTCCAACTTAACTCGTGCTTTGGCTAAATATACGGGTCAGTCACTGCAAGAAGTTGAACCACATGTCCACGATGTTATGAATGTATTCATGTGTACTGGTTTTACTCTGGACACCCATCAATATTTCATGAAAGCCAGTCCAGTCAGGCCTGGGGATTACATCGAGTTTTTTGCTGAAATTGATTTGCTTTGCGGGCTTTCCGCTTGCCCAGGTGGTGATTGTGGCAGCAGCCATTCAGACGATGTGACCCCCTGTTATCCGCTGCAAGTGGAAATTTTTAAGGCCAATGAAAAAGCTCTGGAAAATTGGCAACCTGCAACACTTAATGCCTATTCTAGATCACATGGCTTGAGTTAATAATCACACCTATTTGCGACCACCACTTCGGCACCCTTAGCTTCGGGCTCAGTATCAACTAATTCTTCTGGAAAACCAGGGGCCCGTAAATCAACATCACAATCGTCTTCCAGGCGCTTGACGACAGATGATGACCAGGCTCTGGGACCAAAACGTTTTAAACCGTCACGCATGATCTCAACACACAAGGGTGACAGTTCCAACGGCACCCCGTACTTCTTTCCCAACTCATCAAACAAAGTTAAATCCTTAACTTCGTGATCCATAGTGAAGTTAATGTTGTAACTACCATTAAGAATTAATTGACCCTCGGTTTCATGAACGAATGAATTACCTGAAGAAATGCGAATTGCATCATAAGCGACGGCCAGATCAATGCCGGCTTTTTTGGCGACCATAAATGCTTCGCCCGTTGAAATGAGCTGCACACCTGCCAGATAATTGGTCGCGACTTTCATGATCGACGCGGTGCCTATTTCACCGGTATGTAATACATTGCGGCCAATCACCGCCAACAATGGTAAGACTTTATCAAACGCTTCACGCTTACCCCCAGCAAAAATAGCAATGTTTCCCGTTGCGGCACGGTGACAGCCACCGGACACCGGACAATCCATGGGAATGGCGCCTTTGGCAGATACCAACTCACCCAGACGACGAATTTCATCGGCATCGGTTGAACTCATTTCCAACCAGATTTTGCCTGCTGACAAACCTTCCAATACACCGTTTTCTTGCTCCATAACTTGAGCAGAAACAACTGGTGAAGGCAAACAGGTAATAACTACATCGTTGTTTTGAGCTAACTCTTTACCGTTTGAAGCCGCTTTTGCCCCTTTATCTAAAAACGGTTGCATTTGCTCTGGATCAGTATCCAATACGGTCAAATCAAAACCGTTTCTGAGTAAACTGCCCGCCAGTTTGGCACCCACGTTACCTAAGCCGATAAATCCAATTTTCATTTCTATTCCTTAAATCTCTGTGATTTCAACGATGATAAAAAAGACTAATGGACTTAGCAAATAGTTAGTTATGGGCTTAATCGATTTTCTCTAATTGCTTAATTGAGGCCAAAATTGATTCCGAAATTGGACAGGACTTACCTGCTCCGTAATCGACATATACAGTCATAGCATCGCCTTCCGCTGCTATTTGATCAAGATTCTCACTATAAACAACTATTTTCATGTTGAATCGCTTTTCCCAGATTTGATCCACTTTGACCGCAATTTTGATGTTATCGGGGTAGGTTAATGGAGCACGAAAGTTGCAGGAGGTAGATGCCAGGATAGGTCCGACGTTATTCGATTTAAAGTAATCCATTGCCCCAATCCGTTCATAATACGCCATTCGCGCTGATTCGAAATATCGAAAATATACGATGTTGTTGACATGCTGAAAGGCATCCATTTCGCCCCAAACAACTTTTTCATCAATGATTACCGGATAATCAGCCAAATCCTCTAACATCAGAGTTCCTTTTTGTGTAAAGTTTGACTTATACAAGCATAGCTAAACTTTTTGAAGCTTTTTTTGCCACGCTTTTGCGTGGATCTTCTGCTAATCGCTGTAAATGAGGAATCATCCACTTGGTCAGGCGCTTATCTGATTGAGCCCACCCTGCAAGCGTTTGCATGGTCATATTCAGAACAATCCAGTCTGTATGATTTTCCAGATTCTTTTTGAGTATGCTCTTAGCCTTGCTTTTCTGCTCTTTATTCATAAATGACTCCAACATCTCAAACAAATTTGCAAGCGTCCACTGGGTTGAAGCCTGATCAATTTTCGCTA
Organism: Arenicellales bacterium; assembly: GCA_965215945.1. Classification (GTDB taxonomy): domain Bacteria; phylum Pseudomonadota; class Gammaproteobacteria; order Arenicellales; family JAHEKD01; genus JAHEKD01. Next base: position 290,068 of record CBDCFC010000025.1, on the reverse strand, counting down.
TTTCAGCAATCAAACTATCGATATATGGCACTAACCAATCCGGATGCTCACGGCAAACCCGCTTGAGTGCATTAGACGTTCGCAGCCTGACGATTTCATCATCGCTGAAATAACATTGATAAAGTTGTTTTAATTGTTTTGGTTGTGCCAAAACAATATCCACAACCTCGAGGGTACGTCCCAAGGAGTTGGGATGACCTCCTTTCAGCATGGATTCGAATAATTTGTTTACCATGATTTTTCTAAAATTTTATTAGAACTTTGCTACAAAATAGTACACTAACAATAAACCACATTCTATTTTGAGGGGTGAAAATGAAAAAAATCCTAACGTTAGTCACCGCGATATGTGCATTATTGATTACGCAACCTACTTTGGCGCAGCAAGATGACAACAAAGTTCGTGCCAAGGAGATCAAAGACGGCATTTATGTCATTGAAGGTCGTGGCGGCAACATCGGTCTTTCCGTTGGCGAAGATGGTGCTTTCATGATTGACGATAAGTTCGCACCCATGGCGGATAACATTAAAGCCAAGGTCGCTGAAATCAGCCCTGATATCAGCATTGACTTTATACTCAATACACATTGGCACCGCGATCATACCGGCGGCAATGAATCTTTCCACAATGACGGCAGTGTCATTGTCTCCCACGAAAATGTGCGAAAGCGCCTCGAGTCAGGCGGTATGATTAATTTTTTTAATGCTGAAGTGCCCCCTGCCAACCCAGCGGCTTTACCCATGATTACATTTACAAAAGATATGAGCTTCCACATGAATGGGCAAAAGCTGGATGTGATGATGGTCGGTTCCGGCAACGCGCATACCGATGGCGATTCGGTGGTTTTTTTCTCCCCTGCCAATGTTGTTCATACTGGCGATATATATTTCAACGGATTCTACCCCTTTATTGATCCAGACAACGGTGGCTCAGTGACCGGCACCGTTGAAGCCGTTGATGAAATTCTGGCTAAGATCGACGATGATACGATTGTCATCCCGGGTCACGGCCCCTTGAGTAACAAGCAAGAACTCACTGCCTATCGAAATATGCTCAGCACCGTCGCTGAAACCATCAGCAGCCTTAAGGCCGAAGAGAAATCCGAAGAGGAAATTATCGCTGCCAATCCGACAGCGGATTTTGATGAGGCCTGGGGCGGTGGGTTTATCAAACCACAGACCTGGGTGAAATTGATTGCATCCATGTTATAAGCTCAATAAACGCAATAATCACTGGCTCTTGAAAAGGAAAAAAACACAGCTCAGCATGATTGAGCAAGCAGTGGGTAAGAACCGTCCTCGTCGTGCGTCTCAGGCCCGAATAATGCAGGAACGAACACACAGACAATTATTAAATCAGTTTTGGCTTTGAGCTGATGACGATCATGTTTATCTAAGGCATACATTGACCCGGGCTCAAGCTGATAAACCTGATTTGTTGCGATGTCGGTAAGCTCGGCTTCACCTGCAATAATGAGATTAGCTTCGAGATGGTTTTTATATTCCATTATTTGAACCGAACCCGCCGCCACGGTGGTTTGCGCCAGCGTAAAACCAAGACCATCATTATGCAGCAAATAACGCGCACTACTCCAAACACCGGGATTTTCGCGGAAGTTTCCGCTTGCTTTCAGATCATCAATATTACGCACAATCACACTGGTTCTCCAAAGAATTAATTATGGGTTTTGCTTTCACACAATTTTCACACATCAGCAAATATTCTTAAATCAGAAAAAATGCTCTGAGATAGCATTGTTGCCAGTCGCAACCCCCTTGCCGGGAACGATAAACTAACAGTATTTCATTGCTAAGGCGCGCAACGCCTGTGGCAATCTATAGCTTCCATGTATTGCTTCATGTAATTCATACATGGCAAACTCATCTAACTATGCAACGAGGTAGAACCCACAAAATGACAGAACCAACAACAGAAGGCGGATGCTTGTGTGGAGCAATCCGGTACAAAGCATTCGGAGAACCGCAAGGATCCGGTTATTGCCACTGTAAAAGTTGCAGGCATCACACTGGTGCACCGATAACTGCCTACGTGGTGTTTAGCGCTAAGCAAGTACAATGGACATCAGCAGACCCGGCACGTTATGAATCTTCACCAGGAAAATTTCGTGCATTTTGTCGCGACTGCGGTACCTCGCTTACCTGGGAAGGCACCTACAAAGGCGAAAAAATAATTGATTTACATGTCGGTACATTAGACAAACCGGAACAGTTCCCTCCGAATGAACACACTCACTACAGTGAACGAATTCATTGGCTCGAATTAACAGATGATCTGCCCAAGTTTCAGGCTTCGTTTGAATGAAAACCTAGAAATTGAAAATACAAAACCCACACCAATCAATTTTCTTATTTCTTGTCCCAATTGTTTTTGTACTGCTATGGTCGGCGGGTTACAGTGTCGCCAAAGTGGGATTGCAATATGCCGAACCCATGACATTATTGGTTTGGCGATATTTCCTGGTGATCGTTTTGCTGATACCTTTTTACTTATTTTTAAGACCGCCTTTACCCAATCGGGCTATAGATTGGATGCATGTGGCTATAGTGGGAATCTTGGTACAAGCCGTCTATTTTGGCATGTGCTGGTTTGCATTTTCAAAAGGTGTTTCCGCGGGTGTTATGGCGATTTTAATGTCACTACAGCCAATACTCGTTGCAATATTAGCCCCCAGATTAGCCAACGAACATGTTAGCTGGCTTCGATGGACGGGCTTGATTTTAGGTTTAACTGGAGTGATTATCGTAATTGCAGGACGCTCCAGTATAGAGCCGCCCACCTTAGTTGGAATTGGTTTTAGCCTAGGCGGATTATTTGGAATAACAACCGGTGTGTTATATGAAAAACGCTTCGGCGTGGATTATCACCCCGTTGTTTCAAACTTAATCCAGTTTACTGCAGGGTTGGGCGTTGTATTTCCTGTCGCCTACAGTTTTGAAACAATGCAGGTACAGTGGCAGGCTGAGCTAATCGGGGCGTTAGCTTATCTTGTGATTGGCAATTCGATTTTAGCCATGAGCCTGTTATTAGCCATGATTCGTTTAGGCGAAGTATCACGAGTCTCAGCGTTAATGTTTTTGGTCCCTCCGTTTGCTGCAATTTTCGGCTGGTTGTTATTAAACGAAGAAATGCCACCGATTGCATGGCTGGGCATGGTCATTGCAGCAGCAGGAGTGATTCTCGCCACAAGAACAATCAGTGCTCAGCACAAGTTGAATTGAAGGCATGTTTAAAGCAATGATAGATTATTTAATAGCCCCGTTAGGTTTCTTCGCTATTGCTTACTGTCTTTTTGTCATCGTTATTTATTTCACCCAGGGATCCCTTTTGTTTTTCCCCGACAATAGAGATTTCTCAGCTTGCCCCGAATTGGAAACCTATAATTCGCATCCCCATATCATTCAACAAGGCAACGAAGAAATTCGATTTTATTTAAGGCATCAAACAGATGCCAAAGCCTGGGTTATTCATTTTCATGGAAATGCAGGCGGAGCCTGTGATCGAAGTTTTGTCCTGGAAAACCTAGGCGATTTAGCTTTAAATATTATTCTTGCCGAATATCCCGGTTACGCCGGGGATGCCAACAAGCCTGGCGAAAAAGCCTTTTTGTCCAATGCGAGAGCGCTTTTGAATCATGTTGAGGAACAAAATAATCATGATCTTCCAATCTTTCTTTACGGTGAGTCATTGGGCACAGGTATCAGCATTAAATTGGCCAGCGAATTTGATATCGAGGGATTGATTCTCCAAAGCCCTTACACTTCCATTGCAGAAGTAGGACAACATCACTACCCTTATTTACCCGTTAAACTTTTGGCCAAACACAAATTCACAGCTGACAAGTGGGCCAAAGAAGTAAAGTCCGATGTTATCGTGCTTCACGGAAAAAGAGATCGAATCATCCCGATTGAATTTGGAAAAAAATTATCCACCTCTTTCACCGGCAAAGTAGATTTTCAAGAATTCCCGGATAGAGGACATAATGATATGGTGAACGATAATCCTCACTACTGGAATGCGATTCGAAGTTTTTTAACCGAACGCACTTCTGGTTCATAGTGGCCGCTTTAGCCGATGCCTTTCAATACATCCCTTTCTTCTGGTTCCACTAGCTCCAACTGTTCTATCAGATTAATGGCTACTGCGACAAAATCCGAGTCGGTGATAATACCGATCAGGATCCCATCCCGTACCACAGGAAGACAACCGATGCGGTGATGCTGCATAAGCAAAGCGGTACCGCGCAAACTCGCATGCTCATCAGTGGTGATTGGGTCTGGCGTCATCAGTGAGGATATAGCGATCCGTGATTCCATCTTTACGGCTTCTTCGTCATGGGGCAGTAATACCGAGTCCGCCCCAGCCAGCACGTCTCGCTGGGAGAGTAGTCCTTTCAAGTGTTTATCCGTGTCGACAACCGGAATGTGACGTATATTGTGCTCTGCCATGAGCTTGCGGGCATCTTGCAGACTGTTGTCAGGTGACAGTGTGTATACATCTGTGGTCATGATATCGCTAATTTCAAACATCTCTATTACTCAATCAGTGTCAACGAATAGATATGCTAGTCCCCTCAGGAACGATGCACCTTGATCTGGGTCAAAAGAAAGGACGGCTAAATTAGAATCACTAACCAGAAAGCGAGATCGATTATCCATTAAGCTAGTCGTTATCTACCATGACCACGGCTGGATAGTCGATAGAGTCAAGTATGCTAGTCTTTGTGTTGATGTGATAGATACTTCAAACCACCAATAACCTGACAAAACAAAAATGGACGATTCTCAGTATACTATTTCAGAACACCAGCTAAGTTTTTTTGATAGGCGACATCCTGTTGGCTTGTTACTACTCTCAGTTCCGGCTTTTATCGTAAGCCTGTATTTCGGCTATATTCTGATTTCAACATTTATCGACTATATGGCTAATGCCACATCCGGAGAATGGATAAGTGCATTGCCAGGAATCATTTTCCTGTTGGTACTATTTACTGCTGCTCTAGCTGCGGGTGTTTACACCGCATCAAGGAAAAACATAATCGTAGACACCAAGCTTGGTGTCATTGGCACACGCAGAGAATTTCTGGGGTTACATAACAAGGGAAAAATACTCAATTTGGCAAAAATAAAAAAGATAATTTGTCGACAGAAATCAGTAAAGGGAACAACCAGGCCTGGAGACTACAATCCATCCACAATTTATTATCACGTGGATATTCTAACAAGGGAAGATCAACAAGTACCTTTGATCAATTTCAAGTACAAAAAACAGGCTAGGCAACTTGGAAAGAGGATTGCTGAATTTGCAGATATCGAGTTAAATGATCGCTTGTAATCTCATTGAGTGGTTTCAATGCAACGACTTAGGGCTAGCCCTAAGAAGGATAATTAAACGGTGAAATACATAAAAACTTATTTACTGATTATTACTAGCATTAGCCTTGCAAGTATGGTCGCATGTACTGAAGAGGAAAGCCTGCCAACCGAGCAAGAATTAAAAGTTGCCAAGGCGTGGCTAGAATGTAGTCAGCAAGAAAAATGGGATGAAGCTTATGAACAAGTCGGCACCATCGGAACAAATATCGCTATTCGAAATGAATGTGGTGCAGAACCTCCCTACGTGCCAGACGATTAAACAAAAACTTCAATGTATAACCCGTTGTGCATTTGAAAAGGTACCCGTAAAAAATACTTAAAATATTTCCCTCTCGTCATTCCGTGCTTGACACGGAATCCAGAAAAAACTTTTAAAATAGCCTGGATTGCGGACATTTCCTTCGGAAATTCCACAATGACGAGCCCGCCAATAGTAACCTAAATATGCATTTAAATCTAAATGCACAACGGGCCAATGCATATAAGCTTAGTTGATTGCGCTTACCAATTGAGTATATTGAAGGTTAATTGCCAACCCAGAAAAATCATCTCGTTGATGATGTCATTGTTCTTCACGGCAAAAAAGATCGAATTATCCCGATTGAATTTGGAAAATGACATGGTCAACACCAATCCTCGCTATTGGAATACAATTCGAGGTTTTTTAACTAAGCGCAATTCTCGTTCATAGTAGCCGCTTAATTATCAACAAGCTCTCACAATACATATTATACATCTTAACCATAGAATTCGATGCTGTGTTTAATATGTAATGGCCTCAATTTTGATGTAACGATCAATTAAGATAAGAATTATCATGATTATCGAAATTAAATAGAGGGACATACTAAAAAAACACCCCAGATTATTTTTATTTGCCTCATCCTGATACTTATGTAAGGCAGCTTGTTCAATCACAATATATTTCATTTCCTCATTGCTGACAGGTTTACTGTTATCAGTATCTTTATCTAACAAGTCATCAACATCATCTGGTATATAAATGTATTTACCACCATGTAGAAACAAATACTTATTATATTTATTGTTAATATATCCTTTTGTTAAATCGTTATTTTCGTACAGACTTTGTCTTAAATATTTCACTCCTTCAACGGACTCTGGATTGAAATTGTCTAAGCATTTTTGGATATATTGTGATTTTGAATATTGTTTTATTAATTCTGGTGCAAATAACTGATATAAGAAATTAGCTATTGATAAACAAAGAGCTGTAAAAAATAAATTTAGAAAAATGGGAGGTAGTTTTAGTTCTGTGTCAATATATTCGCTTCCTAGCAATGTTATTATAGGTTGCTATAATGCCGCAATTATGGGCACAAACAACATTGATAAATACGATACATTAGAGAGCAAATCAAATTCACCAATAGACCTCAGATTCCCCCAGTGTACTTTCTCAACTAATGGGTCTAAATAATTGCAAAGACGATTCCAAATTACTCGTGGCCATTTCAATACATGATTATTTCTAAATGATCTGCTTTTTAACTCAGCCTCATATTCGCGATGGCTTGGAAAAAGCTGAATCTCAGAGAAATCTATCAAATGTGGTTCAGACAAAATTGAAAAATCACAGTCTTCATAAAACGTAGCATCTTTAATATTGGCACCAACAAGTTTGGTCTTAATAATGTCATAAGTTTCTAGTGACGCACCTTGAAGGTCTGAGTTACTAAAATCGGTACCATGTAAATATGAATCTATGAAACTACAATACTTTAAATTTAATCCAGATAAATTGGATTCAGTTAAATCTGTTTTCGAAAAATCCCATATATCAAAACCATTAATATCAGAAAATAATTTTTCATGTTGAGTAAAGTCATAGCCTGACAAATCTAATAAATCCTTGGGGTTTTCATTTCTCCATTCATTCCATGCCTTAGGTCCTTTCTTCAAATTTTCAAATATACTAGGTTCCATAATTATCAAAATTTTTATTATTTGTAATTATAAAGTCCAGATACCTAGTAAAACTAGGCTAAATTCCAATACATTTCTTATTGAAATATAATCTGGCCGTGTGTTCCGAAAACAGTTAACCATAAATATTCAAATAATTTTTTAATCCAAGGCTCTATAAACTACAAAACACGCTCGACTAATTGTTCTCTCTCAATTTTTCATTATCAAAATCGATTCGGTGACAGAGCTTGAACCAATTCATCTGAAATGTATGGAGTGCGATTCAGAATTAAATCTGCGCTGAGTTGTGCCAGCACCGGTGCGGTTTGGATGCCGTAACCGCCCTGCCCGGCTAGCCAGAAAAAATTTATCGCTTGTGAGCTGAATCCGATAACTGGATTTTTGTCGGGTGCAAAGGTTCTTAAGCCCGCCCAGGAATGTTCGATGTGGTTTACCTCTATATCCATAAACTGTTGGAAGCGGTCTATGCCTTCTGCCAACACCAGGTCCTCCGGCCAGGCATCATGCGGTTCAACCGGGTCTTCGTCTGCTGGTGACACAATCAACAGCCCGCTTTGTGGTTTGGCATACCAGGATTCTGAAGCACTGAGTATCAAAGGCCAGTGATCGATGTTTTCATACTCCGACACTTTGATTAATGCTACCGAACGTCGTTTTGGAATTAGTCCCACTGGATCAAGCCCCGCCAGGACGGCGACCTGATCCGCCCAGGCACCCGCCGCATTGACGACGATTGGAGCTGAAAACAACCCATTCGATGTGCCGATCTGCCAATGATTACTTTTATGCGCTAACGATTCGACCTTGCAGTTATATTCAATCTGCCCGCTGTTTAGTTTGAGCTGACGAATATAATGTTGTAGCAATGTGTCAACGTCTATATCCGCTGCGCCACGTTCAATCGCCGCTTTTTGAACTTTGTTTTTACGCAGAGCCGGACACAGTTCAATTGCTTCTTCTACATCGATAATGTCCAGTCCAGTGCTGTTGCCAAGGTAGCGCTCAAATTGCTCAACTTCGTTCACACCGGCAATCATTAGGTCACCTCTGGGATTTAGCAGCGAACCTTTACCTAAAGCTTGCTCAAGTTCGTCATATAAACGCTTGCTGTGCAGGTTTAATCCACGCAACACTTGATTACCGTAGTTGAGAATAAACATGGCTGCGGAACGCGAAGTCGAGTGATAACCGGGTTGTGATTCGGCTTCCAGCACGATTACCTCTGCCTGCTCAGCCAGCCTTGAGGCGGCAGAAATACCGGCCATACCGCCGCCAATCACAACAACGTCAGCGGATTTCATCTGGTTTTCCGGGTTTAATCATGTGCTCAATTATCATTCTAGAACTGATGACTGCCAAGTCTGTTTTGGATTTTGAATGTGACCGGCGCTTCTATTAACGCCCGAGCAGTAGTTTGGAGATACCGGATCAAGTCCGGCATGACGATGGAGGAGCCCGAACAGCGATTGATTGGGAGATCCCTCGGCTACGCTTTTATACCCGGATGGATGCGGGATGACAGTTGAAAGCTCAACAGCGATTGGAGATCCTTACGTCGTGGAGTTTATGCCCGTATGGGAGCAGCTCAGGATGCCTTAGCCGCCCTATCCGCCAGTCAGAAAAATCTTTCAGTAAGTTATAATTGAACTGATTATTGATCCAGTTACGGCATTTGGCTAAAGCTGTCGCGCAGTGCTTTGGACCACAGCATCGACATGTTGCGAAAGTCTTCGTTGTCGGATTCAATGCGCTCGATTTTATTCTCATTAAATTCATCCTTGCGGATCACGGCCAAATCCAGCGGCATGCCAACAGATAGATTGGAACGCAAGGTACTGTCCATCGACAACAACACGGCTTTGCGCGCATCCTCCAGTGAAATGTCGCGGCGCATCACTCGGTCCAATATCGGCTTGCCATATTTATGCTCACCGATCTGTAAATATGGCGTATCTTCTGTGGCTTCAATAAAATTACCCTCGGGATAAATCAAAAAAAGCCGTTGTGGACCATCAATACGCTGTCCGGCAACGATCAACGAAGCATTGGCACTTTGCTTCATCCTCTCCATCTTTTCTGTCACTTCTTCCGTGACATCAGACAACATCTTGCCGATGATTTCAGATACCCGTAACATCGTCGGCGCCATCATGATTGAAGTTCGCTCGTCAGCCTCAGGATCATCAATAGCATCTTGCAATCGTGCCACCACCGTTTGTGTTATCGACAAACTACCCGCCGTCATGATCACTATGATGCGTTCACCGGGGTTCTGAAAAAGGAACATCTTTCGATAAATAGAAATATTATCCATGCCCGCGTTAGTACGCGTATCACTCAACATCACCATACCCTCATCAAGGATGGCACCCACACAATAGGTCATTGCTGTTGTCTCATAAATGGTTAAATAATCGTTAGCCCAGTTTTTTATTGTTGCGCTTGTTGAGTGTCATGCTCGACCACCACCTTGGTCTGGAGCGATTCAACCGCCTCACCAATGGTCGCACCGCGGATCAGTGCCGCCGCATGTGCATCCAGACCTGATCCAATGCGTACGTAACGTTCATCCGGACAACATTGATTTGTTGCGTCAAAACCCACCCATCCCAGATCGGCTATATACAACTCAACCCAGGCATGGCTTGCCCCATGTGAAAGCCCTTGCGCATCAAACAGCAAATAGCCGGTCACGTAACGCGCAGGGATATTACGTATTTTTGCCAGTGCAATCAAGCAATGGGCCTGATCCTGGCAAACACCCTTGCCCTGTTGCAGCGCTTGTGCAGCGGTGACTTCTGAATGAGTACTGCCGGGCTGATAACTGATATTCTCACTCACCAGAGCAGAAATCATGTGCGCTTGATCCAACTGGTTGTCACCGCTCACCTGTGCTGCCAGAGCTTGCAATAATTCACTTGTCTGGGTGAGTTTGGTGCTGCGCAAATAAACCAGGGGAGAAATGATTTCATGATGGTCTTTTAGAACGCCCGCTGTATCCCGTGTTTTAACCTGACCTCTTGCCACAATTTCCAGATGCTGACCGGGCTCCATGACTGTCATGGTCTGAATTTGGTCACCTGCGCCATCGGTGAAGCGTTGTCCGAAAATTGCAGACTCGGCACTAACCTCCCATTCAATTACTTTTTGCCCTGCAAAAGTGGCCGGATACATTCGCTGGGATTGCACGACCAGGCGTTGTGGCTCAGAAAATTGATAAGTTGTTTTGTGTTCGATAGTTAATAACATCACAGTTTTCTAAATAAAAACGATTCGCCAATCTCGTCGGCCAGTTGCGAATTTGATCGAATAAAATCATTCAGATACTCATGCAGACCATTTGAAATGACTGTATTGATATTGGCAGACTTTATTTTATCTAACATTTTTGCTGCCTTAATGCTGGCCTGTGTTTCGGTTTCAAGTCTTTTCCCCAAGCGCAATAAATGATGATTCACCTGCGTCAAACAATGTGTCAATGAACGCGGGCAAGCCTCGTTCAAAATTAAAAAATGCGCAATCCTGTATGCCGAATAACCTTCGCCATAAGCCCAATGAAATGAGCTGTAGGAAGACAATGTTCGTAACAGCGTGACCCATTGCCGGTTGTCGAACTCACCGCCGACCATTCCAACCGTCGGCAGTAAAACATAATATTTCACATCCAGTAAACGAGCTGTATTGTCAGCACGTTCAATATATAGACCAAGATTGAAAAAATCGCTGCCCTGGTCGATCAACTGGCTATTCAGATGTGCGCCGCGCAACGCTGCGGTTTGTCGGCGCGCCCACTCACAAAGTGGTGACAGGCGTTGATGATGTTCCTTTTCACGCTCGTATTGACATATTTTCAGATAAGCATAATTCATTGCATACCAAACCTGTGAGGTTAAAGCAGTACGCACAGAACGTGCATTATTACGCGCCGCAGTAATACATGAGATTACACTGGATGGGTTATCCCGCTCAAAAAATAAAAAATCAGTGACATTTTGCTGGCTGATCTCGGAATATTTCTCGTTAAAAAGTTTCAGGACGCCGGCCGAAATCAGCACTGATTCCCATTCGTTATTCAATCCACCTTGTTCAGCCGGCATCATCGACATTCGATAGCCCACATCAAGCAAGCTGGCGACAGTATCCGCCCGCTCCATATAGCGTGCCGCCCAGTAAAGTGATTCTGCCGTTCGACTTAACATAAATTCATACCTGAACTCATTCTGCCAACACCCAGGTGTCTTTGACGCCTCCACCCTGTGACGAGTTAACCACTAACGATCCTTCGTTCAAGGCCACACGTGTCAAACCGCCCGGGCATAGATGGACTTTTTCACCCACCAGACAGTATGGGCGTAAATCAACATGACGCGGGGCCAGTTCCTGATCAACAAATGTCGGGCAAGTTGATAAGGACAGTGTTGGTTGAGCAATAAAGTTACTCGGGTCCTGCTTGATACGCAGTGCATAAGCATCAATTTCAGCCTTTGTCGAGGCAGGACCCACCAACATGCCATAACCTCCTGATCCATGCACTTCTTTGACCACTAATTCAGACAGATGCTCAAGCACATAGCTCAGTTCATCCGCTTCGGAACAACGCCATGTCTGGACATTATTCAAGATCGGCTGCTCGCCCAGATAAAAGCGGATCATATCGGGGATATATGTATAAACAGCTTTATCATCCGCAATCCCGGTACCCGGCGCGGAACAAATTTGCACACCACCTGTACGATACACATTCATCAAGCCCGCGACACCCAGCATAGAGTCCGCACGGAAACATAACTGATCAATAAAATCATCATCAATGCGGCGATAGATCACATCGACCCGCTGCGGCCCCTGCGTGGTACGCATGTAGACAAAATCACCCTCGACAAACAAATCCCGGCCTTCGACCAGTTCAATACCCATCTGATTGGCAAGAAAAGAATGTTCATAATAAGCTGAGTTGTAGATGCCAGGAGTCAGCACGACCACCGTAGGCTCCCCCTCACATTTTATCGGTGCAACCGAGCATAGTGTTCTACGCAGTTGTACAGCATAATCATCTATCGGCCTTATTCGCGATGAGTGAAATAAATTAGGCAGCAAACGCATCATCACTTCACGATTTTCCAGCATATAGGAGACCCCGGACGGGGTTCGACAATTATCCTCCAGCACATAAAACTCATCCGGACCGGTGCGCACCAGGTCGATCCCAACCACATGTGAAAACACATTGCGAGCCGGCGATACACCGACAACACTGGGTTCATAGGCTTTGTTTTTATATACTAGGCTTGCCGGGATTTTTCCGGAACGAATAATTTCCCCTCTATGATAAACATCCCAGATAAAGGCATTAAGAGCCCGGGCGCGCTGCTTCACTCCTCGTTCCAGGCGCCGCCATTCCTGTGCAGTAAAAATACGCGGCATGATGTCAAAAGGAATCAAGCGCTCGGTATCACCACCGTCTTCACCGTAAACCGAGAAGGTGATGCCCAATTCATGAAATATAACTTCGGCTTCCTGCTGGCGCTGTTTTAATTCTGCCGGGTCAGCCGAGTTAACCCATTCAATAATCGAAGCGTAGGGTGAACGAATCACGTCACCCTCATACATTTCATTAAAAAAATTCACACAACTCCTCTGTGTTACTGACTTGTTTTTTCTGGTAGTGGTATTTTCAAATCTCCCTTGTCACATTGAATTCCGATAGTTTATTACCTCAAACTTAATGGTGTATCATTCTACTTGATTTCACGGCTGCCCCGTTAACTACATTTTCGTCATGCCGGTCCTGAATCAAGTTCAGGATGACGAATCCGGCATTCATTGACATTTCTAACAACACCATAATCACAGACGCCAAGTTGGTGTTTCAAAATGTACGGTGAATTAGGCCTGGAAAAAATTGATATGCTACCAGGACTCATTAGCATGGATCAGAAAAATCTCAACGCGGTTAAATCACTAAAGAATAGCAAGAACTTGTAGAACACTGATTTCAACTCACGCCCGTTTCAACGTACTTCTTCAAAGGGTTAATCTCCACTGTATTCACTGAGTAGTAAGAAAAGCCGTTGGATTGCGGATATTTCCTTTGGAAATTCCACAATGACGAGCCTGGCAATAGTAGCTTAAATATATAAATCTAAATACACAACGGGTTAAACATTAAAATAATAGAGACTTTATATCCCATCACATGATTTTAGCCGCGCATATTTTGACCACTTGGATCATAAGGCGAAGGCTCGATGACCCTGGCACCGCATTCAACACCGACAATGTGAGCACTCAACTCCGTGCCGGGTGTTGCAAGATCAGGTTCAACCAAAGCCATAGCCAAGCTTTTGCCAATTGTATGGCCATAACCACCTGAGGTGACATAACCGATGCGCTTGCCGTCTTTCCAGATTGGCTCATAACCGCTGGCATCCGCATCTTTACTGTCAATTTCAAGCGTCACTAATTTCATCGAAGCCGAATTTTCTTCTTTCTCTTTTAGAGCCGCTTCGCGACCATGAAAGTCTTCTTTGCTGAAGTCGATCCAGCGATCCATACTGGTCATGCCGGGTGTATATTCCTGGCGGAATTCGCACGACCAGATACCGAAACTTTTTTCCAGACGTAATGAGTTTAATGCGTAATAACCGACTTCACGAATATCAAACTCGGCCCCAGTTTCAAGCAGAATTTCCCGCAGCGTGATATGTTCCGCAGCACTGCAGTTGATCTCGTATCCGCGCTCACCCACCACTGAAAGCCGACCTACTTTGGCGCGAATCAATCCAACATCCATGGTTTTACAACCCATAAATGGCAGGGCTTCATTGCTGACGTCTTCGTGAGTGAGTTTGGCGAGAACATCTCTAGCATTAGGCCCGGAAATCGAAAAGCCGACCACCGCATCAGAAATATCACGTACCGTCACATCCCCGTCATCGGCTGTAATATGGTCTTCAAACCAGCGCATGTGCCATTCACGCAAATAATAGGAACCCATGATCCACCAACTGCCATCACCCCAGTTAAACAGCGTTAAATCACCTTTGAGCTTACCCTCCGGTGACAGCATGACGGCTAAACGCGCTCGACCTGGTTTAGGCAATCGGGTAGACATCATTTTATTCAACCAAGCTTCGGCATCAACGCCAGAGACTTCATAACGGGAAAAACCGGAAATATCCAATAAGCCAACTTTCTCACGAACTGCTTTACATTCTTCAGCCACTACATCAAAGGCATTAGAACGCTTAAGAGTTGGTTCTTCAACAAACCCTTCAGGCCCAAACATTAAGGGCACTTCCAGTCCCCAACTACATCCCCATAAAGCACCCGCTTTGGTCATGGCATCATAAGCTGATGACTTTTTCAGTGGACGACCTGCGGGCAATTGCTCATTCGGATACGTCATCACAAAACGGCGGGAATAGAATTGACCGGTTGTTTGTTTGATGTATTCACGGTTAGAGGCGAAGTCACCATAACGGGCAATATCCATAGACCAGGCATCTGCTTCAGTATCACCATGAATCATCCATTCTGCTAATGTCTTACCGACACCGCCGCCTTGTAGGAAACCTGCCATAACACCACAGGCCAACCAGTAGTTTTTAACACTTCGAACCGGTCCAACCAAAGGATTACCATCCGGTGAAAATGTAAACGCACCGTTGACCCAGTTTTTAATTCCCACTTCTTGCAGACAGGGATAGCGGTTAAAGGCCATAGTCAATTCATCAGCAATGCGATCTGTGTCTTCCTGAATCAACTCGATGCCGTAACTCCAGGGCGCACCATCGACATTCCAGTGCTTGTGATTAATCTCATAAATACCGACCAAAATGCCATGTTGATCCTGGCGCATGTAGGTGAAGCCTTCCAGGTCAACTGTCATTGGCACTTCAAAATCTAACGCAGCCACTTCCGGAATAGTTTCCGTCACTAAGTAATGATGCTCAAGCGGCGAAACAGGCAATTCCAACCCAACCATACGGCCTACTTGTTTGGCCCAAAGCCCGCCGGCATTAACAACATGCTCAGCATGAACATTTCCTTTTTCAGTCACCACATCCCAGCTGCCATCATTACGTTGGTTAAGTTCAAGTACTCGATTGTGTTCAATGACATCGGCTCCTCTTTTTTTAGCGGCCCTGGCATAGGCGTGCACGGTTCCAGTGGTGTCAATATAACCTTCACGATCTGCCCATAAACCGCCAATTACACCCTCGGTATCCATGATGGGACATTTTTCTTTTATTTCTTGAGGAGTCATCAAATAACAGTCTTCAATACCGATGGTCTGAAAGATACGGTAAGCCGATTGCAGCCATTCCCAGCGCGCGGGTGCCGATGCAACAGTAATGCCGCCGGTCATGTGCAAGTTGATGTCCTGGCCGCTTTCCTCTTCAATTTCTGACAGCAAGTCGATGGTGTAAGCCTGAAGCGCGGCCATGTTTGGATCCGCGTTCAAGGCGTGTATGCCACCTGCCGCATGCCAGGACGAACCAGCCGTCAGAACATTGCGCTCGATAATACAAACATCCGTCCAGCCGTATTTAGCCAGGTGATATATAACCGAGGCACCGACCACACCGCCGCCGATGACCACGACCTGATAATTTGATTTCATATTGACTCCTCTTTTTTCACCATAGATGATGAATCGCTTTGCAAAGTAAAGCTGAATCATACATAATCTAGACATACGTGTCTAGATGATTTACATTTGATCCATGGCAGAAAACGTTCACAAATTACAACCTCGACCACAGACAAAAGTTACTCGCGATGATTGGATACAAGTTGCCTTGAATACTTTGATCGAGGAAGGCATCGAGCAGACCAAGGTGATGATTCTGGCAAAAAAACTTGGTGTCTCACGGGCCAGTTTTTATTGGTATTTTGAAGGCAGGAAAGAACTGCTTGATGAACTGGTTAACATCTGGCGGAATACCAACACCCGCAGCATGCTCGAACAAGCCGGCAAACCTGCATCCGGTATTGTTGAGGCCATTGCCAATGTCTTTAGTTGCTGGATGGACATCAAAAGTTTCAATCCACGATTAGATGCCGCCATTCGTGCCTGGGCTCATCAGGATAAATCCATCAATCAATTAGTTGACGATGAAGATAATAAACGCTTAGACGCAATCAAAACCATGTTTACCGCCCACGGTTATCCCAAAAAAGAGGCATTCATCCGAGCCAGGGTTTTGTATTTTATGCAAATCGGTTATTACGCCCTGGAAATTCAAGAGCCTTTTGAAACCCGGTTGTCTTATTTTGAAGACTACGTCGTTTCATTTGCCGGCGTGAAGCCCACAAAAAAACAAGCTCACGAAGGCCGTAAAATAATCCGATCAGGTGTATTAAATCAAACAACAAAGGGTCGGAGAATTTGATGGTCGCTCAGGCAAGACGCAGGCGCGGTCGAACGAGTCATCAAGATAATGCCGGTTCAACGGCGAGACAAAAAAATTATCGACTGCTTCGTAACCCCTTTACGCCACAAACAGTTTTTTCGCACGACGAGATCGCTGCAATTCACGATACTGCTCTAAGAGTGCTGGAAGAGTTAGGTATCAAAGTCTTATTACCTGAAGCGATTGAAATATACAAAAAGCTGGCGCAATTGTCGATGAAGAAACGCAAATGGTTCGTATAGGCCGGGATATTGTTACTCAGGCATTAGAAACGGCACCAAAATCAATTCCTGTTGTCACTGGAGTGGAGGAGCGCAACTTCACTCTGGAACTCGGTGCGTTGATGTTTGGAGCTGGGGCCGGCTGCCCCAACGTGACAGATTGTGAACGCGGGCGTCGTGCAGGCACTCTTGAAGACTTTGAAGACCTGCTCCGATTAACACAAAGCTTCGATGCCTTACATATTATCGTTCCGTTTGTGGAGCCACAGGATATACCAACTCACTTAAGACACTACGCGACGGTACGTGCTCAAATCCTGCTGTCGGACAAGTTTCCATTTTTATTTTCCAGAGGCACGCCCCAGGTTGAACAAGCTTTTGAAATGTTCCAGATTGCCCGGAGCGTAGATGCTGAACAATTCAGACAAAATGTTTATTGTTACACGATAATTAACACCAATTCGCCGCGCCAGTTGGACATTCCAATGGCTCAGGGCATTATCGATTTTGCCAGATGGGGACAGCTTTCGATTATTACGCCGTTCTGTTTATCCGGTGCCATGGCTCCAATTACAGTTGCCGGCGCCATTACATTACAACATGCTGAATCATTAGCCGGTATTACCTTGGCACAAATCACTAATCCGGCTAGCCCGGTTATGTATGGTAACTTCAGCTCAAATGTCGATATGAAATCGGGAGCACCGGCTTTTGGTACGCCTGAACATGTTAAGGCTACTTTGGGCTCAGGCCAACTGGCTCGATATATTGGCTTACCCTGGCGCGCGGGTGCCGGCAGTGCTTCCAATATTTGTGATGCACAAGGCGCCAATGAAAACCAGATGGGTATCTGGGCCTCAGTCTTGGCCGGTGCGACCACGCCAATTCACACCGCCGGCTGGCTTGAAGGCGGTTTGACGATTTCATTTGAAAAATTTATTTGCGATATGGAAGTCGTGCAGGGTATCGCGGAACTGTGTGCACCCACTTCCGCTAGTGCTGATGAAATCGGTTTTGAAGCGATTAAGGATGTTCAGCCTGGTGGACATTTTTTTTCGACTGAACACACCATGCAGCGCTACAAGAACGCTTTTTATCAGCCATTAGTCGCTGACTGGTCAAATTTTGGTAATTGGACCGAAGCCGGTTCAAAAACTGCAACCGAACGTGCCACCACTATTTGGAAACAAAAATTGAATGAATTTGAAGCACCTAAGATCGACGAATCAATCGTTGAAGAATTAGATGCTTATATTGAAAAGCGAACGCAACAAGGCGGTGCGCCGCCCGTTAGTTAATACAACAAGGGTTAATTGAAACAGGGTTAACAGGAGATAATGATGAGTAAAAACTATGACGCAATCATAATTGGAGCAGGTGTCATTGGCACGGCAACGGCTTTTGAGCTGGCTAAAAAAGGCTGGAAAACCTTATCCATCGACCGCAACGGCGAAGCCGGCCATGGCTCTACTTCGGGATCATGTGCGATTATTCGTGTGCATTATTCAACCCTCGAAGGCACTGAGTTCGCTTACGAAGGTTTTCATTACTGGCGTGACTGGGCCGATTACCTGGAGTTTACCGACGAACGTGGCCTGGCCGATTATTACAATGTAGGCTGCCTGGTCATGAAAACCGAAGCCAATGGTTATCTGCAATCGCATATCAACAACTGTGATGAAATTGGTATCCCCTATGAGCATTGGGATGCTGATCAAATCAAAGCGCACATCCCGGGTATTGATCTGCGAACATTTTCACCTGCCAAACGGATGGATGATCCCGCATTTGGCAAAACCACTGGCAGTCAAGTTAACGGCGGCGTGTTCTTCCCAACAGCTGGTTACGTGAGCGACCCCGCGCTTTCAAGTCATAATTTACAGCGTGCAGCGGAAAACAAAGGTGCAGAATTTTTATTCAATCGCACCGTGGTGGAAATATTGCAACCGGACGGACGAGTAAGCGGTGTCAAACTTGACGATGGACAAGAAATTTCAGCTCCAGTGGTGATCAATGTAGGCGGCCCAGCTTCAGCACAGATCAATAATATGGCCGGTGTGCTGGATGATATGAATATTAAAACCCGGGCCTTACGCCAGGAGGTTGTGCACGTCCCACAACCCGAAGGTATGTTTGCTGATGGTGTTGGCATGGTGGTGTCGGACAGCGATATATCCTGCTACATGCGCCCGGAAAAAGGCGGCCATATTTTAATCGGTAGTGAGGATCCACCTTGCGACGATCACACCTGGGTTGAAGATGATACAGACTATGATCGTGAGTTCACCGATCAGTGGCAAACCCAGGCCATGCGTTATGCTCAACGAGTACCGACCGTAGGCATTCCGAGTCGACTCAAAGGCGTAGTTGATTTATACGATGTCAGTGACGACTGGATTCCGATCTACGACAAGTCACAACTGCCCGGTTTTTACATGGCCTGCGGCAGCAGCGGTAATCAATACAAAAATGCGCCGATTGCAGGCAAGCTGATGGCCGAGCTAGTCGAATACTGTGAAAACGGCAATGATCACGATAATAATCCATTGCAATTCAACCTGCCCTACTTGAATCGAAACTTCGACACAGGGTTCTATTCCAGAAGACGAGTGATAAATGAGGAAAGCAGCTTTTCGGTATTGGGATAATTTATAAAAGCTTGGATTGCGTTTGACATCTAAAGTTGTCAGTTGAGATGAAGCCTGACAACGCACATTTATACTCGATGATGCCATTTAGATAATTATCGCTTTTTTATTTACTGCGAAAAGCAAATATTGTAAAAACGATAATTAACTAAATTTGGTGGGCGTCGACACATCCAGAAAGACAGTAAGAATTCATCTCAGTAAATCTTAATTACAGACGATATAGCTAAAACCACCACAAAAACTTCGGTTACAAACCTGTCTTGAAGTAATTACTTCTGTTGGATCATGTGTGCCAATGTTTCCATCACTATTCCAGTCAACAACAGAACTAAATCCGTTTATTCTACAGAATTCTAAGGCTGCTGGTTCTCCACAACTTGATCCCCAAGTGAGACATATATCAAGTCGTCTTCCGCTTGATAGACGAGGGTTGGAAAATCTAGTTCCGCCCGAAGATGAGGTGCCCCCTGTTCTTTGTTGAGTAGAATTACTATTATTCGAATTGAATATTCCCAATCTACGATTAGCCTCATCAAGACTTCCACCACACATACTCTGGACCAACACAACTAACATCCCAATTACCATCAGATCGTCTTGACCTTAAGTTTGATGCATCCGGGCAACATGCTTGCGCATAGGATAATGCGCTTGCCTCATCTCTTACGATTACAAAATCAGTTGCTCAAACCGGTTTTATTATTCCAATGATAATGAAAAACTGTAAAAATACCGCGAATAAGAAACTAGACGATCTATACTTCAAATCCCGTAAAATTGAAATGACCACCATAACACAAACCCCGTCAATTAAGTGCTTCGTACTACTATATCAAACATTATGATCTTTATAAAGTCTAAACCGATATGTATCTAACTTTTAGGTTAATACTCAATCAAGAATTCCAAGATAAAGCGACCGAGTTGTTTCGTAATATACTTAACAAACTCGGTTATTGCGCTGGTAAGACAGTTTGGTGGAATTCTTACACAAAGCTGGGAGGCCATAGTGATGTCAGCACTGTCATCGAATTAAGGAGCAGCACACTTCCAGACATCATCACTGAGATTGATTCAATTTGCGACGACCTCACAATGAAATCAAAAAGTTCTGTGAATGGTGGGCGAATTTTAATAGAAGATAAACAATCTCAGCCAACACATTATGAACGAGTTTTGAGCACAGAGTCCACTCCATTACGTTATGATATAATCTGGTTGCAGTTAACGTTTTTGATGGATGAGGAGACACAGCGGAAATGTAAGGAAGATTTTCTGCACAATAATAACGAATAATAAATTGACCCGTTTGCTTGAATGTTTCACAGGGGTGTCTTATGAAATATTTTCAAAAATCCGTTTGGGTGGTATTGCTTGTGGTTTTGTTGCCAGTTCGTCAAGCAGATGCAGTAAGCAACGCGACTTAACCGATTGGACCGCCGAGTTATTTTGTCCATAAACAAGTTTGGGCAAAAAGCTGTCTGTCAGACCCGGCTACGAAGGTTATCAGAACCAATCTTCTTCAAACTCGGATTGAGAGAGTGACTCTGGTCCATTTTCGGTGATAAGTATTTGTTCTTCTAGTTTTATTCCGTCTGGGCCACCGACTTCGCCCACATAGCTTTCGATACACAGCGTCATGCCCGATTGCAATACACCGTCGTAACCGCCGCCGTAGCCGCCATGCAAATCGGCTTTGTCAGCATATTTGATAATCGGCCATTCATTCCCAAGTCCTATACCGTGGGCATAAGAGGTAAACATTTACTCACTCAAACCTTTGGGAAGTTTATAGTTGCGCTCCATTAATTCAAAAAAAGTCACACCTGGTTTACACATTTCGATATTCGCCTGAACATGCTCATAGGATAGCGAATACAGTTTTCGGTGCCGATCGGTGGGCCTGCCGTCGGCCACCCAGGTTCTAGAAATATCAGCGGCGTAGCCGTAAGGTCCAATCAAGTCACTGTCGCAACCCACAATATCGCCCGGTTCGATCACCCGCAAGGAGGCCTCCTGGCTCCAGGGGTTGGTACGCGGACCTGACGCTAACAAACGGGCATTAATCCATTCGCCTTCCCACTCGATATTGGCCTGATGCAATAACGCCCATAATTCGACCTCGGTCATACCGGATTTGAGTTGCTCACGCATGCGTTTAAAGCCATCGTCACAGGCGGCCATGGCGATTTTCATTGCTGTAATTTCGTCTTGGCTTTTGATTGATCGTGCTTCGTAAACCGCTGCCTGACCGTCAACAATGGTGACACCTTGTTTTTCAAGCACATGAGCTGCAAACGGACTGGGTTCAGGCTGGGAATTCTTAAACCAGGTCACGCGTTTAATCTGGAATGGGAAGACTAAAAACTGGTACACGGATAAGCATCTTGAACGGGCAGTTGAACGAGCGGGTATTGATTATATTAAGCTCATTGAACAGATGGAAAACAACAAGCACTTGTATAACGACATTTTTGCCACCAATCATGAAAAAATGATCAAAGCAGGCCATTGGGGAGTACCCTGCTATGTCTACAATAATGAAGCGTTTTATGGTCAGGACCGATTTGACCAGCTTATTTGGCGCTTGGGTATTAACTGGTCAAATTAGCTACAACTTCGCGTAACTTTAAGTCCAGTTCATTGTTACAGACTATTCCCTTTTCAACATTGAAATTTTCGTTAAAGCTGGGCATGGAAAATGTTGCTTTCACATCGCCGTCAAAAAACTTCATTGAATTGGTCGCTAAAGCCAAAACATTGCCTGCCCCTCTCGGTCCGGGAGATGTTGAGAGCAAAACCATAGGCTTGCCCTGATACACTTTAGGATTAATTCGAGAACACCAGTCAAAAAGATTTTTATAAGCGGCAGAATAAGAACCATTATGTTCAGCAAACGAAATCATCACCGCATCGCCGTTCGCAATTTTATCCAGAAAAGCTTTGGCCAATTCATGATGGCCAATTTCTTTTTCCCAATCAACACTGAATAGCGGCATCTCAAAATCGTTTAAATCTAGAATTTCCACTTCGGCGTTTTCTAACAGGCTGCATGCATATGTAACCAGTTTTTTATTAATCGATTGTGTGCTGCTGCTGGCAGCAAATGCTAATACTTTCATAATGATTTTTATTCCGAGTTTCTTAAATTTCGAATTCTACTTTAACAATGAATAGTAAACCAAACAAAAAGGCGGCTGAAAGCCGCCTTTAAAAATGCTTGGAAAGTTTGTATTACAAACCCAAAGCCTCTGCTGTATCCATTGAAACATAGTTGGTTCCCGTTGGCAGACCTTGAGACGAAGCATAACTGTTAACCGCACGCTGTGTCATTGGACCGTAGATACCATCAACAGGGCCATTGTAATAACCAACACCCTGTAGTTTTTCCTGTAAGTCAGAAACTAGTGCTGGCGTCATATTTACATCACACAGAACTTCACGCCATAACAACGATTCTTCAGAAACTTTATTACGTTTCTCGACAGTTGCCACTTCCGCAGGAATAATTGTCTTGTTCTCCTTGGCTGGAGAAACTTCAACTTGTTTGCGGACAGTTGCGTACTCTGCTGGAACGGTAACTTCGCGAGTCGTTGCCGGGGTTTTGACCACAGTTTTGGTTACGGTTCCGTATTCAGCAGGAATAATTTCCTCACGAGTTGTCGCTGGTGTTTTTACAACAGTTTTCGTCACCGTTTTGTATTCGGCCGGAATAATCTCTTCACGGGTTGTTGCTGGTGTTTTTACAACAGTTTTTGTCACACTTCCGTATTCAGCAGGAATAATTTCCTCACGGGTTGTCGCTGGTGTTTTTACAACAGTTTTTGTCACTGTGTTGTACTCTGCTGGAATTACTTCTTCTCGAGTGGTAGCTGCAGCAACTAGAACCTTTTTAGTAACCATTTTGTAAGTGGCCGGCACCTCGACTAAGCACATGATTTCACCAGTGCTTTCATTTGTACGAGTTTGCAAAGCATTATCAATTAAGCCGGAACCGCTTTTCCACACAGTATGAGCTGGCTTATCTAGCACTTCTTCGGTAATAGTTTCGTATTGTGCGGGAACTTCAACTAATTTTACGGTTTCAGGTTTAACCATTACTTCTTCCATAACTTCTTCATATTCGGCCGGAACTGCAATCAGTTTTACGGTTTCAGGTTTGACCAACACTTCTTCAGTTACAGTTTCATATTCAGCTGGAACTTCGACCAGTTTTACGGTTTCAGGTTTAACCATTACTTCTTCCATAACTTCTTCATATTCAGCCGGAACAGGAATGAGTTTTACAGTTTCAGGTTTGATCAGGACTTCTTCAGTAACTTGCTCGTATTCGGCCGGAACAGTTTCGAGCGTGACAGATTCTTCTTTTACTAAAACGGTTTCTTCCACCCAATCATATTCAGCTGGAATAACTTCAATCTCTTCACTTGCTTCCTGAACAACAACTTCCTCAGTTACAGTTTCATATTGAGCTGGAATTAAAACACGCGCATAGCAATGACCTGGTTGAGGGTTCGGTGGAAACAAGGAGGAATCAATTGATGCCGTTTCAGTTGAGGCTGCGGCTGCTTCTGTCGTTGCTTGTGCTAAAGTAGCATTTTCGTCTTGCAGTTCCTCTTCTTGAACCTTCGAAAAAGTCGAACATCCAGAAAGTAATGCTGTGGCAATTAAAAGAGCCAATAGCAGCTTAGTTTCAAGAATATTTTTGTGCATTATTACGATCTCCAATTTGAGTCTTAGGGTATTTAGAACCTAGGGGTTTAAGCGTTATTGCTTGATATAAACCAGCGGCGAATTTTAAGTTTTTTATGGGAAGACTTTGTGAACAATTGTCACTTTGTCTAGAAATAAAATTAAATATTGAATTTAAGTTATTGTTATTAATAAATTATTCTGGATTCATTATTTTTATTTTAGTCGAAAATCAGGCATTTAAAGATAGTTAATTCGAGAATTAATTTAGCGTGGCTAACAAAATTTCCTCAGTTAGGTTTTTGTCAATACCGTTCCAATTTTTAGTTGAGTATTCTGCACGGGTATTACAATACATCTCTAAACCATTACCATCAGGATCGGAAAATAAATTTTTGCTTCAGATAAATAACAGGTTTATTCCGAATTAGAACCTGTCGCTTGACCATGAATCACTTCTGATTTTGAAAAAATTGCTTCCAGCAAATCTGTCATATTTTCAAAATCTTCGAGCGTGATTTTTGATTTGTTTTTAAGAGTCAGCGTCACCTTGTTGACAGAATCATCTTTTCGAAATGCTTTTTTAAGGTTAACTATATCTGCAATATCGAATTCGATTTTCTCCTGGCCGAATTTTTTTAAATTCTCAAAGTGATTAAAGATAATTTTATTATCAACAAACTCCAGGTACGCGTTACTAACATTGTCGGTCAAATTGTTGAGGTATGGTTTTATTTTCCTTATATACAAAAACGGTATTAACAGAACCGATCCAGCCAAGTAGATTAAAAATGTCTGTCTATTTTCATCGGCATAAAATAAGGCAGCCATCAACATCCAGATAACCACCCAAAACAACATAATCAAGTAATACTGTTCGCGTAGTTTTTTTGCTGTACCTTGTTTGAGTTTATACTTCATATCAGTGCTGTCCTGTTAACATTATTTCGTCATGCCGGACTCGATCCGGCATCCAGCGGCATCTCTGTCATCAATTCTTTCAGTCAGTACCATCTTGTTCAAGATGAAAGTTAAAACAGGCAATGAAATGTATCGTTGGCCTGACAGGGCCGGGATTGCAAAAACCTGATTGTCCCGACACAAGCCCGTTACGGCGTGCGCTTGAATCAGGTCATTGATCTCTGATATATTTGTTTTCAAATAAATGCCCCTGGATCACCCAAAGGGCACTTCGTCCGGATACCACCTGTGGCGGTTCCGGAATGATGCTGGGATTTCTCTGATGCATGTCTCATTCTGGTATTTCTCTGTTTATCCTTTGATTTACAGGAGCTTACACTTTAATCTCATGACTTTAATGGGACAGCACTGACTTCATATACTTAACTGTTGGAATCGCAGTCTGATAATTTTTTAGCCTCAACCCTTTGAGTCATCGTCATATTTTTTGCACCCATTTTTATATTCAGCCGTGCCAAAAATTGGTTCTCATCAATCAGCATAACAGCATTGCCAGAAGCTGCACCCGTATTTTCACATCGTAGCTCATAAGAATTCATCTCGGTTTTTAACTGGAACAAGTCACACTGATTGAATGACGAGTGCTCTAGAATTGGAAACAGTGTGTTTATTTCCACGTGACCCAAACAACGAATTTCTTTTTTAATCGTATTGCTTAAATTTTCTTCAAGATGCGGTAATAATGTTTTACTGATCATTTGATACTGACCTGGCGGAATCGAAATTATTGGCCCTGCCTGAACGCTAATGAAAAAATTACTCACTACTATTAACAATATTTTATACATTTAAAAACTATAATGCAGATGGATAACTAAGAGCATACTATTATCCAACGAATCGATTAAGCAAAAACTACAGCCCTGTTTTAATTCCGGGGTGTTTTCCACTAAACTAGCCCCAAGATATTCACATAACATTCGCGGAGAATTCATGGGCGAAAAGATTGCAGTTGAAAAACCGTTAGTCATTCTGCACGGTGATGAAATGGCGCAAATCGCGTTTACACGAATCATTGAGCAATTCATTACCAATCGGCTTGATATTAATTTAGTCGAAATTGATCTAACGGCTGAAAATCGTCTACTTACCAACGGCCAGGCCGTTCTGAATGCAATAGATGCTTTGAAAGAACATGGTGTTGGCATCAAAAATGCGGGAATGACTGTAAATCGTGAACAATTAGACGAGCTACTAGCCAAACATCCGTCAATTAAGGAAGATGATTTACATCGGTTAGCCACTAAATCGCCTAACGGGGCCATCCGCAAAGGTATCGGTGGCAATATTACCCGCGAGGATATTGAGTTTCGTAATCTTGAAGTCAAGCGCCCGGGCTGGGTAGGTCGTGACATCGAAGTCGATACCATGGAAAGCGGTGGTATCAAGGACAGTTTTAACCAGTTATCCAAATCCACCGGTGTAGCCAAAGTCATGTTTGTGGGCCCCAGCGGTGATCCGGTAGAACTTCATCGACGCTTTATCAAGCGCGGCGACCCTTGGTTACTGGCTACTAACAGCATTGAAGAAGTCAAAGCTTGGGCCCATCATTTCTTTAAGCGCGCAATTAGTGAAAAACGGGATATTTATCTGGGCTTGAAAGATACAGTCATCGCTGGTTATGACGGCACCATGCGCAAAGCCATTGAAGATATTTATGAATCTGACTATAAAGATAAAGTCGAGCAAGCTGGACTTTCATACTATTATGGATTAATCGATGCCCAAGCCGCTCGGATTGTTGCCAATCCTCCCGAGCGCGCGTTGTGGGGCGTGCCCGACAACAACACCGGTCGCAAGTTATTCAAACTGGTCGAGGAATTAAAAAAATACGGCATTCCCACACGCAAGTATCACGTCTCTATTTCGCGCATGAGCGCCGGCGGCGGTGATCAATATGGCAGCTACAACGCACCGATGGAAGAAGATGGAATCATAAAAATCATCGTAGACGGCGAAGAAAAACACGCACGTGAAGTCAAAAAAGGCGACCCGCTGCTGTTTATGTCTAACGATCTGGAAGCAATCACCGACTGGATCACCCAGGTGTTTCGCGATGCTTCCATCAAAAATAAAGAAGTCTATTTCGGTTTAAAGCGTGAATACATGGAATACGATGAGGTATTTAGTTATGCAATTCATGAGGTACGTCAAAAACTTGCAAAAGCAGCTACACCACCTCCCTCATTTATGATTATGCGTCCGTCTAAACAACTTAGAAAAATGATTACCGATCCGCCGCGCAATGCCCTGTACCCAGCTCAGAACCTGGACGGCGATATTTTCTCCGATATTTCAGCGGCGCTGGGCGGCAGTCTGGCCACTGCCAGCTCGATTATCGAGAGTAAAGATGGCACCATGCTCTATGAGGCGCCGCACGGCACAGCGCATGATCTTTATTTACGTTATCTTGAGTCCGATGGCAAACAGGCACACTTTAATTCATCGGCTTTAATCTATGCCGTCGCTAATGCACTGGAAACTTTGGGCAAGCGAGAGGATAACCAACCACTGGTTGATTATTCAAACGCTTTAAAAACCGCATTGATCGATACGGTTGACCAGGGCACCGTTACTCCGGATATTAAAGGCAAAACCACGAATCCTGAATCAGAAAAAATTGTCGATATGTATGGTTTTCTGGATGCCATTGAAAAAAACTTAAACAGCTAGTCGGAATACTGCATCCAGCTCAGAGCAGTTTTATTCGACAAGGCCAGTGTGAATTGTTTCACAGAAATTTTATTCGTGCTTGTCTAGACTCTTTAGCTAAAAGTAAAATAATACTAAATAATAATTATAAAATGATTGACAGTGCAGCTTGAGGACAATGAATCAAAAACTCGCCCTAATCTGCCAGTTCTAAAACGAAAACCTTAACCAAATAAAAATAGGGACAAAGTAAGATGATAAATTATTGCCGCAATTTATTGCCACGACTTAAAACTAAAGCATATCCATCCAATCGTGATCAAACAAACAGCTCCAGACGAAAATTTTTAAAAGCAGGTGTTTTTGCAGGGGCCGCAACTACTGGTGTCTTGACGCCTGTTTCCGACTCCAGCAACAATGCTTATGCCTACAATTATAATTACAAAAATCACTTCAGAAAGATTAGAGATACAAACAAGCGAAGGTATTTCATCACGCTCAGAAAACGCTTTGATGCCATGCTGGAACAGTGGCGCCAGGCAAACGCACGTGCCCGCTCAAAGCACTAATGGCGATGAAGAACGTTATGCTGATCAGCATTATTATGCAAGCTATACCAAGGCATTGCCTCACAATCAATTTGGTGAGGTCAAAAGTGCGGCGTTTGAGCAACTGGTTAAAGCGATGCGAACAGGTCGAGAAAGGGATTTTGAAGCCATCCGTTTATCTCAACATTCACAACGCGGGCTGGTAAACCCAGAAGCGGCCTATATGTATTCAATCGAGGCCCTTGATAGCAATGCAACACGAATTGACCCGGCCCATACTTTTCGAAGCAGCTCGCTAGCCAGTGAAATGGGAGAACTTTACTGGCAAGCGCTACTGCGAGATTTACCCTACCGACAATATGCATCTGCCCCTGAAGTCGGTGCTGCCGTGACTGATTTGAACGCATTCAGCGTAGTGCCGGGACCTAAAATTAATGGTCAAATCAGCAGCCAAACTCTGTTTCGCGGTGAAACCGATGGCGATCTGGTTGGCCCATACATCAGCCAGTTGTTATGGCAAATTGTACCCTGGGGGCCCTACTATTATTGAGCAACAATATCAAACTCCTCTGGCCGGCAATTGATTTTATGACCAGTGTGGCTAACTGGTTAAATGTGCAGCAAGGCGCACAGCCACTAGAACAAATTCAGTTTGAAAGTCAGCCCCGATATATTTTTAACCATCGTTCACTGGGTGAATATGTGCACCGTGACCTACCCTATCAGGCTTATTGTCAGGCGGCATTGATTTTATTGGAGTTTGGTCGTGAAGCGTTAAACCCCGGCAATCCATACCATTTGGGCAATAAAAATCGAGTGCCGTTTACCTCTTTCGGTGTTGCCTATATTCTGGATTTAGTCTCGCGTGCGGCAAATCTGAGTTTGTGTGCCGCATGGTATCAAAAGTGGGTTGCACACCGGTATTTAAGACCCGAAGTTTTTGCCGGCCGGATCCATTTTCATATTAATGGTCAACGCTCATACGAACTCCATGACGAAATCCTTAACTGCGATGCACTCAGGCTTATTTATAATCAAAACGGCAGCTTCTTGTTGCCACAGGCCTTTACCGAAGGTTCCCCCACGCACCCATCTTATCCGGCCGGTCATGCCTGTGTGGCCGGGGCATGCTCTACGGTATTAAAAGCGATGTTTAATGAAGATTTCGTATTCCCGGAACCCGTCACCACCAACGATACCGGCACAGCGCTGGAACCTTATTTTGGCCCTGACCTGACCATTGGCGGTGAAATCAACAAACTCGCCAACAATATTTCAATCGGCCGCAATGCCGCCGGTGTCCACTACCGCCAGGATGGCATCCAGGGACTTAAGGCCGGTGAACAGATGGCGGTCTCCATGCTGCAAGATCATTCCAGATTAGTCGACTTTGATGGATTCTATCTAACTCGATTTAGCGGCGAGAAAATTAATATACGAAACGGACGAGTTTTATCGATTTAAGTGAATCAACCATCATATCGCTGACAAGCCAGTAACAATAGTTCAAATCACATTAGCAATCAAAAACTGGTAAATATAGCCAAATACAATCGAACCGGTTAAACCGATCAACAAGTAGAACATAAATATGGTTTTTCGAACCAGTGCATAAACGGCGATGGCTGCCGGTATGGAAGAAACGGCGCCGGTTAGCATAAAGGCCATTGCCGCGCCGGCAGACATACCCATGTCCATTAGACCACCGACCAATGGTATTGCCGCATAGCCATTAAGGTATGACGGCATACCAATTAATGCTGCCAGCGGAATAACATAGGCCTCATCGCCACCGATGTAAGTTTGTACCCACTGTGGATTAATATAGGCCACCATCAAGCTTTCGATGAAAAAAGCCAATGCTAGCCATTTGCCGAGAAACAGGCTAATAGAGATAAATTCATCTTTGAATAAGGCCACACGGGCAGGGTCACTCCAGAATTTAAACTGCACAGAAGCGTTTTCAACTGAACTACAGCTGGAACCACAACCTCCGGGTTGTTGATTAAGCAAGACATTTTGCATTAAACCTGTTCGTTGAACCAAAAGCACCGTAATTCCGGCAAACAAACCTAAACAAATAGCAAAAACTGCTTTGGCTAAAGCAAAATCAAAACTGATACCCGCAGCGGTAAGAATAAACATCTCCGGATCCATTACCGGAGATGCAATCCAGAACGACATCACCGGCGCCAGCGGCACACCCGCTGCCAGTAAAGACGCGATTAAAGGAATCACACCACAAGAACAAAACGGCGACAACGCCCCAAAAACTGAAGCAATAACAATCGTCTTAAGCGGATGACCGGAAAATACCTGAGCCACTATTTTATCGGCACCGCTGGCTTTAATTGCCGCCGCCAGGCTAACGGCGAGCAAGAAAAATGGCGCAATACTTATAATTGCGTCGGCAATAAACTTCAGACTGGCGACGGCCTGAGCCGGATTAATCAGGCCCAGAGCTAACAGCGCCAGCAACAAAGCTAAAATTACTTTATCCGGTTTAAACCCAAAAGGGTTTAAACCTGCTGCCGAGATTAATGTTTTGACACTCATGATCGGTTTCTTAATACTTTATTTCTAGAATTATCCAAATATATACTCAAAAAAACTCAACCCACTTTTTTCATATCAACACGAATACAACACTCGGCTTTGAGATAATCAATTGATTGGTTAAGCTTCTCATAATTCACCGAACAAACTAAAGCACTACCCACCCGGCACTGTTCAATTAAACCCACATTGCGCAAATGCAATAAATGGTGCGACAAGGTTGAACCGGGAATATTAAGCTCCTTTTGAATCTCACCTACTCTCAATCCATCATCACCTGCTTCCACCAAAATCTTGATAATGCACAATCGAGTGTCATTGCCCAATTGGGCGAAAATATCTGCTGCTTGTTCGTTAGTTAATTTCACAATTTGAATCTAGCGCAGTTATTTATCATTGTCAACTATATTTCTAGAATATTCGAAATATATCATGCACACCATCGTTTAAATGGTTTATCCGGCAGGTATGCTACTATTTACGTTTTTAGCATTGTATTAACACGTCAATGAATCTTGCCAAACTAAAACAGGCTGAAACTCAGTTTTTGGATAAATACCCGGAAGGATTTATGCACCCCGATCTTCAAGCGCTGGGCAAGAAGCACAAAATGGAGCAGATGATTGCATTGGCGCAGGAGAGCTTTTCCAAAAACCGATTTCGGGATCCCCAGACAATTGCCGAAAACATGGTTAAGATAATCAGCCGCTCCTCGATGGTTTCGATGTTTGAAAAACCTAAATTCCGCGATGCGACCAAGGGATTTTCTGAAAAGGATACCAAGCTGCTTAGCTCTGGTTTAAAAAATTTTTTACATGGCAATCAACAAAGAGGATTTGAAACAATGGTCGATGTTCTCAAGCCGATCAAGTTGGCAAAATGGTCATTGGTAACAATAATTCCGAATTACTACCACCCTGATAAAGAAGTTTTTGTTAAACCAACAACCGCCAAGGGAGTGATCCAATATTTTGAACTCGAAGATCTAGCTTACAAACCTGCTCCAACCTGGGAGTTTTATCAAAAATATCGAGATGCCATCGCCGAGATGAGAGCCAAGGTCGATAAATCAATCGCGCCAAATAATGCCGCTTTTGGGGGATTTTTAATGATGAACCTTAATAGCTGACTAAACTATTCAATTTCATTTTTACAGGTCCCCATATTATCAAATCTTCACAGCCAACTCGATCTTTATCTCATCCTCATGTAACTATTATTAACAGTTAGAAAAGAGAGCTTGGTATAAAATTAGCACTGTTGATGAACCGAAAGTCGTTTCGTTAACGTTTCTCTCCTCTCTGTGTGATCGGCATGGTCTTACGACCATGCCTTTCTTATTTAAGGAACCTCTAATTAAGTCCATGATAGTCTCATGTATTTATTGCTAATTGTTTTAGTCAAAATACACAACTGATTCTTCAATGGCTTGACTAAAATAGTCACATAACCAATTTAGGCTATATGAGCAACAGACGAAAAATCGAAATTACACTCTTGCTAATTCTGGTTACACAGATTTTAGTAGGTTGTGGCACTAATGGGCTGTTAATTCGCTACTTTTATGGCGAAATGGATGACAAATTGTATGATCGAATTCTTGCTTATGCGTCGTTCACTGAGGCTCAAAAAGCACAAATAAAGCAATCTGTGGATGAATATAAACAGTGGCATCAGCAAAATGAGTTGCCTCGGTATATAACCTTTCTCGATGAGATTAGTAATCAAATTTCATCGGCAAATATAACAACCAAAACTGTTTTGGCTAATTTCGACAAAGCCCGGGGATTTGCAAAAACTAGTTTTGAACATTCTCCTTTTTATGATTCGGCTGATTTTTTAAAAAACTTATCCAATCAACAAGTCGATGAAATTGAAAATCATTTTTCAGAACAAAATGAAGAGTTTCAAAAGTGGTATCAAGAACCACTGACGAGTGGTGACGACGCCAGGCTTAAGCGGATTGTTCAGAACACCAAGCGATTTGCTGGTATAAATCTTAATGACGAACAACAGCAAATAATCAGAAAAGGCTTGGCTGGAATTAAAGGCAGGCCGCTCCAGCGACATGAAATTTATAATCGTTGGCAAGCCGAATTTATTGAAACCCTACAGCAAAGGAAAGAATCGAACTTTATCGCCAAGATCAAAGGCCACCTCAGCATCTATCAAGATCAAATAAGGCTCGCCGATCTGGAGCAATACCAACATAATCAAGAAATTGTCGTGCAACTTGTTACCGACATTATCGTTAGTCTAGACAACAAGCAAAAACAAAGTTTGGTTGATCGGCTACAACAAACCCGGGAAACGCTATTAAGTCTTTCTGCCGGTTAACTTCCAAACAGTCTGTGATAAACGAGAATTGTTTCTCCTAGCTACACTAGTAGCATCAACATCCTGTCGTCATAGCATTACAGGTGCTCATCGCTCCTGATGGTATTGAAACGTTGGCTACCAACGGGCCGGCCGGATCCAGAACAACAACCTGCTGGGCAAATGTCGCAACACCCGAGGCATCAGTAGTTGCCATGATTCCTGTCGCCAGAGGATTACCATTAAAAGTAATATCTGCTGTTACGTTGACACCTGAAATCATTCCTCCGGGTGGACTGGATGTAACTGTAGCAACTAAATTTACACCCGTATCACTTTGCATAAAACATTGATCTACTGTCATAGCACAAGACACCGATAATTCTGGAGCCGGTGTTGTAGTAGGTGCCGGAGTAGTCGTTGGGGCCGGGGTAGTCGTTGGGGCTGAGGTTGTTGTAGGTGCTAGAGTTGTTGTAACAGATGTTTGCGCATGAGCAGGCAAAACTATTGACTGAACAACTGGTGTACTCCAGGTTACTCCCAGTGCTATTTTTTTAACTAATTCTCGTCTGTTTTCCATACTAAGCCTCCTTATCCTTCAATGGCATAAATACAGCATAATACTAACATTACACATATTGTTATTAAAGTCATAACTTGTGTTAGTAAAAATATTTTAATGAAGCGATTTAGTTTGAAACCAAATTTCCAACCTCAACCGTATTCAAGGCACATGAATGTTGATAAAAACTCATGCTCGGCATTGAGCCGTATGCCATGATGAAGTCACGTTGTGCCGTATAGGCTTCTCGCTCACGCTGAATAAACTCTTCACAAGTACCGGTTTTGAATTTGCCGCTGATATGTTGCAAATAATGAACAAACTCGTGAACAACCAAGCTACGCTCAAATCTGGAATTCAGTGCATCTAGTTTCTTATCAATATATACAATGCCTTGATCATTGTACCAACCTACTACTCTACATTTATCATTACCATAACAAGCATTATCGACAAAGAACTGATGTGGCTTGAATTGTAACTTTGGGTTGTCGCCATTAGTTTTATAGCCGGACAAATATGCAGCCCAGTTCAACAATCCAGTCAGCTCATCGTGACGTGAGTCAAATTCGTCATTAACATTATTTAGGTTCTCCATAGGCTGTACTTTTGTAAAAGATTCTTCAGCCATCACCAAGGTTGTAAAAAACAAAAAGCACGCAGCAAGTAATACTGTAAATTTAATTATTCCCTTCATAACGCCGTACCTATTTATTATTATTTCCCCAGATAATAACCAGCTTTTATAAATAAATCTGTTAACTAATCCACATACTTAGTCCATCTGATGACGAATCATCTCAATGTCTATCAGGATCAAGCTAAAACCTGTCACGAAAATTCGTGATTCGGTCATAATTTTAACTTGACAAAGTAATTAAATATATTTAATGTTGCGCGCTTTTCTGAGTTTGACCGATTTTAAATTTCTCAACCTTTAAATTTAGGGGAAAAAATACATGAACTTTTCATTTTTTAGAAGTATGAGTGTTGTCTTGACACTTGCGCTCACAACAGGTTGTGCTTCCATCACACGAGGCACCGATGATAAATTGGAAATTACTACCGAGCCACCAGGCGCAACTGTGGAATTGACAAGAACAAAGGGTAAATTTACTGACAAGCAACTAATCAAAGCAATTGGAGAGGAGCAAGCGCTCGAATTACTTGATGGGGAAAAAACCTATGAAGGCCCTATCTCTAAAACTACCCCAACAACTTTCGTAGTGCCCAGAAAAGGTGAGTATACACTTGTCATTTCAAAACAAGGTTATCAAAGCCAGGAAGTATTAGTAGGCAACAAAGTTGTAGGAGCCGGTGCAACGGGAATGGCCGGAAACATAATATTAGGAGGAGTGATAGGACTCGGTGTTGACGCTGCCACAGGCGCCGCAAAGGACCTGACTCCAAATCCGGTTCACCTATTATTGGTTGAAGAAGGCACGGAAACTATATTGGAAGGTGAAGCTGAACAAGTCACTGAGTTAGAAGAAACTGAAACAGAATTACAAGGCGAAGTGATTCTTACTCAAGAAGAACCTGATACTTCTGAAATTAGCACTTCAACATCACAAGAAGAATAATCAAACATCCATATCAAAAACATCATCGACTGGAATGTTCAATCCATTCAAAAGATGGTTTGTTCTTCCAGCAGTGGTAACAATACGTAATAACTCAGCATGTTCGTCGTCGGTCATGCCGTGCGATTTTGCGGCAGCGGTATGTGAGTGAATGCAGTATTTGCAGGAATTAGCTATGGATACAGCTACATAAATCATTTCTTTAGTTTTGAAATCGATCAGTGTTTCGGCCGCCATCACATCTCGGACACCCTGCCAAATTTCTTCTAACAGCGGCGGATCAAAAGCTAAATATCTCCACAGATTATTTATATAATCTGTCCCTCTGAGTTCACGGATTTCATCAAATACCGCTTTGACCCGCAGGTCCGACTCGGGATTTTCTGGTGCTTTAACTGTACTCACAACACTCTCCTTTAGTTATTTCGGCATTTCACCGAATTCATAAGCCTCGCGGCACATCGAACAGTGACAATGATAAGACGCTTTAGGCTGACCGGAAATTGACCAGCGTATATTTTCACATAAACAAGTTCCTTGGCTCATAGTAATTAGATGACAGTGTATTTCTAAAGTAGTTTACCTAAATTTGACTGGTGATATGTCAACAAGGCAATCAATACCAAGCTTTCTTGAGGGAATTCTTCAATCATTTCGCTCAACCCGATTCGTCATTTTCTCAACCGGCTTTCATCAAGACCAAGAAAAGCCCATAATCCAGGATATGCTTACGATATATACCATTCCACTGAGTCTTTATTGTGCAAAGCTTCGTATTCTATTACGTCATAAGAACCTTAAATGGAAAGAAATTCTACCTCCTGGTGGTTACGGCTCGGATGAGTATAAAAAAATTATTCCATCAGGCAATTTGCCGACATTAATCGATGGAGATTTAGTGCTGGCTGACTCGGAGGCCATCGCCGAATATTTGAACGAAAAATACCCAACCCCATCAATGCTACCAGAAGATATTGCTCTCAGAGCAAAAGTCCGTGAACGCTCACGGTTTCACGACACACGACTGGAACCAGAGGTGCGAAAACTATTTCCCTTCATCGATGAAGTAAAAGGTAATAACAAAATCATTGGTAAACAATCAGAGCAAATTTCACTTCGTTTAAATCAATTTTCCCGATTGTTTTGTAATCGAAACAACACGAGTCATCAGTTAACGCTCGGTGAGTGCGGTTTTCCAATAACATTCGCCTGGATCGAGTCATTAACACCTTTTTTGGATCTTGAGATTGAATGGCCTGATTCAATAATTCAATATAAGGAAAATCTTTGCCAACATAAAGCGGTGAGTGATGAGTTAGCCAGTTACCGCCCTTGTTTAAACGAGTGGCTGGAGTCACAAAGCAAATAAATATTAAACAGGATGCGTGATTAAAGATAAAATCTTCAAAGTTGAACTTAAAAATAGTGGTGCCACCATTGATGTAGGTATAGATGAACCGATTTACAATGCCGGCTTAAAAGCCGGCATACAACTGCCTATCGGCTGTGAATACGGTGGTTGCATTACCTGCGCTGCCAAATTGATTTCCGGCAAAGTGCGTCAACCTGGAGCAACTGCTATTAACAAACGCCAATCCCAAGCAGGTTACATACTGCTCTGTATAGCGCGGCCAAAAACCGATTGTGTGATCGAAGATGGCGTCGAGTCACATGATCAACTTTATCAAAATCCGTTTGCCAGCCGGAAAGATTAATTATTGACACAAGTATTTTTACTTGCACAAATTCCAGCACTTATCAAACCAACCGAATAACTTGGCATCAAGCACATTGCCGTCACCATAAATAAATTTTGAGATCGGCATGATGATCGTCACTCTGATATAAACAATTGCGATCAAAGGAATAATCACCAGCGATGCGGCTACAAGCAAATAAAGTAAACCATAAAGCAAGCTAAACAATAGGCTTTCTTCGCTACAACCTTGCGCTAATGACGGGAAGAATTTGCAGCCTAAAATGCTAGTGACATAAAAAACTAAAAAACATATAGATATAATGGCTAGGTATTTAGTGGTCTTTTGCATAAGTAGAATCAATACTCTTCTTAGAAAAAGATATTCTGTATTTTGAATAGTGACACTTATTACTTTCTACTCGAGTACAGCCTTAATAACTCAATAGATTGAATTATTTCTTCGAGGGCTAATAACCCAAAACAGACTTTCCGCAAGTCTGCCGAAAAACTTTTAGTTCAAATTAAGCAGCATCCGGCCAAACAAAATCCGGGCGCAAACCTTCATGTACCGGACGACCATCATCCGGACGTTCTACTCCAGTAGATGGGTCATAAAAAGCATGATATGTTGCCGGCAATTTTTCTGAATCATACCCCATTAAATTCGGAACAATCGCGCGTATTCTTCGCTGCTTATCATCAAGCATTATAGGCGTTCCACAGGTTGAACAAGTACATAGCTCCAATGGTCCATCGGGATTATTAACATTAAAAGGCTGGCGATTCAACTGATCCGGGTTATCCACTGCAAGGTCTGAGTGTTTAAAAAAAACAACGTGGGTTGTATCTTGTCCCGTTACACTTTTACAAACTGAACAGTGACAAGTATGGTTATCAACCGGTTCGTTATCAGAATTAGAGTGTATGTGGTCGCAACCGCCTGAATATTTATGTGACATAGCGTTCTCCTCTATTAATTGGTTTTATTTGTTACCGAAAACATTAATTCGGTATCGCAGCAGTTTAGCATAATTTTCGATTGCTTGATTTAATTTGACCAATTAGCAATAGAAACTAGACTATTCCAAATCCAATTCATGCGAAAGTTTTCAAGAAAATGATAAAGCACACATCAGGCAGATATTCTTCTAATTTCACAACATCTGTTAATGTATTTTATTAGAAGGAAGCTTAAGTCAAAGTCAAACTTTCATTTCAAATTTTGTTATCAATTCCAGTTTTTGTTGTCGTCTAAGTTGTTTTATTTCGCATTCTCTTTGACTCGCCGTAGCTCTGCTTGTAAATGATTCATGAAAAATTAGTTTTACCGGCCTGCGAGATTTTGTGTAACGTGCAGCTTTTGAGTCACCATTATTGTGTTCATGAATACGGCGTTTTAAGTCGGTGGTAATACCTGTGTACAAGGTGTCGTCTGCACAGCGGAGAATGTAAACGTACCAGTTGCTTGATGTTTGGGTCATATAGGTTATTTTATCGGAAACAAATATCTATCCAATGCACTCGGGATAACTAGACTGGTATTTCCCGCACACTTTGCGGGATCTTTGTGGTTTATCGCCACATTTGGGAGACCCCAGAATAAATCCGGGGAATTTACAACTTCAAGAGATTCCGGATAACGCCTTACGGTGTTTCCGGAATGACGAATTTTATTTGGGGGTAGAGGTTGGGAGATTCTGGATAGCGCCTTAGGTACTTTCAGAATGACAACTGCTTTTTAAATTGCTTCAATAATCATTGCAAAGCCCATACCCGTACCAATACACATCGTCACCATGCCGTATTTACCGCCGGTACGTTGAAGGCCGTTCATCAGGGTCGCTGTACGGATGGCTCCGGTTGCGCCAAGCGGATGACCGAGTGCGATGGCACCGCCGTTGGGATTGACTTTGGATTTGTCCAGATCAAGTTCATTACAGACAGCCAGCGCCTGTGCGGCAAATGCTTCGTTGAGCTCGATCCAGTCAAGTTGGTCAAGCGTCATACCTGCCTTGTTTAAGCAAATTGGAATTGCTTCCTTAGGGCCGATTCCCATGACCTCGGGTTCGACACCTGCAACCGCTGAGGTGACAAATCTGCCGATAGGTTCAAGGTTATATTTTTTCAGCGCTGCTTCACTGGCCAGTAACACAGCACCTGCGCCATCTGACATTTGCGAGGAATTACCGGCTGTCACGGAACCATTCACTTTGAATACAGTTCGAAGCTTACCTAATACTTCTGGTGTTGAACCGGGGCGTGGGCCTTCGTCATCAGTCATAGTTCGAGATTTAGTATCAACGCCCAGCCCGTCTGCAGATGGATGTGACGTCACTATTTCATAAGGCAGAATTTCGTCTTTGAACCAGCCATTTTGAGTGGCATTTATAGCACGAGCATGAGATTCAGCCGCGAACGCATCCTGGTCTTCACGATTGACTTTCCAGCGTTCTGCGACTTTTTCAGCGGTTATGCCCATACCGTAGGCAATGGCGACATTGTCATCAGCAAACACTTTTGGATTCAATGAGACCTTGTTGCCCATCATCGGCACCATGGACATCGATTCGGTTCCAGCACCGATCATTACGTCTGCTTCACCAAGACGAATTTTATCTGCCGCCATGGCGACAGCCTGGGAACCGGAAGAACAAAAACGGTTGATTGTGACTGCGGGTACGTTATCCGGAAAACCCGCCAGTAACACACCGATTCGAGCCACGTTCATACCCTGCTCGGCTTCAGGCATTGCACAGCCAACAACGACATCTTCAACATCGTTGGCTATTTCGGGCTGATCAGCCACCACACCTTTAAGCACATGGGCCAGCATATCGTCCGGCCGCACATGTTTAAAAGCACCTTTATATTTAGCCACTGGCGTACGTACGGCTTTTACAATATATGCATCTCGTTGATTAGTCATGTTCGTTCTCCTAGGTTTCCTTAGGTTAATTTCTAAGTGGCTTGCCAGTCGTTAAAGTATGCGCAATGCGCGCCTGGGTTTTCTCGGTTTGCAGCAATTCAACAAACGCATCAACCTCAAGCTTCAATAACCACTCATTGGTGACGTAACTGCCTTCTTCCACATCACCACCGGTCAATACCGCCGCAATTCGATCCGCAATCGTGTAATCGTGTTCCGAAATGAAATTACCTTCCAGCATGTTTACCGCCATCATCATCAAGGTAGCTTTACCGGGCTTGCCCGCCACCTTCACTCTTTGGTTTCTGGATACCGGTCGATAACCTGCTTCGGCAAGCGCCTTGGCCTGGGCTTTGGCGACATGTAATAGTTCATGGGCATTACCAATCACCATATCCTGATCAGTCATCAATCCCAGTTTAATGGCATCAAGCCCACTGGCAGAGACTTTAGCCATCGCTAAGGCCTGGAAAGCACGCTGAATGTGCGGCATTAAATCACCACCTTTGGCCAGGTCAACTGCACGTGTGGCCATTTCTTTGGAACCACTGGCCGCCGGCAATAAACCAATACCCGCTTCAACCAAGCCGATATACGATTCTTGGGCAGCAACAGTCACATCACAGTGCATTTGCACTTCACAACCGCCACCTAATGCCATGCCTTGCACCGCTGCGACTGTGGGAACATAACAATGTTTCAATGACATTGTTGCCTGCTGAAACTGGTTAATCATCTGGCCAATTTTTTCAAACTCATCGGCCTGATGAAAACCCATGGCTTCCTTTAAATCTGCACCAAAGCTAAATGGCGCTGTAGGATGCCAAACAACCAAAGACGAAAAATTCTTTTCCGCTTCTTCTGTTGCCTGCAAAATACCTTCAATCACACCCATTCCAACCGTATGCATCTTGCTCTTGAATGTCAGAATCCCAACATCATCACCCTGATGCCACATGCGCACAGAATCGGTTTCAAATACGGTTTCACCCAGTGGTTTATTGGGCATCGAGCCGACCACGTTTTCACGCAGGATCTGACGCTCATAAACAGAACTTGAAGAAAGCGGAATATACGCTCTTTGTAATGGCGAGTAAGAACCTTCAGCGTTGTGAATATCATCAATCTCATCAACCCAACTCGGAAGTTCCACATTCGCCATCAAGTTTCCGGCTTGGCTTTCTTCGTTGAGCATTTTGACGACGTTTTTTAAGCCCGTTGCCTGGATAATTTCAAACGGTCCCATCATCCAGCCAAATCCCCAGCGAATCGCCAGATCAACATCACGAGCACAGTTGGCAATCTCTTCCAGCGTCACTAAACAATAGTGGAATAAATCACGTAAGCTTCGATAAATGAATTGTGCTTGTGGGTGATCTGATTCTCTTAGCGCCTGGAAATTTTCTGACCAGTTAGGGCTATTGAGCATCGCTGCAATATCATTATCGAATTTATTGTCAGCAGTGACATAGTCACCTTTAGCGGGACTGAAAACCAGCTTACCTTTCTCAGCATAAATTCCCTTGCCGGTTTTTTGGCCTAACACTCCTTGTTCTACCATGTCTGCGATATAGGCTGGTGTTTTGTAATATTGACTCCAGGGATCATCCTTCAGACCAACATCCATCGTATTGATGGCGTGCTTTATGGTATCCAGGCCGACCACGTCCATGGTTCGATAGGTGCCCGATTTTGGACGCCCTAAAGGCTTGCCTGTAATCTGATCTACCACCTCAAGCGGAATACCTAACTCGTCGGCATGGTGCATGGTCGCCAGAAGGCTGAAAATACCGATTCGATTACCAATAAAATTAGGCGTGTCTTTGGCAACCACTAATCCTTTTCCTAATGTGCTGACAAAAAATGGTTCCAGCACTTCTAAGACTTCAGGCTTGGTTTGGTTACAAGGAATGACCTCGACTAAATGCATGTAACGCGGCGGATTGAAGAAATGCAAACACAAAAATCGCTCGCGCAATTTTTCATTTAACACGCTCGCCAGCTCATTAATACCCAAACCGGATGTATTGGTTGCCAAGATAGCGTGGTTAGCAACATAAGGTTCGATCTTGTCATACAGATCCTTTTTCCAGTCCATGCGCTCGGATATCGCTTCGATTAATAAATCACAACTTTTAAGTTCTTCCAGATGCTCATCATAATTTGCGGGTTTAATTCTCGACTCTAAACCCGATGTGGTTAACGGGGCTGGTTTGAGTTTTGCCATTT
This sequence comes from Arenicellales bacterium, assembly GCA_965215945.1. Classification (GTDB taxonomy): domain Bacteria; phylum Pseudomonadota; class Gammaproteobacteria; order Arenicellales; family JAHEKD01; genus JAHEKD01. The sequence goes on along the minus strand of CBDCFC010000025.1, from coordinate 247,689 downwards.
TCTGAATAGCGGCTTTAGCAATCCCCGACTTATCGCCCTCCTTTGCCGGCAGATCAAACAGGATAGTATCCACATTTGAATTGGCCAGATGTGCTGCAATCTGCGCGCCCATTACACCGGCACCTAGCACGGCCACTTTTCGAATATTTCGTTTCATTTTTTCCTCAATATATCAATTAATTAGAACATATAACTAAATTATTACTTTAATTAAATACTATGCGCTAAACGAACTCCTTCATCGATAGCTCGCTTGGCATCTATTTCTTCAGCAAGTTTTGCTCCACCGATAATATGAACTTTAAAACCATCTGATTCAAGACTCTCATAAAGCTCATTATTGGAGATCTGGCCGGCACATAAAATCACATTATCAACCTCAAGTAATTGATCTTGATCATTCATCTTTATGTGCAACCCTCGATCAGAAATCTTTTCATATGAGACGCCCCCAATCATATTGATGCCTTTATCTTTGAGTGACTGTCGATGAATCCATCCGGTTGTTTTGCCCAGGCTCTTGCCGAATTTTGTAGTCTTGCGTTGCAGTAAATATATTTCTCTGAAAGGTGGAATGGTTTGTTTTTCGGTGATGGCACCACGATCTTCGTAATCGGTGTCTATGCCCCACTCTTTGTAAAACGCCTCCTTATCCAACGAAGTCGGCTCATCGTCTGGATCATGCGCCAAGTACTCAGCCGCATCAAAACCAATACCCCCTGCACCTATCAATGCAACCTTCTTTCCAACTGGTTTCTTATGTAACAACACATCTTGGTAAGTCAAGACATTAGCTGAGTCTATACCTTCAATTTTTGGAATTCTAGGACGCACACCAGCGGCAACGACCACCTCATCAAATTCCTTTAGTTCTGTATCAGTTGCTTCAGTACTCAGCCTCAAATCGAGATTTAATTCTTCCAGCTTGACTTTGAAATAACGAATGGTTTCATGGAATTCTTCCTTGCCGGGAATTTCTTTGGCAATATTAAACTGCCCGCCAATTTCATTATTGCGCTCGAAAATGACGACATCATGACCCAACTCCTTGGCCTCAATTGCAAACGACAAGCCTGCCGGACCCGCACCAACTACGGCGATACTTTTAGGTTGTGAGGCTCTGTTCAATCCGAACTCGGTTTCATGACAAGCCTTAGGATTGACCAGACAACTGGCAATTTTTTGTTTAAACACATGATCCAGACATGCCTGATTGCAACTGATACAGGTATTAATACGGTCAGGGCGGTCAGCTTGTGCTTTGTTGATAAAATCCGGATCGGCCAGAAAAGGCCTGGCCATTGACACCATGTCCGCTTGACCATCTGCGATGATTTGATCGACAACACTAGGCATATTAATGCGATTAGTGGTGATCAAAGGAATAGAAACTTCACCCTTGAGTTTTTCTGTCACCCAGGCAAATGCCGCACGCGGTACCATGGTGGCAATTGTCGGGATTCTTGCTTCGTGCCAACCAATACCTGTATTAATTATTGTCGCTCCGGCTTTCTCTACCTGTTTGGCTAACGCCACTACTTCTGGCCAGGTTGACCCGCCATCGACTAAATCCAGCATGGATAGTCGATAGACAATAATAAAGTTGTCACCGGTTTTTTTGCGAACCGCTCTGATAATCTCCAGTGCCAACCGAATTCGGTTTTCAAACTCACCCCCGTATTGATCCGTGCGCTTATTGGTTCTGGGCGCAATAAATTGATTAATTAAATAACCTTCCGAACCCATAATTTCAACGCCATCATAACCCGCCTTTTGTGCCTGTCGAGCGCAATTGGCAAAATCCCAAATGGTTTTTTTAATCCCCAAAGAAGTCAGTGCCCAGGGTTTAAACGGAGAGATCGGCGATTTTATTCTTGACGGAGCAACACAAAAAGGGTGATAACCATAACGACCCGTGTGTAAAATTTGCAGGCAAATTTTAGCCCCTTCAATTTCGTGTACTGCATCAGTCACAATGCGATGATGCTTGACCTGCCAGGGAAAACTTAATTGTGAAGCAAACGGACTGGCACGGCCGGCCAGGTTCGGCGCCACTCCTCCAGTCACCATTAACCCCACGCCTCCCTCTGCCCGCCTTTTAAAATAGGCTGCCATACGCTCATAACCATTCTTGGCTTCTTCCAGACCGGTATGCATGGAACCCATTAACACACGGTTCTTCAAGGTCGTAAAGCCGAGTTCGAGGGGTTGGAACATGTGGGGGTAACTTGACATTATTGCTTTCGACTATTGCACTAAACCAAATTCAAGATGCGTTTGATCAAGACTACGTTCCCCGGATTTATTCCGGGTCTCCAAAGAAAGAGTTGCACTAAAAGATCCCGCAACAAGTGCGGGAAATGTATTTCCTTAAATAATTCCTGCCACTACAAAGAGATTGAATAATTAGATAAATCATTTCAATCTCTCAAATCTTTGTGTGAAATCTTCCCCACATTAGTCTTGGGAATCTCATCAATAAACTCCACCACTTTAGGACGTTTGTAGCCGGTTAACTGTTCCTTACAGTAAGCTTTAACATCATCTTCGGTTAGAGCATCATTAGACTTGACTACGAATAATTTCACTACTTCACCGGCATCTTCATCCGGAACACCGATGGCCGCGGCTTCGACAATATCTGGGTGCTGGCTGACCACGTCCTCGACCTCATTGGGAAAAACATTAAAACCGGACACCAGGATCATATTTTTCTTGCGGTCTAAAATACGCACGTAACCTTCCTCATCAATGCTGGCAAAATCGCCGGTGCGAAAATAACCGTCCGCTGTGAAAGACTCTTTATTGGCATCGGGTCTATTCCAGTAACCTTGGGTCACCTGCGGGCCTTTTACACATAGCTCACCCTCGGCGTTGATGCCTACATCCTTTCCGTTATCATCCTTGATTTGTACATAAGTGGATGAGATCGGCAAACCAATGCTGCCCATGAATTCGCTGATATCTAGAGGATTGATACAAACCGCCGGGGAAGTTTCCGTCAGTCCATAGGCTTCAACCACGACCGTACCGCTCGCCGCCTCCCATTCTTTGGCCACATCCTGAGTGACTGCCATACCACCAGCGAAACTGAGCTTCATATCTTTAAACTTGATCTGTTCAAATCCGGGTGTATTAAGCAGCTTTCTGAATAAGGTATTTACGCCCAAGATGATATTAAAGTCGGTTTTTTGCAGTATCTTGACGAATCCTTCAAAGTCACGGGGATTAGTAATCATAATGTTTTCGATCCCCATGCTCATCATGGTCAGCATATTGGCCGTCATACAGAAGATATGATACGCCGGCAACGCCATAATGGCCTTGTCTTTACCATGTTCAAAGTCACTACTGATCCAGGCATTGGCTTGCAGCACGTTGGCAACGATGTTTCCGTGAGTTAATACTGCACCTTTAGAAACACCGGTAGTACCGCCGGTATATTGCAAGAACAAGATATCATCAAAACTCAATTTTGCATCTGTGCATGTGGATTGTGATCCAATCTTCAAAGCATCAATGAAACGCACTGCCTGTGGAATATTAAATTTCGGTACAACTTTCTTGACATGTTTAAGAACGAAATTTATTAATGCTGACTTCGGAAAATCCAGGCAATCACCCAACTTGGTTGAAATAACGTGTTTTACCTTAGTATTGGGTAGGGTTTTCTGGACCGTATCGCCAAAATTCTCTAAAAATAAAATCGCATCAGCACCTGAGTCATTTAATTGATGGGTTAATTCGCGCACTGTATACAACGGATCGATGTTAACGACCACAATGCCCGCCCGCATGGCACCAAATAGCGCTATTGGATACTGCAAAACGTTCGGCAGCATAATGCCAAGGCGCTGACCTTTCTTCATACCCAGATCGTTTTGCAAATAAGCACCAAACTGCTGACTTAGTTGGTCGATTTCAGCAAATGTTAGAACTTTGCCGAAGTTTGAATAGCCCGGACTGTTGCCAAACCGCTCACAGGTATTTTTAAAAAAATCAAAAACGGATGTGTAATCCCCGTAATCTATATCGTGTGGCACCCCTTCAGGGTATGATTTCAACCAAAATCGTTCCATTACATTACCTCTTTAAACTCTGTACGGTTCCTATTGTATAAAATTTTAGACCGGCTGTTTTGCGATTAAAGATGTCTTAACCATTAGCAAAATATCTTCCAGGTACTGTTCGCGATCAATCTGCTGCTGTTTGTTTTTCCAGGGCTTTAGATACCAGTCCTGGATTAAAACCAGAATATTGTGTGCGATGAATGAGGATTGTTGAGTCTCAAAAGCACCTTGTGCAACACCATCATCAATAATGGCTTTGTAGTTCGCGATAGTATTAAGTTCAATCTGTTTTGAGTCCACCTGATGCTTTTCAGGCAAACTGCGGGTTTCGAAATACAAAAAGAATAACCACGGTTGCAAAATACAACTATTATAAAACTGCAAACGGATGGTCGTTTCCAACTTGGACCAGGCATCCGTTTGTTGGCGACCGATCTGCATATATTGTTCGGACACTTCACTGACAAAATTTTTGACGATAACGGCAATATTCTCTTTTTTAGAAATACAAGAATAAATACTACCCATGCTTACTCCGGTGGAATTGGACAAATCACGCACCGACATTTCGTGAAAACCAATTTGCGAAGACAACTTAAACGCCGCCTTAAAAATCTTTTTTAAGTTAGCGATGGCAACATGACTTTTTTTGATTTTTATATCGTCTTTGTTTTGTTCATAAATCTTTTCAAACAATTTCTCCCCTTTGTATGGAAAAGCTTTTTGATAGGAATCAAAACAGGAAATATCGGGAAAATCTGAAACTTTGGCTGCCAGCGCTGTCATACGATTAAGCTTTAAATATTTAACTTGCTATGGGATAAGAAATAGATTAACATAAAAAAAGAACGAACGCTCGTTTTATTTTTTAAAAAACGCAAACATTTTATAACGGTCACGACCAGGAAACAAAAATGACTACATTTATCGTTTTATTGATTGCTTTAGCCGTGTTTTTCACCCTTAGCTTTAAGCAAATGTCACTGCGTACTTCGGCAATTGCGATGGCGGCTACTGCGTTACTCTCGTTGATTGCAGGTGCAAGTGGAATACTTTCCTTTTTGCTGATTATTGCGGCAGCAGCGATAGGACTGTTATCAATAGACAGCTTGAGAGAAAAACATTTGAGCAAACCCATTTTTGCCTGGTTCAAAAATGTTTTGCCAGAAATTTCTGAAACTGAGCAAGAAGCCATTGATGCTGGCACGGTCTGGTGGGACGGGGAATTATTCAGCGGCAACCCTCAGTGGAATAAATTGCTTTCCCTGCCTAAACCCTCTTTCAGCGAAGAAGAGCAAGTCTTTATCGATGGACCCGTAAAAGAATTATGTGCCATGGTTGACAATTGGGAAGTCAATCACAATACCACTGTCATTCCACCCAAGATTGAAAAGTTCATTAAAGACAATGGCTTTTTGGGCATGATTATTCCCAAAGAATATGGCGGCCATGATTTCTCCGGCATGGCCCAGACTGAAGTTATCAGCTTGCTGGGCTCAGCCGGCGGTTGTATTGCCAACTATATTACCGTACCCAATTCGCTCGGCCCCGGCGAATTATTAATCAAATATGGCACCGAGGAACAAAAGAATTACTACCTGCCTCGACTTGCCAAAGGCATTGATGTGCCCTGCTTCGCCTTGACTGGCCCGCTAGCGGGTTCAGATGCCACCTCATTACCCGACACCGGTGTGATCTGCAAAGGTGAATTTGAAGGCAAAGAAGTACTTGGCATGAAGCTTAACTTCAAAAAACGTTATATCACCCTGGCGCCGGTTGCCACATTAATCGGTTTGGCATTCAGACTGGAAGATCCCGATCATTTACTTGGTGACGTTGACGATTATGGAATTACCTGTGCTTTGATTCCGCGCGAAACCAAAGGTATTAAAATTGGCCGTCGTCATCGCCCAATTGGTGATCCATTCTTAAATGGCCCAATCGAAGGTGAAGACGTGTTCGTGCCACTTGATTACATTATCGGGGGGCCGGAAATGGCCGGTAAAGGCTGGACCATGTTGGTCAACTGCCTGTCAGTCGGCCGTTGTATCACCCTGCCCAGTATTTCCACTTCACTGGCTAAACACATGCTGCTTGGCACCTCTGCCTACAGCGCGGTTCGCCAGCAGTTTGGTTTGCCGATTGCAATGTTTGAAGGTGTACAAAAGCCATTGGCGCGTATTATCGGCCTGACCTACATTATGAATGCAGCACGGTTGCACACAGCTCAATCGCTGTCTTATGGCGAAAAACCCAGTGTGCCGTCTGCAATTCTTAAATATCATCTGACCGAAATGGGCCGTCAAGTTGCCCTGGACGCGATGGATATTCATGGGGGTAAAGCCGTTATGCTTGGCCCCAAAAACTATATCGCCGATGCCTACAGCTCCATTCCTGTCGCCATCACTGTAGAGGGCGCAAACATCATGACTCGCAACCTGATGATATTCGGTCAGGGTGCGACTCGCAGCCATCCATATGTCTTAAAAGAAATGGAACTGGCTGGTCAGGAAATAAACGATTCAACTGTATCCGAATTTGACAAGGTTTTCTTCGGTCACGTTGGTTTCTCAATCTCGAATGCTGTTCGCTCTTTAGTATTAGGTGTAACAGGCGGTCGCTTCGCCACCACGACTGGCAATGCCAAATTAACCAAGCACTATCGCGATTTAAATCGCTTAAGCGCAGCTTTTGCCTTAATTGCCGACGTTTCCATGCTGACATTACAGTCTAAACTCAAATTCAAGGAAATGCTGTCAGCTCGTCTGGGTGATCTATTGAGCTACTTGTATCTGGCTAGCATGGTATTGAAACACTATGAATCAGAGGGTTGCCCTGAGGAAGAATACCCGTTAGTTGAGTGGACGATGAATTATTTAACCCATCAGTATCAAATCGCCATGCAGGAAATCTTGCAAAACTATCCCAGCAAATTCCTGGCGATGAAAATGCGATTTATTATTTTTCCTTTGGGCGCCAGGTTTGACATGCCAAGGGACTATCAGGACAAGAAACTGGTTAAATTGTTCACCACGGCAAGCGAAACCCGGGAACGCTTGTTACAAGGCACATTCGATCAAAATCTGCCAACAAACCCTGTGGGCCATGTCAACGCAGTGTTTATGCAAAGCCTTGAGCTAGCACCTATTTATAAAAAGATTCGCGATGCTATTAAAGCTGAAAAGCTGGAAAAGGCCCTGGGTAAAGAGCAAATTGAGTTAGCTCAACAGGCAGGTGTAATTACTGATGATGAAGCCGATCAGTTATTTCAATTCGACAAAGAGCTGATGGAAGTGATTCATGTTGATCATTTTGAAACTAGCGAAATAGCTAAAGGTCAACAAACTGCTCCGTTAGTCACCTCTGAGGCGGCGTAAGACCTACAGTTTCATACAGATGGAGACCGATGCTTTCTTTTGAACCCTCGTCATTCCGGCGAAAGCCGAATCTACTAAACTCATGGCATCATGGAGATACTGGCCTACGCCAGTATGACACCTTTACTTAAGGAAAGAACTTTTCCCGGATTTATTCCGGGATCTCCTTAGTGACTCCTCGCTTATTTTAGGGAGATTCTGGATAGCTCTTTGAGCTTCCAGAATGACGTAAACTGGAATCCCTGTCCCGCATACCGGATCAAAGCCTGTGCTGAACTCGATTCAGTATCCGGCACAGGCTTGTTGCGGGATCTCCAAATGCACTCCCGTAAATAGCTGCCTTGCAATAAATCCGTGGGATGCTCACTAGTTAAAAAATGAGCTTCAAAATATAATAGTGCAAGGAATTAATGCCCGAATTTAACTAAATACAAGGACAATAAAATGCTTTTAAGATTGACAGCTATAGTGATGATTATTTATTTAACAGGCTGTGTCACAACAAATGAATACAGGGAAAATCATTACGAGGAGCCAGACAAATCAAGGTCTGATATTTCTTTCATCGAAGGTACTTCCAACGGTAAAGCATTATTAGATATTCAATATTATAAAATCGCCGCAATCGATGGAAAGCCTATACTGCCACCAGCCTACAGAGACCTTTTTCAGGATGGTATAAGAGTTAATAAAGGAGAACATGAATTTATTTTTGTAGGTGAAACCAATGGGAAGTCGCTATTTGATTCGTGTCCTTGTAGAGCTTTTTGGAAAACTAAATTCAAAATTGAAAAAGGCAAGCATTATTTATTGCAGGGAGAAGTAGATGGTAAAAACATGAAATTTTGGATAACAGATAAAAAAACGGGCAAATCACAAACAGAAATATATGAAAGTGAGTTCAAAAGTTTTAAATCAGGTCAAACATATATTTATATTCCTCCTTCTTAATAGGTTTTTTCAAAATTATCAGTGAATGATAAGGTCTGTTACTTCACTGAAAGTATTGATGCGAAAGTGAGTGACATCCGGCCATGACCTTGAACCATCCACATCAAAATGAATAGTATGAGCGCCTGCATCATAACCGCTTTTTAAATCAAACCAGTAATCTCCGACCATAACTGTTTTATACGCTTCAGCATTCCATTTGTGCATCAGTTTTAAAACACCTTCAGGATCAGGTTTGGGTGCGCAGCATTCCCTACCAAGCACATTTTCTGGTTCAAAGTAATCAATCAAACCACAAGCTTGCAAGGTGGTAAATGCAATCTCTAAATCATTACGAGTAAGAATGCCCAGGTTATGCCCTGTCACGCTTAAATGATTTAATAGTCGTTCCACACCTGGCTGCGGCCGGGCCTGATGAGCCAGCTCAAGCTCAATATCATACAGCTGTTGATGAATCCGTTGAGCTTGTTCAGCCGGCAACTTATTAATCTCTTCAAGGATGGGTTTATTCTCGGGCATGCCAAGCTGGCGACGGATTGCAGCGAAATCATGGCAGGCCATTGTAAGTGTGCCGTCCATGTCAAAAATCCAGTTTTTAAAATTATGACAGTGATTTTCCATGCTTTTGAATTTTATTGGAAAATAGGCATAAATAGAATTAATATTGACAGCCAGATAATTGCACCATTTTCACCTGGCAGGAATTTCAACATGAAACAATATTTACAGTTCTATATTGATGGTCAGTGGGTTGATCCAACTGAGCCAAAAAAAATGGATGTCATCAACCCCGCCACCGAATTAGCTTTCGCCGAGATCAGCATGGGTTCAAAAGCCGATGTTGATAAGGCGGTTGCAGTAGCCCGCAAAGCATTCAATAGCTATTCTAATTACAGCGTACAAGAACGTATCGAACTTATGCAAAACATTATCGACGTTTACAAAAAACGCTGGGACGATTTGGCTGAAGCAACTTCAATGGAAATGGGGTCACCGATTAAACACGCACGCGGCGCCCAGGCCGCTCTGGGTTTAGGCCACATAAAAAGCACTTTGAATGCGCTTAAGAATTTTGAATTCGAAACCGTTAAGGACGACATGATTTTGCGTTATGAGCCCATCGGAGTATGCGGCTTGATTACGCCCTGGAACTGGCCGTTGAATCAAATTTCAGCCAAAGTCTCACCCGCCCTGGCCGCTGGCTGTACAATGATTTTAAAACCCAGTGAAATCTCGCCGATCACCGGCATTGTCTGGACTGAGATCATGCATGAGGCCGGCGTGCCTGCAGGTGTTTGCAATTTGATCAATGGTAACGGCCCGGATGTGGGTGAGCACATGTCGCGCCATTCTGATATCGATATGATGTCGTTTACAGGTTCAACCCGTGGCGGCATAGCCGTTGCCAAAGCGTCTGCCGACACAGTTAAACGTGTCGGTCAGGAATTAGGCGGTAAATCGGCGAATATTATTTTGGCAGATACTGATGTTGCTAAAGCGGTTGCTGATGGCATTGATTATGTCATGGACAACAGTGGTCAATCCTGTAACGCACCGACACGGATGTTGGTCCCGACTGATCAAATGGATATCGCTATTCAAGCTGCCAGAGAAGCTGCTAATAAAATTCCTGTTGGTGATCCATCTTCAGAAGACACTGAAATTGGTCCAGTGGTAAGCGATGTCCAATATGAGAAAATTACCGGTTTAATTCAAAAAGGAATTGATGAAGGCGCAACCCTGGTTGCCGGTGGACCGGAAAAACCTGAAGGGTTGGAAACTGGCTACTATGTGAAACCAACAGTATTTGCCAATGTCACTAACGATATGACGATTGCCCGTGAAGAAATTTTCGGCCCGGTGGTTTGCATCCTGGCTTATAACACCGAAGAAGAAGCCATAGAAATTGCCAATGATACCGAATACGGCCTGGCCGGCTATGTATCGTCAGGAGATATGGAGCACGCCAAACAGGTTGCTCGACAAATCCGTGCCGGTCAAGTGGCAATCAACTACGTTGGCGGCAACACTAACACCCCTTTCGGTGGTTATAAACAATCCGGCAATGGCCGTGAAAAAAGTGTTTGGGGCTTGCACGAATTCCTGGAACTCAAAGCGATTACCGGTTCGCAAGCGAGCTAAATATTACGAATTCCCCAGAAGATTAAATACTTGATCATCACACCGACCTGGGGTGCCATCTGCTAGTGCCTTGAGCAAGTCGGGAGATTCTGGATAGCTCTCCGAGCTTCCAGAATGACGAGCCTGATTATTTATTTAGCTATGACTTTTGCCAACAAATAAGCTGCTTATCTTGTTGTCTTCTGAGGCCACCTCTTTTCTCTAAACAAACCAGGTGCGACAAAGCTTCCAGCATGGCGAAAACTATTTGATTATCGTCAAGTGTTCTTTTGAACAACACAGGCAGCACATCAAAAACAGTGACTGGCTGATCGCAGGCATCTAACAATGTCTGCAAGCGCTCGTGGTGGTGATTTGTTAATTGATCTATGCGTATCTTTAAACCTTTAAATGGCAACCGATGAGAAGGTAAAACCAATACATCATCACCAATGTCTTTAAATGTTGTTAACGAATCAAGATAATCGGCAATCGGGTTGGCATCTAAATCCTGTACCGACATGGGAATATTTGGTGTAATCTTGGGCAAAATGTGATCACCTGCAATAAAGATTTTTCGCTCCGGGCTATAAAGGGACATGTGTTCAGGCGAATGCCCACGCCCCTCCCGGCATTGCCATATTGATCCGATAATATCAATCTCGTCACTGTGTTTAATTCTGTTAAAGCCTGCCGGCAATGTTGAACAGCGGTCACGATAAGATGACTTAAAACTTTTTATCTGATCACAAACTTCTTCAGGCAAGCCATGCCGCTTGAACAGATTCAACATTTCTTTTCCCAACTCCCCGCCACTATCGTAATAAAGCATATTAGCCGTTAACCATTCGGTACGAGACATAAAAGCTTGTGCATCGGTACGGTCAACCAGATCACCGCTGAGGCCAACATGATCGGGATGATAATGAGTAAGAATGATTTGCCTAACAGGCTTATTGGATAAAAACGAAGTTAACAAATTTTCCCAGATATCAAGACAATCACTACTCCCCAACCCGGTATCAATAATCGTCCATGAGTTTTTTTCTTCCAGCAACCAGACATTGACGTGATCAAGCGCAAATGGAAGCGGCAACCTGAGCATGTAAATATCATCAGCCACTTGATAGGGAACACCTAAATCAGGCGGCGAATCCATTACATATTCAATATCGTTTAACAATTGTCTTTCTCAATATAACGTTTGATTGATCTTAAGGAAAAGTAACCGTGATGAGTCAGATGATCCGGCTGATAAAAATATTCCTCGCCAACCGGACAGGCTAAGCGGGCCAGACACTTGTCCGCGCAGGGCGAATTCTCTGTCGTTCGATGACCAATACACACATCGAGTTCAAAATTTCCTATCTCCCTGACAGCACCCACCGGACAAGCTGGCTGACATGGTTTATCAATGCAACGCTCACAGACTTCCTCTGCCTGAACAGATTCAGTGGGCGGTAACTCTTCTGAAACCAGCATAGCTGTTCGATAAGCGAACCAGGTGCCATATTCGGCATTGATATCGGGACCCAAGATTGACCGTCTGCCCCAACCGACTAAACGACCCAGTTGCTGTAAAGGCAATACATACTCAGAACTGGGATATAAAACCAACTGTTGCGCCTGGGGATAGTTTTCAGAAAAAGTGTCAACCGTAATTTTCTGACTCATTTCATCAAAACAATGACCTTGTGTCTTATTAATGCTTTTTAAATGCTGCCAGAATTCACTTCCCTTGGTACCAACCAAAAGCAAAGACTGATAGTGTTTATCTGCATTCTCAGGGAAAGTAGCCGTAATCGATTCCGGCAACACGAAAATATCAAATGCCGCTACCAGATTTAATCCGCAGTCATTTAATTCAGTAACCATATTTTGGTACATCTGTGATACTTGTCCCATAAAAAGTACTTTTACTCTGATTGAAATCGTGTAAGAACCTGGATTATCCTAGAATCCTCAGTTGGACCGATTTTAAGGCACAGGTAAAATGTGCTGATGCAAGGCATGGATTGCAGTTAGTAGTTATTCTACTGACAAAATCCATAACACAGCAGCAGCGGATTTTAACCCGCCTTAAGGCCGGTAGCGCGTTCATCCACAAGATGGATGCATAAATAAGTGTGCTTGTATTTGAATTCATACGTTTTAATGTATTTCACAGCGGTCAACTGAGGAATCTAGGATTATGCGACAAATTTCATTACTAGGCCATCGCGGTGCTCGCGGCTTACTGGCGGAAAACACCCTACCCTCACTGATCAAGCCGTTTGAATTCGGCGCTGATGGAATTGAATTTGATCTTCAACTCAGCAAAGACAATCAACTAGTGATTTATCATGATCTCAGACTCAAATCGAACATCACCAGAGACTCGAATGGGAAATGGGTTAAAAATGTCGGACCACCGATTCGATCCTTGACACTAAAACAACTTAAACAATACAAACTTGGCGCAATAAATAAAAACACACCTTATGGTTTTCGATTTAGAAAACAACAACCATTGCCAGATCAAACCATCCCGACACTGGCCGAGCTGGTTGAGTATTTTGACAAACAAAACTTAAATCATGCACTGTTAAATATTGAAATCAAGCATTCTCCACTTGAACCCGATTTATGTCCGAGACCAAGCATATTGGCCAAAAAAGTAGTCAATGAAATTCATCGTCTGAACATTGCCGATCGCTGTGTGGTGTCCTGCTTCAATTGGGCTGTGGTCAAAGCCGTCAGAGAAATGGATCGCTCATTACTAACCGGTTGCCTGAGCATAATTGATCCCACAGATGATACTTTATCGCCTGTTAAAGGCAAAGCCTCGTCTTGGAATGCGGGATTGGATATTCGTGATTTTAACAATCTGGTTGCAGACATGGTTGCGGAACTTGGCGCTGAATTTTGGATTCCCTACTACAAGAACCTGACTAAAAAAACATTGAATCAGGCTCACAATCGTGATCTGCAAGTCATGACCTGGACTGTCAATCACAAACTGACTTTGAACAAATTAATGCGTTGGGGGATCGATGGAATCATCACCGATTACCCGGATAAACTGCAATCCAGCTGGCAACGATTCAACTCTAAAAACAGCTAATAATTGATATACTTTAGAGTTCTCACACGGATGGGTTTTAACAATTCATGAATGTCCTGGATATCAGGAATCTAAAAATCGAATTTGCCTTGCACGGTGGAACAGTTGCTGCGGTGCGAGATGTATCATTCAAAATTCCACATGGCAAAACTGTGGCACTTGTTGGCGAGTCCGGCTCGGGCAAATCTGTCACTGCCCAGGCCATTATGCGGATTCTACCAAAAACCGGGCAAATCTCCGCCGGTCAGATTTTGTTGCAAACCGATAAAGACAAAGCTGCTATCGACATTGCTCAGTTAAAAGCAGACAGTGAACAAATGAGGGACATTCGTGGTGGAAAAATCTCAATGATTTTTCAGGAACCTATGGTGTCATTATCGCCATTGCATACCATCGGCAACCAAATCAATGAATCAGTTTTATTACATCAAAATGTGGATTCAAAACAAGCGACCGGACTTACTCGACAGATGCTGGACATGGTGGGTTTTCCGGATCCAGATCGGGCTTTGAAAACCTATCCTTTTGAGTTATCGGGCGGTTTACGCCAGCGAGCCATGATCGCGATGGCGCTGGTCTGCAAACCGGTCCTGTTGATAGCCGATGAACCCACCACCGCATTAGACGTAACTATCCAGGCACAAATATTAAAACTAATCAAAGACTTACAGCAAGAACTTGAGATGTCAGTTTTAATGATTACTCATGATTTAGGCGTGGTCGCAAATGTCGCCGATGAGGTAGTGGTCATGTATGGCGGGGAAATAATGGAAAGTGGCGATGTCAATGATATTTACACAAATCCACAACACCCTTATCTAAAAGCGTTAATGCAGGCGGTTCCTCACTTCGACATGAAACCTGACGAACGTCTAAAGCCAGTGCGCGAACTTGAGTCGGAGTTAGGCGTGCTGCTAAAAGATAAAGCGCAAACTGAAAACCAGAAACTGAACCCGATTCATCTGAGTGTAAAAAATTTAACCCGCACTTTTCAGATTCGGCATAAGCCAATGTTTGGCAAATCTGAACACAAGGTCATTCGTGCCGTTGACGACGTCAGCTTTGATGTTAAACGAGGCGAATGTTTTGGTCTTGTCGGTGAAAGCGGATGCGGAAAAACCACGCTGTCAAAAATATTGATGAGAGCGCTTCGACCTGACTCCGGTCAAATCAGTTATTTCGATTCAGAAGATGCCACTGATGTACTGGCCCTGGAAGATCAGGCTTTGTTTGATTTCAGAACAAAAATGCAATTCATTTTTCAAGACCCGTTTAGTTCTTTAAATCCGAGAATGACAGTGTATGACATCATCCGTGAGCCGTTGGTGATTCATAACATCGGTGACGAAACTTATCAAATTAAAATGGTCAAAGAGCTGATGCGGCTAGTGGGTTTGGACCCGCGATATTTAAGTCGTTATCCGCATAGCTTTTCCGGCGGTCAACGACAACGACTTGGCATCGCCCGCGCGTTAGCGCTTAAACCGGATTTGATTATTTGTGATGAACCTGTGTCTGCCCTGGATGTTTCGATTCAGGCCCAGGTCTTAAATCTGCTAAAAGATTTACAAGATGAATTGAACCTCACCTATATTTTTATTTCACACAATCTGGCCGTGGTCGATTATATTGCTGACCGGATTGCAGTCATGTGCCGGGGACGTCTGGTGGAAATCGCACCTAAAGAAGCGCTATTCAACAATCCTGTGCATCCTTATACCAGGGCACTTTTGAATGCGGTGCCATTTCCTGATTTGGATAAACCGCTGGACTTCGAACTGGTCATGGATGGCAAATCATCCGAGCCTACCGCCTGGCCATCGCCCTACACTTGCGGCCCTAAAAACCCCACACAGCTACAGGCTGTGGCAAGCGATCATTTCGTGCAGACAACCGTTAACTAAATGATCAAGTTACTCAAAGGTCCATTCTTTTTAGTGCTTTGTGTTAGCCAGATAGTATTCGGCGCATCGCTGGAACCCGATTATTTCAATGAACAGCTAACCAGCGGAGAGTTACCACCGCTTGCTGAACGTCTTCCACAGACACCTTTATTGATGGATGAAAAGCTAGGTAACAAATCACCCGGTGTTTATGGCGGTCAGCTCAATATGCTAATGGCCAAGGACAAAGACATCAGGCGCATGGTGGTTTATGGCTATTCCCGAGTTGTGGGCTATAACGCCAAGCTCGAACTGATTGCAGATATTGCCGAGTCTTACGAAAATCGTGATAACAAAGAATTCATCTTTAAACTGCGCAAAGGTCATCGTTGGTCTGATGGCCATCCACTCACTGCCGATGACTTTAAATATTACTGGGAAGACGTTGCCAACAACAAAGATCTGAATCCATTTGGCCCACCTAAAGCATTACTGGTTGACGGGCAATTACCGGAGGTTGAATTTCCTGATGATCATACCGTTATTTATCGCTGGTCACAGCCTAATCCTTATTTTCTACCCGAGTTGGCTGCCCCAAGGCCTCTGTTCATTTATCAACCCATGCACTATTTAAAAAAATATCATCCAAACTATTCCGACCCTGAGCAATTACAACAACAAGCAGAAGAATCAGGCAAACGTAACTGGGCCGGCTATTATTTAAAAAAGGCCAGGCAATACAAATTAACCAATCCAAGACTGCCGTCACTGCAACCCTGGGTCAATACCACCAAACAACCCGCCGAACGTTATGTATTCAAACGCAACCCGTATTTCCATCGCGTTGATATTAACGGCAGACAAATGCCGTACATTGACGAAGTTATCATTAATATTGTTTCAAGCAGCCTAATTCCAGCAAAAGCCGGTTCTGGCGAATCTGATCTTCAGGGTCATTATTTGCGCCTGGATAATTACACTTTTTTAAAAGAAGGTGAAAAACGTAACGACTATGATGTCAGGCTATGGCGTACGATTAATGGCGCACATAAAGCATTATATCCAAACCTCAACAGCAAAGACCCAGTCTGGCGCGAGCTGGTTAGGGATGCCAGGTTCCGCCGTGCACTTTCTCTGGGTGTTAACCGTTATGAAATCAACCAGGTTGTTTACTTTGGGCTGACCAACGAAAGTAATAATACTGTCTTGCCGGATAACATTTTCCATAAACCGGATTTACAACAGCGTTGGGCAGTTTATGATCCCGATCAGGCCAATCAATTACTCGATGAGGTTGGACTGGATAAGCGGAATAAAAAAAGCCTGCGCCTGCGTCCGGATGGCAAACCGCTGGAAATCATTATCCATACTGCCGGTGAGAGCACCGAGGAAACGGATATTCTCGAACTGCTGCATGACAGCTGGCTGCAACTCGGCATCAAAATTTATACCAAGCCTTCCCAACGTGAAGTCTTTAGAGAACGGGTTTTTTCAGGCGAAGCCATGATGTCGATCTGGAGCGGCCTGGAAAACGGCATCCCAACAGCCGACATGAGCCCACATGAGTTAGCTCCGACCTCACAGGATCAATATCAATGGCCCAAGTGGGGACAGTTCTTTGAAACCAAAGGCGAACGCGGTGAGCCGCCTGATCTGGCTGAAGCCAAAAAATTATTTGAACTCAATGAACAATGGCGTCAGGCAACCAGTTCGGCTGAACAGGAACAGATTTGGCAACAGATGCTGGAAACTTATTGTGAACAAGTTTACAGCATCGGTATCATCAACTCGGTTCCGCAACCTATTGTGGTCAATCGTGCTTTACGCAATGTTCCGCAGGATGCCATTTACGCCTGGTCACCCACTTCTTATTTCGGTGTTTATCGTCCGGACATTTTCTGGTTTGAACAATAATGCTGAGTTTTGTATTTAAGCGACTGTTGTTGATGATTCCAACGCTGTTTGTGATCAGTGTTTTGGTTTTTATTATTATTCAACTGCCTCCCGGCGATTATCTTGAAAGCTATATTGCCGAACTACAAAGCCAGGGAGAGTCGGTTGACGATGCCAAAATTCAATTCCTGCGCCAGGAATATGGGCTGGACAAACCCTTGTACGAGCAATATTTCGTCTGGGCTAAAGGTCTGTTACAAGGTGATCTGGGTTATTCATTTGAATTCGATCTGCCGGTGAGAGAAGTCGTCGGCGACCGAATGTTTCTTACCGTCATAATTTCAGTTGTAACAATTATATTTACCTGGATGATTGCCTTTCCCATAGGCATTTATTCTGCGACCCATCAATATAGTTGGGGTGACTATGGTTTGAGCCTGCTTGGTTTTATCGGCCTGGCCACGCCCAATTTTTTGTTGGCATTGGTTATGCTTTATCTGGCCAATGTTTATTTTGGCATTTCAATTGGCGGATTGATGGAGCCCGAATTCATCGACCAACCCTGGAGCTGGGCCAAGATCAAATCGGTGCTGGAACATCTTTGGATTCCGGTAATCGTTATCGGCACATCCGGCACTGCGGGAATGATTCGCCGCTTGCGTGCAAACCTGCTAGATGAATTACAAAAACAATACGTCACCACTGCCCGCGCCAAGGGCATGAAAGAGGGCAAACTGGTGCGCAAATATCCGCTGCGAATGGCGCTTAACTTTTTTATCGCCGATATCGGTAGCTTATTGCCCAGTGTTATTTCCGGCGCTGAAATTACGGCGGTTGTTTTATCGCTGCCGACAACCGGTCCGATGCTGCTCAATGCCCTGCAAAGCCAGGACATGTACCTGGCCGGATCGTTTTTGATGTTTTTGGCAATGCTCACCGTTATTGGTGTATTGATATCCGATCTGCTACTGGCAGTGACCGACCCGCGAATTCGACTGCAAGGTGAAATAACAAAATGAGTCAGACTAAATGACACAGCACTTTGTATCAGATAAACCTTTTGATCCTTATTCGGTCGAGCAGCTAACCGAAGAGCAAGAACGCTATTATTTCGCTTCCCAGTGGCAGTTGATGTGGTGGAAGCTAAAGCGCCACAAACTCGCGGTTGTTTCTTCCATTGTTTTATTTTTCATGTATTTCGGTGCGCTATTCTGTGAGTTTTTAACCCCGTATAACCTGCATACCCGCAATACCGATTATATTTATGCGCCGCCGCAGCAGGTTCATTTTTTCCATCAAGGGGAATTCATAGGCCCGTTTGTTTATGGTCTGGATTACCAGCTTAATATGGAAAACCTTAAACGTGAATACACAACTAACCCGGAAAAGATCGACAAACTGCGTTTTTTCTGCAAGGGTGATGATTATAAATTCTGGGGTCTATTTGAAACAGACAGGCATTTTGTTTGC
This sequence comes from Arenicellales bacterium, assembly GCA_965215945.1. Taxonomy (GTDB): domain Bacteria; phylum Pseudomonadota; class Gammaproteobacteria; order Arenicellales; family JAHEKD01; genus JAHEKD01. Next base: position 228,821 of record CBDCFC010000025.1, on the reverse strand, counting down.
CCCGCTGAGGACGGGCAATTCTTTTTAATGGGAACAGATCGCCTGGGCCGCGATATGTACTCGCGCATTTTTCATGGTGCGCGCATTTCATTGACCATCGGCCTGATTGGTATCATCGTCAGCTTTACTTTGGGAATAATTATCGGCGGCATCGCCGGCTATTACGGCGGCTGGATCGACAACGTCATTCAACGCTTCATGGAAATACTGCGCTCTTTCCCGGAACTGCCATTATGGATGGCGTTATCAGCTGTCTTGCCGGTCACCTGGAGCCCGCTGCTGATCTTTTTTGGAATCACGATTATCCTGGCGTTACTCGACTGGACATCCTTGGCCCGGGCTGTCCGCTCGAAGTTATTGGCGCTGAGAGAAGAAGATTACTGCACCGCAGCACAACTCATGGGCGCGAAACCAAAACGTATTATCGGCAAACATTTATTGCCGGGATTCATGAGCCATTTGATTGCCTCGGCCTCATTGTCAATTCCGGGAATGATACTCGGTGAAACCGCCTTGAGCTTTCTGGGCCTGGGGCTACGGCCGCCCATCACCAGTTGGGGTGTATTGCTCAACGAAGCGCAAAATATCAATGTGGTCGCCCTTTACCCCTGGCTAATGATTCCGGTAATTCCGGTAATCATCGTTATCTTAGGATTCAATTTCCTTGGCGATGGACTTCGTGATGCGGCCGATCCGTACAAATAAATAACGCAAATAGTTGACAGAGTTAACTGCATTGGATAACTGTCAATTTAACTATACAAACTCGTCAGTCATTCTGGCGAAGTCCCACTGCTGTCCGGAATAATTTCATATAGGTAATAGGTGTTGTTGTTGCAGGTTGAATTGAGTTTGCCGTTGACGTTTTTTATAGCGTATATATTCACTCTCTGGGCGTTGGAATAAAGTTGCTCTAAGTGCCGCTAACCACAAATAGATACCCTGTGTTGTCTGTGAGCGTTGATGGTACTGATACAGCAATAAATACGTAATTAAAGCGATTAGAATTTGAATTCGTACTGCATTGTCACTGCGCCCAAAGAACTGTTTGATCTTCAAACGTTGTTTTAACCATTTAAACCACAATTCAATCCCCCAACGCTGTTTGTAGACTTGAGCGATCTCACCGGCACGGCTCGTTAGATCATTGGTGGCGATAATCAACGGCTGCTGGTGATCTTCCCGCTGCACCACAATCCGGCGCAGCGGTTGGGTATAGGGATTGATCCGTGCGCCCCCAGGGCGTTTGTTTTTAAAACAGACCAGCTCATCGGCTAAAATAATCTCAGCATCTTGAGACTCGATGGCACGTTGTTCAATCAGCCGTAACGCGGCATTACGCTTGAACCGGGTGACAAAATAACTGCCCGCTTGATCCAGCTGATGCCACCAATTATAGTCACAATAGCCTTTGTCAAACACATAGGTTGCGTGAGGGTCAGCACTAATATCCCGGCCAAACTCAACATCATTGACCTTCGATGCCGTAATCTGTACCTCACAAGGCAAGGCCTGCTCGTGAGCATAGAGCACATGTAACTTTAAGCCTGGAATATGCGGTTGACTATGACCGTGTACCCACTCATAGCCTCGGCCACTCAGCCGAATCGGGGTTGAATCCAGCACATACAACAAATCACTCACCTCACGTTTCAATTGACGATGCACCTGCGTCAGTAACTGACCGCAGAACGCACTATACATCTCAACACTACGTTTCGCATTTGCATCGGAAAGGGTCGAACGCTTGATTGATCGGGTGCCTAAGTGGTAATGATGGACGCATTGGGCATTAAACCCCGCTTCCAGTTCTCTTAAGGAACGGCAATCGGCTCATTGACCGTACATCATCGCCATGAGCTGATCAAAACAGCGAAACCCTTTACTGTGTTTATCGCCTTGATAGCGTTGAACACATTGCTGAAAACTTTGTTTCGGAAAGCCTTTCAATAATTCACTAAATCGGGTATTACTATACATGTTGCAGTGCCTTAGTTTTAAGTTGACAGTGTGGGTTTTAGCCTTAAAACCCACGCACTGCAACACTTTCACTACCATCAACATCTTTTATTCCGGACAGCAGTGGGCGAAGGCCAGAATCTCCTAGAGTATTTCCTAAATTAAATAGCATGATTACGAATAAATGCAAAATTAATGAATTTTTGTAAGAGACTCTAAAAAATACAGTCTGAACACTTCAGGCAGTATAAATAACTGATAGCAAAACATATATACTTTAAACATGGACTACGAAAAAAGAGTAAGCGTTTATCGCGGCGACGTCGAAGAAAGCATTCACTTCGGCGCCGCAGCGGTAGTCAATTCATCCGGTGAATTAGTTCATTCAATTGGTAATCCGGAACTGGTCACTTTCCCGCGCTCGGCGCTGAAATTCATCCAGGCTGTTGCGCTGATCGAAACCGGCGCTGCTGAAGCATATAACCTCGATCATCGACATTTATCCTTGACCTGCGCCTCACACATGGGTGAACCGTTTCATATTGAGCTGGTGAGTGAATGGTTGAACTTGATCGGTTTAAGTGCGGATGACCTTGCTTGTGGCCCCGATTACCCGCTAGATCAGGACTCCTGTCTTAACAGGCTAAGAAATCGGGAAGATCGCAACAGTATCTTTCATAACTGTTCGGGCAAGCACACAGGGTTTCTCACTGTCTGCCAGTATTTGGGGTTTGAACCCAAGGGTTACAATCAGTTAGAACATCCCGTGCAGCAATTGTTTCTGCAAAATCTGGATTACTTCATTCAATCCGACTCAAAAAAACTTAATTGGCAGGTAGATGGTTGCACCTTTCCGGCACCTGCAATTAAGCTCAAGGACATGGCGCATGCCATGGCAAGATTTGTTGACCATGAAAATCTGGAGGAATCCAAATCACAAGCATCACATAAACTACAAGAGGCGATTGCCAAATACCCTGAATATATGTCCGGCACACATGAGCTGGCTGCTCATCTGACCAATGCGACAAACGGCAGAATACTGGCCAAAATCGGTGCCGAGGGTTATCACATTGCGATTGACCGCGACCAAAAACTTGGCATGGCGTTAAAGATAGCTGACGGCTCAGTACGAGGCATTAATTTTCTGCTGGTCAGTTTGCTGGATGAGTTGGGCTTGTTGAATCAACAAGAGAAAAACGAACTCGAACAATTTTTGCACCCTACCATTCTCAACAGCCACCTGCAAACCGTTGGGCATATACAAAAAGTTTGAACTCTTCTGTCAGTTCGAGTGTAACAAGAAACCTACATGCCCCGGCTTCAAGCAAATCGAGAAATCTTGGTGTCCTTATAGTATCCATCATACTAAAGCAACCCGCTCAACAAACCTGAAAATTCCGGCGTGCGTAAATAACCATAGGACTTGTGCGGATTGTCGGGATAATCACAGGCCACCCTGTCGTCTACGACTTTAATGCCCTGACTATTCTCGGCAAAATCATCAGACAACCTTGTGTCCAGGGTGACAATATCACGGCCATCAGCAAAATTACTCCAGCTTTGACTGACGATACTCGGCGTGCGCAACTGCCCATTGTTCTGATCGAATATTCTTGATTTCACCGGCGCAAAACCTAGCGGCGAACCCAGTGTCACAAAATGCTCAACAAAAATACCGTTAAACTGAATATCCTTACCCATGCGCCGCAAAACGTCATACGCCACAATACTCCCCATGGAATGCGATATCAAAATGATTTCGTGATTTTGATATTGAACGATCTTATCAATCAGGCGTTGCTGAATCGCATCGCGACTGGCCTGATCGGTATAATAACTATGCAAATCGGCCTGCAGCTCTTTGATGACCTGCCCGGCAAGCGTCGACAATACTCCTGTTAACGACTCAAACGCATCAATCCCGGCTCCAATAACCTCACCACCGATATCTCGCAAAAAATCGAACAAGGAATCGTTATAAACCTTTATCGCCCCCGCTTTGGGCCTTCTATACGGCTCCTTGACTTCAGCTGCTATTTCAGGAGCGGGATGATAAATATCGGCATAATACGCCATCTCCACAGGAGTAACGGCCTCATTAATCAAAGGTCGATCAATAAACTCTTGACCATCATTAATCGCATTCAACCACCATCTTGTTAATGTACTTTCCTGCGGTTTATTACTGCGCCCATGAATTAATAAAATAACTTTACTCATGAAATCCTCCTGTTTATTATCGTCATTCTAGTGAAGTCAGTCCCGACAATGCAGGGAGCCAAAATCCCTTAAAACTAATCTGACTTCATTTTAGCATTAACAACACCCCGTCATTCTGGCGAAAGCTGAATCTGCTTGAAGCCAGTTCCATGTTTATGATATCTAGTCGAACCTGTAATTGGCGATCAAAATACTAAGTTGTATAATTAAAGAAAACATAAACGAGTACGGACAATATTAAAGATGAACAAAATATCAACTCATGATTAACGAAAGAAAAAACGGATTTAATGTTCAGTTTCCCATAATTTTTATGGAACTATGAATTTCCTTTCCTACTGTTAGAGTTTTTAGGAAGTAAAAATGACTTCTCCAAAATATGATGAACTTCTTGAACCATTATTTATGGCAATCCGTAAATTAGGAGGCTCTGCTTCAATTGATGAACAGGAAGAAAAAGTTGCTGAAATTATGTCGCTATCGGATAAACAAGTTTCAGAGCTTCACCGAGGTAACAGAACTAAGTTCAGTTATCGGCTTGCATGGGCAAGAACATATTTGAAGAGATATGGTGTTATTACTAATTCGTCTAGAGGTATTTGGGCCTTAACCATACAGGGACAAAAACAAAAAACCATATCTAAAGAAGCTGTAAAAAAATATGTTCAAAATCTTGATAAAAAAAGCAATCTAAATAAAAAGAAAAGAGAACCGGAAGAAATTGAAGACCTCCAGTGGGAAGATCATGTGTTGGAAATAGTAAAAAATATACCTCCAGATGCTTTCGAACGACTCTGTCAAAGAATACTACGTGAGTCTGGCTTTACGTCTGTAGAGGTAACTGGAAAATCAGGAGATGGTGGTATTGATGGCAAGGGAGTGGTGCGTTTAGGCGGCCTTTTATCTTTTCATGTTATTTTCCAATGTAAGCGCTACAAAGGCTCAGTTTCTCCCTCGACTGTCAGGGACTTCAGGGGAGCAATGATTGGGCGAGCTGATAAAGGATTATTGATGGCTACTGGTACGTTTACGCGAGATGCTAGGAGAGAAGCACAAAGAGATGGTGCGCCACCATTAGATTTAATTGATGGTGAAGATTTAGTTGCCAAATTGAAAGAATTAAATATTGGAATTGAGAAAAAAGAAAAAATAGTCGAAGAAATTATTGTTGATGAGACCTACTTCGAAAATCTCTAACAAACGTTAACAAATACTTCATTCGAGCAAATAGAAAACCGGAGAATATTATTAAGGAACGAATAGCAACTTGTTCTTGTCCACGAATAAAGGTCAAGTGTTTTGACGAGCCAAGCCTCGTTTCTTTGTGTCACTGCTTAGAGTGTCAGAAACGAACTGGCAGCACTTACGGGATTGCGGCTTTCTTCGCTTGTGAGAAGGTGGAAATTACAGGCAATGCTAGTTGCTATGAGCGTACTAGTGATAATGGATATAAAGTATCCTTTTATTTTTGCCCAAACTGTGGTTCAACAGTTTACTGGAAGCCTGAACGCAAACCAGAATTCGTAGCCGTTGCTGTTGGTTCATTCGCTGATCCGGAATTTCCTAAACCAGACCAGGCGGTTCATGAAGAGAGCAAGCATTTTTGGGTGCAGGTATGATAAAAAACATTAATTAGGCTTAGACTCAATTTTTTCGAGTCCATTTTTGTTTTTTAAGATTTAGCAGATATTGTTTTCGCCAAATCTTGTTGTGAAGCACCCAAGGCCAGTAATGACTTAATAAGCAGATCGATTGATACCGAGGCTTCTCCTGCTTCCATTTTTGCTACCCTGGACTGACTGGATTTAATCATTCTTGCAAAATCGACTTGGCTTAGGTGTTTTCGTCGTCTCATTTCTTTAAGGCGTTTGCTTAGAGATAGTTTCATATTTATGAATGCCTGTTCTTCAGGTGTTAGATTCAGAAAATCAGCGGTCGTGCCGACTCGCCAACCTTTAGCTTCTAATTTTTTCCGTTTAGCTGATTTCATCATAATCTTTCAATCTATCTTTACATACATTTATGACTTGCTTAGGTGTTTTATTAGTTTTTTTATCAAATACCTCGAGAATGACTATAGTATCAGGATCAATTTTATAGACAATTCTCCAAGTCACGTCTCCGTCATTAATTCGTAATTCGTGACATCGCTTCCCAATACCCGGCAAAGGCCTGGAATGTGGCATATTCAAATTCTCACCCATTTGTAGTCTTCTTAGCAGAAAGCCTACCTCTATTCGGGCTTCAGGTGAAAATGGCGGTGTCTTTACCTCGCCGTGTAACCAAACAACATCCTTGTCTCTTGGGCTCATAAGAAACAGTATATGTCAATTCTGACATATTTTCAAATAACTAACTAATATAAATTCAATCGAAAAATCACATACTCAACGGGTGGGGAAACCTTGCATGAACCCGGGCAATATCGGCTAATACTTCAGTTGATAATTCGGTTTCAACAGAATCAAGTGCCGATTTGATCTGATCAATATTGGTTGCACCGATAATATTACTGGTAGTGAATGGCTGTTGATTGACAAAAGCGTGTGCCATCACCGCCGGGTCGAGGCCGTGTTTTCGGGCGATGGTGACATATTGATTGACTACAGCCATCACATCAGCAGAAATATATTTAGTGAAGTAATCGCCAAACAATTGCATGCGTGAACCTTTGGGTCGGGCGCCGTTTTCATACTTACCAGACAACACGCCCATGGCTAATGGAGAGTATGCTAACAATCCAACTTTTTCCAGGCAGGAAACTTCAGCCATGCCAAAGTCATAGGCGCGATTAAGCAAGTTATACGGGTTTTGAACCGAAACTATTCTGGGCAGACCATGTTGCTCGGCCAGCCGCAGGCATTCCATGGTTCCCCAGGGACTTTCATTGGATAGGCCGATATATCTGATCTTGCCGGCTTGGATTAATTCATTCAGCGCTTCAAGACTTTCCAATAACGGTACAGGATCGTCATCAGGATTATAGACATAACCTAACTGACCAAATAGATTGACTTGCCGGTCCGGCCAATGCAGTTGGTAAAGATCAATATAATCGGTCTGTAACCGTTTTAAACTTGCATCACAAGCTTCAAATATGCTTTGCTTATCCAGCCGGGTTTCACCATCATGTAAATGCGGGCGCGCATAAGGAAAACGCGCGGCCCTTCCCATGACTTTTGTTGCCAGAATAACTTCGCTGCGTTTGCCGCTGTGCTTGAACCAGTCACCGATATATTGCTCGGTCAGGCCATAGGTATCTTTGCGCGGTGGTACAGCATACATTTCTGCGGTGTCAATGAAATTGATGCCGTGTTCTAGTGAGAAATCGAGCTGCTCAAAGGCTTGTTCTCTGGAGTTTTGCTCTCCCCAGGTCATTGATCCCAGGCAAATTAAACTGACTTCAATGTCAGTGTGACCGAGTTTTCTATACTGCATCGTTATCCTTGTGAAAGCCTATCCATAATTTCGGCTTGGTTTTTGATTTCAGCTACGCTGCCCTCAGCAACCAGCTTGCCCTTATCCAAAACCAGTAATGTATCAAAATTATCCATGTGATCGGTGTTATCTAACACCCAGAATACTGTTCTACCCTGCATTAGATCAAGCATTCGTTCAATCATCGCTTTTTCAACTTTTCCTTCAAAAATTGCCGTGGCCTCATTAACAATCAGGATTTGCGAGTTTTTTATTAATGCCCTGGCGATAGTGAGTTTTTGCCGCTGTACCGAAGTTAGCTTTGCTCCGCCCACTCCAACTGAATAATCCAGACCGACTTCGATAATTTTTTCTTTCAACCCCAGTTCGTCAATCATATTCTGAATTAATTTACCGACTTTCTGGTTGGCATTGGCCTGTCCGTAAACAACCCGACCAAACAAAATATTATCCTGAACGGTTAAATAGCTGGAAACTTTTGTATCACTATTGAATTCAATTAAATCATTTTCTTCGCCCAGCTTTTCTTTCAATATTGCGTGTGCATTGATCACTTTTTGCTGGATCTCAGGCGTGATTAAACCCAAGCGATGTCTGGCCACATTCAACTTAAATGCCAGGTTAATTAATACCTGTTGATCTTCGCTGTTAATCGAGTCTAACGACTCATCAGAAGTGTTAGATAATCTGGCCAAGTTTGGCAAATCATCAATACTGACAAAACTGAATCGCTCAAACATCGGGCTGCCTTCCGGCACATCAGAAAAAAGATCCACCATAACCTTGGCAGCCTGATGTCCTTTCTCCAACAGAGATTTTTTTAAATCAGCTTGCTCAATGGCATGGTCGATCACTGGGTTACTCAATAAATTGTCCAGTCTGACACCGCTTTCAACGGGCATACCAAACAACAGGTTTTCGGCCACCGTCATATTGGTGTTGTATCGAGTTGCATCCAGAATCTCGACCAGTTCTGAATAGTCATCCTGTTGCAATTGTTGTCGCAACTTTTGCCTTGCGTCCAGAATACCCTGGGCTAAATCAGGATAATCAGAAGCATTGATTGAGCTGTATAAGCCCAATTGATAGACATCGTTTTCCAATCCAGCAATCTGTAATGTCTTAAATAAATATTGATTAAAGGATTGCAGATCTTCAGCACCTGTGGCTTTGATGTTGACCCAGTCCGCCTGTACATCGTCAATCGAATTCGCTGCCGCTTTAGAGTCATCTATATATTTCTGCCGTTGTTGCTGTTCGGCACCGGAATACTCGACTTGAGTTTGGGGATTGGTTTTTAGACCGTATAAAAGATTCTCTCTGACTGTACCGGTAAACACATAGGATCGTTGATCGATATAGGCAATGTTCACTCCCAGCATTGATTCGGGCAATTCTGCAATGTTTTGGCCGGAAATTCTTATGCTGCCAAAATTTGGCTGAACCAATCTCGCCACTAACTGCGTCAATACACCACGGCCGCTCCCACCCAAACCCAGAATACCAACATGGTCCCCCGCTTTAATTTCAAAATTCACGCCATCTAGAGACTTAACAAATTCATCTTCACTGTAGCTGAGTGATGTACCTTGAACTGAAGAATCTTGGAAATAACCAGTCTCCGCTTGCTGCTCCTGCAACGATGGCTTTAGCATTTTGTCCGTTTGGAACTGATCGATAATTTGTTTGTATTTGACCCTGACATCCTCGGTGATTTGATAGTACTTAAGCAATTCTTTCCAGGGTGAGGCCAAATCTTTATACGCCGCCAGCACGGCGACTAATGCACCGAGTGACAGTTTTCCGGTGATGACAAAATAACCACCGATTCCGTAAAAGAAAAAAGGCGTTAATTGAGCCAGGAAATTATTCAGAAACTTAATAAAAAATTTCTTTTTATAAATATTAAAGCGAATATCATAAATTCTGGCTAAACGACTCGAGGCGTGGGCTTTTTCATAGTTGGACGTTGCGTTAATGTGGACATCCGAAATGCCGGAAACAGTTTCACCGACTTTATCGGAAAACGTTCGAACCGCCTGTACTCTTTGTTTGGCAAGTTCGTTAACGCGCCGTTGTAATTTTGGGATGATATAAAGCTGTGGCGGATACAGCGCAATCGCCGCCAGGCCAAGCAAGAAGTCCTGGTTAAAAATAAAAAACAAATAAGTCAGCAACAATCCGCCCTGAAAGGCCGGCAAGGCGAAGGCATCGCCAATGAAGCCACCTAAAGGCTCCGTTTCGGCAGTGATCATGGGGATGATTTCACCTTGGGAAACCTGCTTGAAACGTGGAATCGGAAATCGCAGCAAACGTGCAAATAAATCAAACCGGAAACGGCGCAGCATCCGTTCACCCAACACACCTCGGTAGACATTGATCACGTATTTAAGCCCGCCGTTTGTCAATACGAGAACTAAAAAAAGTGCACAAAGAAAAAACAGATATTTAACCTGATCCATCGGGTAACCCAGAATTTGTTCGGGAATATCGACACCGCCCAATGCACTGTTGATAATAACTTTGGGTACTTCTAGGGAAGCATAAACAAACGGCATGGAAATAGCCGTTAACAATAGCAGCAACAGCTGATCTTTCTTGGTATGCTTGAGAATATAGCGATAAATGGACGGTTCTATTTTGTTTTCATCCACCTTGTTTTTTTCAACCACGGTTTCTACAACGGTCATCATGGTTTGATACTAGCACCAGCACTGATATTACCCAAGTCTGAATGATCCCACCGCATGAAAAAAGTCGCCTGTATTGTTAAAGGTTATCCACGCCTGTCTGAAACGTTTATTGCCCAGGAAATTCTTGCGCTCGAACAAGCCGGCGTCGACATTATTATTTACTCATTAAGACACCCTACTGATTCCTCGGTTCATCCGGTTCATGAAAAAATCAAGGCCAGAGTCCACTATTTGCCTGAGTATCTTTATCAACATCCTGTCAAAGTGACGACCGCCTTACTCAAAGCATTATTCAATAAACAATTTTATAAAGTTTTGCCTAAATTTCTGAAAGATTTAGCACGTGATTTGAGCCCAAATAGAATTCGGCGTTTTGGCCAGGCTCTGGTCCTGGCACAGGAAATAAAACCTGATCGTGAATGGCTATATGTGCATTTTTTACACACTCCAGCTTCAGTTGCCCGTTATGCCTCCTATATGACCCAACTTCCCTGGAGTTGCTCGGCACATGCTAAAGACATCTGGACTTCAAAAGATTGGGATAGCCGAGAAAAACTGGCAGAACTTAAATGGTTGGTGACTTGTACCCGTTCAAACACTGAACACTTAAAGGCATTAAGCCCTGATCCGAACAAAGTTTCGCTGTTATATCATGGTCTTGATTTATCGCGCTTCCCTGAAGCAACTGCTTTCGATAATATCGATGGTTCAGATGCCAGCAGACCGGTTCAAATAATTTCAGTTGGTCGTACCGTCAGCAAAAAAGGTTATGATGTCTTGCTAAACGCACTTGCAGCATTGCCGGATAACATTCATTGGAGCTTTACTCACATCGGCGGTGGCCCGTTGTTAGATAATCTAAGAGAACAAGCAAAGGCTTTAAAAATAGACCACAAAATCAACTGGCTTGGGGCCCAAAATTTCAAGCAGGTGATTAAACATTACCAAGCCGCAGACATCTTTGTCTTGGCTTCTCGAATAAGCAAGGATGGTGATAGAGATGGCTTACCAAATGTCTTGATGGAAGCGATGACCCAAAAACTAGCCTGCATTGCCAGCGATATTTCGGGAATACCTGAATTGATCACAGATCGAAAAAATGGTCTGTTAGTTGAACCGGAGAAACCAAAGCAGTTATCTGCCGCGCTAATTGAACTGATTGAATCGCCTCAGCTTCGCCAAAAACTAGGCGAGAAGGGCCATGAAACTGTGGTTAACAAGTTCTCGCTTGAGACTAATATTCAAAATCTGATTGAGAGATTTAAATAGTGCACATAGGATTTTATGCACCATTAAAATCACCTAACCATGAAGTGCCCTCCGGTGATCGGGCAATGGCAAGGTTATTAACCAAGGTGTTAGAAAACAGCGGATACGACGTTGAGCTGTTATCAGAATTGCGTAGCTGGGACGGAACGGGCTCGAACGAAGCTCAAATAAAAATCCGACTACAAGCGGATAAAGAAATCTTAAGATTGAAACAATACTACTCAAGCCAAGCTCCACCAGATTTAATTTTTACTTATCATCTCTATCACAAGGCGCCTGACTGGATCGGCGTTGAGTTAGCTGACCATTTTAAAATCCCTTACATTATCACCGAAGCCTCTTACGCGCCCAAGCAAGCGGATGGAATTTGGGACATGGGTCACCAACAAACTTTGAAGTGTATTAAAGCAAGTCAGACAATCATTTGCTTAAACCCCAATGACATAGAATGCATAAAATCTCTTTTAAATAAGTCGCAAAAACTCGAATACTTAAAACCCTTCCTGGGCAACACACCTAAAATACCTAAAGATAAAAAACAATTACGAAACGACTTTGCAAAGACACATAAATTGGATGGAAGCAAAGTGTGGTTGATTACAGTTGCCATGATGCGCGAGGGCGATAAATTACAATCTTATCAACAACTTGCAAAAACAATCTCACGATTAAGTGTAACTAATTGGCAGCTAATTATTATTGGCGATGGACGGGCTGGTGATAAAATCAAAAATCTTTTTTCATCAGTCGCGGATCATTGCCTATTTCTAGGAGAACTCGATCATGGCTTTATATATAACTGGCTTTCGGTCAGTGATGTGTTTGTTTGGCCGGCCATTAACGAAGCTTTTGGTTTAGCCTTGCTCGAAGCACAGGCTTATGGTTTACCCGTTATCGCGCAGGATTTCGGTGGGGTGTCGAGCATTGTTGAGAATGAGAAAACGGGTTATGTCACCAACCCTAAACTAAAAAATGAATTTACTGCTGCTATAAAAAATCTGATCGAACATAAGATGCTTAGAGCCACAATGTCACAAGCTGCTCGTAAAAAGTTTTTGCAACAACATTCATTCGAATTTGCCAGTCGACAGATCAATCAAATCATCGAACAGGCAATTGCAGACCAATGAAAATATTTTTTATCCGTCACGGTGAAACGCACTGGAATAAGGTTAAAAAATATCAAGGCCATACTGATATTCCACTGTCTGACGATGGTATAGAACAGGTGTCCGCTTGGCGTATCCCTAAGAATATTGAACATTGGTTTGTCAGCCCTTTAGGTCGGGCGACTCAGACAGCTTATTTACATCAGCTTAGACCCCAAACAATAGTAGCTGAATTAATTGAAGCGAATTGGGGAGACTGGGAGGGAAAGACACTAAAGTATATTCGACAAACTAATCCAGAGTTAGTTAAACGGCTTGACGGTCAAGGCCTGGATTTATGTCCACCAGGTGGTGAATCACCTCGTCAGGTCAGGTCAAGGCTACAAACCTGGCTTGACACACTATCAGATGACTATAATCGTATAGGTGTTATCACTCATCGAGGCGTAATTCGGGCTGCACTGAGTCTGGCAACCGATTGGGATATGAAATCAGATCACACTGTCAACATTACCCATAACCGAGCTTACGAATTTAATTGGAGCAATCAGAGCCTTGAGTACATACAGGAGCATGAACTCATACTTTAACAATGTCGAGTAATGAAATCGATTAAATGCTTCGCAACTTCTTTAGGCGCTTCGGCCAGAATAGAATGTTTATACATAGGTAGAATTACTAATTCAGAGTTCGGTAACGTGCTTGCGATAAGTTGATTAAGCCTTGGATTACAGCCGCCATCATTTTCACCAGTCAGCACTAGCGACGGCACCTTAATTTCATCAAGCCAGGGTAACATTTCTGTGCCTGCATAAATTCTGAATACATTCATGAATACATCTGGATCAGTATTTAAAACCTGCTGAAGTCTGTTTTCGACCATTTCAGGATGGGCAACCACAAACTCATCGGTAAACCAGCGATCTACTAGTGTCGGTAAAACCTGCGGAATTCCCTTTTCCTCCATGGCTTTAACAACTCCCCAAACTTTTTTACTATCCTCCTCGGTTCTGCCTGCTGCGGTAGAAAACAACCCCAGGCTTAAAACTCGATCAGGATATTTTCTGGCGTAAGCCGGACCAATCATACCGCCCAATGAGTGACCGGCAAAATGCGCTTGCTCAAAGCCAGCACGTTCTCTGACACGCTCTAAATCAGCGACTAATTCATCAAGTCCGAATTCCTGATCTGGAACAGACGATTCACCATGCCCTCTCAAATCATAGGTAATAACTGTGAAATGCTTGCTCAATTCTGGCAACATAAACCGCCATAAGGCTCTTAGCCCACCAATGCCGTGAATTAAGAGTAGAGGTTCGCCGCTTCCTTGGATGGTGTATGGGCAATTAATCACATCTGTCATTTTCCAGGCACCTCAATTTGAACCCAGTAAAAATATATTTTCTTAAGCCTAATCGGAAAAAAATTGCTATTCCCCGGCCTTGTGCCGGGGTCTGCACAAGTAGAGTTTGACAACAACATACGGAGATCCCGCAACGAGTGCGGGAAAAGCTTTGGATAAAAAGGTGGGTAATACTGTCCATATTTATGTACAGGGCTCATTAACCACTGATCATGCCGCTGATTCAACTTCAGTCGAGCCATCTGTAAAGTGTGGTGCAACCTCTTCAGCAAACTGCTGAATTGTCGCCAATATCTCACTCTGACTCATACCAAAGTTTACGTTCAAAATCATTCGGTCAACACCCGCATCAGCGTATAAACCCATCTTGTCGATCATCTCAACAGGCGTGCAAATAGTAAGATTCTCAGCAGTTTGCTCGACTGTCATTTTTCTCGGCAGGGGTTTGATCATGCCATTCTCAACAATTCCCGGACCGGTAAAGACATTATCGAATCGACTGTAATAGTCATGCGCCTGTTCAACTTTGCGGCGCTGATCAGCTTGATTACTGGCCATGAATGCAACTCGGGATAACGACAAGGTTAAATCACTTCCCTTTTCACCAAGATCTTGTTTGCCGCGATTAAACGCGTCAACCTGATCCAGCATTAATTGATGGTTACCGGCCAACGGCGTGGTTTGAATATGAAAACCACGTTTAGTGCAATGATAGATTCCCTCAGGATTCATCACCGCCATCATTATAGACACAGGACGAACCGGCCTGGGCATAATCGTAATGGGGTCAAATTTATAATATTTTCCGTCTCAGGAAACTTCTTCTTTGGTTAATAAAGCTTGTAAAACATCTAGCGATTCATTGAATTTTTCCTGCGTGATTTCAAGCGGTGTACCAAGACGCTGCATCTCAAAACTAAAAGCCCCGCGCCCCACGCCCAACATTAATCGCTGATCGGTAAAAATATCGGCACAAACCACCTCACCCGCATAAACTCGCATATCATGCAACGGCAAGACCACTACTGAGGTCATGATTTTAATTTTCTCAGTCACACTGGCAAGTTTTATGGCGAACTGCAAAGGCGCGGGCATCATCAAAATATTAATCAAATGATGCTCTGTTATTGATACCGCATCATAACCAAGCCGATCAGCCAATATCGCCTGCTCGATCATGTCCTGGTAAATCCGATCACTGCCATAGTTTTTATCTGGATAGTAGGCAGATAATTGGATACTGAATTTCATCGCGTTTCTCTATGTGATCTTCTAGAGCAGAGAAAATAATAGCCGAACAATAAAAAACGAAACGCACTCTTTATTATTGCAGCAACTCGAGGTGACGCTGAACATTTTCCTGTGCCTTGCGTTCAAAGTTTTGAAGGTAATAATCGGAATAATAAATCTGCCCATCTTTGACCAGATTTTTCAAAAATGCTCTTTTGCCGCTGGCGACAGAATCTGCCGGTTGAGGGGGGAATTCACTTTGCACCGCTAGACTGTCCTTCATGTATTCATCCCAGGGCAAACCAAAACTTGTTAAATCAATATCGGCAATCAACTTTCCATCATCCGTTTTCGGTATGTCTATATGGCGAGTATCCATAATCAAAACATCGACTGTTTGCCTTAATGCCGGAACCAGGTAGTCTTCAGACTTTTGCAAAAACCAGTCTCGGCTTTTAGCTTCATTGTCCGCCGCACCCAATACATAAACACAGTCATGAAACCAGATCGCTAATTCAATCGCATCAGCAAAATCGGCATGATCTTTACAGGCATCAAAATAACCTATACTGGCTGTGATATGTTCAGTATTATGATAGCTGCGCCATTGTTCACTATACATCACCAGCAATTGATCAAACACTTTAGCCGGAACATCAGCATCTTGCACAAACGCATGCCGTTGCCATAGCGAAACAAATCTATCTTTTAATTCTATCAATTAATGTTTAGCTTCTTGTTCTAATGTTTTAACTTCACGCAAATGTGATTTATTCAACCGATCACTTAGCTCACGCATTACATATAATGACATACTTGGGATTTTCACATAATAAATTCATGAATGCATCGGCTTCAATACGCAGCACCGTTGCCGGGCCAGCTTAGCACGAATAGTGGCCGATCGTGGCGCATTGGAAATCACCCCCATTTCACCGATGATTTCATTCTTTCCACGTGTAACAATCACATCAACACGACCATCGTCGTGCTCGGCAATAACTTCTAAAGTTCCTTCCAGGATCAGATAAATCGAATCTGAGGGATCATTAAAATGAAACAAATAATCGCCATCAGCTAATTTTAGCTGTTGCTCACTGGTGAAAGCGATTAGCTTAAGTTTTGATGCGTCCAGCTTTGAAAAAAGCGGCACACGACTTAACTGTTTGGCTTCTTCAAATACATCCAACAGTTTGGGCCTCTTTTATATTAACTATTGCCGATCATACCAAAATTAACATTAGTGTTCACTTAAGGAACTTGTATTCAAGTTCTTTATAATAATTGTTCAACCAGGCGTGCAGTCATCGTCGCTCCATTCATGGCTATTGGTAGCTGTTCTTGCCGGGGCATCGAATCGATTTGATCTATCAATTTTGCCAAAAACTCTGCGGATAAATCATGTTCCCTGATAATTGATAATAATCCCCTTTTTTCTAACTCCCTAGCCCGAAGGAGTTGTTCTTTTTCGTTTTCCCCCTCAAAAGGAATAACAATAGATTTAGCACCCGTTATCAGAATATCCATGATAGTGCTATAACCAGCCTGAGAGATGGAGATCGCACAATTTGCCATCAACATCGTAAAATCATTTCTGTTACGCTCAACTATCATGTTCTCTGTTTTTTCGGCCAGGAGTTGCTTGAACTGTCCCTCTGGAATATTGTTTCCGACCAAAATATGCCACTGATATTTCGCATTTTCTGTTAGCCCTGCACTTTCAATTGCTGTTTGGTAAAGTTTTTGACCGACCGCGCCGCCTCCCGCTGATACCAATATAGTGTTTTTTTGTTTGGATGACTGAAATATTTGATTTTGAGGCTTGGCAACATAACCTGTGTAAAAAATTTTGTCCGAAAATTGTTCAGCGGCTGGAAAGCTAAGGTCAAATTTAATAAACGATTCATCGCCGTGAACCAGAATCGCATCAAAATGATTGGCAATAATCTCAACAATTTCATCAACTCTTTTTGTTTTCGACTTCGGTTGAATAACATCACGAATTGAAGATAGAACCAGCGGTTTTGAATTGTCTTTCTTGTTAATTTCTTGTAGTAATGGTAATAACTCAAAACGCATCTGTCGTCTGCCGAATGGATAAGTTTCAATCAAAACCACATCAGGATTAGTGTTTTGATAATGACTGATTAATTGTGAGCATCTATCCTGTTTAAACTTATCACTAATAACTTGATTGTTTTTATCATAAAGATCCGAAAAGGCTGCGTCAGTTTTAATAGGCGATAATTGAATAAAACTTACATTGCCAAAATCAACCTGTGGTTCTGGCATACCGCCACTAATGACCGATACATCAAAGCCATTATCAGCCAGAGCCGAGGTGATTAGCGCAGTTCTATGTAGATGCCCTATGCCCAGCAAATGTTGAACATAGACAAAAGTTTTGTTCATTTTTTGATGAGTTCTACAATACGCTGGTTAATATTTTCCAAGCCATTGAGCAGATCCTGACCACCATATTTAGATGGCAACGTCTGGTTTGGTAATTGCCTTAGCGCTTCAATCATTAGGTCTGTATTCTGATAATCGCTATATTCAAGCATGGACACCAGACCTTGTTTGCAAGCAAATTCGGCACGAATATGCTGCTCTAATCTTGGTACTTCCCGCGGCACTAATACTGCCTTTTTATCAAATGAGAGGATTTCACAAAACGTATTGTAGCCGCCCATGGCAACAACTCCTTCTGCGTTAGCCATCAAGACTTCCAGATAGCTATCGAAGGTTTTAACTTTCAAAGTTTTTATTTTTCTAATTCGTTGCTGAAATTCCCGTTGAGCATCATTTGACATAAAAGGTCCTAACACGATTAAACCGGGTAAAATGTCGTCCGGTTTTGCCTGCTCATAGGCCCTCACCACCCAATCAACCAATTGTTCACCATCACCGCCACCACCGGTAGTAATTAAAATATATGGTTTGTTGCGATATTCTCTCGGCAAATATGTTCTGCTGGGCAGTTGACGTTTCAAATAGCCTAAATAACACATTTTCATTCGGGTCGATTGAGGTAGGTTAATACCTTGAATAGGATTGACGATAGATTCACTACCGTAGACCCAGATTTCATCATAGTGCTTATTTAAGGCTGGTAAGACTTCTTTCCGTCGCCATTCGGCCTGCAAGGCTTCTGAATCATCCATCACATCACGCAAACCCAGGATATTAGTGGTACCCCTGAGTTTCAGTACACGCAGCGTCTCAGCAACTTCACCACGTAAACCCAGCGGCTCCTTATCGACTAAAAATATATCCGGGGAATAAATTTCAGCTGTATGTTGGATAATTGAGGAGCGAATCGCTAGAGTTTGATCTAGATCAATATGCAAACCCAGCGAGGTGTAATCGCCATCATGTAATTTAACTACCCCCGGAATACGAACAAAATCCACCCGTGCTTTGAAATCGAACTGGCTGATGATCGGTGAACCAGACAAAATCAAAACTGACAAACCCTTGTAGGCATCTACCAGAGAATGAGCGATCGCCCGACAACGACGCAAATGCCCCAGACCAAAACTATCATGGCTATAAATGAGAACTTTAGCGTCCTGAAGCCTGTCTAAATATTTCGTCATTCAATAATCTGATTTAAAACCGTATGGTAACTTATCTGCAGTAAAATAATAATGGACCCCTGCTCAACTAGCTAACATCTAAAGATATTAATAACCGACAATAATTTAAGTTGCGAAATCTTTTTCAAAAAATTCTCTCCACCCACAACTGGTTAGCCGGAAAACCGGTCGTTAAGGATATCCCCAAACGAATAACTGAGAATATTAATGCCCAACAACAAGCCAGTGAAAAAATTATCGGCTGGACACAACTGGGTATTGTGACCGCCTTTGCCGTTTTATATGCGATATCACCGAAAACGTTCTCGGATTCAACCGAGTTCGCTCCAGTACCCTGGTTTTTGGGAGCCTACTTATTATTTACATTGTTGCGACTTTATTTAAGTTATAAAAATAAGCTCACCTTCCCTTTTTTACTCATTTCCATTGTTGTCGATATGGCTTTGTTGTTTGGTTTGATCTGGAGTTTTCACATTCAATACGAACAACCTGCTTCGTTCTATCTTAAAGCGCCGACACTGCTTTATGTTTTTATCTTCATCGCTCTACGAGCATTACGATTTGAGCCCGGATTTGTCGTTTTTGCCGGAATTACGGCTGCCCTGGGCTGGTTATTTATGTCCTACTACGCTGTCTCACAAACCGGAATGGAGTTTATCACCCGCGATTATGTTGAATACCTGACCAGCAACAAAATACTAATCGGCGCGGAATGGGATAAAGTTATTTCCATTGTTGTGGTAACCGCGATTCTTGCAGCGGTCATTTCACGTGGTCAACGGCTATTAAAAGAAGCTGTGCAAAGCAATGTTGCTGCTGAAGATTTGTCACGTTTTGTGCCCGATGTGATTGCCCAGCAGATAAAACACCAATCACACGAACCGGATTTGACCCGCACGGAAACCGGAGAGTGCAGCATTTTATTTGTCGACCTGGAGGCTTTTACTTCAATCAGTGAAAAAATGACACCTCAGCAATTAGTAATGACACTGAATTCTTATTTTGCCGTCGCCGCTGAACCTATTCATAAATACGGTGGTGTCATCAACCAATTCCAGGGTGACGCGATCTTGGCCAGTTTCAATATCCCCAAGCATAATCCGGACCATGCCGCCAATGCCATCAAAGCCGGATTGGAAATTTTACAAACCCTTAAAACCACCAACTTTTCCGGAGTTAAATTAGCAGTTCGAATTGGGGTTAATACCGGCGAAGTAACCGGTGGCTTAGTTGGCATCCCGGAACGTCTTCATTACACCGTTTCATAGTGATGATGTAAACATCGCTTCACGGCTGGAACAACTAAACAAGGAATTTAAGACCCGTTTGTTGTTATCGGAGAACACCAAGCGATCTGCCGGGGATGTGTTCGACTATCAACTTGTGACAGAGCATAGTTTGCGTGGGCGCTCAAAACCGATGAAAATTTACACTATTATCAATGCAAGTTAATGGCTTAGGCTAGCTCACTCAAACTCGAATTGATAAACACTGCTATTTGCTCAATATCATTTAAATCCAATACCGGCAAATCAACTTCAATGGGTAATTGCTCGTGTGTTGCCACCGCGATGATATTCTCGTCAGTTTGGCATAACAAAGGAAATCCCAAACTTGGGCGATGCAGTTCAATTTTTTTGATCTGGGCTCGTTTATAACCTTCTACTAAAATTAGATCGCAGCTTTGAATATCGACTTCGCTTAGACATTCTTGTAACGATTTTTCCTTAAGCTGTTCGATGATTTTGACAAAACGCTTCGCCGAAGAAACGATAACCTGATCAGCCCCCGCCATTCTTAATTCATAGCTATCTTTTCCCGGTAGGTCGATGTTGAAGCTGTGATGAGCATGTTTTATAACTGCGATCCTCAACCCTTTCTTCTTTAATACTGGTATCAACTTTTTCAACAAAGTTGTCTTCCCGGTTCCGCTAAAAGCGGCAAAACCTAAAACTGGAAGACTAGTCGACATTATTTTGTATCCTATGTTCCGCAGCCAGTAACTGCTCTTGAGTGTTTATATTCTCGAAGAAATTTTGGCCCCCTGGATATTCAAGCAATTGATAATCATGCTGTTGATACCAGCAATCAATTTTACGCTGCCCGGATTCAAGATATTCTTGCAAACTTTGTTGTAAGCTGGTTTTTATCAACGCGAAGACCGGATGTGTTCGCTCACCATCACTAATGCTAACAATCTCAGCGGACGCTGCTTGTTGTTTTTCTAACATGCTCGCCACAAGATCATCGGGGAAAAACGGCGTGTCACAAGGCACATAAACCAGGAGCTCGTTTTTACAGGCTTTAAGCCCGCTTAAGATACCGGCGAGCGGCCCATGAAAACCTTTTGCTTCATCTTCTATGACCGGATAGTTGAGTTGTTTATAGCGATTAATAGTACGATTGGCGTTAATGATTAGTTCGTCAACCTGGGGTTGAAGGCGATCAATTATCCACTCAATCATGGGTTTGTTAGCCAGCCTGACCCAGCCTTTATCCCGGCCCTGCATACGTTGACCCCGGCCACCTGCCAAAATTAAGCCGCTGACACGCAATACAAGACTCCTTTGGGATGAATGCACCAACATGTATCAATCAATTCAAACTCTCGATCATGCTGATGAGACACCATGATCATAGTGCCGCCTCGTTTTTTATAATCCCGCAACACAGAAACGGCGGTCGAAAATGAATCCTTATCCATTGCTGTAAACGGTTCGTCTAATAACAACAATTCAGGATTAAAAATTAGTGACCTGGTTAACGCAACACGTTGTTTTTGGCCAATTGATAAATTAGTCGCATTCTGATCCAACAGTTCTTCGACGCCAAGTTGATTCATTAAATCCAACTGCTCTGCTTCTGACAAAACTGAATTTGAATTTTTAGCATAGGCGAGATTTTTACTGACGCTAGTGTCAAATAAAAATGGCTGTTGATGTAAGTAGATTGTCATTGACCTCAATTGATTCTTACATTGTTGATAGTCAACTTTAGCCTTATTGTTTACGGTAAATACACCCTCAGTTGGCTCAAGCAAACCACAAATGATTTTTAAAATAGTCGTCTTGCCTGAACCATTTTCCCCTTGCAACAATACGCTTTCAGCGGTTGAAACAGCGAATTTAAAATCACTAAAAACCTGACGACCATTATAGGAATGACCTAGCTGCCGAACTTTTAGGAAAGGTTGGTTCATAACAGATGATTACGCTCAGCCCCCAGCTTGAAAACAAAATAATTTAAAGACAAGGCTGTTAAAAGCAACACCATGCCCAAAGCAATACCGGTAGTAAAACTTCCCTTCGTAGTTTCAAGTGCAATAGCCGTAGTCATATTTCGGGTGTAGTTTAAAATATTCCCGCCCACCATTAAGGCACAACCGACCTCGGCAATGATTCGACCAAATCCGGCTACAATCGCCGCCAGCACACCAAATCGTAATTCTCTGATGGTTACCAAAATCGCTTTGTATTCAGGCATACCAAGAGTAATCGCTGTTTCGCGGATTCGCTCGTCACAACCCTTAAATACTGCAAAAGTCATCGCTGCGATAATGGGGAATGCAAGAATGATCTGACCTATTACCATTGCCGTTTGAGTAAATAGTAAGCCCCAATCTCCGAGTGGGCCGCTGCGTGAGAGCATAATATAGAGAGTCAACCCAACGACTACGGCCGGCAAGGCTAACCAAGTTTCCAATAGCAAAATTAATAACTGTCGAAATGCAAAACGATGAAATGCTAATAAATAAGCCGTCACCACAGCAAATGGTGCGGCGATCAAAATTGCTCTGACAGAAACGGAATACGATACCCAAATGATGCGCCATAAATCCGCATCAAAACTGACTAATAGCTTGAGTGCTTCCAGTGATGCAGCAAAAACTGAGTCCACATCACCCTCAGTTAGCGTTCGGAAAAAATAATTGTTGACCTGCCACAGTAAATTCACTGATTAAGCTCTGACCCGTCGCGGATAGTAACCAGTCAATAAGCTGATTGGCGGCATCGATATTTACATGGGGAAATTTTTTAGGATTTACCGCAATAATTCCATAAGGATTAAACAGACTTTCATCACCTTGATAAATGATTTGCAAATCCAGTTTTTGATTTGCATTCTGGGCCAGCCATGTGCCTC
Organism: Arenicellales bacterium; assembly: GCA_965215945.1. Taxonomy (GTDB): domain Bacteria; phylum Pseudomonadota; class Gammaproteobacteria; order Arenicellales; family JAHEKD01; genus JAHEKD01. Next base: position 205,795 of record CBDCFC010000025.1, on the reverse strand, counting down.
GATCGGTTAACGCATAAGCCTGCAATTCGCTGGCGATCTGCAATGTTTTACCCATCCCCTGGCCGGATTCACGATACCAACTGCCTTTTGGATCAATACCAACTTGTTGCCACAGTGCCCGTTCTTTTTTATGTGTGCCAGAGTCATCACCGCGGGAGAGAAAAAGGGATTCGGTAGTTTTGATTTGGATAAGTACATCCTGGATTGACCAGGTTTCGCTAAAGGCAGTTGGCCCGACAATAATAAAATCATTATGCATTACGTCGAAACGTTGTAAACCATATCCTTGTTCAACAAATTTTTGTTCATCAGGTTTAGAGTGAACCAGAATTACATCTGCATCGCCATTTCTGGCGATAGCCAAAGCTTTGCCTGTACCGACTGCAACTGTATGAACCTCAATACCAGTTTCAGCGTCAAATTCTTTGACTAAAAAATCGGTTAAACCGCTGTTTTCAGTTGACGTGGTGGTCACCAACCTTAAGACGTCTTTTGCAAACACATTTAAAGCCAGCCAAAATGCAACAAAAAAAAGGAAAAATTTTGCCAGTCGTTTCATCTGTTCTGCTTTGTTTCATCCCTTGGCATTTGATCCAGTATTATATTTTCAGATCCATGATAAACAATAAAGAATTTACCTTTAGCCCGAGCGATTAAAATCACATTGTACTTTTTGGCCAGATCAACCCCCATAGCTGTTACACCAGAACGTGAGAGCAATACTGGAATTCCCATTTGTACGCTTTTGATGACCATTTCAGAGGTCAAACGGCCGGTGGTATAAAACCATTTATTAGTACTGTCTACACCATCTAACCACATCTTTCCGGCAATCGCATCGGCTGCATTGTGACGGCCTACATCTTCGACAAAATAAATCACTTGTTGGTCTTCAGCTAATAATGCACAACCATGTACTGCTCCAGCACTACGATAAATTTCATTAAATGGTGTAAGGGTTTCTAGTGCTTGATAAATTTGAGATTGTCGAATTGAAATACTGGGCAGCTGCTTAGCATCAAGATCTTCTAGCAAATCACCGTAAACTGTACCTTGACCACAGCCTGAGGTTACCGTTTTTTTATCCAAATCGACATGTTCTGCCACCATGGTTTCTGGCACCTTGACGGCAGCCGCATTAACCTGCCAATCAATTTGAACTTCTATATCTTTGGGAACAAGCCGGTCATCCAATAACCGTTGATTTTTCAGATAACCCACGACAAGACTTGCGGCTTCGCTTCCCATGGTCATCAATGTGACAATTTCTCGGCGATTTAAATAGACTGCCAGTGGCCGCTCATCAGTCACCGCCAAGGATTTCTTGCGGCCGTAAGCGTCAAGTGTTTTGACTTGTTGGGTGAAGTTGTCGTCGGTTTTCAAAACAATTTAAATGGCCATTGCGAAGCGGTGAAACCGCTGTGGCAATCCATGGGTATCTGATTCATTAATTCTTTCAGTTAGCGCCATCTTGTCAACATGAACGCTTAATCAGGCGATCTGACAGATGACTGACACGTCAGTCCCATTACTGCATGCGCTTGAGTCAGGTTTTTGGATAGTGATCTATACATTTTCATCTAAAAGCCGCCGGATTGCTTCGCGATGCTCGCAATGACGGTGCTATTTAGTAGAGTATAGCGTTAATCAAGTCGCTGCCGACACTTTAACCGCACAATATTTAAATTCAGGAATCTTGCCTACCGGATCAATAGCTTCATTAGTTAGCAAATTCGCAGCCGCCTCGTGAAAACAAAAAGGAATGAAAATATCACCATTACGAAGCCCTGACATTTCCCGGGCATATGCAGTGATTTTTCCGCGTCGTGATTCAACCACAATTTCATCGCCTTCAGTGATGCCCATTTTGTTTAAATCATCTGGATTGACTGAAACGGTCGGCAACGGCTCTATTGCGTCCAAGACACTGGCGCGACGAGTCATCGCGCCGGTATGCCAATGCTCTAGTTGACGCCCGGTGATTAACACAAATGGATAGTCATCATCCGGATGTTCATCGGCAAATACAAGATCAACCGGAACCAGCTTGGCTTTGCCTGATTGAGTGGGAAAACCATCGGTAAATACCACCGGTTGGCCGGGGTCATTTTCATCATCACAGGGATAAGTCACAGAATCATTTGCCTGTAAGCGTTGCCAGGTGATTCCATTGATACTGGGCATGACGCTGCGCATTTCCTCATAAACTTCAGAGACATCGGAATAATTCCAATCAAGTCCCAGGCGCCGAGCCATATCTTCAATAATTTCTAAATCTTGCCGAGCTTCACCGGGCATTTCCAATGCTTTGCGGCCGAGTTGAACGCGGCGGTCTGTATTCGAAAAAGTGCCGGTTTTTTCTGGAAAAGCGGAAGCAGGTAGTACAACATCAGCGAGATAAGCCGTTTCGGTCAGGAAAATATCCTGAACCACCAGATGCTCCAGCGCAGCCAGGGCTTTGCGTGCATGATTCAGGTTCGGATCAGACATGGCCGGATTCTCACCCATGATATACATGCCTTTGATTTTATCTTCTAAAATCGCATGCATGATCTCAACCACTGTCAGTCCAGGATTAGGATCGAGCTCAGTCTGCCAAGCTTGTTCAAATTTGGCCCTAGCATCTTGATTATCAACTCGCTGGTAGTCCGGATACACCATCGGGATTAATCCGGCATCTGATGCACCCTGTACATTATTTTGACCTCGAAGCGGATGTAATCCTGTGCCTGGCCGGCCAATCTGACCGGTAATCATACAAAGTGTGATTAAACGGCGGACATTATCAGTACCATGAATATGTTGAGAAACGCCCATACCCCAGAAAATTATAGAACCTTGGGAATTGGCATAAATGCGCGCCACTTCACGAATGGTATCGGCGTCGATTCCACAAATCGGCGCCATTTTTTCTGGTGAGAAGGCTTTAATATTTTCTTTTACAGATGCATAGTCTTCGGTATATTGGGCAATGTAATCTTTATCGACTAAGTCTTCCTCGATAATGCAATGAATCATCGCACTGATCAGGGCAACGTCGGTATCCGGATTGAATTGCAGCATGTAATCGGCATAACGCACCAACACTGTTCGGCGCGGGTCCATCAGGATTAGAGTTTTACCCGCCTTGGCAGCATTTTTCATGAAGGTAGCCGCAACTGGATGATTATTGGTTGGGTTAGAACCAATTACCACTATCACCTCGGCATCGGCGCAATCAGCGACTTGGTTAGACACTGCTCCAGAACCGACACCTTCCAGCAACGCAGCTACTGAAGACGCATGACAAAGCCGGGTACAGTGATCGACATTATTGGTAGCAAATCCAGTTCGCACCAGTTTTTGAAATAAATAAGCTTCTTCATTGCTGCCTTTTGCCGAACCAAAACCAGCTAACGCATTACCGCCATGTTGATCGCGAATAGTTTTTAAACCACCAGCCGCTTTTTCCATCGCCTCTTGCCAACTGGCCTCCCGGAACACCGACAACGGATCACCCGGGTCCATGCTGAAGTCACCTGACTTGACAGGCGCGTCGTCGCGGCGGATTAATGGTTTGGTTAAACGGTGCTTATGTTTGACATAGTCAAAACCGTAACGGCCTTTGACGCAAAGCCGCTTGTTATTCGAAGGGCCGTCGCGGCCGGTAGTGTAAAGAATCTCGTTGTCTTTAACGTGATAGGTCAATAAACAACCTACTCCACAATAAGGACAAACCGAATCAACCGATTTATCTGGCATTTTGAGCCCTACTTCATTGGCAGGCATTAACGCACCGGTTGGACAGGCCTGCACGCACTCACCGCAAGCCACACAGGTGCTGTCACCCATTGGATCATCTAAATCAAATACGATTTTTGAATGACTGCTACGATGAGCGTAACCGATCACGTCGTTAACCTGTACCTCCCTACAGGCGCGCACACAGCGCGTGCATTGAATGCAAGCATCCAGGTTTACAGCAATCGCAGGATGGCTTATATCAAACTCAGGTTGATGACGAGGTGTAAAACGCGGTTTAGAAATATCTAATTTTTGCGACCAATAATCCAACTCAGAATTAAGCGTGTACTGGCTCTCAGCCATATCAGACTGCAATAACTCCAACACCATTTTTTGTGATTTAACACTTCGTTTGTTATCACTGCAGACTTGCATGCCTTCGGTAGGATATCGACAACAGGACGGTGCTAAAGCCCGTTCACCGTCGATTTCAACCATGCAGGCGCGGCAATTGCCATCTGCGCGCATGCCGTCTGTATAGCAAAGGTGAGGTATATCTATCCCCTCGCGCTTAGCAGCTTGTAAAATAGTTTCGTCTTGACCAGCCTCGATGGCCTGACCGTTTAATGTAAAACTGATGGTGTTTGGCTCTAGTTTATTGACGGCTGCCATTAGGCCACCTCCTCGTTGAAATATTTAAACACACACAGCATAGGATTTGGTGCTGCCTGACCTAACCCACAGATTGAGGCATCCATCATGACCTCAGACAGATCATCTAGCTTTTGTTTATCCCATTTAGAATCTTCCATCAATCCGGCGGCTTTGGATGTCCCTACCCGACAGGGTGTGCATTTGCCACAAGATTCATGCGCGAAGAATTTCATCGCATTCAAAGCAAGGTCACGGGCCTTGTCTTGATCTGAAAACACAATTATCGCGGCTGAACCTATAAAGCAACCGTGGGGTTGTAGTGTATCGAAATCTAAAGGCAAGTCAGCCAAAGACGCTGGCAAAATTCCGCCTGATGCACCGCCTGGGAAATAACCATATAACTCATGCCCATCCAACATTCCACCGCAATACTCCTCAATTAACTCATTTAAACTAATACCCGCCGGCGCCAGGTGCACACCCGGTTTTTTTACCCGGCCACTGACTGAATAGGAACGCAGCCCTTTACAATCATTGCGTCCATATGAGGTAAACCAATCGGCCCCTTTTTCAACAATATCGCGAACCCAATAAAGCGTCTCCATGTTGTGTTCCAATGTGGGGCGACCAAATAAACCCACTTCAGCCACAAACGGCGGTCGCAATCTTGGCATACCGCGTTTACCTTCGATCGACTCAATCATGGCAGATTCTTCACCACAAATATAAGCACCTGCTCCTCGTCTGATTTCAACTTCCGGCATGTGCTTGCCGAGTATAAGCTCGGCATCAGCAATCGCTTCACGCAAAATCTCTATGCAGGCGGGGTATTCATCTCGTACATAGACATAAGATTTATCAATTCCGACAGCCCAACAAGCGATCAACATTCCCTCTATAAAGCGGTGAGGATCTCGCTCCAGGTAGTAACGATCCTTAAACGTCCCTGGCTCACCTTCGTCAATGTTCACTGCCAGCAAACGCGGCCCATCAAAGCCACTGACGATCCGCCATTTACGGCCCGCTGGAAATCCGGCGCCGCCCAGGCCGCGCAATTCAGCCTTTTCCAGCGCTGAAATTACATCTTCCTTATCTTTGTCTCCAGAATAACATTCTCTTAACAGTTTATAGCCGCCTGCCGATTGATAAGTAATTAAGTCGTTTACCGTATCTGGAATGGGATCTTTGGTATCGCTTTTCTCAACCAAGCTGATGACTTTGGCTTGATTGGCATTAAGCACGGGATTTTGTCCAACGACGGCTACCGGAGCTGTTTCACAACGCCCGACACAAGGTACACGCTGGATACGCAGATTAGAATCTGTTGAAGCTTCAAGTTCTGAGATTAATTGCTCGGCTCCAAACATCTCACAGGTCACGGAATCACACACCCTCACCGTCATAGCTGGTGGTTTGGGGTGATCATCTTTAACTACATCAAAGTGATGGTAAAACGTTGCTACCTCATATACTTCAGTAGAAGCAAGCTGCATTAAATCCGCCAGTGCCACAATATGACCATCAGTAATATGGCCATGAGTGTCCTGAATCATGTGTAAACACTCGATCAACTGGTCTCGCTGTAAAACCAGTTTGCCTAATAACTGTTGAAGTTCTTCCCTGATAACAGGATTAACCGCCCGCCCCTTGGCCGCAATACGCCTTTTCTTATCGCGCTTCACTTAAGCTTTGCTCCACTGAGATTATGATGCAAAGTATACAATGAATCTTTTTTTACTCCATTGTTTGTACAACATATTTGCTTTTGGATTTGCTGATCATGCCTTGCAATTGCCTGTGTTGACAGCTTTTGGATTAAAGGTAGTTTGGCGGCATAGATTTAGCTTACATAATTTTACATAAGCGACTAATAAAAAAAGAAATTTAATCTTACAGCTTTGATTTATTGCTGTTAAGTGTTGTATATTTGCAACAAATATAGAAAAATGTTGTTTTTTTGTAAAAAAAATGTTGCAAAATGTTAACTGATGGTTTTTAATTATCCTAACCTAATTAGGTTCTCATTTTTAAATATTTAAAGAGGAGTTTTTACTCATGAACAAAAAGTTAATTACTTTGGCAGTTTCTGGCGCTCTAGCAGCCCCAATGATTGCACAAGCTGAAGATTCAGGTCCTAATCTTTACGGGCGCTTGAATGTAGGTCTTGCCTATCAAGATACAAACATTGGTGACCTAAGCGCGGACGGTACCGATGTTAGAGATGTTTCTTCAAGATTCGGCATCAGAGGTGAAGAGGAGTTAGGAAATGGTCTAGCAGCCGTTTACCGATATGAATTTCGGGTACGTGGTGACCGCGGTCAAATCCGTTCTGATCCAGAACAACGCTTAAGCTATGTGGGTCTGAAAGGTGGATTCGGACAAATTTCCCTTGGTTCGCAATGGGGCGCTTTCTACAATATGGTCGGAACACATATTGACCCTACTTATACCTTAGGTTATTTCGGCTATAGCAGCTATGCAGGCGGTGATTACCGAATTCGCGACAGTATCCAATACTCTGGAAGTTTTGGACCTGTTGCCTTCCAAGCGGACTTCCAGCTTGACGGCGACAATCCAGCTGATGACGACATTGATCGTATAGAAGTTGGTGCGTCTTACACAGCCGGTCCAATCACAGCTGCCGTAGCTTTAGATAAAGCTGAGCTTGTAACAGAACTTGATGACGGAACCATCGTTTCAGCCAATCAAGACCGGGACATACTTGGTGCAGCCCTGAAATATAGCGGAGACGGCTTTGGTGTTGGACTTGGTTATATGGACAACGACAACGGACGTGAGTTAGCCAGTATTTTCACTAACATCGGAATTGGTGATAGCACGAACCTTCATCTTCAGTATTGGGATGGTTCAGGCAATAACGATGATGTCGATGCTAATGGAGTGGTTCTTGGTCTATATCATGCATTAAGCTCTCGCACAAAGCTGTGGACCGAAGCGACAAAAGTTGATGCCAAAGACAATGCAACCGGCATTGACGGTGATACTACTTTATTTGTGTTTGGTGTTCGTCACGACTTCTAATAAGTTAAGTAATAAAAAGAGCGCTTTTTCGTTGAGCGCTCTTTTTTTCGTGCCTCTCCTTTTAAGAAAAGCTAAGCTGAAACAGGAACTACCCCGTAACAAGCGCGGGAAATACTTGTCAGTTTTTCAGATACACCGATAGAATATTTCGAATAAGAATCAACTATGAATTGGCGTTTTCTGCAAAGGCATCAACCAAAATACCGATACGTTTTTCATAATTACGCCAGCGTTGTACGGATTTTTTATAAATCGGCTGACGTACCTGCCAGATACTCGCCGTCCTGACGGACGATTCAGACTTGTGTGATTGCAAACAGGCATCATCCCATTCCAAATCAAGAAAACTAATCACCTCACGGGTAACTGTTTCCTGATCCTCAATGAGTTGCTCATATTGAAGATCATAAAATGGAATCGGTAAAACTCGCTTCCAATGTGTCATCAGTCGCTGATACTGCTGATAATATCGGCTTAATTGATCCAAATCATATAACGCACTGATCCCCCTAGGGAAATATTGAAAATAATTCGATAAACAAGTATCAATCGGATCACGCTTACAATGAATGATTTTCGCATTCGGCAATGCTAAGGCAACAAAACCTAAATGTGCGAAGTTATAGGGCATTTTATCGACAACATGATTGACCTGATCAGATTGCATGTATTTACCTATGTATTTAAGATAGTCTTGTGCTGCTTCAAGTAAATATTCCGCATTGGGATTTTTTATGGCAAAAGGATATTCGCAATCGGTTTTTTTTTCGTAATTCTTAACTACTTCAAACAACTTGCCTAATTCCCCTGCACCGTAAACTAAAGGATGGGAGGAAATTATTTTCTCTGCCAGGGTAGTGCCGGAACGCGACATGCCAACCACAAAAATCGGCCTGTCCGAAGCTGAACCATAATCATTATTGTGTTTTTCAAAAAATTCAGCACTATAAACTTCAATAATATTATCGACATGCTGTTCAAAACTTGACACATTAAATGGCCGGCTCTGCGCAATCAAATCATTGGCGATTTTGTAATACTTGAAGGCACGGTCATATTCACCGCAATCATCCAGTGCCTTGCCCAAGGCAAAGCCAAATTGAATCTTGTCCCGCTCAGTAATATCTTCATCATTAATTTGCTCGATCATTTGATTAATCAGCGGATCATTCTTATCTGTTATTTTTTTCACTGTAGTCAGATTGCGATATGACTCTCCATAACTAGGCTTAATTTCAATAGCCTTGGAATATTCAGCCATAGCTTCTTCATTTCTTCCGCGAGCGGCCAAGGCAAAACCAAGATTATTGTGAGACATGGCAGAATCACCTTGCAAAGCGATAGCCTTGCGATACATGTTTTCCGCATCTTTGGTTTTGTTGCCTCCAGTTAAGGCATTGCCCAAATGATTTAAAACGGTAACGTCTTGTTCATTAAGCTTCAATGCCTTCTGCAAGACCTTTTCGGCTTCTTCAAAGTGTCCCAATGAATCTAATACAGCGCCCATATGAGAAAGAATTTTTATATCGGATTCTTTATCAGTGAGCTTTTCAAAATATTCGAGTGATTTTTCATATTGAGTTTGATCCTGATAAAGGCGAGCGAGATTATAAATAACTTCCTGATTTTTAGGATCCTGTTGCAGATAATCGATGAGCGCCTGTTCGGCTTTTTCAAGATTACCGATTCCGACCAGGGCAATTCCATAATGTCGTAGCAGTTGCAAATCTTTTTGAAATTCTGGAATTTGTTCTAGAATTTCAAGAACTTGATTATAATTTTCCGACTTAATAAGTGCGGTAATCAAATTATTGCGAACATCAGTTGACTCAGGATCAAGTTTATAAGCCTTTGAAAAGAACGCTATGGCTTCTGTGTCTTCATCCTGCGCACCCAAAGCCATGCCTAAGCCATGTAATGCTTGAGGAGCATCAGGATTCAAATCGATCACTTTGCGAAAAGCGGTTTCTGCCTCTGCAAACTGTTCTAATAACATGTAGGTGTTGGCCAGGTTTAACCACCCCTGCATTAAAGTCGGTTTCTCTTTAACTGCCCTAATATAATGTTTTGATGCCCGCTTGGAATCACCTAAAGCATGGAAAGCGAATCCCAAATAATAATTAGCGGTAGAGTTTTTAGGTTGGGCTTCTAATATCCTTGTAAAGGTCTCAATGGCAGCTGAAAAATCACCGGTCTTTATCTGCGCCCCTCCTTGCTGGATTAAGGATTTAAGCTTTTGTGGAGTCAGCTTCTTGGTTTGTTTTGACTTTTTAGTTTGCTGATCCTGGAAACTGAAACTCTTTTCCAACACACCACTCCGCTTCTAATTGAATTTATAACCAAGTTTTAGTGGCTTATCGCCATTAACCTGAGCATGAAACGAAACAATAATTCGATCCTCATCGCCAATATAAGGGTAAGGCATATGCTTTAAGTGTGATGGAAACACAACCAGTTTGCCATCTTCCGGCATCACATCATGACTTGCATCCTGCAAATAGAGACTACCTAAATCCAAATGTCCACCACCTTGAATATCCAGATGCGAACCATAAAAACGTGTTATTCCATTCGGAAAACCAGGTTCCTTGCCACCGGCACTACCGGACTGCACATAGTAAACGCCAGACCAGGAACAATTGCCATGAACATGAACTTCATGAAAATTATATTCGTTGGTTATTTGAAACCAGATTCCTGATAAGTTGATCTTTATATCCTGTATTTTCATTTGCTGCCAATACTTACCATTTACCGCACTGGCAATTTCGAAAACCCCCCCCATAATGAACTGCGCCAACTGCATGAAAGGTTTGTGACTTTCATATTGTTTATGCAAATCATCGGTACTGGCATAGCTTTTACTGCCCGGTTTACCGTGCTTTTCTCGGTGTTTATTAAACAAATCAACTAATGATGGATTGACACTCCTCGCCTGCTCAAATCGTTTTACCAGCAGGGGAACCGGCCAATGCAGACTAATATTAGGATTTTCTGGATGCTTTAAGGTCATTGTTCAAATTTCCCAACTTTTCCAATAATTTCTTCGATTTCATTTACACTCAAATAACGTTTTGAACTACTTACAGCCCAACGTTGACAGACTAAACTGTGCACAAATGGTTGCTTTTCAGATGTTAATGAGAATTGTGTTGTGTATTTTACTCCGACTTTTTGACCGCCACTAACCGTAAACGACTTTCCCTCAGGAGAATTGTTGTCAATCTTGGTGATTGCAAATGCATCTGCCTCAATCTCAACTGGCGTTCCGCTTGTAGATGTTAATTCCGTAGTTAAACTACAGAACGGCTCATACTCATTGACATCATTAGGTCGAATAGTTCCGTTGTTCTGGAAGTAAATGCTCGAAAAACCCGATTGAATGATCAAATTTTTAGCTAGAATAAATTTTGAAATTTCCAGGGGCGTGTCAACCCGACCAGCACAAGATACTGAAAGAATAATTGCAAATACTATAGCTAGGTATTTTGGAAGCATATTTCGAGTTCAATGATGGCAGTGATTATAGCTTCACACCTATTATTTAGCTAATGACAAAAAACAGGCCAGTAAAAACTGGCCTGTTTACTTAAAATTGCAATTTACTTGTTAGGCTGTCGCAACTTCTCTCTTTTTGCGACCTTTTTGCATCATAACGATTAGACCAAGTAATACCAGCGCAGGGATAAACAACAAATACTTGGTAGGCTGGCTTTGTGGTGCCATCACATTTTCGATAACCTGATCAAATTCAAAGCCAGCTGCTTCCGCGGCTGAATCAAATCCGGCATTGTCGACAATCATCTTGCCGCCGTCCTCCAGCAAGGTTAAACCGGCTGACTCCAGTTTTTCTTCAGGCGTTGAACCTTCGCCAATCGGCAATAAAGCGACAAATGAGCGCGGCTCACCGATGTCATCCTCACCCAGAACCTGTAAACGTAATTCCTGACCGGGTTCCATTTCACTGACGACACTCATGATTTGGGTGGGGTCAGTTTCAGCAAATGGAGGAAAAATTTTATCCATCCAGAACCCGGGGCGGAATAAGGTAAAGGCAACTAACAGTAGCAATATAGACTCCCAGATCTTGCTTCTGGCAAAGAAGTAACCCTGGGTCGCTGCCGCAAACACCAGCATCGCAACGGTTGCCACAACGAATGTAAAAATCCCTTTGCCCCAGCCTACATCGATAAGTAACAGATCGGTATTAAAGATGAACAGAAAAGGTAATGCTGCAGTTCGCAAACTATAGAAGAAAGCCACAAAACCGGTTTTAATCGGGTCCCCACCCGATACCGCTGCCGCCGCAAACGAAGCGAGACCAACAGGCGGCGTCACATCGGCCATAATCCCAAAATAGAACACAAACAAATGCACAGCGATTAACGGCACAATCAGACCATTCTGTTGACCTAGTTCCACGATTACAGGAGCCAATAGCGATGACACAACAATATAGTTGGCCGTAGTCGGCAAACCCATGCCCAGGATCAAACTCAGCACACCGGTCAGGATTAGAATCAACATAATCTTACCACCTGACAACACCTCGACCACATCGGCAAGTGCCGCGCCTACACCGGTTTGTGACACTACACCAACGATGATACCGGCAGTCGCTGTCGCTAAACCAATACCAATCATGTTGCGGGCGCCATCAATCAGGCCCTCAATCAAATCATTAAAACCCTGTTTCCAGCGTGCGCTTAAATCACTCTCACCACGGAACATCGCGAACAACGGCCGCTGAGTCAATAAAATAAAAATCATTAAGGCTGTGGCCCAAAAAGCTGACAATTTTGGTGATAAACGTTCAACCATCAGGCACCAAACCAACACGATAACGGGCAAAATAAAGTGTAAGCCGGAACGAATAGTCGGTCGTGGCTCAGGCAAAGCAACGACCGGCGCATTAGGATCATCAATTTCAAGATCGGGGTAACCCGCGCCTATTTTGGCTAAGAAAAAGTAAATAACGGCCAATGCAACCGCAATCACCCAGGCAGCTGCGCCACCTAAAACAGGTTTCATCCAGCCCAATAAATAATAGGTTCCGAAACCGATGACACACATAATGATAAAACCCAACAAAAAACCCATCAGACGTTTTTGCCAGGGCCCAGGTTCAACCGCACGCGGCAACCCAGCCATATTTGCTTTTTGGGCTTCCAGGTGCACGATGTAGACCAATGCGATATATGAGATTACCGCCGGCAAAAAGGCGTGAGTGATGACCTGGAAGTAGGAAATGCCCACGTATTCAACCATCAAGAACGCCGCAGCCCCCATTACCGGTGGCATGATCTGTCCGTTTACTGACGAAGCAACCTCAACGGCACCGGCTTTTTCTGCCGGAAAACCAACACGTTTCATCATTGGAATCGTAAACGTACCGGTTGTTACTACATTGGCGATGGACGAACCGGATATCAATCCTGTCAAACCGGATGAAACGACTGCTGCTTTAGCAGGACCACCGCTAAAATGGCCCATCAGCGAGAATGCGACCTTAATAAAATAGTTACCGGCCCCGGCTTTATCGAGCAAGGCTCCAAATAATACAAACAAGAATACAAATCCTGTCGATACGCCAACCGCAATACCGAATACACCTTCGGTCGTGATCCATTGGTGATTGACCACTTCATTTAACGAATTACCTTTATGGGCAATCAAATCCGGCATGTAAGGACCGGCAAAAGTATAAACCAGAAATAATGTCGCAATAACTGTTAGCGGCGGACCTAATGCCCTGAATGTTGCCATCAGCAATAGCACCATGCCCACACAGGCAACAATCACATCTTGTTGAATCGGCGCACCAGGCCGGTCCGATAAAGATTCGTAAAACAGGAACAAGTATGCTGCACAAAACGCCCCGACGATGGCAAACACCCAATCGAGAATCGGCACATAATCACGCGGTGACTTTTTAAATGCCGGATAAGCCAAAAATGCCAGGAATACAGCAAAAGCCAAGTGAATCGAACGCGCTTCAGTATCATTAAATACACCAAAACCAACAATAAATGGAATTGGTGAAGCGATCCAAAGTTGAAACAGCGACCAGATTAGTGCCGCCCCCAATAAAATTTGTTTGGTAATCCCGCCGGGGTTCCTTCCTCCGGTGTCGGTTGAAGCAACCAGATCGTCCAATTCAGAATCGGACATTTGGGTATTTTCAGTCTGTGATTGGTCTTGTGTCATAACCATTCCTCAGTATGTTTGGTTGATTAGTAGCATAACTTAAAATGCTGATCATCGGTTATTTAAGTGTAAGTTAACAGCGCCTAAACCCTTACCGCCGTTACCTATTTGTGTGTTATTTAAAGCGAAATGGAGAGCTAAGCTCCCCATTTCTAAAAAATCCAAAAAAATCAGTAGATTACATCCAACCTTTTTCTTTGTAATACTTCGCAGCACCGTCATGAAGTGGCGCAGACAGATTGTTCACAATCATGTCTTCCTCTTTCAGATTGGCAAATGCCGGGTGCAATTTTTTGAAACGATCAAAGTTATCGAATACCGCTTTAACGACTTGATAAATCGTTTCTTCGTCTGTATTGGTTGATGATACGAATGTTGCACCTACACCAAACGTTTCAACGTCCTCATCGGTGCCATTATACATGCCACCTGGAATAGTGGCTTTTGCATAATAATCATTATCATTAGCTAAGGAATCAATTTCAGGACCTGTCACCGAAATCAATTTCGCTTCACAAGAAGTAGTCGCTTCCTTGATTGAACCATTAGGATGACCGACTGTGAAGATAATCGCATCAACGTTGTTATCACACATCGCTGCAGACTGTTCTGATGACTTAAGCTCCGACGCTAATTTAAAATCATCTTTAGTCCAACCTAATGCTTCCATGACGACTTCCATGGTACCGCGTTGACCTGATCCCGGGTTGCCGATATTTACACGTTTCCCTTTAAGGTCAGCGAAAGACTCAACTCCTGCATCAGCACGGGCGATTACTGTAAAAGGCTCTGGGTGAACTGAAAATACAGCACGTAAATTTTCATTAGCGCCCTGCTCTTCAAACTTGCTGGTGCCATTATAGGCGTGATATTGCCAGTCGGATTGGGCAACACCCATATCCATTTCACCGGCAGCGATGGCATTCAAGTTCGCAACTGAACCCCCGGTTGATGGAGCAGTACATTTGATGCCATGCTCATCACCACCACGGTTCACCAGTTTACAAATTGACTGACCAACGGCGTAATAAACCCCTGTTTGACCACCGGTTCCGATGGTGACGAATGTTTCTGCCTGAGCAGTGCCAGCGAATAATACACCGGCGGTTACGGCTGCAATTGCCAAACGTTTCATTTTATATCTACCTCCTGATAGAGTTAAAAAGAGAATAAAAACCCTCCACTGCTGTATGCAGTGAAACAAAGGATTAAATATTCAGTAAATACTAAATATATGCAATATTCTTTGCATGCTGCATAGTAACGCAAATAAAAAGAGCATTTCAAGTCTTGCTTTTCAATTAAATTTAATATATCAGAGTAAGTAATCGACAAAAAACTTGACAATATGCTTGATAGAAAAGAAATTCCGGCAAAAGATCTTGACGAATTACAGAGCTTATTAGGCCGAATCAAACAACGAAAATCGAGCATAAAACTTGGCCGTAGATCTTTTAACACCCTCACCGGCATGATTGACAATCCTCGTCACACGGCATTGAGTTCGATTTCTGAGATCGCTCAAGACATGAACGTCAATGCCTCGACCTTAACCCGATTATCAAAGCGACTTGGTTATAGCGGTTTTTCAGAATTCCAAAATGTGTTTCGCGAACACATATCACAGGAGCCTAATTTCTATAGTGATAAATTAAATCGCTTGCTTGCTGATGAAAACCCGGATGAGTATAAAAATTTATCGTTGATTGCCAGTGTGGCCCATGATGAAACATCTAATATTTCGGTGATGCTGAAAAACATTCAACCTCAAACCTTAGATTTGATCACTGAGAAAATCGCCAACTCACAATCAATCAGAATTCATGGTTTGCGACAGTTTTTTTCGTTGGCCTGTTTTTTGTCCTACGGTTTGGGAATGATACGTGACAATGTTGATGTGCTTGGTGATTCCGGCCATGGCGTGGTTCACTCCTTGGCACAACTAAAAGAGGATGATTTGTTAATTGTTTTAGGCGCCGAGCCGTATACACGAGCAACAGCAGACGCCAGCCGAATTGCTTTTGAGCATGGTCTGAGTGTAATCGCTTTAACAGATTCCTATGCCTCACCGTTGGCAACTCATGCCCACCATGTTGTTATCATGCCGATTGAAGGCCATTATTTTGGCAATAATGTAGCCTCCTGGTTTATATTTGCAGAAGGTCTGCTTGATGTCGTCGCGCACTATCTTGGTGAGAAATCAATCAAAGCAATCAAACGCCGCGAACAATTGATAAAAGAGTTCGGTATCGCTCAAAAGGCCAAGATTTAGGCTAAATTTTTTGTAGGATTTGCTTTGCTGTCAACTCTACTTAACCTTAAGGAACAAGCCATAAATGACGCACGTATTTCACCGTAATCCGCATGCAACCTATCCAATGGCTGTTCGTGGTGAAGGAATTTATTTGATTGATAGTGATGGTAAGCAATACCTTGATGCCTGCGGAGGAGCTGCTGTTTCCTGCTTAGGCCACAGCCACCCTGCCGTTATAGAGACAATAAAATCACAAGTGGATCAACTCGCTTATGCACACAGCGGCTTTTTCACCACTGAACCGATGGAACAACTGGCCAAAAAATTAATCAGTAAGGCTCCGGGTGAAATGGATAAAGCCTATTTTGTCAGTGGGGGTTCTGAGGCCATGGAAACGGCTCTAAAAATGACCAGACAATATTTCACTGAGCTAGAACAACATAATCGCAAATATTTTATCGCTAGGCGTCAAAGCTATCACGGCAATACATTGGGGGCACTTGCTGTAGGCGGTAATGAATGGCGACGAAAACAATTCAAGCCATTACTAGTTGATTTCGAGCATATCTCACCTTGTTACGCTTATCGCAATCAACGCTACGATGAGACTGAGCAAGAATATTCGCTTCGGGCTGCTAATGAACTCCAGGACATGATAGATAAACTCGGCGCTGAAAATGTTATTGGCTTCGTCTGTGAACCTGTTGTTGGTGCAACAGCCGGGGCCGTTCCGGCGACCAGAGGCTATTTAAAACGCATTCGCGAAATTTGCAATCAAAATGATATTTTACTGATTCTCGATGAGGTCATGTGCGGCATGGGGCGCACAGGTTATCTATTCACACATGAGGAAGACAATATCGATTGTGATGTAGTTGTTATTGCCAAAGGATTAGGGGCTGGTTATCAACCCATTGGGGCCACCCTGGTCAGTCAGAAAATTTACCAAACAATCTATCAAGGCAGTGGATTTTTTCAACATGGCCATACCTACATGGGACATGCAACCGGCTGTGCGGCCGCTCTGGCGGTACAAAACACGCTGGAGCAAGATGAATTATTGGCCAATGTAAGGCAAAAGGGTGAATCCTTACAATCACGATTAATGCAAGAGTTTTCAAATCACCCAAATGTCGGCGATATAAGAGGCAGAGGTTTATTCCGAGGCATCGAGTTTGTTAAGGATAAAACTACTAAAGAACCATTTTCTCCTAGCTCGAAAATAAATGTAAAAATCAAACAAACAGCCATGCAAAATGGTCTGATGTGCTACCCGATGGGTGGCACTGTCGATGGTGTCAATGGTGACCATGTTCTTATCGCCCCACCATTTATTATCAATGATGTCCAGTTGGATGAGATTATCGAAAAATTAAAGCTTACAATTGCTAGCGTGTTAAGCTAGTTTGACCAATAGAACATACGCCTCATCGATCTGTGTTTGTATATCAGAAAGTAGTCGAAGAAAAAATCAACCAAGCAATTGAGCGTGGTGAGTTTTCAGATTTAAATGGCAAAGGAACACCGTTAGACCTTGATGATAATTTATATGTACCTGAATCACTGCGCTTAAGTTTTCGAATTTTAAAAAATGCTGGCATGACACCTTCCGAAGTCCAGGTATTCAAAGACATCAAAAAACTACAACAAAAACTCAAACATAGCGAAGATAAAAACTACAAATCCTTACTCATACATCAAATCGCCCTGCTCAGAACCAAACAGGGCTTACGTTAGCAACTTTCACTGAATTATTCAGAAAAAATTTTACGTTTATATAAATCCCAAGCCTAAAATTAATACAGAATATTTCCGTGGAAAATAGCTTCGCATGTGGCTTTGATCATAAATTGTCGACATTTTTACTAAACTTCTAACTCCATGAAGTTGCTAATCAAGTAATGGCATAGAACAGTTTATTCAACTTAAATTTCCAGTCAGTTGGTATTTTGCGATGAAATATATACATTTAAGGATAATTTTTTGAAATAAAACGATGAATTTACTTCCAAAAATGTAGTTCTTTGGTTTGCGAAATGTTAAAATTTAATAGGGTTTGCGAGATTTTGGTTTTTTTCATTGTGGGCGACGTATTTTAACTAATACGTAAAATTACGAATCAATCTATTCTCACCTACCCCTTGTCTAAAGGTTGTTTCGAGCGCCCACAATGATCTTCATCTTCCCTGATTAGTAATTGGAAACTCCTGGCATCTGGATTCAACTCCATCGTAGCCTTAGTAACGAATTACTCACTGGAAAGCGGTCAATTATTTACCAACTCTTAATTCCCATAAAGCTTAAAACTCGATTTCAACAGACCACATCTTGCGCACGGAATTGATTAAGTAACATCTCTGTGCCTGTTCTAATTCAGGTTTTCTAATAATACGCTCTGTTATCTCACCACAATCCAATAAATATTGGCGATAGGTTCCATTCAATAGCCCACAATGGATGGGGGGTGTATATTTTTTTCCGTCAACTTCGACCACCAAATTGGCGATACTGCTATCAGTTAGTTCTCCCTTTTCGTTAATTAACAGCACATCATCATAATCAGAATGCTTGCCCAAAAAATAGTCGTAAATAAATCTGTTTGTGGTTTTGTGATAAAGATAGATATCGCTTGAATCCACCGGTTGTTCTGCAAGCTTGAGCTGATAGTTAGGGGCTAAAGTCGACGTAACTAAATCAGCAGATTCGGTTCGTGTTATACCTTTTTTGTCCATTAATAGTCGTATCCGTTGTGGATTTTTTTTATTCTCAATCGCACGCTTTAAATCAATCTTTATCTGCTCAAGATTAAAAGCGAAATCAAAATATTCAGCCGAATCCTTCAATCGAGACATATGATAATCTAATAGAAAATACCCATCACTTGGTGTCCATAACAATGTTTCAAGCAATTGATGTGTAAATGTCCCTTTCCCAGATAGCACTTTAGACTTGGTCAAGCACTCCTGGTATTCCGACTGCGCAGAAGAATCCCAGACGATGCCGCCGCCAACTCCATATTCCGCCTGGTTATAGAGTTTATCGATTAAAACAGTTCGAATCGCTACATTAAACTGCATATCCATATTCGGATGAATAAATCCAATCGTTCCAGTATAAATATTCCTGGCATTAGGCTCCAACTGGTTAATAATTTTCATGGTATTGGCTTTAGGTGCGCCCGTGATTGACGCACAGGGAAATAAAGCTTTGAAAATGTCGATTAGTGTAGAGCTATCATTTGTTTGTGCCGTTACGGTGGAAGTCATTTGCCAGACGGTTGGGTACTTTTCAATTTCGAATAGTGTTGGCACCTCAACACTGCCAGAGTGTGCAATTCTGCCGATGTCATTTCGTATCATATCGACAATCATCAGATTCTCGGCTCGATTTTTTTCCGATTCAAAGAGCTCATCTCGGAGTTGATAGTCCTCCTTGAGAAAACGACCACGCGGCGCAGTTCCTTTCATCGGCCTTGAGGAGATTTCGCCATCTTTAATCTCAAAAAATAATTCAGGTGATGCACTGCACAGTGCAAAACGACCTGCATCTATGAACGCACCATATCTCGCATTTGCGGCAAAGCCCAAAAACGCATCCTCGGCTGAGATGTCCAAATCTGCAAATTGACGGATAGTGTAGTTAACCTGGTATGTGTTACCCTCTTTTATTTCATTTTTAATTCGTTTTATCTTTGTTGTGTAATCAGGCAAATTCGAGTTCAGTGACCATACCGTTTGCTGAAAAACATTTACATGATCAGAGGTAACCAATTGCTCCAGGTCGATAGACTCACATTCCTCAAACAAACCGAACCATAACAGTGGAAATTCACCTGGCGGATGAGTAATTAATGCCGTATCAAAAGCTGAGGACGCTTCATAACTAATCCAACCGGCTGCCCATGCCTGATTTTCTCGGACTTGCTGTTCAACGAGTTCTAATGTTGGTAAAACCTGATCGAGTCTATTAACACTGTAAATTTGTTTTGGCTGACTAAATGACAGCCATTGTTGCTGGTCACTATCATCATGAATTAAAACTTTATGCTGCACAGGATGGCTAGCCTGGGTATTGCATCAGTATTTGAGTGATGAGTCTATCTGGCAAAACAGGAGCAGGCAAAGTTATTTTTTTTGCTTAAAAACTTGCATCTCATGGGCTACAGAGTATTCGATCAGGTTTCTAAAAGCAGATTCAATAAATTCCTCACTATAACCATGCTCGGCGGCTTGGGATTTACGCTTGGCAATTATCGACTCGATCCGCTCATCGTCACGGATACTATCAATCGAGGTTTTAATCTCAGCCGCTTTTTCAATGTACTTTATTCGTTTAGCCAGTAAGTCCAGCAACGCTTCATCTAATAAATCTATCGCCGCCCGAATATCTCGCATTGATTCACAATCATCCGGCTGTTTTATGGTCTGTTCTGTCATTGCGTAAGTTTACGCGGATCAAGCAAAGCCTCAAGCTCTTGTTTTGATAAATCCGTCATTTCTTCAGCGACATCAATAATTGGACGATTTTCTTTATAGGCCTTTTTAGCGATTTCTGCTGCCTTTAAATAACCTATTACTGGATTTAATGCGGTAACCAGAATCGGGTTTTTGACTAATGATTTTTCCAGGTTAATTTGCTTAACCTTAAATGTTTTTATTGCCTTATCCGCTAGTAATTTTGAAATATTCGCAATCAAATCAATACTTTGCAAGAGGTTGTAAATAATTACAGGTAGCATCACATTAAGCTGGAAATTACCGGACTGACCCGCGATTGTAATAGTTTGGTCATTGCCTATCACCTGGGCACAAACCATACAAGCCGATTCCGGAATAACCGGATTAACTTTACCCGGCATGATTGACGATCCTGGCTGTAATGCTTCCAATTCAATTTCAGCCAAACCTGCTAGAGGCCCGGAGTTCATCCAGCGCAAATCATTTGATATTTTCATCAAGCTCACTGCAACCGTTTTCAGTTGCCCGGATAATTCGACACAGGCGTCCATTGAACTTAAGCTTTCGAAAAAAGAATGATTTGGAACAAAATCGATATTCGTTTCGGCAGACAATTTTTGCGCAAAAACTTGGGCAAAATCAGGATGTGCATTAACGCCTGTTCCCACGGCCGTTCCACCTTGCGCCAATCGATGTAATCTGGGTTGGACAGATTGCAGCCGTTGAATCCCGTTCTCAACCTGTAATGCCCAGCCTTGCAACTCTTGTGATAATTTTATTGGCATTGCATCCATCAAATGGGTTCGCCCCGTTTTGATATATTGATCAATATCCGCTGCTTTGTCCAAGATAGTGGAATGCAGATGTTTAAGAGCAGGTAACAGCTCTTGCTGAATACTGATTGCCGATGCAAGATGAATAGCGGTAGGGATCGTGTCATTACTACTTTGCCCCATGTTGACATGGTCATTCGCGGACACCTCTTCACCAAGATATTGACCGGCAAGATTAGCAATCACCTCATTAGCGTTCATATTAGAACTGGTACCCGAGCCCGTTTGAAACACATCGATCGGAAATTGTTCATCTAGCTGGTTATTAGCTACTTGATTCGCCGCTTTAATGATTGCTTTTCCTGTCTGAGGGTCTAGTTCCTCGAGTTCAATGTTGACCATTGCGGCTGTCTTTTTAATCAGGCCTAATGCGGCAATAAATGCTGTCGGCATTTTTAAACCGCTTACTGAAAAATTATTGATAGCACGCTGAGTCTGCGCACCGTACAAGGCATCGACAGGAACCTCCAATTCACCCATGCTGTCTTTTTCAATACGAGTTTTCATCATCTCTCAATTTCAGATATAGTCGATATTTTATCGCAGCAAACAATTAATAGGTGTTAATTCAGGCCTCAACAAAAGTCATTGAAAACCATGAGTAAGTCAACATACATTGAGGGTTTAATCAGTTGCATTATTCCTGTGTATAACAGGCCAGAACTCATAGCCGAGTGTGTGAGCAGCGTATTGACCCAAACATACAACAATTATGAAATAATTATTGTCGATGATGGCTCAACTGACCAAACCAAACAGATTATTGCCGGTCTAGCCAAGGAGCATCCCGAAAAAATACTCGTGCTCACCCAAGCCAATCAGGGGCCGGGAGCGGCCAGACAGCTAGGCCTAAATCATACACGCGGAAAGTACATCCAGTTTCTGGACAGTGATGATTTACTTTTATCTAAAAAATTTGAACTTTTTATTCAGGCATTTGAAAGTAAAGTCAACCCTGATATTGTCTATGCAGTCACTCACTATTACAAAAAGAAGACCCCCAAGAAATATACCGTTTGGAAGGAAAAGGAATTGGCAAACAAATCTATTTTGCCTAACTTTTTCGTTTCTAGAACGTGGTCAACTTCAACACCAATATACAAAAAGCACTTACTAACTAATACCGGACCAATCCTTCCGCTAAGCTGCGAGGAAGATCTTGAGTATGACTGTCGCATTGGTTTGCAAAACCCAAAAATAGAATTTATTAATCAACATCTTACGGATTTCCGTGATCACTCTGGACAACGCTTCAGTGTTGATAATCCTAATCGTGCCAAACAATTATCTCACCAAATTCAAGCCAGACAACATATTTACCAGACCATGCTTGAGTTTGGTTTACACCACAGCAGCAAAGAAATGATTTTATTCTCTCGCACCATGTTCCTATTGGCACGGCAGGCCGGGGAGTTAGGGTTAAAGCAAGACTCGGAAATCGCCTTCGATCTAGCTCGACAAGCTGGTCTTAAGTTACCTGGTAAAGATAAACTAGCCATGCAGATTTACAAAATAACTCATTCAATAACGGGTACTAAAACTGGATCGAAATTATTCAGCGGTGTCTATAATCGATTACATAAAATTAAAAACTAAAAGAATCTCAATTACTGCCAAGCCTCATCCGGATGCTCTTCAGCATCTTTTAAATCGGAGGCAAATAGCTCATTCAACTCCTGATCCCTGGAAATTACTGTACTGCGAAATCCTTCAAAGTCCTGAAAATATTGTTCATATAATTCTTTGATCACTTCTTCATCATGTTTTTTGAATAATAGTGCTGCCCGCTGCGCCCGGTAACCATTAAATCCAAGATACCTTAACGCATCTTTACCAAGCTCAAGTGAACTTCCAAACGTTACACGATAGATATTCTCCTCCGGTACTCCTAATTTTAATAACTCAAAAGCATGGGTACGATTCTCAGCACGCACAAGTAATTTTAAATTTGGAAAATGCTTGCTTATAGTCTCGACCAGCTCATTAATTTTTTCGCGTCCCTCAATGGCAATAATCATTAATTTTGCGTTTGACGCACCCGCCATCTCTAATAAATCAACCCGGCTGGCGTCGCCATAATAAACCTTGTTTCCAAACCCTCGCAGCACTTCGATGTGGCTGGCATTATTATCCAGAATAGTTGTTTTAAAGCCGTTACTGGCTAACAGCCTCCCGGCAATCTGACCAAAACGTCCATAGCCGGCAATCAGCACAGGATTATCTGCCCCTTGATCAATGTCATCATCGTATTCAGCTTGCACATTATCCGGCTTGTGTGATTCAAAGAAACGCTCATAAAAAATAATCAGCAATGGTGTAATCAACATCGTTAAAGCAACAACAACTATCAGCGGATTTACTAACTGAGCCGAAATAACCCCATTTTTGGTTGCGAATGAAAATAGAACAAAAGCGAATTCCCCGCCCTGTGCCAAAGCAAACGAAAATAGCATGCCGGAATTAAAAGTCATTTTAAAAATTTTACTCAAACCGAATAAAACAACAAACTTTACGACTATTAACGCAACAACCAAACCCATGATTATTATTGGACTGGCAAACAAAACATTGAAATCGATACTAGCGCCAACTGAAATAAAAAACAGGCCTAGTAACAAACCTTTAAAGGGTTCAATATTTAACTCAAGTTCATGGCGATACTCGCTATCGGCCAGTACTACTCCTGCCAAAAATGTACCTAAAGCAGGTGAAAGCCCGACAGCTTCCATTAAAACAGCCGTTCCAATCACCAGCAGTAAAGCGGTAGCCGTAAAAATCTCCCTAAGTTTAGTATCGGCAATGATACGGAATATATGACGTATCACATAACGGCCCACAAAAATAATGCCCGCTACAGCACCGACAACCTTCAGTGTATTTATCCAACCGGCCTGCCCAGATTCATTTGCAGCACTTAAGCTCTCCGTACTAACTCCGACTGCTAACAGCGGCAATACGGCTAACATTGGAATGACTGCAATGTCCTGAAACAACAAAACCGAAAAACAAGATTCCCCTGCACCGGTTTTCATCCAGCCTTTCTCGTTCAAGGTTTGCAAAACGATTGCCGTCGATGAAAGTGCCAGCGTCATGCCGATTACTAATGCGTGCTGCCAAATCAAGCCGAAAACAATTCCAAGCACTGTGATTAACAGAGTCGTCAATAATACTTGCAAACCGCCCAATCCTAATATCGGGCCGCGCATCCGCCATAATAAAGCTGGACGCAATTCCAAACCAATCAAGAACAACATCATCACCACTCCGAATTCGGCAAAATGCATCACCCCTTCTTCGTGACCTACCAGACCAAGCACAAAAGGCCCAATAATGACACCGGCAATCAAATAACCCAACACTGACCCCAAACCAGCACGCTTGGCTATGGGCACAGAAACCACAGCGGCAACCAGGTATATAAACGCTTGAAATAACAAGCTATCGCTGTGCATGGCTTAGCTCTTGGTAAAAGTTGAAAAGCTGCATGTCTGAATTAATATAATCCAGCTCAGCCACAGAAGAGAAATCAAATTGTGGATCAGAAAGCGCCGTCATGATGACCCGGTATTGGTGCATGTGTTCACCCAGTCTAATTTGATCCAGACGATTACCGCTACTGAAGGCAACAAATGGCGGCAAATAACACATACCACAGAAATTCGCTGTTTGTTCGAAGGGCAATAAAAAACGCCGCAACCTATAGTTATGTATGCCGCTGCTGTTATAAGCATCCATATCTTTACCCGTACTTACCACGGATAAAAAAATCTTTCCTCTGAGTGCATCACCCCCATCCCCAAAAGCAAAACCGTTTTTTAATACTAAGTCCATCCATTGTTTAAGGATAGGTGGACAGCTGTACCAATAAATTGGATGGTGAAAAACAATAATGTCATTCTCTAATAACAGTGCCTGTTCATTTTCAGCGTCAATCATAAATTCAGGATAAATATCATACAGATCCCTAAAGTTGACATTTTTAAACTCATTGTAAATCCGAATCAGGCGGCGATTAACAATCGATTTGTGAATTGCCGGATGGGCAAACAGAACCAAAATATTATTCGGCACTACAATCGTTCCTCAAAAGTTTTTGATTATTGGCTACTCTTTCATTGTAGCAGCCATAGCTTGTTTAAATTGTTCAATTCTCTTTTTATTAGCGCCAAGATCTGATCGACCTACTCTTGATGCCGAACGCAGATGAATTAACCCATCCCGTCTGTCAACACGAACCTCAAAGTCATCAACAAACCCAAAAACACTGCTTTTAAATATAGCTGAGAGATAATTCTCTTGTTCAAAAGTAATTTCACCCCCCATGTTGATAACAATTTGCTTAATAAAACTCACCGTATTAGGAATTGAAGAATCGGCAATTACAATCGGAGGAACAAAATGTTCGTCGTCATCTGCGTACTCCGTGCAAACACACGGCGTACTAGGGCACTGTGCTAATAAATCAGTCGTAAGTTGCCTGGCAGATTGACTCTGAGAAATTCGACCTAAGATATAAAAATATATCACTACAGCGACACTTATCGCACAAACCACAACAACTAAACGACCCTCGACTGTAAGTCGAGGGGTTTAAGTATTGTCGATTGGAAATCGACTGTCATCGGCGATCTGTTCACCTTCCTGACCATCTATATACTCTTGTATCATTTCATCCGTTAAATTTCCTGAACTTACGGCCAAATAGCCTCTAGCCCAAAAATGCTTACCCCAGAATTGTCTGCGTAAGTGCGTGAATTCCTGCAGCAATACTCTCGAACTTGTTCCCTTCAACCATTGCACTATTTGACTGACCTTCTGGGTAGATCGATAGGATAAAAACACGTGAACATGGTCGGATGCGACCTTGCCACTGATGATTTGTAATTCATGTTCAAATGCAATCTGGCGAATAATATCGCGCACACGAACGGCCACTTCACCGGTTAATACCCGCTTTCGATATTTCGGAATCCAGACCAGATGTACTTTTAAATCAAATTTCGTGTGCGCACCGTAGCGATAATGTCGCATCCGCTCATGTTACACGAATCTTTGCTTCGCCTAAAGGCGAGGGGTTTCAACCTTCCCCGAAAGAGACACTAAATATTTCAGCATTGCCAGTAATATTTAGTAAAAGATCTTAAGAGATATGTTCTCAAGCCAAAAAACAATAAAAATATGTGATCAATGGCTGTAAACATGTATTGATACCGATGTTTAGATAATGAAATCACAAGTGTAAGGCTTTGTAACAAAGCTTGATTGATTGAACTATATAATTTCCCCCGAGTCTATAATGAAAACTAAAATAGTGGTGATATATGTTAATCCGTACTCGCAAAACAAATGAAATTAGACCCAGCGAAGTCACACCTGAGTCAATCTACAAGGGACGACGACAATTTTTAACTGGTGGTGCCGCCCTAGCACTCGGATTAAACTTAGCAGACTCCTGGGCGGCTGTAACCAGTGACAATGACTTACCAAAACCATTTGCAGACAGTCCAACCGGCCCATTTGCCACCGATGAACAGTTAACAGATTATGAATCGGTCACAACCTATAATAACTTTTATGAGTTTTCCACCGACAAACATAGCCCCGCTAAGTTGGCTAAAAACTTTGTTGCCCGCCCCTGGACAATCAATGTTGAGGGGGAATGCAATAATCCTAAACAGTGGGGTGTTGATGATTTGATTAAGCAATTCCCACCTGAAGAACGGATTTATCGTCATCGCTGTGTTGAAGCCTGGTCGATGGTCGTGCCCTGGATTGGTTTTGAACTCGGTAAATTGATCAAGTACAGCGCCCCAACCGGAAACGCTAAATACGTTGAATTTGAAACTTTATATGACCCCGAAAGAATGCCGGGGCAAAATGCAGGCTTCTTTGGTCAAGTACTAGATTGGCCTTACCGTGAGGGGCTACGACTGGATGAAGCTATGCACCCGCTGACGATTTTAACCGTAGGACTTTATGGTGAGCATTTACCTAACCCGAATGGCGCACCGATACGCTTAACAGTGCCCTGGAAGTATGGTTTCAAAGGCATTAAGTCAATCGTTACCATTCGCTTAACAGAAGAACAGCCACGCAATACCTGGAATGTGCAGGCTCCTTCTGAATACGGTTTTTATGCCAATGTTAATCCCGAAGTTGACCATCCACGCTGGTCGCAAGCCAAAGAGCGTCGTGTCGGCGAGTTATTAAAACGCCCGACATTAATGTTTAACGGTTATGCCGAGCAAGTAGCCAATTTATACTCCGGCATGGATTTAGGCAAATATTTTTAAGTTTATGATTCAACCATTGTCGGCAGCGTCGCTTCGCTGGGCTAAAGCTATTGTCTTTGCGTTTTGCTTATCACCTTTTGCAATATTAATTTATAACGTTGTGACAAATTCGATTACTGGCGACCCGGTAGAAACCATGACCGAGGTGACAGGTCAATGGGCATTACGATTTTTGTTGCTAACATTAGCCGTTACACCATTTAGGCGACTATTTAATTTTCCAGATCTAATTAAGTTAAGGCGTATGCTTGGTTTATATGCTTTTTTCTATGCTTTTTGCCATTTGTTAGTCTATATCGTTTTTGACCAGTTCTTTGACTGGAGTGAAATTCTCAAAGATATTCTTGAAAGAAAGTATGTTTTGGCAGGCATGCTGGCTCTTGTACTAATGATTCCATTAGCAATCACTTCAACCAACGGCTGGGTGAAGCGACTTGGAGGTAAACGTTGGCAAAAGTTACATAAAATAGTTTATTTAATCGGCATTGCCGCTGTCACTCACTTTATCTGGTTGGTTAAGGCAGATTATACAGAACCGGCAATCTATGCATTGATTTTAACTGTTTTATTAGTCTACCGGATTATTGTTCACCGCAAGAAAAAACTCACTAAAATAAGATTATCCTCAAAATTATCATCTAATTTTTAACATTGCTTGTTTTTTGCATCGCAAAGCAAGATTTGCAATCGGTTCTATTTGCATAATAGCATGATTAGATTACCTTATAGTTTTGTACTGAAGTAACTATTCTCGCTTGTTTATAAATGCTGCCGGCGCCATATTATACCAATGAATCGAGCTGAATCTTTTTATGCGCCGTGGGATACGGTTAAATCACTACTAACTCATCTTTGGGACTACCGGTGGCGAATCGGCTTTGCATTAGTTTTAATGATATTAGCAAAGCTGGCCACCATTGCTGTTCCGCTAGTGTTAAAGGACATTGTCGATCAACTGGAAAAACCGTCAAACGATCAATTAGTTATTCAATTACCGTTGCTTTTATTGCTGGTCTATGGTGGCCTGAGGTTTGCAAATTCATTGTTCAATCAGTTGCGTGATCTTGTTTTTGCAAAAGCCGCACTCAGATCAATTCGAAATATCACTCTAAAAGTATTCGAACACCTACAGCATTTATCATTAGGTTATCACCTTGAGCGTAAAACCGGCGGATTATCGCGAGATATTGATCGAGGCAGTCGTGCAATCAATGAGTTATTACGAATTTTAATATTCAGCGTTTTCCCAACCTTGTTTGAGCTCAGTGTTGTTTGCATTATTTTGTTCGTCCGTTATGAACCACGATTTGTTATCGTCACATTGTTAACCATTATTTCTTATGGTGTTTACACCTACTCAATTTCGAACTGGCGGCTGAAGTTTCGCAAACGCATGAATGAGACAGAATCCAGTGCCAACACGACCGCCGTTGACGCATTGATTAATTATGAAACTGTCAAATATTTTAACAACGAAAAATTAGAAATCCATCGCTACGATGAAAATCTTAAGAACTGGCAGGATGCGACCTATAAAAGCGAATTTTCCCTGGCCATTTTAAACGTTGGTCAAGCGACCATCATCGCTATTGGCTTAACTTTGCTTATGGTTATGGCAGGACAAAATGTTGTCGACGGAAAGATGACACTGGGTGATTTTGTGCTGGTTAATGCATTTTTATTGCAGCTTTACGTGCCACTAAATTTCCTGGGTTATGTATTTAGAACATTGCAAAATTCATTGGTTGACATCAGCCGTATGTTTTCTTTACTTGAAGTTGAGAAAGAAATTGTGGACAAACCCGGTGCAAAGCCACTTGAAATCAGCAAAGCAGATATCAAATTCGAACAAGTCAGTTTTGCTTACAAACCTGAGCGCTTAATCCTAGACAGAGTCAGTTTTAATGTGCCCGGTGGCCAAAAAATAGCAATTGTCGGGCACAGTGGTGCGGGTAAATCTACTATTGCTCGATTAGTCTTCAGATTTTACGAAGTCACCTCAGGAAAGATTCTAATTGATGGACAGGATATTCGTGAAATGACACTGGAAAGTTTGCGTAAAAATATTGGCGTTGTACCGCAGGATACCGTCCTTTTCAACGACACCATTGAATACAATATACGTTATGGTAAACCCGACGCTGGCAATCAAGAAATTCGCCAGGCTGCAAAATTAGCTTATCTACATGGTTTTATTGAGTCTTTACCGGAGGACTATCAAACCGAAGTTGGAGAGCGTGGCTTGAAATTATCCGGCGGTGAAAAACAACGCCTGGCAATTGCCCGAACCATATTAAAAGATCCTCCAATATTATTACTCGATGAGGCCACTTCCGCATTGGACTCTAAATCCGAAGAAGCGATTCAATCCGCACTCAATGCTATAGCGAAACATAGAACCACATTAGTCATCGCCCATCGGCTATCAACCATCATGGATGCGGATCAAATTGTCGTCCTGGATAAAGGCAGAGTAGTTGAAACAGGAACGCATGAAAAGCTTTTACAACAACAGAGTCATTACGCCACGCTGTGGCACAGGCAACAGCATTCAAATCATCTAACCAATTCGAACAGCTAGTTCGCTATAATCGTCGGCTGATAAGCATGCGGGTAAATTTTATTGAATAATACCTCCACACGCCGTTGGGTTAACCAGGCCATTGAAAAAATCGAAGCGGATTTTCGCCGTTCGGCCGACACGCATTTAATTAAGCTGGATTGGCCAGTATTTGATTGTGTCGATATTTACCTAAAGGATGAATCAACTCATCCAACCGGCAGCCTTAAACACCGTTTGGCCCGATCATTGTTTTTATACGCACTTTGCAATGGTTGGATTGATGAGAACACAACAGTTGTTGAGTCCTCATCCGGCAGCACGGCAGTTTCTGAAGCTTATTTTGCTGCATTAATTGGTGTTAAGTTTATTGCGGTAATGCCTAAAAGTACATCATGTGAAAAAATCGATAAAATTAAATTCTATGGAGGCGAGTGTCATTTTGTTAATTCTTCGGGTGAGGTGTATCAGGTTGCAGAGGATTTATCCAGGGAATTAAACGGCCATTACCTTGATCAATTTACCTTTGCTGAGCGTGCCACTGACTGGCGTGGCAATAACAACATCGCCGAGTCAATTTTTGGACAAATGGCAAAAGAGCCTCATCCTATTCCTGAGTGGATAGTAATGAGTGCTGGAACGGGCGGCACCAGCGCAACAATCGGGCGATATACACGTTATCAACAATACAATACAAAACTCTGTGTTGCCGATCCGGAAAACTCAGTATTTTATGATTACTACCAGAGCAGAGATAAATCACTTACTTTGGACCGCGGTTCACGAATTGAAGGTATTGGCCGACCAAGAGTCGAGCCTTCATTCTTGCCTGACATTATAGACCGGATGGAAAAAATCCCCGATGCAGCGACTATTGCGTGCCTCAATTTATTGGAATCAAGACTAAAACGAAAATGCGGCGGCAGTACAGGTACAAATCTTTATGCAACGTTGAAAATTGCTTGTGAAATGCAGCAACAATCTCTGTGTGGCAGCATCATCACCATGATTTGTGATTCAGGTGAGCGTTATCTGGATACCTATTATAACCAACGATGGCTAGAGGATAATAACCTTGACCCTAAGCCTTACCAGAACAAATTAATGGCACTTGAGTCTGGTGATTTAGCTGCCGTGTTAACCGATTAAATCACTGATTAAGAAAAAGCCTCAACACCCAGCGCTTGTGAAATCTTAGCTAGGGCCTGTTTTTCCTCAACACTGACTTGTTCACCGCCAAATCCTAGGAATCCACCTTCGGACGCGGCCATGGCTACTTTTTCGCCAATGTGCATGGCCCATTGCTTGAATTCCTGTGCTTCCTGATCGGTGCACTTTTCAGCTAATACAGCACAAACCTGTTCACACTTTTCAACTGCGGCATCGACTAAGCCTTCACGGCCCTGGCCTGTGTAGGGATTGTTGGTTAAGGTCTCAGCGGTAGATTTTTCTTTGTCTTTTAATCTCGCATTAACTACTGATTGAATAAGCTCATTATCTGCATGCCCTTTGACCGCATCAATCATTTCCTTAGTCAAAGCGAAAGATTCCTTCATGGTTCCCAAACCACTTTTACCGGCAATCATCACGCCCATACCTACCATAATCGGCACATCTAGAATTAATTGCCATTGCTCGTCTGAAAAATCTGCTTTTGTTGTCATAGCTACATACTTCTATTATTGTTTAAAGAGTTACTTCATCAAGGTATTACATTGGACGAGTCGATCAAGACTCCGAATCTGTTTGTATGAAAAAAACAATTGTGTCACAATTGAATTTAACCAAATTTTAAGTATAAATCATCCTGCTATGTTTGCAAAACTGTTCGCTTCATTTTTATTTTATCTGTTTTTAGACACATCCCAAGCCTATGCATATCTTGATCCAGGAACTGGGACAATGATAGTTCAGGCTATAGTCGGCGGAATTGCAGCCGCCAGTGCTGCAGCTGGTCTTTATTGGAGTAAGATCAAAAGTTTTTTCGATAAAGGGAAGGATAATGAACAAGATAATGACCTTAGCGAAACAAAAGAGTAAGAAAGTTCCTGCAGGACCCTTGAATACTTAATGAAGGGTTCAGGTTTTCAACGTGACCCTAGCTCATACAGAGATCCAGCCGGGCATGTTTTTCATTATGACGAAGAAATTTATCGTACTGTCACTAAATTGGGAGCAGAAGATTATGTAGCCTTAAAACAAAGTATCTTAGAGCTTTTAATCCAGCAGTCTTGGTTAATTCCTACTTCTGAAGTCGATATTGGTGAGCACAATCTTAATGCTGAATATTTATTGAAACATGAAAAAATTCCCTTTATTTCATATCCCTATGAGTGGTCGTTTGAGTTATTAAAGTCAGCGGCAATCTTTCACCTCGATTTTCATTTGTTACTGCTGGAACATGATTTCACTTTAAAAGACGCCAGTGCATATAATGTTCAATTTGTAAATAGAAAACCGATTTTTATCGATTTTTTATCCATAAAAAAATACAACGCTGGAGAATTTTGGGTAGGACAAAAACAATTTACCGAACAATTCCTGATACCATTGTTACTGGGTGCAAAGTTAGGCATTAATCACAATCCTTGGTATCGTGGATCTTTTGATGGAATATCCACCTCAGATTTCATTAAGTTACTTCCTATCCACAAAAAACTTTCGCTTCGTCATCTGCTTTACATATTCCTACCCGAATATTTCCAGGTTAAAAATCTCAACCAATCATCTGAAAAACTCAAGGGTCATTTGAAAGAAAAAACTCTAAGTAAATCTAAATTTACTTCAATTCTCCTAGATCTAAAAAAATGGATAACAAAGTTAGAATTTCATAACACTCAAAAAACAACCTGGTCTGATTACAGTTTCACAAATACCTACACTGACCAAGAAACCAAGGCTAAGCATGAATTTATTTACCAAAACGTGAAAAGAGCTGATGTCCATCTTGTTGTAGATATTGGATGTAATACAGGGAATTTTTCACAAACAGCCTTTAATGCGGGGGTCAATACAGTTATTGGTTTAGACTTCGACTTTAATGCTATCAATCAAGCATATATTAATTTTCAAGACACAAATCATGATTTTCTAGGGTTGCAAATGGATTTGACTAATCCAAGCCCAGATTTGGGCTGGAATAATTTGGAGCGCCTTTCGCTTTCGAAACGCCTCCACGGTGATTTCGTAATAGCTTTAGCCTTTATTCACCATTTAGTTATTGCAAAAAATATTCAATTGGATGAGGTTGTCGAATGGTTAGTAAGTATTGCACCTAAGGGAATTATTGAATTTGTTAACAAGAATGATCCTACTGTACAAAAACTATTAGCCATCAGAGAGGATATTTTTGATGAGTATAATAAAAAAAATTTTGAACGAATTCTTACTTCAAAGACCAGTTCATTTAAATCAAAAATTATTACAAAGGACGGAAGAACCCTTTATAGTTTTATAAAGTAAGTGCTAAGACAATAGCTTAAGAATAATGTCAGTTTTTAATAATTATCTGAAATCGTCTAAAGAGAATTTGATTGATGTTCTAGCTTTTTTCTTATTAATCATAACTCATATTATATTACTCTTTAAAAGCCATAATTATCCATTGCTCAGCAATGTATTTATAATATTTACACTCACATTTTTAATAATCAGCTTTCTTTCTGGTTTGCTACTCAAGTTAGCGTCTTTAAGACCTTTTTTGTTTGTTACACTTAGATGTATAGTTTTCATACTTGGAGTCACATTCTTAATTTCTAGAACATCAAATTTGACATTTCTTCAATCTAGCTTTATCGCTATTCCTACTGTCATCCTGTTACGCGATAAAATTAACTCGATAATAATAATTTCTACTGTATCTATTATCTTAAGCAGTTTTATTATTATTGCTGAGAAAGTATATCCCGATTATCTATTTAAGAACGATTTTGTTAAAACACCAAAAGAGTCAAGTCAGAAGTCTAGCCCCTTTTTCCATTTGATATTTGATGAAGCGATGGGAATTTCAGCTTTTAGTAAAGAGTCCTCCACAGCTATCACTACTAAAGATGAATTAATCAGAGTCTTAACTAAACATAGTCTAACTATTATCAAAAATGCCTATAGCTCAAGCATGTGGACTCAAAATTCATTAAGCCATGTGGTAAATTTAGCGGACAAATATAATGCGGTACAGGAATATCCTTCGTTTTCTTTTGAATCTAACGCACTTTTTGAGACGATTCATAAGCACGGATATCAAATCAATGTTTTCCAAAGTTCTTATTTGGATTTTTGCTCTTCAATGAAGGCAATTGTCAGAAATTGCTATTCTTATCCGATACACTCGCTTTCCTATTTCATAGATAATGACTTAGACAAATTAGCTTTGGTTGCACCCTATGCATTAAAACAACTCGACATTAATCAATTGTCGGCAGTTCCAAAATCTTTAGGATTCACTAGTCGAATTCCAATACACCTAGGATCTCTAGCAGAAAAATCTACAACTGAAGCACTTATCAAACAATATCAACTGGACAGTGGAGGAAACCAATATTACTTCGTACATTTTTTATATCCACACCATGATTTTTTTCAAACAGGTGAATGTAAAACTAAGCCGAATTTTGATGAATGGGGAGATATTGGCCCTTTTTCAAAGTCAAGCAAAGATAACAACTTGATCAGAATAAGCTCTCAGCAAAGAGAAAAAGCTTATCAGGCTTATTACTCGCAATACAAATGTTTTATAAAGAAGCTAGACGCATTATTAACTGATATATTCAAACATTATCCAGATGCGTCTATTATTATCCATGGAGATCATTCTTCTAGAATAAGCACTAAGCATATTAATGATGGCCTCAAAAGTAATTTTGAATTATTAAATAAGCAAAATCTACTAGATCTATATCCAACATTACTAGCTTTTAAAGATCAGAATAACGAACCTGGCCTTCTTGACTGCACTATATCATTACTAGAATTTCTACAACATGCATTTTTGAATAAACGTGAAAGAGCATCTCTTATATCTTTGATAATTAGAGAAAATTTATTTCCAAATAATCCCGTATGTTCAAAAAATAATTTAATGTCGATTACAGGTTAGCTTTCAAAGCTATAATTGTATCACTTAATTTGCTATTGTTTTCTATGAATGTTGCATCTAGCAACTCGTCACATGTTTTTTGCAGACAAATAATATAATCACTATTATTAAATATGTTTGAATCCATCAATTCTTGATTCCAATGCAATTTATAGTTCAAATCTCTTCTTCTGCTCATTATATAATAAATTGGACACCCGTGATTTTTGCAAATCAATGACACTTTTGACCCGTTAGCTACTTTATCGATTTGCTCTTCAAAATTAGGTGGACTAGGGTAAAATTTTCTCGCAATATCAGAAGGTGACCAGATGGATCGTATTGTTATCGGACTTTTACTACTGGAATTAATATTGACTATTGCTGGCTTGGTCTCATTAAAAACTAATGTATAGGCAAGAATAACCATGGCAATAAAAGTTAAAGTTTTGTATAGCCAGCCATGATTTTGCAATCGATTTTTTAAAACGAAAACAAAGCATGGCGTGAGTAAAACAAAAGTTATCATTAGCAACCTTCCATTCCAAGGCATCCAGTTAATCGAATACGAAAAAACAAAAAAGAAACCGATACCAATTAAGCCAAGACGAGTTATTAAAATGTTTTGACTTTGCAGAATAGAAAATACAGAACTAAAGAGGATAAGCACACCAAAAATCCCATACCAACTGTGAAATTCGTTTGTTCGCCATGAAATAAAATATTTGTACCAAGGTGTTAAGGCAGCCATTTCAAGTTGCTGGGGAATTAAGCTTTGATAAGCATTCAAAACGATGTCGCTTAACCTTATTCCAAATATTCTATTGCACAAAACATTAATAACCTCTGGTAATTCAATACTTTCCAAAAGATATCTGGATAAATTCACAAAAAAACCCGAAATTCCATTCTTGTTTACAAAATTCTGAGTAAATACTTCAGGACCCCCATATGAACCCCAGTAGTATTTGTTATAAAAAATAATCCAGATATCCGACAAGAAAATTAATACAGGTAAAAGAAGAAAAATTGACACCCAATGAGTTTTAAAGAAAACACACCAATATTTAACAGATTCT
This sequence comes from Arenicellales bacterium, assembly GCA_965215945.1. Classification (GTDB taxonomy): domain Bacteria; phylum Pseudomonadota; class Gammaproteobacteria; order Arenicellales; family JAHEKD01; genus JAHEKD01. Next base: position 169,619 of record CBDCFC010000025.1, on the reverse strand, counting down.
GTTCTTAAAATCGGCACGACCATAAACAATAGAAATAATAAGATGAAAAAAATGAACGTAGTTTTTACACTGAGACCAAATGCCAAAGTAAGCCCAAGTACTAAAATATCAAAATCGTTTCGGGCCTGATAAACCTTAAATGCCACATACATAGCTACAGAAGCTGTTAATACAAGAAGTAATTCTGGCTTAACAGTTGTTGCATTTAGAAGGATGATCGGCGCAGACGCAACTAACAAGGTGGATAACACTGCTAGTCGATGATTAAGCACAAAACTTGCCAAGGAGTAACTAGTTGAGATTATTGCAACATAAGAAATCAAATTAAAAAATGATAATCCCCAATCACTTGGGAAACGCAAAAACATTAATTGTAATATATCGTAACCAGTTGGAAAAAATGATTGCTGCGGATTAGAAACGTTGGTTACAAATAGACTATTTTCTTGAATAAAAAGAAAAACTCGGGAAAGATGATAAATTCTCGCATCACCATTATAAATAGGGGTAAGTAATGCCAACAGTAACAAATAGAATAGTGCGAAATAAGCTAAATAGCTGGTGTAGTTTAATGGCTTTATAGTGGTAACTATTTTTTTACTCTCTGAGCCAATTAGTAACCTATTGTGATTAAGGTAAAGTACCGAAATAATTATAAATAAAACGTCTAGCAGGTAAACGTATGGGAAAATGTTGAGCGCAATGATTAAACGCAAAGAAAATGATACCAGCATGGTCATGAGAAACAAACCGCAACCAATAGATGCACTGACAGGCCAATTTCTTTGTCTAAGGAATAGATAAAAACAAGAAGATATAAGCAATAGTTCCAGATAAACTAAAACACTCAGTGTAAACTCAATTATCATAGTCGACCGTTATTTGGACTACATCCTTCCACATATATGACTTTTAGTAGTTGGTTGAAATCTCACATAAATCCATCTCTATTGATTATCTTTTAATGGCTTAACGGAAAACATTATATTTGCAAATACAATAGATGGCTCTAAATCCGTCACGCCAGCCGATCTTTTTTCCTTCCTCATACGTTCTACCATAATATGAGACTCCAACCTCATAAATTCGAACATTTTTGACTTGGCTTATCTTGGCGGTGACCTCCGGCTCAAATCCAAACCGTTTCTCTTCTAGCTCTAATGATTGTAACAATTGAGTCTTAAATAGTTTGTAACATGACTCCATATCGGTGAGATTTAAATTAGTAAAAACGTTAGACAAAAAGGTTAGGAATTTGTTTCCAATTGAATGCCAGAAAAACAATATTCTATGCGGTTGTCCACCAATGAATCTTGATCCATACACCACATCCGCAAATCCATTTAGAATCGGTTGTAATAATAAATTGTAATCCTCTGGGTCATACTCTAAGTCTGCATCTTGTATGATTGTAAAATCTCCTGTCGCATGCACCACTCCTGTTTTTATAGCTGCGCCCTTGCCCTGATTAAACTCGTGAATATAGTATTTAATGTTTAAATCAGAATTATTCTTTATGTATGCTTGTATAATTTCATCGGTTCCATCCGTGGAATTATCATTAATTAGGATAATTTCTTTTTCGATATTGCTAACTAGCTCAACAGCATTTATTTTATTTAAAATTAACTCTAAAGTATTAGCTTCATTGTAGCAGGGAATTACTATCGTAAGGATGCGTGTTTTTTTCATCTCTGGGCTACTTAATAAAATTAATTTGAATTAGATGGAAGTTTTTAATTTGGCGATTCGTAAAATACATAGGATGTCGAATAATCGCTGAATTCGAAATATACCTTTTTTTCACCTACATCTTTTTTACCGTTCAGGTTTTGATCCAAAATCCCATATCCAAAGCGATAAGGTCTAGCTTGATCGTTCGATAATCCTGTTGAATCAGCTGTAGTCAATTTATCAATTTCTAAAAACCGTTTTACCAGTGTGTTTCCAGCGTAAATTTCAAGCACACCATTTGTGCCCGTCCAGTTTTGTACAGCTCGTCCAATTTTATTTTGTGACTCCTGGGTACATGAAACTAATAACATTACGGAAAGTAAAACTATTACTTTATGCATTTTTACTCCATTAATCTTCTTGATTGAGTTTGGTTTTCATTTCATCAAGTTTAGCCAGTTCTTCTTGCTCCAGTTTTGGATATTCAAGATTGAGACTGGCTAAGCTTTGTTCAATTATTTGTGCAACTTTAAGTCGCATATAAGGTTTATTATCCGCTGGAATCGCATACCACGGGGCCCAGGGTTTGGATGTAGCATTCAACATTTCCTCATAGGCGTTCATATAATCATCCCAATAACCCCGTTCTTTTACGTCGCCAGATGAAAATTTCCAATTTTTAGTTTTATCATCTATACGCGCAATAAAGCGATTTTTCTGTTCTTGTTTTGAAACATTCAACCAGAATTTTAAAATTATAGTGCCGTTTCTGGCCAAGTGCTTTTCATGATCAATAATGGACTGGTAGCGCTGTTGCCAAATATCATCTGGTTGATCAGGCAAACGTTGCCCGGACAAATATTCAGGATGTACTCTGACAACTAATACTTCTTCATAGTAGCTACGATTAAAAATACCTATACGCCCTCTTTCAGGTAAGGCAATTGCACTGCGCCACAAAAAGTCATGATCCAGTTCTAATTTGGAAGGTTGCTTAAAAGAAAACACTTGAAAACCTGCTGGATTTAAACCACGGGTTACCGCCCGAATTGTTGAATCTTTGCCGGCCGCATCCATGGCCTGAAAAATCAACAACACCGAGTACTTATCCTGGGCATAAAGCATCCGCTGTAAGTCATCAATTTCTTCAACAGTTTTGCGCAAGTTCTTTTTTAGCTTTTTTTCATTAATGTCAACTTTTGGTAACGTCAATAAGTTGCTAATTGAGAAATCATTAGTAGCGCTGACAAGATAATCATTTTCTGATGCAGTAAACATTTTAATGTCCTTGATTCTCGGTCGCTTTGGCCGTATCCCTAGCGATCATTTACTCTTCGTTAGTTGGAATAACATAAGCATGTAATTTGCTCTTGTTTGAGCTGATTTTTCCTTTTCTATCATTGACTGTCTGCATATTAGCATCTTGGTCAAGCATCAAATTCAAGCTGTTGAGATCAACACAGACTCGTCGTCTTATTTCCGCCGAATTTTCCCCAATCCCACCAGTGAAAACAATTGCGTCGACCTCACCTTTCATTTCAACAAAGTATTTTCCAATATAACGTCGTATTCGTCGACAAAAAATATCTTCATACCTCCGATTACCGTTTGATCTATTAGGATTGATTTACTGAAATACTCACCGCCATGAACAACTCGGTGTCCAATCGCATGGATATCAGCATAAGAATTAATTTGGCTAATACCCGATTTTTCCGAAATCACCCAACGTAAAACTAATTCTATGGCAGCCTGATAGTTGGAAATTGGATCCGTTTTCTTGATTGTTGGCTGATCGGGAACTTCATATTTTATTAGCGATTGTGAACCAATTCGTTCCACTTCGCCTTTAACCAAGCGTTGGTCTGAATCATTGGCAATTGCATCCGTGTCCGTGACAATAATTTGGAACTTTAATGATGAGGAGCCACAATTAAGAACAAGTATACTCACGGTTATTGAAGGTTTGATTTTTTAATACATTAAAAGGATTTCTTTTTTTTCACCTTGGTTTATACAAGTGATGCTCTAGACAGGGTACCGATACTCTCTTAAAGTTTTCAACTGTTGTAGTATTTCGATTAATACTCGATTATTTGCCAACACAACCATACCTCGACGTGCGCCAGTCTCTTGATCTGATGGTAGAGTCGGAACAAAAACCCTGAACTCATACGAGTCATGAACCTTTAAATAATCCAGTGTCAATGCTTTTCCAACTCCGTAATCATCATAACCATAGCCGGGATCATCAGGCACTTGGAAATCATCAATTAAAATAACCATTTTGTCCCAATACTTGAAAATCAAACCAAGTTCCTCGGCCAGCGGTAAATCATCATACCAGTGAGCATCTAGATAAAACATCACCGTTTTATGTAATAATTCAGGTTGACTGGCTAGCTGCTTGATAAAACTTCGACTATCACCATGCTGAAGAAATATATTTTCAAATTCACGCAATCGATGTGCAGCGTAGCCGTAATTTCTTTCCATAGCTTCTACAGTAAAGATAGGGAAGTCAATGGTTTGTGCCATGTATTCAGTTGTCGTTCCTTTAAATGTACCCGTCTCAACAACACAATCAAAACTAATTTTTGCAATTAACTCAGTAAAGATTTCTTTCCTGAATAGCTGACCATTGAATGGCCCACCCCAGCTCTTTTTTTGCTCTGGAAAGCGATAATAATCGAGTTTCCCAAGGATTTTATCACCCAACAGTGATTTCGTGATTTTACGCAACATGCTTTGAGTAATAGAAATGAGTAGCTTGAATTAGATTAATTCAAGCCATGAAGAAAGCATAAAAGAATAATGATCTACCAGCATCAAGGCAAATAACATTGCCAGATATTGAATTGAATACACAAACGTTTTACGAGACAACAGATCATTATAATTGCGATAAAGTTTTATCACATAGTATAAGAATACGACATTTAAAATTATTACTCCGACTAAATACAGCCAACCACTCATCTGTACTGCAAATGGCATTATCGACACCGCTGTTAGCAAAATCGTATAAAGTAATATGTTCAAGCGAGTGAATTTCTGCCCGTGTGTAACCGGCAACATAGGAATACCCGCCTTTTCATAATCTTTATAACGATAAAGCGCGAGAGCCCAAAAATGCGGTGGCGTCCAGACAAAAATAATCAAAAACAACAACAATGCATTTGATGTGACTTCTCCTGTGATTGCAGCCCAACCTAAAACTGGCGGTGCGGCACCGGCGGCGCCCCCGATGACTATATTTTGCGGTGTCGCGTGTTTTAGATAAACAGTATAAATCACTGCATAGCCAATCAAGGAAGCAAACGTCAATACAGCGGTTAATGTGTTGACTTTAACAACAAGGATTAACATCGCCAAGGCAGCCAACGCTAAGGCAAAACTTAAGGCCTGAGTCGTTGTAAGCTGCCCGGTTGGTAAAGGTCGCAAACGGGTACGCTTCATTACCGAGTCCGCTTCGCTATCAAATAACTGATTGATTGCTGCACCCGCCGCTGAAGCCATGCCAATTCCTAAGGTTCCCCAAAAAAGCAAATCAAGAGGCGGCAATGCCGGCACCGATAAAAACATACCAACAATAGCAGTAAAGATGATTAATGCCACGACTCTAGGCTTGGTGAGTTCATAGAATTGAAGCAGCTTAGTCTTTAATGACAGATGCTGTTGTTTGCTCGCTTGTGCTTGTGTACTCATATCAGTTTTGATTTTCACCCGCCTTGGACACTCTTAATAATCGACCAAGGTCTTTTTGTATGTCTTTTGGATTTTGATCAGATGAAAAACTCATCACCAAATTTCCAAAAGGGTCAATAAAATATACACGCTGCAGCCCATCTTCTGGCTTTCCCGATTTTACACTAAATAAGTCGTTTATTACTTGATGTTCATCAACTGGAATATTATATAGAGCCACTTGGGAATAATCTTGCCGAATAACCGCACCAACATCAGCCGGGCTACCAGATAACAATATCCATGCCAGCTGAACACGCTTCATGCGTCTTCCCTGAGTCAGGCGAACCTGCCGAATATTATACAAATTCGTCTGACAAACTTCATCACAACTGGCGTGATCAAAAATCAACATTGTCCACTTTCCCTGAAATTCGGTGATATCAACCTGCTCACCATCGGAATTAATTAGTTGTAACCCCTCAAGCGGCCGTGCCTGAGGCTGGATCAGCTCGCCTTTGTTGACAAAGCTTTTTGGCGTCCAAAAAAATGGACCAACAACCGGGATTAAGAATAAAACCGCAATAGCAATGAGCATGAATCTGGATTTGTTACGCTGACGCCGGTCAATCGTCGTCTCGGTAGATTGTTCAGCCATATTAGGCACCCTTGTTACGATATTTAAGATTTAAAACTAAAGTAATAAAAAATAATGTTAATGCTAATGCAAACCACTGAAATGCATAAGCCTTATGGCGGACAATCCAGCTATCATCTTGTGGTTGCCAAATATATTCGTACGCTCCAGGTTGACCCGGATCGAGAATCAATATTATAGGCTGTACAGGACTACTAGTTGTTTTTTTTTGAAACGTTGCAAATCCAATTGTAGCCACAAGTTGGCACGTTCATTAGTATCATCCGGGTTACTTAGATAATAATGGCCTTCGCTGGGTGGAATCAATAAGCCTGTTAACTCAATTGTTCCATCGGGTGTATTGACGACCGGCAAGAATGTTCTATCGGTACCCCATGGCAACCAGCCTCTGTTAACCAAGATCAACGTTTCTGAGCCTAAAATTTTGAAGGGTGTAACAACCGCTAACCCGGTAACTGACTGATGAACTACATTGTCAACAAAAAAGCCACTCGCCGACAAATAACTACCTGAAATTCTGACTTTGAAATAACTCCAGTCATCAGCATTGACAAACTCTGCTGGTAATTGCTTAACAGGCTGAGAAATTCGCTGACTATACACAGCCTGCTTTGTCGCTTTAAAATGCGATCGATCCAATTGCCAAAAGCCTAATTTAAGCATCATAGCTATTAAGACCATAGCCATTACTGAAAGAAAAATTTGCTTAGTAAAAAGTGATTTAAGCATCACTCAACTCACAGCATGCAATATACTCTATGACTCTGATAATTTTTTTGTTCAGCATAAATGTTGAGTTGGTTAATTTATTTTCTTTTCGCACTGGCTGGCGTTGCATTACTCATGAGTGTTGTTTACATGATGAAAGACGGCGGCAAAGGGACCCGTAATGTCAAAGCACTAACTTTTCGCATTTCAATCTGCGTTGTACTGTTTATTATCATACTAATTGGCATGGGAACCGGAAAAATTATTCCAAGTAACACACTAGCTCCACAGAACCAACCGCAACAGGTTCAATAACAAACGCCGCCCCATGGGCGGCGCTTTAAATAAAATCACTCAGCTCGCTATAAAACGTAAACAAAAACGAATAACAACAACCATACTGTATCAACAAAGTGCCAATACCAAGCTGCTGCTTCAAAAGCAAAATGATTCTGTTCGGTGAAATGACCGCGTATCACGCGTAACAAAACGATAAATAAAATCAATGTACCGATGGTTACATGTAAACCGTGGAAACCTGTCAAGATAAAGAAGGTTGCACCGTAAATCCCCGTGCCAAAAGTCAAGCCATAAGCGGTATAAGCTTCGTGATATTCATAAGCTTGGAAATATAAGAACAAACAGCCTAGTGCCACCGTGACTGCCAACCAAAAAATAATTCGCCCGCGTTGACCTTTAACAAAAGCCCAGTGTGCAAATGTACAGGTTACACTTGAGGTCAAGAGGATAATCGTGTTCCACATCGGTAAACCCCATGCACCGATTGTTGAAAAAAAATCCTTTGAGGGAACATGGGTATCGGGCCCTAGCACTTGTGGGCCTGCAGGCCCAGCTGTAGGCCCAACCGCCATCATAGCCAGGCCATAATACTTCCGCCTCATCCAACCATGGCACTGCTAATTTGCGCACATAGAATAGTGCCCCAAAGAAGGCGGCAAAAAACAGTACCTCAGAGAAAATAAACCAACCCATTCCCATGCGAAACGAGGTGTCAACCTGGCCGCTGTAATAACCTCCTTCGCTCTCTCGTACGACCGTACCAAACCAGCCAAATAACATGTAAATAAGAATCGCCGCACCGACTAACATGATCCATTTGCCAATGCCCATGTCATTTAACAACGTGGCAGTCCCAAACGCCAGAGTAAACCAAGCCGATCGTGGCAACAATCGGCCACTGACTTGAATGCGGTACATAATAATCGCTTTGTTCGCTCATCTTCTATTCCTGAAACTAATCGTTAACTAGAGTCCTGTGTCATTATAATATTCTACATCATAGCTTGAAACACGCACAGTATTAGTGCTAATTCTGTGCATATTTTTCTGCATTAAAAAACGAATACTATAAGGTAATAGTATGCATATCTTCCGGTAAGTCCGGGTCAATAATGAACCTGACGGGCATATCTTTTTGCTCTTTGCCTTGCAGAGTCTGCTGGGTAAAACAAAAACATTCGGTTTTATTAAAATATTTCGCAGCCAGGCCTGGTGTAACACTGGGAATAGCTTGACCGACAATTACATTTGAGCTGTTGTTTCTAACAAAGTAAATAATTTCATTAATTTCACCCGGGTGGACCTTAAGCTTGTTTACTTTAGGCTTAAATTCCCAGGGTAAGCCTGACGTCGATACACTGGTAAATTCAACTGTTACCCATCTGTCAGTTATTACCTGTTCTTGCTGTGCAACACTCTGTTCGACTCTACCCGTCTTGCCGCCTATCCCGGTTATATCGCAAAACAAATCATAGAGCGGTACCAGTGCATAACCGAAAGCGAACATGCAGACCGTTGTGATCAGTAATTTCGAAATTAATGACTTATACATACGCTCAGAAAAACTGAAATGTTTTCACCACTACCTTGTTCATTCAAACTCGATAGAACCAATACAGACTCAACTATATTGATAAAAAGTTAGCAAAAAAATACAAACAGCCAGAAACACCAAAACTAAAGCCAATTTAATGTTTCTTCGTTTTAACTCCGTTGACACTGCCAGGTGTATTTTACGACGGGTGGTGTTTCAAACGTATGATAGGGAGGTGGCGAAGGCACCGTCCATTCAAGACCATCGGCTGACTCCCATACCTCAGTTGTCGCTTTTTGCCCGCCTTTAATCGTTTGGTAGATAATATAGATAAAGAATAACTGCGTTATCCCCAGACCCATCGAACCTACACTGGACATAAAGTTAAATTCAGCAAACTGCAAGTTATAGTCAGGGATACGGCGCGGCATACCAGCCAGACCTAAGAAATGCTGTGGGAAAAAAGTGATATTAAAGAAAATTGTTGTTAACCAAAAGTGTATTTTGCCATGCTTTTCGTTATACATATGCCCTGTCCACTTAGGTATCCAGTAAAACACACCGCCCATCATTGCCATCACCGAACCTGAAAACAGAACATAATGGAAATGTGCTACCACAAAATAAGTATCATGATATTGGAAATCTGCCGGAGTAATTGCCAGCATTAATCCTGACAATCCACCAATGGTAAATAGAAATACTACCGCAACGGCATACAGCATTGGCGTTTCAAAGGTCATTGAACCCGGCAACTTGGTCGAGACCCAGTTAAATATTTTTACTCCGGTCGGTACCGCAATTAACATGGTTGCATACATGAAATAAAGCTCACCGGCTAATGGCATCCCTACCGTAAACATATGATGTGCCCAAACGATGAAAGACAAAAATGCAATTCCTGCTGTTGCGAACACCATTGACTCATACCCAAATAGCCTCTTACGGGAAAAAGTCGGAATGATTTGAGAAATGATACCGAAGGCAGGAAGAATCATAATATACACTTCCGGGTGTCCGAAGAACCAGAAAATATGTTGATATAAAACGGGATCACCTCCGCCGGCCGGGTCGAAAAAGGCCGTGCCGAAATGCCGGTCCGTCAATACCATGGTCACAGCACCTGCAAAAACAGGCATAACAGCAATCAACAAAAAGGCAGTAATCAGCCAGGTCCATACAAACAGAGGCAATTTCATCAGTGTCATGCCGGGTGCGCGCATATTTAAAACCGTGACGATGACATTTATTGCACCCATAATTGAGGAGATACCCATCATATGTATGGCAAAAATAGTCAAATCAACACCCATTCCACCCTGTAAAGTCAACGGTGCATACAGCGTCCAACCGGAAGCAGGGCCACCACCAAAAAAGAACAGACACTGATAGAATCAAGGAAAAAGCAAACGGTAGTATCCAAAAACTCCAGTTATTCAAACGCGGCAGCGCCATATCCGGAGCACCAATCATTAATGGGACTTGCCAGTTGGCAAAACCGACCATGCCTGGCATAACGGCGCCAAATACCATTACCAAGGGCATGCAATGTTGTCATTTGGTTAAAAAAGTGAGGATCGACAAGCTGCAATCCTGGCACAAACAACTCGGCACGAAGAATCAACGCCATAAAGCCACCGACCATAAACATCACCAGTGAGAAAATCAGATACATAGTACCGATGTCTTTGTGATTGGTTGTAGTGACCCAACGCCATGAATCCTTTGGCAGGACCGTGATGATGATCGTCGTGATGATGTTCGACTGCTGTTGACATGCTTAGCTCCTTAATTCGTGGCGATGCTGGGCGCATCACTAATTTGTTCATAATCGGCCGTGTTCTCTTCCTCTTTAGTCTGATTTTCACTCACCCATTGTGCATATTCTTCTTCACTGACAGCCTTAACAACAATTGGCATAAAACCATGGTCTTTACCGCATAACTCAGCACACTGCCCCGTATAAGTGCCAGGTTCATCAATCCTGACCCAAGCTTCTGTCACATACCCAGGAATCGCATCCTTTTTAACTCCCAATTGCGGTATCCACCAAGCATGAATGACATCAGCGGCAGTAAATATGAATCTAATCTTCTTATTAATGGGTAATACTACTTGGTTATCCACCTCCAGCAGATAATTCTCACCTTTTTCTTCACGGCCCTCGATTTGAGCTCGAGGTGTTGACAGCTTGCTATAAAATTCGACGCCATCGTCTAGATATTCATATTGCCAGAACCACTGGTAACCCGTTATTTTCAACGTAAAGATCAGAATTGGTTGTATCCTCCATTCGAATCAATGTTGCAGTTGAAGGAATTGCGATACCAAGAAGAATCAATACCGGAATTGCAGTCCAAACGATTTCCAAAAACTGTACTGTGGTGGAAGCTGGCTGTTTAACGCCCCTGCTTTTACGATGGGCAAAAACAGAGTAAAACATCACGCTGAACACACATACGAAAATCACCAAACAAATCAGTAAATTAAATTGTGTAATGACAATATTTCCCTTGCTGTTGATGTTACTGGCGGCGTTAAATTCAGTGCATATTCTGCCATCGCACTCCTGATGCAAGCATTGAGGCAAACGCAGCAATTAACAACGGCATACTTTTCGTCTTCCTAGGTTTGTTCATAAGTGACCTAACCTTTCTTAAATCTTGTTCATATAAAATTTTCAATCTATGGGCCAATTGACATCTTTCACTATCAGTCAACCACCCCCCCAACTCAATCTGCTTGCCCTTTTGATTTCACCCATAATTTTGATGGGTACCATCCTTTAGAGATTTCCAGTAATACTTTAGTCCAATATGTCTGAAAACTAAAATTCTGTTCACGTTTAGCGATACAACGCTTAACATGAATTCTTGTGTCATCAATCTCAACCAGTTCGTAGTCATTATTATGCCTTATACAAGCATAAAATCCAGCCGCGATGGCCAAAAGTTCTATACCTGCGAAAGGTAAAACCAACCACGCACCCTGACTATAGAACATCACTGCAATCGTTATCAACACCGCAGCTAAAAAGCCAACTATCATACCTGCCTGAGCACACGTTAAAGAGTGGTTGCGGGTAATCAAAATTCGTTTAGGTGAATCGTTTAACACATCACGGTCAATTGTAACGGAACTGGCTGAGTTCTGGTAATGATCTGGTACAAATTTTCATTATTTTAAGGATATCTGCTAGGTTATATTAAGTTATGTTATCGCTTATTTCATCATGACCTGAAGCTTAGGAATGATATAGTATTATGAACTGATAAACCATGGATGGTTAACAATGCCGCTCTGTCACTTCAAGCAAGCCATTTTTTATAGAACTTGTATTTCATGTTGGCAAAAAACCTCCTGCTAAGTGCTGGTTTTGTAATAAATGTGGTGAAAGTTTACCGAGAATACAGCATCCATGTTTAATTTGCGCAATGCCGGACAGTTATGATGGAGTTTGTGGACGCTGTCTAAGCCATCCACCATATTTTGATTCGGCAGTAATTCCTTTTGAATTCGAAACTCCCGTCAATCAGTTAATTCATCAGTTCAAATACAATCACCAATTCTATGCTTACAGGCCTTTAATTGAAGAATTAATAAAATTAATTGATCTTTCAAGTCAAACCCTGCCTGATATTATTATTCCAATCCCGCTGCATCCACGTCGACTTTTTGTACGAGGATTCAACCAAAGCAGCATGATTGCTAAAATATTGGCTAATGAACTTAATATTCCCAGCAGTAATCAATTGTTACTACGCCATAAATACACAAAACCTCAGGTTCAACTCAGTGCGAAGCAAAGAGAACAGGCAGTTAAAAATGCCTTTCGAGTTGGGCAAATCCTTAATTTCGAGCACATTGTCCTAGTCGATGATGTCATGACAACTTCACATACCATTAACCAGGCCGCAAAAGTACTTAAAAATTCTGGTGCCCGTAAAATCAGTGTTTGGGCGCTAGCAAGAAATACGCTGTCTTACAGCTACAGATAGATGTACAACGGCATACTCTATGGCTGAGAACGGAAGTAAAAATCACACCAATAGCTTATATCTGCCCATCCAGCATCGTTGGACGCAAAAAATAGTTTTCCTTATTCCTCAACCTCTGCCCTGCCGCCTTGTCGTTCATCCCAGAATGCGCAAGACAGCTATGTGATCTGGCTTGACGCGGTAGATATATGAGAACGGTGTTTTTGGAATAGAAAATTCATACACATCTTTGATGTGTGTTTTATGCCCTGTGAACGGATGGGTAAGTAAAAGCTGCTCAGTAGAATGAAATTTTGTCTGTGCATTTTCTCTACCTTGAGGAAAAATCACTTCATAGTAATGCCTCATCCAGAGCAAATCATCTCTGGTGCTTTCAAGATAAACAATACGCATTCATAAATTCTTAATATCAACTTCTGGCAGTGGCAGCTCATTATCACTTCCCCAAGAGTCCACCCATGCACCCATTGCTTCGCTCGAAATAAAGTTACCCTGTTCTGCCTGTGCATACGCTTCATCAATTGCGGCACGTTTTAACTCGCGCGCTCGTAATTCTTTTTCAATCGCCAAGTTAGCAAAGTAGGTTTCAGAACGATTGATAAGTTTCGCCTCATGCTTTAAGCGTTTTTTTGTGTTCTCATCAATACGCATTGAGAATGGAACATTTGCCATTGTTTACATAATCCTCTTTAAAAGATGTAATTATCTTAACTACAGTGTATTACATATCAAGAAATTGTCAAATATAGAATACACTTCACTGAACCAAAAACACTTGACCCTGGGTGGTGCTCTGGTAATCTATATGCATTAAAAGATGGATTTTTTAACTCGCAACACGGAGGTTGCTATGTCACACCTTACTCGTCTATTTCATTCAAATCAATCCGGTTTTACCTTAATCGAGCTGATGATAGTTATTGCTATTGTCGGTATTCTCACCGCCATAGCGATGCCGGCCTATCAGGACTACTCTGTCAGGGCAAAAGTCACTGAAGCAATCAACGCCTTGGCTCCAGCCAAACTAGCCGTCTCAGAAGCGTTCATTAGTAATGGCATCATGCCGGCAGCGGACTTCAGTGGCTTTTCATCCTCACAGTCTAAATATGTCGATTCCGTGACCTATACACGAACCGATGATACTCATAGTCTTATCAGTGTTGCTTTAAAGAATCTCGGTGCTTCGATTGCTGATGGTCAGACTTTTGGTCTTTATGCCCTGGGTACCAATGTCAGTGTTGAATGGGATTGTGCCCAAACGACACAAGCTAATCTGGATTCAAAATATCTGCCAGCACCATGTGCCGATAGCGCTCCTGATATTAATGACCCTGATACATACATTGATTAAAAAGATTTTTAAGGATGATCACTTCAAATATCGCCTTATTTGAGCGAACGTTACTAGAACAAAAACTGATCAGCAAAGAGCAGTTAACTAAGCTTAAGTCAACCACTGAATATGTCAATAAAGGTTTATTTGAGTGCTTACTCAACCTAAAAACAATTTCAACGCACAAGCTTTATCAAACCGCCGCCGAGATCTGGTCTGTTCCTTTTGTTGATTTAAGCAGCACCGATTATCCTCAATCTGACCAACTTGAGGTGCCGGATAAAATTCTAAGCGAGCTAAACGCAATAACACTCACCGACAGGCAAAAAAATCATTTAGTTGCTTTTGGAACACCGGAAAAACTCAATCAAGCATACCAATTGAATTTCTTTACTCAGTATCAATTCGATTGTGTTTTGGCCGACATTAACTCGATTCGCAGCAGCAGAAATCGGCAGCACTACCTAAGAAGCAAGACCCCCAATACCACACTTCAGGAGAATGAATTGAATTTGCATTTAAGCAAATCTATTCAACACAATGCGTCGGACATTCATATTGAAATGTTTGATGGTCATTGCCGTCTACGAATCAGGGTGGATGGTGTCTTGCATCCGCTTGCCTCTATTGGAGCCAAACAAGGCCTAAAACTAGTTTCCCAAATAAAGTTACTTGCCAATATGGATATTGCTCAATCCAGATTACCGCAAGACGGTCGTTTTTCATACACCATCGATGCTAAAACTATTTCTCTGAGAACTAATAGCATTCCTACTATTCATGGTGAAAAACTGGTTTTACGAATACTGGAACAACACGGCCGGCAATTTAAACTCAATCAGCTTGGTTTATTTGCTGAACAATATCAAATCATTAGAGAAACTCTAAAAAGACCTAATGGATTGATATTGGTTGCCGGCCCTACCGGTACCGGTAAAACCGTGAGCATGTATGCAATGCTGGACTTGCTTAACACGGCCAAGGAAAACATCAGCACGATAGAAGATCCAGCTGAAATTCATGTTGATGGCATTAATCAGGTAAATGTAAATCGCAAAGCGGGTTTGGATTTCAGTGTTGCATTAAGAGCCCTGTTACGCCAAGACCCTGACATTCTGATGATAGGTGAGATTCGTGATGCTGAAACAGCTGAGATTGCGGTAAAAGCTGCACAAACCGGCCACTTGGTATTAGCGACAGTACATAGTCGCACCGCTGCCAGTGCAAAAACTCGATTACTTCAACTTGGCGTAAAGAAGTATACACTCAATGATGCATTGAAACTCATTATTGCACAGCGATTGCCAAGAAAGCTGTGCCACCTTTGCCGTCGGCAAACTCAGCTAACAGAATCAGTGACTCAATTATTTAGGCAAAGTAACACAGTCCTGCCAAAATATGTTTATCAGGCTGTCGGTTGTTCAAGCTGCTTGCAAGGTTATAAGAGTAGAACAGGGATATTTGAATTGTTGCAAAAAAAATGTCAACTAAAACCGGAAAACACAGTTGTTGGGCAATCAGTGGCCCTCAATTTAAAACAAGCAGGTTTGAAGCGTGTCGCAGAAGGAGATACCAGTGTCGATGAGCTTATACGAGTTCTATGATAGTTAACAATAGCAACCTATTTGCCTGGCAAGGGAAAAACAGCAAAGGACAGAGAGTAACAGGCCGTGGCTTTGCGAAATCTGAAACAGAGCTTAAATACCTGCTCTATCAAGAACAGATTGTTGTTAATAAAATTAACAAGCAAGCTAATGGATTTATTAAGCTCAGACGGTGGTTATTAAATAAACAAGCGCTGTTTTTTCTAACCCAGCTAAATGCCCTGCTTAAAACCGGTTTAAGTTTGAATAAAACAGTCGATATCCTTGGTGAAAATCAAGCCGAGCCTGTTCTATCCGAGTTGCTAAGCTGTTTAGCTCATGAACTCTCTAAGGGCGAAAAACTGTCCACCGTATTCTCTTTATTTCCATCACTATTCGATCATATTACTGTTCAATTGATTAAAAGCGGTGAAAAATCCGGCCAACTTGAAAATGCGATTCAGCAGTCTGTGGATTATCTTAGCCAAAAACAAAACACTTCAAACCAATTGCTGACTGCTTTGTTGTATCCGTTGATGCTCACTATTGTTTCAATTGCCGTGTTGGCGATCTTGGTCATGTTCGTAATTCCACAATTTGAATCTATTTATTCACAATCGAACGCGCAGCTTCCTCTAATTACAGTTTCGATTCTTCGAACCAGTGAATGGATAAAAGAATATTCAACCTGGTTGATCCTTGCTATTTTATGCTTAGGTTTTAGTTTGATTTTTCTAAACAAACACAATCATTTTCAAGTCACGAAATATATTCCTAAAATCAATAAAATCGTTAGAAGAATTAATACCTTACGATTTTGCCAAACCCTTGCCGGACTTTATCAGTCTGGGTTAACCATTACTGATTGCCTTGAAGCCTGCCGCGAACTTAGTTCAGATGGCGATTATCAAGCTGCCATCGAGAAAACATTAGCAAAAATCCACAAAGGCCACGGTTTGGCTAACGCTCTGGATCGCAGTCATTATTTCGATAATTTAATGATTCAGCTAATACGTACAGGTGAGGAATCTGCCAGCCTGACAGTAATGCTTCATCAATGTAGCAGTTATTTTGATAGCCAGCTTCAGGATAATTTTAATCGAATCAAAATTTTGCTGGAGCCATTGTTAATCGTGATATTGGGAGGAATTATTGGTGTTATTCTCGTCGCCATGTATCTGCCGGTATTCAATCTAGGCTCCAGTTTTTAATGTATTGCGACAATCGATTAAGCTAACTTTGCTACAATTCGCTGATAATGACAATGCTAGCCACGTTGCAGGAGTACTCTGCCCTTTTTTATCCACTGATATTTATTTTTGGATTATGCATTGGCAGTTTTTTAAATGTTGTCATCGCTCGCTTACCGCCACTTGTTGACGAAGACTTGGCAAAAAGCAAAGAAAAACCACTGCCCAATCTAATCCGACCAGGTTCACACTGCCCGCATTGCAAACATCAAATCCGCTGGTTCGATAACATTCCACTACTTAGTCATCTATTATTAAAAGGCACCTGCAGAAATTGTGACAGCAGGATATCACCTCGATATTTCTGGGTCGAACTGCTGTGCGGCTTATTATTTGTTTTCTGTGCATTCAAATTTGGCAGCTCGACTAAACTGCTTTGGGCTTTAATATTAACCAGTTTATTAATCGCCCTAACTTTCATTGATCTCGATGCCTGGTTGCTACCCGATTCAATCACCATGCCTGGTATTGTATTGGGCCTACTGTGCAATTTTTTTGATGAATTTATCTCCCTGCTAGATGCTGCAATTGGGGCAATTGCCGGATATCTCATCTTATGGACAATTTATAAAATTCATCATCGCCTGACCGGCAGACAAGGAATGGGCTATGGTGACTTCAAATTGTTGGCCATGCTGGGTGCCTGGCTCGGTTGGCAGGCGTTGCCCATTATTATGTTTATTTCTTCGGTAGCGGGATTGTTTAGTTTTATATTTTTAAAAATATTTTTTAGTTTTGACCATACTAAACCTATCCCCTTTGGTCCTTTCCTGACCATCGCTGGCTGGATTTATCTAATCAATCAAACAAGTTTGTTGCAAATAATTACGGGTTAGTGTTTGTTAACATCCACAGGTTAAGCCAGCTATAATTGCCGCAGTTCATTAGGGCCATACAAGATTGATTGAAGAACCGCAAGCATTGCCTCCTGTTATTCATGCTGATCGGTTGGTTAAGCGTTTTGCTGAATCTGAAGTTGTCAGTGGTGTCAATATAACAGTTAACAAGGGTCAATGCTTTGGAATACTAGGCCCTAACGGAGCAGGCAAAACGACGACCATTCGTATGATGCTGGGCCAATCGCCAATCAGCGATGGGCAGTTGCGTATATTTGGTCTTAAACAACCCCAGGATGCGCCGGAAATTCGCAACCGTTGTGGTGTGGTTCCGCAACAGGACAATCTCGATCCGGATTTCACTGTCAGTGAAAATTTAAAAATCTATGCCCGCTATTTCGGCATGGATAAAGCTCAAATAAAAAGACGCATTGCACAGTTGCTTGATTTTGTTGAACTGACCGACAAGGCGGATACGCGGATAGACAACTTATCGGGGGGGATGAAACGGCGTCTTAGTATCGCCCGAGCGTTGATCAACAATCCTGAGTTACTGATCCTCGATGAGCCGACAACCGGCCTTGATCCACAAGTCAGACACATGATCTGGGCACGATTAAGAGAATTAAAGAAATATGGTAAAACTATTTTACTCACAACGCACTATCTGGAGGAAGCTGAGCGCCTGTGCGATATGTTGGTAATACTGGACCAGGGTCGTATCATTGCCCAAGGTTCACCCAAACAGCTCATTTATGAATATGTTGAACCGTATGTGTTTGAAATCCGCGACTCTATCGGTGAAATTGGCGATCAAATCCGTACTTTCATTGATACATCAATGGAAATAATCGGTGACAGCACCTATGTCTATACCTCTGAGCAAAATGCAGTGATTAAACTACTGCAGTCTCAACCGGATCTGGAATACTATCATCGACCCGGCAATCTGGAAGATGTTTTTTTGAAGCTTACCGGTAGGGAACTTCGTGATTAGAACACTGAACTTGAGCCCACCACGATTTAACTGGCGCTGCCTGTCGGTTTGGCAGCGTAATGTAAGTGTATGGAAAAAATTAATCGGCCCAAGCTTGTTGATTAATTTTGGTGAACCTTTTCTTTATTTATTGGGATTAGGTTATGGTTTAGGCCAGTTTGTGGGTGAAATTGAAGGCATGCCTTATCTGGTTTTTCTAGCATCGGGAATGGTGGCTTTTTCGGCAACCAACACCGCTTCGTTTGAAGCTCTTTATTCTGTTTTCACTCGCATGGTGCCACAACGTACTTACGAAGCCATGTTAGCCACACCACTGACAGTCGATGATATTATCGCCGGCGAAATGCTCTGGTGCGCAAGCAAAAGTACAATTAGCGGCACAGCGATTCTAGTCGTTGCCGGCTTGTTGGGTGCTGTCTCGAGTATCACCGCTGTTCTGGTTATCCCGGTTTTATTCTTAACGGGGCTTTGTTTTTCCGGGTTGGCCCTAATGATGACCGCTGTGAGTCGAAGTTATGATTTTTTTAACTATTACATGACTTTGTTCATTACCCCTATGTTCTTGTTTTGCGGTGTGTTTTATCCCATAGAAACACTGCCTGATGTCCTCGAACCCCTTGCTAATGCTCTGCCCCTGGCACATACAATCGAACTGACTCGGCCACTGGTCTCAGGCACTTCAGTCGATAATCCCTTGATACATCTTTTAGCATTGAGCGTCTATGCATTCGTGGGTTACTACGCGGCAGTAGTATTAATCCGAAAACGGTTAATCGTCTAGTTAAAATGCAACGGTATACTAAGCTTTTTTCGGTTGGCCTGACTGGCGGGATTGGTAGTGGCAAAACCACTGTTACCAATCATTTTGCTTCGCTTGGCATTACCATCATCGATGCTGATGAGGTGTCCCGCTCCATCACGGCACCAGGAAAACCGGCAGTCACTCTAATTGCCGAAAATTTTGGCAAAGAAATACTGGAAAACGAAACCACTTTGGATCGAAAAAAATTACGTGCGCTGGTTTTCAGCAACTCTGAAAAAAAGCAACAATTAGAGCAACTGCTGCATCCTTTAATTCGAGCGAAAATGCAACAATTAGCTTTAAATGCCGAGTCGAATTATGTGATTTTTTCAATCCCGCTTCTTGTCGAAACAAACCAAGAAAATTTATTTGATCGAATTTTAATCGTCGATGCGCCTGATGAACTGCGGATTAAATGGATCAAACAGCGCAGCGGCCTTGCCCAGGGTGAAACAGAAAAAATAATGGCAACACAAGCCACCAGAGAACAACGCCTGAATATTGCCGATGATGTCATTTGCAATGATGGCAGCTTGGAACAGTTGAAATACCAGGTTGAGTCCTTGCACCAAAAGTATCTGCATATTGCCGATAGCTTTACCAACTCTAGCTCGGATATTTCATAAATGAATTATTCACGCTAGATAGCAAAAACCTGCAAACTATTCTTGTAGACTTGCTCAGCAATATCCTGTTTGGATTCATTGCGCACTTGTGCCAAAGCATCCAAAATATAAGGTAAATAGGCGGGACTATTTCGCTCTCCTTTATGTTGTGAAACAGTTAGATCCGGCGAATCTGTTTCCAGTACTATGCTGGAAAGCGGCAAAATAGTAGCCAGCCTTCGCAGCTTGTTTGATCGCTCAAAAGTTAGCATGCCGCCAAAACCCAACTTAAAGCCCAGATCAATTAATTGGTTGGCCTGTTGCAGACTGCCATTAAAGGCATGTGCGACACCACCACGGAGTTTGAATTTACTTAACCGCTTGATCAAGTCGTCATAGGCCTTACGACAGTGCAAGATTGCTGGTAATTTGGCATTTTTCGCCACTGACAATTGTGCTTCAAACAATTCTAATTGCCGAGATCTATCAAGGCTTTTCAGATAATAATCAAGTCCGATTTCACCCACCGCCACTACCGAGGTTTCTTTGATTTGCCCTTCCAACGAAGCGACGTCATCTTTTTGGTGTTGATCCAAGTAATAAGGATGTAATCCCAATGCCGGATACAGTGTTTCGTGAGCATTACAAATATTGATCAAATTGGGCCAGCGGTTTTGGGTTGTTGCCGGCACAACAATTTTATCAACCCCATTGTTCCTAGCGGCAATCAGAACATGCTCTCGATCCGAATCAAAGTTGGGCAAATCAAGATGGCAATGCGTATCGAATAGCAACATCGGTTAATTTTAACCGTTTAAGCTATCTCACGTTAAAATAGGCGGGTGAATAAAAGCGAAAATAGTTTGACAAAACAACGTCGCTTTGCAGGCGTTGACCGTGTTTATGGAGAACGTGCCAAAAATAACTTCTGTAAAGCTCATGTTTGCGTTATAGGCCTTGGTGGTGTGGGGTCATGGGCGGTTGAAGCGCTGGCTAGAAGTGCTATCGGCCAGCTCACCTTAATTGATCTTGATAATGTCGCTATATCAAATATCAATCGGCAGATACATGCCCTTGACGAAACGATCGGTATGCCAAAAATTCATGCCATGCATGAACGGGTTAATGCAATCAATCCGGATTGCAAAGTAAACCCGGTTGAAGATTTCTTGACACTTGAAAATGTCGGCAATCTGGCTAAGCCCGATTTCGATTTCATCGTCGATTGTATTGACAATTTTCGGGTCAAGGCAGCCCTCGCAGCGCACTGCAAAGGAAACAAGATCAAACTGATCTTAACCGGCGGTGCAGGCGGACAAATTAATCCGCAGCACATCAAGATTGCTGATTTAAGCCGTACTGAACACGATCCATTATTAGCCAAAGTCAGAAAATTATTACGCCAAGATTACGGTTTCTCAAGAAATCTGAAAAGACGCTTTGCCATTCCCTGTGTCTATTCGAATGAACAGCTACGTTACCCAACTGAGCATGGTGAGATCACTTTTGATAAATCCATCAGCGAATCAACAACCGGTTTGAATTGTGCTCAAGGGTTCGGCTCGGCCGTGACGGTTACGGCAAGTTTTGGCTTGTTCACGGCCAGTTATGTATTACAAAAATTAGCTCAGCATGACTAACCAGCGAATTATTTTAACCACCTTAAATGCCCGATACATTCATGCTTCGCTTGGTCTACGTTACCTATATGCCAATCTCGACGAACTGCAAAGCCTGGCGAAAATCATTGAATTCACTATTAGCCTGACAACAACGGACATCGTCACGGAAATTACAAAATATCATCCAAAAATTGTTGGGTTCGGTGTCTACATCTGGAATATTCAACAAACCAAAAAAGTTGTCGCCGAATTAAAACAGCAAAACCCTGATATTGTGATCATTATCGGCGGACCGGAGGTTAGTTACGAATTCGATAACGAACCAATTTTTAAGCTCAGCGATTATCTGATTACCGGACAGGCCGATTTAATGTTCAAATCACTTTGTGAAGATATTCTGCAAAACAAATCTTCATTTAAAAAAGTAATCCCAGCAAAACCATTCCTACTCGATGATTTGAGTGCGCCCTATCAGTTTTATAACGATGAGGATATTGCCCACCGGGTTGTTTATGTTGAGGCATCAAGAGGCTGTCCTTTTAAGTGTGAATTCTGCTTATCTTCACTCGATAAAACAGCTTATCCATTTGACCTGGATCAATTTCTCGAACAAATGGATTTATTGTATAAACGCGGTGCGCGAACCTTTAAATTTGTAGATCGAACGTTTAATTTAAAAATTTCTACCAGCATCAGAATAGTCGAGTTTTTTCTTGAGAGAATTAACGACAACCTGTTTTTACACTTCGAGCTAATTCCGGATAATTTGCCCGTACCATTAAAAGAATTATTAGTGACATTCCCACCGGGCTCTTTACAATTTGAAATCGGCATCCAGACCTTCACCGAAGAAGTTCAATCTTTAATCAGTCGTCGTCAGCATAACAACCAAGCCAAACAAAACATTCGCTGGCTCAAACTAAACACTAACACCCATTTACATACTGATTTGATTTTTGGCCTGCCGGGCGAAACTCTTACGAGCTTTGCTGATAGTTTTAATCAACTGTTAAAACTTGGGCCTGATGAGATACAACTTGGAATTCTTAAACGCCTAAAGGGCACGCCGATAATTCGCCACATTGAGAACTACAAACTTAAATTTAGTAACCAGGCACCCTATGAAATTATTTCGACCAATCTTATTGATGAATTAACCATGCAACGTGTTACCCATTTTTCAAAATTCTGGAATTCAATCGCCAACAGTGGTCGTTTTCGTGAATCGTTACCGCTAATAATTGATGGCAATTCGTTTGAACGGTTTTTGATCCTTAGTGATTATTTGTTTAGTTATTTTAAACGCACTCACTCTATTCCGCTTGAACAATTGTTCGTGGCACTGGAATCGTATTATTCAGATGATGCAATAATCAATAACACATTGAAGATTGATAGAAGCAGGGTATTTAATAAGCGCAGAATCAGTAAAAAGTCCAATTCAAATCAGCGTCAAATCCAGCATCTGACCGCATAGCCAGCCTTCAGATTTAAAGACTATTTATTAAGTTTATTCCTTACCTAATGGCGGTAAAATTTTCAACAAAAAACATAGTAACAAAACAAACTTAGCTAGGCAATTTTCACCTATTCATCATTCGTTTTATCCACATGTCCCAGCGATTTATTCGGCGCAACTTGGTCTCTAATTAATTGTTTTAATTGCGTTATTTCCGGGAAACCATGCTGCTCTTTTCGTGACCAGATTATTTTTCCATTATGCCGGACTTCAAATTTTCCACCCTCTTTAGCAGGTATTAACGAAACTGCGTCTAACTCCTGTGTAAAGGTCGATAATAATTCCTGTGCCATCCACGCGGAACGGGTCAGCCAACGGCAACGATCACAATATTCAATTTCAACTTTGTTCATGCCTGGCCTATGATTGTCATGCCCATAAGCTCATCTGTGCCGGGTTGGTTGTTGGTTTAACAAATAGACCAGTGTTCATCGCTTGCCGCGAACCATTCAAACCAAATTTCTTTTTCGCCACAGCAAAACGCCGGGCAATTAATTGTGCATATTGTCCGGTGCCACGCATTCTGTAACCATAACGATTGTCATATTCCTTACCACCACGCAATTGCTTAATCAAACTCATAACGTGCTCAGCCTTAAGTGGTCTATGTATTTCTAACCATTCTTTGAATAAATCTTTAATTTCATGAGGCAACCTAAGTAAAACATAGCCAGCATTTATCGCCCCAGCCTTGGCCACTTTTTCAAGAATTGCTTCGATCTCATGATCGTTTAGAAATGGGATTATCGGCGCAACCATAGCCATGGTTGGAATACCGGCTTCGCTTAGTCGTTCAATTGTTTTAATTCGACTCTGAGGTGATGCGGCCCTGGGCTCAAGTTTATTGCTTAACTTATGATCCAGCGATGTCACTGAAACGGCCACGCTGCACAAGTTATCTTCAGCCATATTGGACAATAAATCTATATCCCGGCAAATCAACGAAGACTTTGTCACTATCGTTAATGGATGCCTGCTTTCATGTAAAAGTTCGACCAACTGGCGCATGATTCGAAGCTTTTTTTCAATCGGTTGATATGGATCGGTATTGGTGCCAAATGCCAAGGGTCGGCAGCGATAATTTTTCTTGGCCAAATAACGCTTCAACAAGGTCCGCGTATTGGGTTTGATCAGGATCATGGTTTCAAAATCCAAGCCCGGCGACAAGCCCAAATAAGCATGCGTCGGACGTGCATAACAATATACACAACCATGCTCACAGCCGCGATATGGGTTGATCGACTGGTCAAATGGAACATCCGGTGAATCATTGAAAGTGACAATGGTTTTTGAGTGGTCTTCTATCAACTGGGTTGTTGGTTTTGGCGCCTTATCCTCATGAATAAATTCAGGATCTGTATCGGTAATTAACGACTCAAAACGATTTGTACAGTTACTCAGAGCCCCTCGACCTTTATTATATTTTAGTGATTCATTTTGTGTTTTAACTTCATGCATTGTTAACCAAGCATAGCGCAATTGCCGCTGCAATTCCTTGTATTTTTATGACCATTAATTCTAAAACTCAATATTTGTGAAAAAGTATTAATTCTGGAAAATCAGCCCCAAAAAATGGTATACTTTTTTTCCAACCAGAAGATGCTACGGGGTGTCTGCAAGGACATAGGCAAGCATCTGTGTGTATTTTATTACGTACAAAAGCGGAGCTGATCTTCATTTGGGGGAAGTTATGAGTTCAACGTCATTAGACAGACGCAGTTTTATAAAGTTATCTGCAGCAAGTGCAGTAACAGTTGGCGCTCCTCTTCTGGGATTTCCGGCAATTGTCAGTGCGGCATCTTCGCATCAGCTTGAGAACAAAATTGAAAAGGCCGTAAAAAGCATGCGCCGCCGTGGCCTGCTGAGCAGCAATGAGCGTACAGCCTGGTCTGTTTATGACTTCACCAGAGGCGTCAAGCTGGTTTCCATTAATGAGGATAAACCCATGCAGGCCGCCAGCATGATCAAGCCTTTCGTAGCCCAGGCATTTTTTATTCAGCATAAGGCCAATTCGGCCCGTTATCCTTATACTAGCCGGGAAAAATATCTGCTTGAACGCATGATTCGCTACAGCAGTAACGATGCGACCAACAAACTGATTGATATTGTTGGCAAGCGGGCCAAACGATCTTATCGTCCCACAAAAGTGGAGCGGGTTTTAAAATCTTATAGCCCTGGATTGTTCAGACAAACATCCATCGTCGAATATATCCCCAGAGGTGGCAAAACCTATCGCAATGCTGCCTCGGCTCACGATTACAGTCGTTTTTTATACGCCATGTGGAACGATAATTTACCTCTGGCAGACCAACTCAGATATTACATGGGCCTGCCCAATAAGGATCGCATTACCACCAAAGTACCGAATATCCCTCGCTCCGTCGATGTCTATGACAAGACTGGCTCAACATCCCGACTTTGTGGTGACATGGGCATTGTTGTGGCTAAGGATAATAAAGGTAACGAGTATCCTTACACTTTTATTGGCATGATTCAACGCAATCAGCGCTCGGGTTCGTATACACGCTGGATTCGATCACGGAGTAATATTTTGCGAGAAATTTCGGCTATTACTTACGATCACATAAAATCTATTTACAAGTTAAGCTAATTTTCCAAACTCATTTTCAAAAGCTTTTACTACATCCGCAGTAACCGATTCATTCAAATGATCGTTAAAATGCTCGATAATTGGTTGTGTATCCAAACCCAACTCGGTAA
The DNA here is from genome assembly GCA_965215945.1 of Arenicellales bacterium. Classification (GTDB taxonomy): domain Bacteria; phylum Pseudomonadota; class Gammaproteobacteria; order Arenicellales; family JAHEKD01; genus JAHEKD01. The sequence goes on along the minus strand of CBDCFC010000025.1, from coordinate 143,792 downwards.
AACCAATTAAGTAATTTCTTATCCGGTCTTGCCAGTTAATTGGATACGGCACTCCCATCGGCCTGGCAAAACGATGCATCCAACGCAAAAATGGCAAGCAAAGTATTTTGCCGCCCGCTTGACGAAATTTTTCATGGATATAGCCTTCTTCACCGCCAAAACCCCGAAACTTCTTATTAAAACCAGGCCATGACTCTTTACTGCAAGCAAATAATCCTAAACCCTGCATAGGAATCTCAAAGACTGGAGCATCAACATGTTCAGCACGTTGATCAGTTCCCCAAATACCATACATACCTTTGTTCCAAACCGGCTTAAAATGCGTAGACAGATCTTTAAGATTATCTGAATACATTGGACCTTGAAGTAAGTCATTACACTGTGGATTGACATCGAAATAGTCAATTAATTTTTTTATAGATCCAGGTTCAATAAATACATGACAATCGATACATAACACATAGTCGGCATTAGCATTTTCAAAAATCATGTCCCTGATTGCCGTTCCGGTTTTTTCGACTACAGGAATATACCGATAGTTTTTTATTTTACTATCGAGCACTTTTAGATCATTAGCGCATTTTCCGGTTGGATGATTATCTAAAACCATTATTTCTGTATCATCCGCTACCTCTGGATGATATAAACGAATAGCCTGAGCTGAAAAATAAACCCCATCATAATCGTCATATGTCGCCATACCAATACAAAGTTTTTTCTTTGCTAATTTCTCGGTTGGCTCTGGAATCGTACACTTCTTACTCTCCTTAATTCCAACTTGAGGCTTAGTTGAGACATTAGCTGACCTTAATAACTTACTAAGAAATTTCTTGTCGACCGCTTCCGAACCGAGCGACTCTATTAATTCAAGTAATAAGCCTTGCAGTTGTTCAAAGTCACTATAAACCAAACGAAATCCTGGGACTTGCCTCGCAATATTTGCCATTTCCTTAAATCCATGATTTTCAAGATTCCTGGCATTGACGTTAGAAGCCATTAACTCCAGACCCACTTGTGCCGGAGTCAACACTTCAATTTTTAAATCAGCCTCTGCTCGATAGGATGGAAAAACAAACAAATTAGCTTTTGCAGGCTTGCTTTTTTCCACCCGTTCACCAATAAACCCCGCCGGCCAGACTATTATCGACTTTGTTGATATTTCTTGATCTTCAATGAAATTTTTAAGTAATGGCCGGACAGCTTTCAAACCCTCTGCTTTAACATTCAACGGCCGATAAAATGCCTGAAAGTTAGTGTTTTCCAGACTGAATAGCACCAGTTCGTCGGTTAAGTATTGATAACCCTGAGAAACAAGCCAGGCCGAAAGAGATGTTTTACCACTTCCTGTATTCCCTGGTATAACCACTGCAATATTATTTTTCTTTACTGCAGCGGCGTGCACGGCTATGAAATTATCGCTATGTTCTGCGACACTACGAACGACTTCATTCATAAGCCCTAAGGCAGCATTATTCACGGTTAAGTCTTTACAAATAGATTTACCGTTCTCCAAAATCTCGAATGTATCATCTGAATGGTCAATTACCGAAAACTCTATACCTACCTGATTCAATTTTTTTTCTTCAAAATCAGGAAATAGGATTTCAATGAAATTAGAGAAAGTACTAGGAAATTCTACCGACAAAACCACATCAGCAATTCTGATAAAAACCGACCGCATGTTAACCTAAAAAAATAGCCTGATTTCTGACTAGTTCATCAATAGAATTTAATACATCAGATTTGATTTGATCTCCCGCTTCTGGAAATGAGTCCTTGAGTAAACTAATAATTTCACCAATATTATTGTTGCCATCACATAAGCCCCAGATTAACGCTGCACTAGAGTTCAAATAAATCGTTTTAGTTTGTAGAGGATTATAGAGGAGTTGCTCATCATCCATTTGTTCAAGACGAAAGTCAACATTCTGTCTTGGGGTTTTTTCTTCAAGGTTCATTTTGCATTCCTTATTGAATTTCTGATGGCATGAAACATCCTAACCGATATATCTTTAAATACCCTTCTCGGATGAGTGGAAAGATAACACCAAATCAAAGTCTTTTCAGGTGGAATATTATAGTTAACATGCATCCACCAAGGCGAGGGTAAAAATAAAGCTTTAAAACGCGCTAAAAAGCTCTTCTTTTTGGAAAGAATATGCGTATAAGGCAGCATCGCCTGTCCAACCCCTTCGACTTCATTAATTTCAGGCATATCGATTATTTGTTTCAATCTTGCAGGAATATTTAAAGAAAATTTCAAACAACGAATGGTATTGATAATAAAATGATTTTGTTGCTTTAGCTCATACCACGGAATCTCATCAAAGTATTTATCAGCATACTTTAAAATATCGCATTGGTGAATTAATCTCACTTCTGGGGCGGGGCTAAAAGTGTGTCTGCATAAATGGTTTAACATTGAGATATGATCTAATGTTAAAGCAATAGTCCTTTCATCAATATCTAGTGATTGCGTTTTTTCAATAATTTGTTCAAATGTTTGACTACCTTCCACATCCCTTGAATAAATTTCGTGATGAACCTCCAAACTGATTTTCAAGCCATCAACAAGTTTTATCGCATTCGGCAGGTGGTGAATATCCCCCATATAAATACTGGCATGAGCATCATCAAATATAAACCCCTGTTGTTCCAATAAAGTCTTAGCCTTTGCTTGATCGAACTTGGAAATTAAGATGTCAATATCCCGCATTGGTCGATATAGAGGTTCAGGATAAATCATGTGAGCCAGGGCCACCCCTTTAAGTAATATCAACTCAATATTATTTTGCTTAAAAACACTCATAACATCCCCAAGAACTTTTGCCCTGGCCTCAGCAGCAAACTTATGCCGAAGAGTTAGTGATTGAAGTTGACGTTTAATTTCAGTCTGAGTTTCAATATTGTGTTGTTTGATGAATAGATAAAAAAAAGGTCCAACGCCATGAACTTCTACTTCTTGTACTAGTATTAAATTCTTTGAAACGTTTAAGCTTATTACTTGCTTTTTAAGTTCATGGCAATCAATCGGGCAACCCAAATAATGATTAACAACTTGTGACAGTAGCTGATAATTTTGTTCTACAGTGTCTTGTTGCATCTAACTAGTACAAACGGCCTATCAGATTATCGTTCTACAAACATTGATTGCAATTGAACAACGATATTTTTATTAGCATGTAACATATCCAGTTGGGATAAATTTTTAACGCTTATCCACTCAATCTTCTGCCCCTCTTTTCCCTCAGGCTTACGAGAAAACTCGGTCACTAGAAAAAAGTGTAATTTCACTTTTTGCTGAGGATACGTATAAGTAAGGTCATCAAAAGGCTTGCTGGCGGAAATTTCAATATTCAATTCTTCTTTTAGTTCACGTTTCAAGGCATCTTCAATCGACTCGCCTGAATTCATTTTACCACCGGGAAATTCCCAGTGCCCATAGTGTTCGTCATCAGTGTTGCGCTGGGCGACTAGCACTTTAGATTGAGTAGAATCTAAAATGATACCGACAGCAACATCAGTTGTTTTCATCAGGAACGATAGTCAGCGTTTATTGAAATGTAGTCATGTGTTAAATCACAAGTCCAGACACGGGCTTTAGCTTTGCCAACACCAACATCAACGGCGATAATAATATCAGTACCTTTTAAATGTTGGGTAACAATGTCTTCGTTATAGTTTAGGTTCTGTTGACCTTCTTTACAGATTACAGTACCACCCATGGAAATACTGAGCTTATCGCGATCCGCTCTTTCCCCTGCTTTACCCACCGCCATAACAATACGGCCCCAATTGGCATCTTCTCCTGCTATGGCTGTCTTCACTAATGGGGAATTGGCTATGGACATACCAATTCTTCGAGCAGCTTTTGTCGATGTTGCGCCTGAAACATCAATGGTAATAAATTTACTCGCGCCTTCGCCATCTTTCACCACCTGTGTGGCAAGGTTTTGCAGTACATCTTGCAATGCCATTTGGAATGATTTTAATTCTTTCTCATGGTTGATCTTATTATGTTTAACCTGGCCGGTTGCGGCCAACAGCAGCGTATCACTGGTTGACGTATCACTATCCACAGTAATACAGTTAAAGGTTTGATCGACTGCCTTTTTCAATTGCTTTTGCAATAACTCGGCGGAGATATTAGCGTCCGTGAATACAAAGCTCAGCATGGTGGCCATATCCGGTGCAATCATACCCGAGCCTTTTGCTATTCCTGAAATTTTAACGATTTCACCATTTATTTCGGCCGTTGCTGAAGCACCCTTTGGATACGTATCCGTAGTCATAATTGCATTGGCAGCATCTGACCAGTGATTCGATTTCAATGCTTTAACTAATCTTGGTACCGCTATGCTAATGCGATCAGCAGGAAGTTTCTCTCCGATCACACCGGTTGAAGCGGCGAAAATTTGATTCTGTTGGCACTTCAATGCTTTTGCGACCGGGCTAACCATGGCCTTGACATGTTGATTGCCTACCTTACCGGTAAAGGCATTGGCATTCCCGGAGTTCACAATAATGCCCCGGACTTTGCCTTTTGGAAGAATTTTTTTGCACCAATCCACAGGCGCCGATGAGGTTTTCGATTTTGTAAACACACCGGCAATGGTTGAACCTGGAGCCAACTCAGCCAACATCACATCTTTGCGGCCTTTGTATTTAACACCGGCTGCAATCGCAGCCAATCGCAAGCCTTTAATTTCAGGCAAATCGGGAAAGGCTTCGGGTGCTAATGGGGATTTTTTCATTTTTCAAACTACAATTTACTTATTTGACTAAACTGTATCCTCAAACCTACCACCTGTCATCCTGAGCCTCGAAGAGGCGTGAGAATCTCCCAATCGCTGTTCGGGCTTGAACCGGATTCCTCAATTTGGATCAGTGATATGCTTAAGGAGATTCTGGCCGTAGTTTATGCTGAACATGATTCAGTGCCAGAATGACAACTACAAGTGAACACTAACTTAGCTTGCCGTGGCAACGCTTATATTTCTTCCCCGATCCGCACGGACACGGTTCATTGCGGCCAACTTTAGGCATTTCCCTGACATAGGGTTGCTGCCCATCCGAAACTGCAGTTTCATGACCAACGCGCGAATCGCGTTGCGGTCGTTGAGCATCAGCGTGCTCAAATTTCATTTTGCTTTCGTCAACCTGAGGTTCTGGTTGGGGAACTGCTTCGGTATTAATCTCAAATTTCGCTAATGTCGTAATCACCGATGTCTTGACGGTATCCAACATGCGGGAAAACAACTCAAACGATTCACGCTTGTATTCCTGCTTGGGGTTTTTCTGCGCATAACCTCTAAGACCAATCCCCTGACGTAAATGGTCCATGTTGGCCAAATGCTCTTTCCAATGGGCATCAAGCATTTGCAACATTATCGCTTTTTCGACCTGCCTGACAATTTCAGGGCTATAACGCTGCTCTTTTTCCTTATTAACGGCAATGACTTCTTCCAAAATTTTATCGCGCAGGGTTTCTTCGTGCAGCTCATCATCTTTTTCTAACCACTCGCCGACTGGCAATTTTAAATTAAACTCATCAAGTAAATCTTTTTCCAGTGCAGGCACATCCCATTGCTCTTCCATGCTTTGATAAGGAATATGACGTGAAATAATATTATTAACAACTTCCTCACGGATGGTTTCGATATTTTCAGAAATATCATCACTGTCCATCAAAGCATTGCGCTCCTGATAAACCACTTTTCGTTGCTCGTTGGCGACATCATCATATTCAAGCAACTGTTTCCGTGCATCAAAGTTCTTTCCTTCGACTTTTTTCTGGGCATTCTCAATCGCTTTAGTCACCCAAGGATGCTCAATGGCTTCTCCTTCTTCCATGCCCATTTTTTCCATTAGTCCTGCCACCCGGTCCGAACCAAAGATTCGCATCAGACCATCTTCCATTGAAAGATAAAAACGACTTAATCCCGGATCACCCTGACGGCCTGACCGTCCGCGCAGTTGGTTATCAACGCGGCGAGATTCGTTGCGTTCAGTCCCGATAACAAACAAGCCGCCGGCCTCTATCACCTGAGCATGGCGCTGTTGCCAGTCCTGACGAATTTTCTCTTTTTGTGAATCATCATTAGCAGCTTGCAGTTCCAACTCCAGATTACCGCCTAAAACAATATCGGTGCCCCGTCCAGCCATGTTAGTGGCTATGGTCACTGCACCTGGTTGTCCCGCCTCGGCTATAATTTGCGCCTCTTTTTCGTGGTGCTTGGCGTTGAGAACCTGGTGCTCGATTTTTTCTTTGTTGAGAAATTTTGACAATAGCTCCGAACTTTCTATTGATGCAGTGCCCACTAAAATGGGTTGGTTCTTGGCACGAGCCTCTTTAATTGATTCAACTATGGCCGTGTATTTTTCTTTGGTTGTGCGATAAACCACATCAGCTGAATCATCACGAATCATGTCTTTGTTAGTCGGAATCACCACAACTTCCAGACCGTAAATTTGCTGAAACTCTGTGGCCTCCGTATCGGCCGTTCCAGTCATGCCGGCCAGTTTTTCATAAAGCCTGAAATAATTCTGAAAGGTTATTGATGCCAGAGTCTGATTTTCCTGCTGGATTTTGACATTTTCTTTGGCTTCAATAGCTTGGTGTAAGCCATCGCCCCAACGACGACCAGGCATCATCCGTCCTGTGAACTCATCAATAATGACGATCTGACCATCGCGGATAATATAATCCACGTCTTTTTGGAATAAATATCTTGCCCGCAAGGCGGCATACAGATGATGCAAGAGTGAAATATTGCTGACATCGTATAAGCTGCTGCCTTCTGGCAACATACCGGCTTTTTCCAGCAACTGCTCCGCATGCTCATGACCTTCTTCGGTCATAAATACTTGTTTGGATTTTTCATCTAGACTGAAATCTCCCGGCCCTTCTTCTTCCATTTGTTGGGTCAGGTTAGGCACGATTTTATTGATCTTTTGATATAAATCGGTACTTTCCTCCGCCGGGCCAGAAATGACTAACGGCGTTCGCGCCTCATCAATCAAGATTGAATCGACTTCGTCCACGATCGCAAAATTCAACTCGGTCTGCGCACGCCGCTCCTTTTGGAATGCCATGTTGTCTCGTAAATAATCAAATCCGAATTCATTGTTTGTGCCATAAACAATGTCACAGCGATAGGCCGCTTGCTTCTCATCATACGGCTGACCGGAATAAATCACGCCGACCTTCAGGCCAAGCTGCTGAAAAACCTTCCCCATCCAACCGGAATCGCGTTGAGCCAAATAATCATTGACGGTGACAATATGAACCGGCTTGCCGGTCAACGCGTTTAAATAGGCCGGCAAAGTTGCTACCAGTGTTTTTCCTTCACCAGTGCGCATTTCAGCAATCTTGCCGTCATGTAAAACAATCCCGCCGACAAGCTGAACATCGAAATGTCGTAAGCCTAGAGATCTTTTTGACGCTTCTCGGGTCAAGGCAAACGCTTCGATTAATACCGAATCGAGTTTTTCTCCCTCACTGACACGTTTTTTAAGTTCTTCGGTTTTTGCTTTAATCGCATCGTCTGATAGCGCCTCGAAATCCGCTTCCAGGGCATTAATTTGCGATACTGTTTTGCCCATTTGCTTAACCAAACGTTGGTTGCGGCTACCAAATACCTTTGTTAAAACTGATCCGAACATGAAATCCTTAAGGTGACTATATTTTTCTAGAAACTGAGCATTATATGGGGATATTCGGCTATAAAACAATTTTTTAGGAGTTAATTTTACAACCTGTACTACATCATATTTCTGGGTCATTGCGAAGGAGTGAATAAAATGAGCCCCCATTCGGGCATAAACTTCTGCGGCAATCTATTGGCATTTCTTACGCCTCCACAATTTAGGAAGTCAAGTCACTGTTTCAGAATGTACGCTGAAACGGGTGATAAAGAGAGCCACTGAATTTCAGCGATTTCAAGTATCCAAACATCACTGGTATTACTAATGCCGTGCAGTTAGATCCTTCACGAAGCCTGTGCTGAACTCGATTCATTATTTTTATACTCGTATGGGTACCCAATGACAGTTTTGTGATTCTGGAATAGATAATTCAGCTACAATTACTCAATGGCAAACCATCATTTCAAATCAATCGCCGATATTGTCGATGATGTCGTCAACAAACACCTTCCCGAAGGAGACATCAACGCTTTATCCAAACAGCTCGACAGAATCATCACTTGCTGGCCACAATGCACTACAGAATTACTCAGCCAAAATATTAAACCGGTGCGACTCGACGACGAAATATTAATTGTCGAAACCCACAGCCCGGTCTGGGCCAACAAAATGCGTTATTCGGTCAGACAGTCTCTGGCTAAACTACATGAATTAGGCTTTAAAGAGATTAAATTTATTAAAATTAAGGTTAATCCGAGAAAAAGTTAACACATAACTTATAAGAACTATGATTAGTTTCTCCAGATTATTATTCTTTTTGCTGATCCCATTGATAGTTTTATTAGTTCTGAACATTCCTTTGTTAATTCTAAGAATTCATAACTACTATACAACGTTATTTTTTGAGATCGGTTATATGATTTCAGTTTTATATTTACTCAAATTGGCATTATATGAAAATCAGAAATTTACAAATTCGTCAAGTTATCTACTCAATAGTAATTCTTGCGTTTTTACTTACATCTTTTATATATTTATTCGAACTACTTTACTCATTTGCATTAGAAGAATTAGTTCAAGCACTAAACAATAATAGTCACATTAAGATTGATATTCTGGTTGGCATTTTGATTGTGCCCCTATTCGAGGAACTGATCTTTAGAGGAGCTATGTTTTCAACTTTATTGATAGATTTCGACACGTTTATTGTTTCAATAATTACTTCAGTTATCTGGGCGTCACTGCATTTCACTGAATATACAATTTTTGGAGTTGCTTTCTTTTTTATTTTTGGAATGATTTTAGCTAAAACTCGTAACAGTTTTGACTCAGTTACACCATGCATACTTATTCATGCGATTTTTAATCTTTCAACATCAATATACTTCACATCAAAGATGTAAAATGACATGATTTTACAAAATAAGACTTACTCTTACTGTGCAAACTGTAGCTGTTGAGTAAACATGATAGGCGCTTTTTCGGTTTCTTCGAAGGTCACCAGTTCCCAAGCTTTTTTGTCGGCGACTAATGCTCTTAAAGCCTGATTATTAAGCGCATGCCCGGATTTATGTGCGGTGAATTCTCCGATTAATGGATGGCCGAGCAGGTATAAATCACCAATGGCGTCGAGGACTTTATGCTTGACGAATTCATCGCCGTAACGAAGCCCGTCCTCATTAATGATATTAAAGTCATTGAGGACGATTGCGTTTTCTAAGCTACCTCCTTGTGCTAAACCGGCTTTGCGAAGCTCTTCCAAATCACGCATAAAGCCAAACGTTCTGGCCCGGCTAACCTCCTTGATAAACGATGTCGATGAAAAATCGACGCTGGCCTTTTGATCAGAATTAACAAAAATGGGATGGTCAAAATTAATAGTAAAACTGATTTTGAAACCTTCGAACGGATCAAAGCGTGCCCACTTATCGCCATTTCGAACTTCAACCGGTTTGACTACCCGCAGGAACTTCTTCGCCCTATTTTGCTCTTCAATTCCTGCCGATTGCATTAAAAAGATAAACGGCGCCGCACTGCCATCCATGATAGGTACTTCTGCTGCGGTGAGATCAACATAGGCATTATCGATGCCCAATCCGGCAAAAGCGGACATCAAATGCTCAACCGTGCCGATTTTGACATCATCCATAACTACGTTAGTGGATAACCGCGTATCACCCACATGAGTTGGATCGGCCGAAATTTCCACTACCGGATCGAGATCGACCCGGCGAAAAATAATCCCGGTGTTAGCGGGTGCTGGCCGCAGCGTCAAGAAAACTTTCTCACCGCTATGCAAACCAACACCCGTTGCACGGATGACACTCTTCAAAGTTCGTTGTTTTATCATATGAACTCTTTAAGTTAGTTCAAGCTCTGAAGGCCGGTTTAAAGTTAAGCATTTGGGCGATGATTCATCGACTCATGCTACACCAATTTATCTCATTTGTGTACTTTATCCCAGGCCTTCGCCTTTTTAACAACTGCTGATAATCAGTCTGCCTGACGACGTAAAAATGTGGGTATATCCAACTCTTCCATATACTCATCATCTTTGCTCGCCAAAGCGTTTGCTCCTGAAACCATGGGTTGTCTGGCCCTGCTACGGCGCGGGCTCATATCATCAACATCGTTTTCAACTTCTTTGAGGAAAACCGGTTCGGCAAATTCACGTTCAGTTTCACGTGCTTGTGCTCGAACTGGCGTACGCTGGCGATTCTCAGCTCGACCGAATCGGCGATTACCAATACCGGTTGCGACGATGGTGACACGCAGAGCGTCATCCATATCAGGATCAATTGCCGTACCAACAACAACCGTTGCATCATCAGATGCATATTCCTGAATAATTTGACCCACCGCGTCAAACTCACCAATCTCAAGATCAAGGCCGGCGGTAACATTAACCAGGACACCACGAGCACCGGAAATATCGACATCCTCGAGGAATGGACTTGAAATAGCAGCTCGAGCCGCGTCAACCGCTCGATCGTCACCAGCAGACATCGAAGAACCCATCATCGCCATACCCATTTCCGACATCACAGTTTTTACATCCGCAAAGTCAACATTGATTAGGCCCGGTTGGGTGATCAATTCAGCAATGCCTTGAACCGCGTTGTAAAGTACGTCATTCGCTTTAGCAAAAGCATCAGTCAGTTTCGCTTGCTTGCCTAAAACCGTGAGAATTTTCTCATTAGGAATTGTGATGAGTGAATCCACTGACTCGGCCAACTCACAAATACCTTTATCAGCGATCATTGCACGTTTACGGCCCTCGAAAGGAAATGGACGAGTCACAACCGCAACCGTCAAAATGCCTTTTTCTTTCGCCACTTCCGCAATGATAGGCGCTGCACCGGTTCCGGTTCCACCACCCATACCGGCTGTGATAAAAACCATATCGGCATTGCCTAGCGCATCGGAAATAGCCTCTTTATCTTCCAGGGCTGCCTGTTGTCCAACATCAGGATTAGAGCCCGCACCCAGGCCTTTAGTCAGGCTGCTACCCATCTGAATTTTGGTTTCCGCCGAAGAGCGGGAGAGCACCTGTGCATCGGTATTGGCGTTAATAAATTCAACCCCGTCCAGGCCTGAACTTACCATGTGTTCAAGAGCGTTGCCGCCCCCGCCACCGACACCGATGACTTTGATGACCGCTTGTTGGTCGATTGTATCTAGAACTTCAAACATAATTGCCTCCGTTAAACACTAAAAGTAAAAATTAAAGTCAAAATAAAACAAATATCTATAAATAAACATCAAACTAAAAACTTCCTTGAAACCAATTCTTCATCCTCTCCCAGACCGATTTAAAACTTGACGGCGATTTAGGTTTTTCCTTGCCTGCTTTTGCACGGTTGTTGTAGCCAAACTGGATCAAACCCACACCGGTTGAGTAAATCGGGTTACGCACTACCTCACTTAAGCCCCCTACGTATTGCGGCATGCCCAGTCGAACCGGAGCATGGAACACTTCCTCAGCCAGTTCGACCATGCCTTCCATCTTTGAGGTACCTCCAGTTAGAACGATTCCGGAACTGATTAAGTCTTCAAAGCCGCTACGTCTTAACTCCGCTTGGGCCAAACTGAATAATTCTTCTACCCGTGGTTCAATGACCTCTGCCAGTAACTGGCGAGTTAACTGTTGCGCAGGTCGATCACCAATACTTGGAGTTTCAATCAAATCATTAGAACTTACTCCGCGGGTTAAGGCACAGCCGTATTTCTTTTTGATTTCATCGGCTGCCTGAGTCGGCGTTCTGAGCGCTACTGCAATATCGTTGGTGATCTGGTCGCCGGCAATTGGAATAACGGCAGTGTGGCGAATTGCCCCGTCAATAAATACCGCCATATCTGTGGTACCGCCACCAATATCGATCAAGCACACACCGAGTTCTCGCTCATCATCCGTGAGCACAGCTTGGCTTGAAGCAATAGGTTCAAGAATAATGTCATCTACTTCCAAACCTACCCGACGGATACACTTGATAATATTTTGTGCTGCACTGACGGCACCGGTAATAATATGAACTTTGGCTTCCAAGCGAACGCCACTCATGCCAATCGGTTCACGAATACCTTCCTGACCATCAATAATGAAATCCTGCGGCAGAATGTGAAGAATCTTTTGATCATTAGGAATCGCCAGCGCTTGTGCCGCTTCGATCACCCGTTCTACGTCATTATGTTGAACTTCGCTATCACGAATCGCAACCACACCGTGAGAATTGAAGCTATTAATGTGTGCACCTGCGATGCCGGCATAAACAGAGTAAATCTGACAACCCGCCATTAATTCAGCTTCTTCAATGGCCCGCTGAATCGACTGCACAGTTGACTCGATGTTTGATACCACGCCTTTTTTCATGCCTCTGGCCGGGTGATGACCAACACCAATAATCTCTATATCACCCGCTGGTGAAATCTCAGCCACAATGGCTAATACTTTGGATGTGCCGATATCCAATCCAACAATTAGATTGCTTTCTGTTTTCTTGATCATTACAAACCTACTCGCTCACTTTCTTATCGATAGTTGCTGCCAACTGGAGAAAATCCTGTGGCAAATCTTTTTCGCTCCAGCGAACTGCAAACCCATTGGGATAACGTAGATCAATTGTTTCCACTTTTAATAAGTGTTGATCAAACGCATCAGGAAACGCAGCTATAAATCTGTTAGCCCTTTGCTCGACATCGTCTTTGCCTAAATTTAACGTTAAAGCAAAGGGCTCAATTTTTCGCCAGTCTAGTACTGGTACTGGTTGTTGTTTTTCCTCGAACATGGTCATTAACGCCTGCTCGGTAAGCTGTTTTTGTTGTTCCCTGGGAATAAGGACTTTAGCCTGATAGGAATAGCGCGGCGTCATGGTCAAGCTTTCCAGCATAAGCTGCTTTTTTGCAAAACGCTTTTCCCACTGATGAAAGCGATCGAGTAATTCTTTTTCGGTGCCTTTAGGACCATATAGATAAGGCAACCCATGTAAATTTGCCTGTTGCTCAACCGAAAATGGTTCAGCACGAGAATTCAAATAAGCGTTGTCACCCCAATGTGCAGCAGCTTGCTGCTCACTCAAACGAATATGTATTGACCGAGGCCATTGCCGTCTGACCGAAACTTGATCAACCCAGGAAATATTTTTGACTCTCTGTTCGACCTCTTTTAAATCAACTGCAAAGTAGTTGTTTTTAATCAGTGGTAGCACTTGTTCTCTAATTTGCTCGGGCCTGAGTTGTTTAAAATCAGCGCTAATCTTCAATTCTTCAACTTGAAAACTATCCGGACTGAATAACTGATCAAAGGCAAACATCGTCGAAGAAATAAGCAACAACAGGCTGGCGATAACAATAGCGGGTTTTTTGATTTCAATATCCTGTAGTTGTACGGGATTTTCATCTTTAATCTTAAGTTTTCGAGGTCGAACTGGCTTCCTAAGATTTATTTCGAGTTCAGAAGTATCAACTTTGAGTTCACCCAATTTTGGTTCTAGGGTAAGATCGCGATTTGCACTCTTTTTCATGCGTTCACCTTCGCCGTTGTACCAGCAGATTCCAGTTGAGCTGCCAAACGTGTAATATCGCCGGCACCAAGCATCAACACCACATCTGTATCACTGACGACTCTGTCCAGCAACGCCGGTAATTGCGATAATTCCTCTACAAACAATGGTTCACTTAGACCTCTTGCACGAATGCTTCGACATAATGCCCGCCCATCAGCTCCACTGATTGGTTGCTCCCCCGCAGGATAAACTTCAGTGATAATTAACGGTTGCTGCGCTTGTAAAACAACACTGAAATCATCCAGCAGATCTCGTGTTCGTGAATAACGATGTGGCTGAAAGACAACTAAAATTCGTTTGTCCGGCCAGGCATTCTTCGCAGCAGCCAAGGTGGCTTCCAACTCCCTTGGATGATGCGCATAATCATCAATCAAGGTAAAAGTACCTGCTGCAGATTTAATCTGCCCACGATTTTGAAAGCGCCTACCAATGCCCTCGAACTCTGACAAAGCCTTGTTGACATCACGCATTGGCACCTGAAACTGCCGTGCTACAACGATGGCTGCCAAGGCATTTAACACGTTGTGTTTGCCGGGCATAGCCAAACTGAATTCCTCTTTATCACCGTTAGGAAAAACCACTGAAAAATTGGTTCGTAAACCGGTTTGAGTAATATTGTTAACCTTGAAATCGGCTTGATCACTTTCGCCATAAGTCAACACCGGTTTTTGGATTTGTGAACGGATTTCTTCGATCACAGGGTCGTCGATGCATAGTACAGCCAAGCCATAAAAAGGCAGATTGTGTAAAAAATCGATAAAGGTTTTCTTCAATGTGGAAAAGTCACCCTGATAAGTCTCCATGTGGTCTGCATCGATGTTGGTAACGACAGCAATGCGTGGCTGTAAATGTAAAAATGAAGCATCGCTTTCATCCGCTTCAGCGACCAGATGTTTACCTTTTCCTAGACGACTATTGCTCTTCACACTATTGACTAAACCGCCAACAATGAAAGTCGGATCAAGCTCACCATAGGCAAGCACTTGAGCGATCAAGCTAGTGGTGGTTGTTTTGCCATGGGTGCCTGCCACTGCAATACCTTCATCACTAAAACGCATTAGCTCACCCAGCATTTCCGCCCGTGGAACGACAGGAATTGCCGCACGTCTAGCCGCAATGACTTCCGGATTTTGTTCATCAACCGCCGAAGAAACCACGACCACATCACAGCCGTTAATGTTTTCAGCCGCATGACCAATATTGACCGTAGCACCTGCATCAATCAGCCGTTGCACAACCGCTCCGTCGACAAGATCAGACCCACTGACTTGATAGTCTTGATTCAAAAGCACCTCAGCAATGCCGCTCATACCGCTACCACCGATGCCAACGAAGTGAATATGTTTAACATGCTCACGCATATAACACCTGCTCACAAACGTTGACTGCTTTTTGCGTGGCATCAGTTTTTGCTAATGCCAGCGTGTTAGCAGACATTTGCGCCAGTCGTTTTCGATCGGATAAAAGCTCAGATAATCTCAAGGCCAAGGACTCACTGGTCAGGTGTTCATGCAGCAGCAATTCAGCAGCCTCGTTTTCGACTAAGTATTCAGCATTAAAAACCTGATGGTCGCCGGCTGAAAATGGATAAGGTACGATTAAGGCGGGTAAGCCTGCCGTGGTGATTTCAGCGATTGTCATCGCCCCTGCGCGGCAAATAATCAAGTCAGCCCACTGATAACTTTCGGCTATATCATCTAAATACTCACGTACATCAACGTCCAGGCCAAGTTTGTTGTAATCTTCAATCACCCGCGCAGATCGATCCTTGCCGGTTTGATGTCTGATTTCTGGGCGGATGCTTGGATCAATCTGATTAATGGCATTGGGCAAGGCCTGATTTAGGCTTAAAGCACCTTGGCTGCCTCCGACTATTAATAACCTAAGTTTTTGCGACTCGTCTGTTAATCGTAAGTTTGATTGGTGTAAATCAATAATGTCTTTTCTGACAGGATTACCAACAACCTCTGCATTTTTTGTCAGCCCTTTAGTAGCCGGAAATGCACACATCACTTTGGTCGCAATCATCGCCAAGACTTTATTGGTTAAACCGACAATTGCATTCGCCTCATGCAGTATTAGTGGAATGCTCTTAAGTTTTCCCGCAATACCACCAGGCCCGGCAACAAAGCCACCCATACTCAGTAATGCATCGGGTTTACGCCGATTAAAGATTGCCAGCGCCTGAAGCACCGCCTTCGATAATTGCAGAGGAAGTTTCAACCAGCGCAGCATACCCGTACCGCGAACACCTTTAATATCAATCCATTCGATATCAATACCTTGCTGAGGAATTACTCTTGCTTCAAGCCCTTCACGAGTGCCCAACCAAACAATTGACACTCCCTTATTCTGCAATTCTTTTGCAATTGCCAGTGCCGGATAAATGTGCCCACCGGTACCGCCTGCCATAACCATCAACATTTTCATCGTTCCCCCCCCGGCTCCTGACGAACTTCGCGGTCAATGGCAAATAACACCCCCATTAACAAACAATTGGCAACTAAAGAACTACCCCCGTAACTCATAAACGGCAAGGTCAATCCCTTGGTTGGTAGCACACCTAAATTGACGCCGATATTTATAATCGACTGAAACGCCAATAGCAGGCCGATTCCTTGTGCGACCCGTGCTTCAAACATACGCCCTGACCGTTCGGCTAGCCGGGCTAATCTAAAGATTCGCAGAATAAGTAAAGCAAATAGAACCAAAACGGCTGTTAAGCCTAAAAAGCCCAGTTCCTCGCCAATCACCGCCAGCAAAAAGTCGTTATGCGCATGAGGCAAATAAAAAAGTTTTTGAATACTGTTACCAAGTCCGACACCGAACCATTCACCACGGCCTATTGCAATCAAGGCTTGAACGAGTTGAAAGCCGCTGTTGAATGGATCGGAAAACGGATCCATAAAACTTAAGATTCGTTGCAAACGATAGGATGATGTCATCGCCAACGCAGCAAACAAGCTCACCCCGACGCCTAACACCAGCATGAAATGTGTAATTCTCACTCCGCCTAAAAACAACATAGCAATGACTGTTGCAGTTATGACAACCGTACTACCAAAATCCGGCTCGAGTAATAACAGGATAGCCATCAGCGTGATGATCAATCCGATCGACACAATGCCAACTTTGAATTCCTTGACTCGCTCACCTTGGCGGACTAAAAAACTGGCGGTATAAATAATCATCACCAATTTCATGAGTTCTGAAGGTTGCATATGTACCGGACCTAAGGGCAACCAACGTTGACTGCCGTTTACTGAAATTCCAATGCCGGGAATCAAGACACAGGCTAATAAAGCAAAACCGAAAATCAATAACGGCTTGCTATAAAACTGCCATGAAGATAATGAGAATAATGACACGGTTATGCACACCGCCAACCCGGCGATTAAAAATAGGATCTGCATCAGTAAGTGGGTAAAGTTACTGTGCGCCAATTGGTGATCATTGCTAACAGTGGCTGAAAAAACCATCATTAGTCCCAATAAAATGATTGCGCCGAATAAAACCAGTAGAACCGGGTCAGGGCCAGTCACTTCCCACTGCTCATGTCTTGGTAAGGCTTGTGTAGCTGGACCGCTCATTCACAGCACTCCTGCTGGAAATATGCTTTGACAGCCTTTTTGAATGCGTTACCACGCTCAACGTAGTTGCCGAACATATCGAAGCTTGCACAGGCAGGTGAAAACAAAACCAAATCATTTGTATCAGCAAATTGGTCTGCTTTGGCTATGGCATCTGCTAAATCTGTTGCACAAGCCGTTGAAATTTGCCTTGGAAGAATTTCTTCAATCAACCTTGCATCTCGACCAAATAACACCACGGCCTTGACGTGCGTTTCGATCGCTGCGGTAAGAATAGAAAAATCAGCGCCTTTAGCATCGCCGCCTGCAATCAAAACAACAGGTTTGAGCTGGCCGTTGATAGATGCGAAGGTCGCTCCAGGATTCGTGCCTTTAGAATCGTTAATCCAGTCAGCATCATTGTATTGCCCGACGAATTCAAAGCGGTGCGGCAGGCCTTTAAAATCAAGTAATACAGGAATAGTTTTTTCGATGTCTGCACCTGTAAGATAGGCTAAAGCCAGTGCAGCCAAGGCATTCAATTGATTATGCTGTCCCTTGATTTGTAGCGAATCCACTGGTGCCAATTTTTTTTGCCCCTGGCACAACCAATCTTGACCCGCAATAGTTACAAGACCGAAATCTTCCCGAAATTGCGGTTTATCCAAGCCAAAGCTAATAATTTTTACAGCACAATCATCGTTTGGATAGGTATTTCGATCAGCGCGGTTGTAGACCACACTGGAAGCATGATTGAAAATTCGTTGTTTAGCAGCGATGTAATTATCTATCGAATCATAACGATTCATGTGATCCGGGCTGATATTCAAAATAACAACCACGGTTGAATTTAGGCTATATGTTGATTCAAGCTGAAAGCTGGACAACTCAAGCACATAAATGTCAGCCGGTTTGTCCAGTAGATCCAGGGCTGGGTAACCGATATTGCCACCAATTTGCGCATTTAAACCTGCCGCTTTCAATAACTCTCCGCATAATGCGGTGACTGTACTTTTGCCGTTCGAACCGGTAATGGAAATAACCTTCGAATCATCGGTTTCATGTGCAAATAATTCAATATCACCGATTACTGGCACGCCCATGTCCTTAGCCAAGGCAATCTCCTCGGTATTTTTCGGTACACCAGGACTTAAAACAATTAAGTCCGAATCCAATAGTTTTTGCTGATCAAGTTTGCTGGTAATAAACTCTATTTGCGGATATTGAGCTTTTAACTTATTTAGCTCTTTTGGCTTATTACTTGAATCCATAGCGATGATGTCAAGATTCTTGCTAGTGAGATAACGCAAGCAAGATCGACCTGTTTCACCCAGGCCGACAACACAAGCTGATGTGACTTTATGCAACCAACTATCCTTTGTATTTGTCGTTATCTTGTTAATCTGCATATTCATCTCAATTTCAAGGTCGCAAGACCAACTAACACCAGCATTAGGCTAATAATCCAAAACCGCACGATTACCCTAGGCTCAGGCCAGCCCTTTAATTCAAAATGATGATGCAAAGGTGCCATTCGAAAAATGCGTTTACCAATCAGTTTGAATGAAGCTACTTGAATAATGACCGATAAAGTCTCAACCACGAATAACCCGCCCATTATGAATAAGGCAATCTCCTGCCTGGCAATCACGGCAACCACTCCTAATGCTGCTCCTAAAGATAACGCACCAACATCACCCATAAAAACTTGCGCGGGATAAGTGTTAAACCAGAGAAAACCAAGCCCAGAACCAACGATGGCGGCACAGAAAATAATCATCTCTCCGGCACCAGCGACATAAGGAATACCGAGATATTCAGAAAAAATAATATTTCCGGTTAAGTAACAAAATACAGCCAAACCTCCGGCTACAAGCACCGTCGGCATGATCGCCAGACCGTCGAGGCCATCGGTAAGATTAACTGCATTACTTGAGCCAACAATGACCAGATAACTCAAAATCAAATAGGCAACAAGGCCAAGTTGGAAAGTGGCGTCTTTGAATATCGGCAAAATAAATAGCGTTTCAGCGGAACTTGCAGCTGTAAAATACAGCCACAAGCCGGCGATAATTGCCACTATAGATTGAGCTAAAAATTTGTTTCTAGAACCAATACCACGCGGGTTTTTATGTTTAATTTTCAAATAATCGTCGTACCAACCGATTAAACCGAAGCTAATGGTTACAAAAATCACTACCCAGACATAGTGATTACTTAAATCAGCCCACAGCAGAGTTGAAATCACTAAAGCAAGAATAATCAGAGCACCGCCCATTGTTGGAGTGCCCGATTTTTGCAAATGTGATTGCGGGCCATCGGTCCTAACTGTCTGGCCGATCTGTCGATCGGTTAGCTTGCGAATCATTTTCGGCCCCAGCATTAAGGCCAGTAATAATGCGGTGATAACGCTGCAAATTCCGCGAAAAGTTAAATAACGGAAAACATTGAGTGCATTAAAATACTCAGCAAGATGATCAAATAACCAATACAGCATCAACTTTGACCTCTTGCATAATGCTTCTCAAGATACTCGACGATCCTTTCCATGCGCATTGATCGTGAACCTTTAACTAATATTACGCATGATTGAGTTATTTCACTCTCAAGTCGCTGTAATAACTCATCCAAGTTTTCTGTATTAAATCCGTTTTCACCAAAAGCCTTGGCGGCACCCGCCATCAACGAACCAAAACTGATGAAACAATCAATTTGTTGATCTTTGGCGTATCGCCCTATCATTGCGTGCAGTTTTGGCCCTGGCCCACCCAGTTCACCCATGTCACCGGCGATTAATATTTTTTTCTTACCCTCAAATTGAATTAAAACATCAATTCCTGCTTTCATTGAATCGGGGTTGGCGTTGTAACTATCGTTGAGTAATAAAATATTTTTACCCAGCCCGACGGGCTGTAAACGACCCTTGACTGGATAAACACTTTCTAGGCCCTGTTGGATTTTTTCCGGCTTGATACCTAGCGCACAAGCCGTCGCCACTGCAGCCAGTGCATTCATGGCATTATGCTTGCCCAGTAAATTCACTTTACAGTCGAATTTGCCGCTTGGAGTTTTGATATCAAGATGCAAACAATCACTTGCATACGTCACTTTTGCAGTAACAGCAGCATGACTATCCAGGCCAAAATCGATATATTTGCGCTTGCCGATTAGTTTCTTCCACAGTGAATAATTATCATCATCGGCGTTTAGAACCGCGATGCCATCATCGGCCAAGCCTTCAAATATCTCACCTTTTGCTCTGGCAACGGCTTCGACATTATCAAATGCTTCAATGTGTGCCAGCATGGCATTATTTACCAAGGCAACGGTTGGGCGTAACATCTGTGTTAAGCGTGAAATTTCCCCGGCGTGATTCATGCCCATTTCAACGACTGCAATTTGGTGTTTAGCGTTGAGCTTGAGCAGTGTTAACGGTACACCGATATGATTGTTCAAATTGCCCTGAGTAACTAACACATCGTCATAAGCTGCGTTTAAAATCGCACCGATAAGTTCTTTGACGGTTGTTTTGCCATTACTGCCGGTGACACCAACTAACGGTATTTCAAAGCGATTCCGCCATGATGCCGCTAATTGTTGCAGGCCTGTCAGTGTGTTATTTACTTTGATTCTAGGTATCTGTGCATCGACATCTTCACTTACTAAGGCAGCCACAGCACCTTTTAGACAAGCATTGGAAACGAATTCGTGACCATTAAAATTTTCCCCGCTTAAGGCGACAAATAACTCCCTCTTTTTTATTGTTCTGGAATCGGTGGACACACCATAAAATTCAACATTTTCGCCCTGTGCCTGGCCGTTGATGATATTTGCGGCTTCGGCTAATGACATCACTTTAAAGTCTCCAACGCCTCAGCCACAAGACTGCGATCAGACATCTCGATGAATTGATCACCGATTTGCTGGGTTGTTTCATGACCCTTGCCTGCAACCAAAACAATATCGCCCTGCTTAGCCTGGCTTATCGCCCACTGTATAGCCTGAGGCCTGTCATTAATAATTTTGGGCTCACAAGACAAGCCCGCCACAATGTCTGCTATTACATCTTCTGATTTCTCGTGGCGAGGATTATCGTCAGTGATAACTGGGACATCGGCGTATTTTTCTACAGCACGTCCCATTTTGGGCCGCTTTCCTTTGTCTCGATCACCGCCACAACCAAACACGCAATAGAGTTTTCCATCCAGATGATCTTTCAATGAGATTAACGCTTTCTGCAAAGCATCTGGTGTATGGGCATAATCAACAATAACCATTGGCATAGAACCGCCACCAAACACTTCCATCCGGCCCGGTACTGATTTTAGTTTTGGCATCACAGCACAAATTTGTTTTTCGTTATAACCATAGGCCAGCAATGTGGTGAACACGGCTAATAAGTTTTCAATATTGATCTTGCCAATTAAGTGACTGGCAAAATCATATCGACCGGATCCGGTCTTAACACTCAACCTTAACCCGTCGGGGAGAGCCACGGCTTTGATTAAGCAAACGTCCGAAGAATCGGCCTGACCGTAAAACCAGGTTTTTTTGGCCGTTGTCTGATCGACAAAATCCTTAACTAAAGGATGATCAGCGTTCATTACGGCATCTACTAAGGATGGAAACTGAAATAATTTCAATTTCGCTGTCGTGTACCCGGCTAAATCATTGTGATAATCAAGATGATCATGGGAAAGATTGGTAAACACGGCCAAATCTATTTTTAACCCATCAAGTCGACCCTGATCCAAACCATGAGAAGAGGCTTCGAAGGCAACCGCTTCAACACCCTGATCCTTAAACCGTGCCAGCAATCTGCGCAGTTCGAAAACATCCGGCGTCGTCAATGATGTAGCCGACAAATCACCTATCAAACCCTGACCCGCGGTACCAATAACAGCACTTGAAACGGATAATTTTTTCAACGCCTGAGCAATCAAATGAGCACAAGTCGTTTTGCCATTAGTTCCGGTAACGGCAATCAAGGTCATCGCGGCGGAGGGGTTGGCATAACAATTATCGGCAATTCGCGGTAATTGTTCTCTAAGTTTATTTATCTTGATTAATGGAACCGTTAGTTCCGACTCAGTTTCCAGCGCTGATTGATCAACAAGAATGGCACCAGCGCCGTTTTTAACCGCCGAGTCTATAAATTGACTACCGTCTAAGCTTTCCCCTTTTATCGCCACAAAGACGTCCCGGGGTTTAACCTTACAACTATCGAGCACGACATCGCTGACGATAACGTCTGTAAAATCTGAATTATATTGGCCAACACCTTGCAACAATTCATTTAGTTGAACTGCCGCAGCCATCAGGACTTTTCACCTTTAACATTGCTGTTGTCAGCGGTTAATGCAATTTTGTCTGGTGGTACATTCATTAATCGCAGTGACTCTGCCATCACATTGCGAAAAACAGGCGCTGCAACCCGGCCGCCATAATAGTGTTTGCCACGAGGATCATCGACTACAACGACCATAATCAAACGAGGGTCTTGCGCAGGGGCAAACCCAGCAAAAGCCGAGGTATATCTTTTTTCGGCATAGTGGCCATTAATCAATTTGTGTGCCGTTCCGGTTTTGCCGGCCGCTGTATATTTATCCATTGCAGCCCGCCTGGCTGTTCCCTCTCTGCTGACCACCTTCATCATCATATTACGTATCTGAGATATAACTTCAGGTGCGATAACTTGCTCACCTTGAGGCAACTTTTCCTGTTTAAGAATATTAAGCGGTAGTCGTCGCCCATCTGTCGCTAGTACGGTGTAGGCCCTGGCAATTTGTACAGGTGTCACTGAGAAGCCATAACCATAAGCGAGAGTTGCATGTTCGATTGGCCGCCATTTTTTTCGATCTGGCAGAATGCCATTTATTTCACCCGGCAATCCCACTCGGGTAGAACTACCGTAACCAATGCTGGCAAGAAGTCCGCGGAATTTTTCCACTGGAAAACTCATCGCGATCTTGGTTACTCCGACATTGCTGGATTTGATAACCACCTTTGAAACATCAATCAAACCGTAGTTATGGGTATCTTTGATAGTGCGTTTGCCGACAGTCATGTACCCGGGTGATGTATCAATCAATGTGTCTGGATGGAAACGGCCGCTGGCTAAGCCCATAGCCACTGTGAAAGGTTTAGTGGTCGAACCCGGTTCAAGCATATCGGTGACCGCACGATTTCTGAATTTATCACTGTCAAAATCCTTGCGATTATTAGGATTAAAACTAGGCTCATTGACCATCGCCAGAATTTCGCCGGATTGAGCATCAAGCACAATTGCCGAGCCGGCTTCGGCTTTGTGCACAACAACAGCTGCTTTTAGATATCGCTGCGATAAGTGCTGAATACGGGCATCAATGCTCAGATGCAAGTCTTTGCCATCAATGGCGGACTCTATGCTTTCGATATTTTCAACAATATTACCGACCCGATCACGCAATACGCGTTTGAGGCCGTCCTTTCCAGTCAAGTGTTTGTCGTAGGCAAGCTCAATGCCTTCCTGACCTTGTTCGTCAATGTTAGTAAAACCAATTACATGGGCTGCGACCGGACCGGCGGGATAAAATCGCTTGTATTCACGCTGAAGATGAACTCCTGCAATTTCCAATTCCATGATTTTTCGAGCATCGGTGGGAGCCAGATGGCGTTTTAAATACATGAACTCCTTGT
The DNA here is from genome assembly GCA_965215945.1 of Arenicellales bacterium. Taxonomy (GTDB): domain Bacteria; phylum Pseudomonadota; class Gammaproteobacteria; order Arenicellales; family JAHEKD01; genus JAHEKD01. The sequence continues at coordinate 119,836 of CBDCFC010000025.1, read as the reverse complement.
TTTTATATTTTCCGAATCGTTGTTCGATGGTTTTCAGGTCAATGCCTAGTTGCTCAGCCAATTCCGGCCACCGTTCGGCTGAAACACTAAATTCTTCTGGATTGGCCCAAACCGAATCAACCGGCGTACTAACGGCCAGTGTCTGACCGTTTCTATCCAGTATCCGACCACGATTGGCTTTGACTGTTACATCACGCACATACCTGGCCTGACCTTGAGCCTGAAGATAATCTTTACCGAGGATTTGTAAATAAAACGCCCGGGCGCCAAGCAATCCAAACGCCAAGATGATGCAAAAAATCACCAGACTGTGGCGCCAATGCTCGGTGTAAACACGGCGATTCAGGTTACCCACTTTGCTTCTCCCCGATCCAAACAAATTGTGTCTGCTCAAGTGTCGGAACCTTCAGCTGCAATTCTTTTCTGGCTTTGTTTTCAATCCGTAACACCGACCAGGTCGCTTGTTCCAGCAACAATTTGCTCCACTCGATATTTAACTCATCCCGCTGGTGGTGAACGGCCTGTTGCTGTACAAATACCGTTCGATTCAGGTGGCGCACATAAATTACGGTTAATGAACTCGCTAAAAGGATTAGGCTAAGAAATAAAAGTGCCCTATTCACTTAAGATCTCCAATTTTTTCCGCCACTCTGAGTATTGCGCTGCGAGCCCGGGGATTTGTATCAATCTCAGCAGCTAGCGGACGTATTGGTTTGCCGATTATTTTCAATCCTGGATTGAGCATATCTGCCGTAATCGGTAAATCTTGCGGATAATCATCACCCTTAGCTTGATTTTTAAAAAATCGTTTAACGATACGATCTTCCAGCGAATGAAAGCTAATCACGACTAAACGTCCGCCCGGCCTTAACCATTCAAGTGCTAGCGGTAACGCCTTGGCAATAGCTTCCAATTCCCGATTAATGCGAATGCGAATAGCCTGAAAAACCCGCGTTGCAGGATGCTTGTCAAATTCTTTAATCGGAACAATTTCGCTGATCAAATCAGCCAGTCGAGTCGTTGTTTCAAGCGGCTCAATCTCTCGTCTGGCTACGATCTCTCTGGCGATACGACCAGCATAACGCTCTTCGCCATATTGCTTGAATGCTTTGCGTAATTCGAATTCTTCAGCTTGCGCCAGCCATTTGGCTGCACTGAAATCACTACCCTGATCCATACGCATATCAAGCGGACCATCCTGGCGAAAACTGAAACCTCGGTCTGCTTGATCTATCTGAGGCGAGGAAACACCTAAATCAAACAGTACTCCATCTAGTTTTTGACCATCAGAATATTCTGATAAGACTTGATCAAGATTTTCAAATGAAGATTTGATTACCGAAAAACGAGAATCTTCCGATAAGGTAGATTGAGCATGCTTTATGGCTTGTTGATCTTTATCAAGGCTGAGCAAACGACCTAAATTGTTCAACCGCTTCAATATTTGGCGGGAATGCCCGCCTCGACCGTATGTCGAATCTAAATAAAAACCACTTGGTTGTATATTTAACGCTGTTATCACTTCGTTTACTAAAACTGGTTCATGCTTGGAATCGGTCATCTGCCATTAAAGCGACAACGATTCCAGATCAATAGGCAGTGCGCTATCTGAAAAATCTTCGGCTAACCATTGATCCCGTTTCTCATTCCAAATTGACTCGCTCCAGAGTTCAAATTTATTGACTTGCCCGATTAAAACGACCTGTTTTTCCAGGTTGGCAAATTCTCTCAGTGGAGGCGGGATAAGCACGCGCCCACTTTTGTCCATATCTACTTCGGTAGCATGACCAATTAAAATACGCTGCAAACGCGCATTTTGGCTGTTCATGTTGGGTAACGCTGCGACTTTGCGTTCTAAAACTAGCCATTCATCGATGGGTAAAATCCAAAGACAGCGCTCACTGTGATTAACAGTGATCACTAAAGAACCATTGTGATTTTCAACGAGCGGCTCTCTGTATCTGGTTGGTATTGCCATGCGGCCCTTGGCATCCAGATTTATATTATTTACGCCTCTAAACATCAGCTTGCACTATTAGTTTTATTTAACTTATTCCCACTATTTCCCACATTTCGACACTATAGTGATGAAACTTGCTTTGGTCAAGCAAATTTCACCACTAAAGGTGAGAATTTTTGATTTAAAATTAAGTAATTAGCGCAATTTTGGGAAATTGACGGCGAACAAAGTTAAAGTGGATTATTAGAAAAAAAAGCTTAGTTTTTGATATTTAAAATCGTTCTATTACGGATTTTTGAAACGAGTATAAATTGGAGATTTTTTCTGTTTTTATAATAAAAATTAAAAAAAGTGTAGGAGTTGGTCGATAAGCCGGGTTCTGTCTCGGACAGTCATTCATCTTGAATTTATGTCACCATAAATCTCTAGCAACCTACCCGAATCCTGCGCGGGCCGCACATCAAGTTTACTAAACTCACTGGATTCCTATTTGGTCTTGCTCCGGATGGGGTTTACACTGCCACTACTGTTACCAGCAGCGCGGTGCGCTCTTACCGCACCATTTCAACCTTACCCATCACCTTGATATAGGTGATCGGCGGTATATTTTCTATTGCACTGGCCGTCGGTTTACACCGCCCAGGCGTTACCTGGCATCCTGACCCTGTGGAGCCCGGACTTTCCTCCCAGCACCTTATTTAATCGTTTATACGCTTTGATTACACTCATTCAAAAATATTTGTAATCTCTCATAAACCACTAAATAAGGTGCTGGGCGACTGTCTGACCAACTCCTTCACGCATTTTATCATTGTGGGGTGGTTAAAAAACTAGGAATCCTTGAGTTTTAAACCCATTTCATAAAAATACTTCCGCGAGTGGCCCGATGTTCTGGCTAACAGTGCTGTTGCATCTTTTAAAGACATGTGCTCAAGCATACCTTCCAATAGCTTGAGATAATCGCTGGCATCACTATGTTCTGATAATTCAGTATTTCCGCTTATAACTAAAACTATTTCTCCACGTTGCTGATTTTCATCTGCAACAATGAATTTTTTTATTTCAGACAGCGAAGCGCGATAAATCGTCTCGAATTTCTTGGTTAATTCACGGCAAAACGCGGCTTGTCTTTGTGATCCAAATATTGCCACCAAGTCGTTCATTGTTGCACTAATCCGATGTGGTGATTCAAATATAACCAATGTTGAAGAATTATTAGCTAATTCTCGTAGTGCATTTTGCCGCTGTTTCAGCTTAGCCGGTAAAAACCCGATAAACCGATAATCTGAGGTTCCAATTCCAGCAACGCTTAATGCTGCCATCACCGAACTCGGCCCGGGAACAGGCACAACCGGGATTTGATTTTCGTGCGCCAAGTCAACCAATTTGAAACCAGGATCACTGATCAAAGGAGTGCCGGCATCACTGACCAAGGCAATATTGTTACCTTTTAATAATTTCTCAATGATTACAACAGCTTGCGAAGCTTCATTATGTTCATGCAAGGCACACATAGACGTAGACAGCCCCAAAACTGATAATAATTGGCCACTATGACGCGTATCTTCCGCTGCTATTAAATCTACTTCAGACAATATCTGCTGCGCTCGATGGGTAATATCACCCAAATTACCGATAGGTGTTGCAACAATATATAACGTTCCGGGTTTGCCTAAGATACCGCTCAATGACTATACTCTCTGTTCCTAATAATCAGTACAAATAATGACACAAGCAAAAAATAATGTCTGCCGTTGTTTTGGGGTAATAGCTCTGATTGCACTCCTTATAGGTTGTGCCAATTTAGAACTACAAGACGGCACCTGGGCCGACGGTGAGGATAAATCTCCCGGAACACAAACCGAGAACACCACATCTGCCGATCAAGATGGCATGCAGACAAACAGTTTATCCGCTGAGGAGTTGGAACAAAGTGCTGCTAATAAAGAGCATCCGGAAAAGGAAGAGTTACTGCTGTATGCGGCCAGCGCTTACCTCGATCGCGGCGATTTAACTAAAACCGCCCGCTTGTTAGAACAAACTAATCAAAATAAGCTGCCGCAATTATTACAATTACGAAAAGAAGCCTTGTACGCAGCACTGGCAATAGAAAAAAATGACCTGGATCAGGCCGAACAGATTATCGAACAATTACGTGCATATAAAAGTAAAGATCCCGTATTCAATAACTGGATAATGTTGGCCGAGTCAAAATTACTCGAACGACGCGGTGATTTTTTACAATTGCTCGAATTATTAACTGCACAAACAACATCTATTGATGAAACACAAAAGCAACAACATCTAGAAGAAATCTGGGGCTTTAATCGGCGAACAGAACCTGGAACAATTGAACCTGTCTAAACAACAGACCAGACGTAAACCCGAGCTTGGCTGGATTGAGCTTGGCATCATCGAGAAAAAACGTGATCTCATCCCACCTCTAATCTGGCAACAATCACTAAGCCTGTGGGAAAGTGCCTACAAAGACCATCCAGCGGTTGATATTTATCAACAATTAACTGAAACCGTAATGACCGAACTGGACGATAGCGGTTTGCGCAGCAATAGCCGCATAGCTTTGATGTTACCGCTAAGTTCGCCTTATCGGGAAATTGCAGAGACTATCCGCGATGGATTTAAAGCGGCCAGTGCTGCAAAAGGCCAAAGGGTCAGCGTTTATGACACCGGTTCAAATGTAGATCTAGTGGTAAGCAAATATCAGCAAGCAATTGCTCAGGGCGCACAGATTATTGTTGGGCCTCTTGGCAAAGTGGCTGCAAATAAACTTGCAACTGAAGCTGAGATTGTCAGGCCAACAATATTACTGGGCACGATCAATACATCCGATGATATTAGCTTATCAGAGCAGACATTTATGTTTTCGCTGGATCCTGAGCACGAAGCAGAGTCAATCGCTAACCTGGCCTATAACCGCGGATATAACCGAGCTGCAGTACTATACCCTGAGTCAGGACGGGGCAAACGTCTCAATAATGCATTCATAAGACGCTGGCGAGAATTAGGCGGTAGTGTTACCTCTTCGGTCGCTTATGATAATGATTTATATGAAGCCGTGACACCTGTAAATCGACTATTATCAAGCTCATCCCCGGACATCATATTCTTAGCCTCAAATGCACAACAAGGCCGCTTAATCAGCCAGGTTATCGGCAAGCGTCGGCCAAATACCGCTATATTTGCGACTTCATCTATTTATTCCGGGCAATCCGATCCAACCCGGGATTTCGTTCTCGATAATGTCATATTCACCGATATGCCCTGGATGATTAATGGTTTTTCAAATGCTCAGTTTAGAAAGCAACAACTTGCTGCTGATCGGATCGATTCGGTCAACTCACTGGATCGCTATTTTGCCTTCGGTGTTGACGCATACACCCTGGCATCCCGATTACCGCAATTCATGCAACAACCTGGGGCTTCAATCAAGGGTGTAACCGGAAATATACAACTACGGGGTAACCGATTTACGTTAACACGCCCTTTAGTTCAATTTGTCGATGGGGCACCAAGACCTGTTAATTAGACTCTCCCTAAACGCCGATGGACTGGCTGCAAAAATTCAAAGCGAAACATTTAATTGCCGGGCAAAAAGCAGAAAAAACTGCCTGTAAATATCTTATCGATCAAGGTTTGAAGCTAATAGAAAGAAACTATGTTTGCCGCTGCGGTGAAATTGATCTGATCATGTGGGATAAACAGTCATTGGTTTTTATCGAAGTACGTTATCGGCAAACAATAGACTTTGGATTTCCACAGGAGACAGTAACTACCAATAAACAAAAGAAAATTATTAAATCAGCGCAAACTTTTCTTTTGCAAAAAAAATGTCTGGAACTTTACCCCGTTCGATTCGACATTGTGGCCATACAAGGTACAATACCCCAGCATAAAATCAACTGGATTAAAGACGCGTTTTACGCCCGAGCATGAATCAGGTAGCAGATAATATCGTCAAACAAATATTTGCCGACAGCATTCTAACCCTTAAGCAAAGTGCCGAATCCATTCCCGACCAAATCTACGCGGCGGCGCAGTTGATGGTCAAGACATTAGACTCTAACAACAAAATTCTAGTTTGTGGGAATGGTGGTTCCGCTAGCGATGCTATGCACTTTAGCGCCGAGTTGTTAAACCGCTTTGTAGTTGAGCGCCGCCCTTTGCCTGCCATTACTCTAGCAGCTGATACTGGTACGATTACTGCTATTGCCAATGATTATGACTTTGATCAGGTGTTTTCTAAACAGATAACCGCATTAGGAAATCAAGGTGATATTTTATTGGCGATCACCAGTTCCGGTAATTCCGCCAATATACTGCGCGCCGTTGAATCAGCACATGAACAACAAATGCAAGTTATCGCACTAACTGGTAGTGGTGGAGGTAAAGTTTCAGGCATAATTCAGCCAACGGACATCAATATATGCGCACCATCAAAAGTAACCGCAAGAATTCAGGAAGTGCATGGTTTAGCCATACACTGCTTTTGTGAAATTATTGATCAACATTTTTCAATTCAGGAGTAACTTTCCACAATGATAAAGTCCAAGTCCTTGAAAACCATAGTAGCCACAATTTTGGTGGTTTCTTCTTTTACAACCGTAATCAGTGGCTGCACGTTTGTTGCCGCAACAGCCGCCGCCGTCACAGCGATTGATATTGCCAGAGATAGACGTACGACTGGCAGCTATATTGATGACCAGTTAATTGAAACCAAGGCGAAGTATGAACTGATAACCAATCCGGATCTTAAAGGTACCACCCATTTTAATGTGACCAGCATGAACGGTGTAGCGTTGTTAACAGGTGAAGCACCGCAAGCTGAGCAACGTACTTTAGCGGTAGATATTGTTCAGGATATTGCCCAGGTCCGCCAAGTCGTTAACGAAGTTAAACTCGCTGGCAAATCAAATGCCGGCAGTCGTTCGAATGATGCCTGGTTGACTAGCAAGGTTAAAGTTCGATTATTCGATGCCGATAATCTTGATGCGACCCGAATCAAAGTCGTCACAGAATCGAGCATTGTCTATTTAATGGGTTTAGTAACCAAGATCGAAGGCGACGCTGCAGCCCAGGCTGCACGCACGGTCACTGGTGTAGAACGAGTCGTCAAAGTTTTCGAATATATTGACGAGTAAAATCACAACTGCCAGTGAACTGGCTAAGAGTCAGGGTTTAAAACGGCCGTTAGTGTTTACTAACGGCTGTTTTGATATTCTTCATCGAGGCCATGTCGATTATTTACAGCGTGCTGCTAATCTTGGTGAAACTTTAGTCGTTGGAGTCAATTCTGATGATTCGGTGCGTCGCCAAAACAAATCGCCACAGAGGCCGATTAATGCTCTCGAAGATCGGATGAATATTTTAGCTGCCCTTGAAGTGGTAGACTATGTTGTCGCTTTTGATGACGACACACCTTTAAATCTAATTAAAACATTAATCCCGGATGTATTGGTTAAGGGCGGTGATTGGGCCGTTGAGGATATCGTCGGCAATGAGGTAGTCTGGGCCAATGGCGGCGAGGTAAAAAGCATTCCGTTTAATTTTCAGCGCTCGACCACTGCATTAATTGAAAAAATCAAATTGAGCACTTAAGAACAAGTGGAAACAAGGGTCCTTCCCCATATAGGCACGAATCACAACTCCATCATTAATTTGACATTGCCAATCTAAATCCTTTGCTGTAGTAGCGTTGACCTGCATAATACCAATCACGATAGGCTGATCGTGAATAATTAGCGCCAGTATTCCATGCTCCTCCACGAATAACGCGCAGTGAACAATCTCCAATTAAGTTTGCTTTGCCATCCGGGGTTGCATTGAGATAATTTCCTTTAGCAGGAATTTCCTGGTTACTTTTATTCCAGCAATCTTGCGTCCATTCCCAAACATTGCCATGCATATCATATAGTCCAAAATCATTAGGACTAAAGCTGCCAACAGGCATGGCTTTTCCTCGGTATTCTTCGTCAGAACAGTTTTCAAGTGGTTTATTACCATCGTAATTAGCATTATTTGTTGGCAGGCAGTTACCCGTGTAAAACGGAGTTTTACCCCCTGCGCGTGCCGCATATTCCCATTCCGCCTCAGTTGGCAGCCGATAGTTCTTGCCAGTTTTATTGTTGAGCCAAGGAATAAATTCTTCGGTGATGTCAAAAAATGTCACCAACATAACCGGCAGATTGTCTCTAAGTCCTGTATTTTTGTCTGGAACCCATTTGTGATCAGGTCGATGACTACAATTACCATCGGCAACACAAAGATCCCAAAGACCGAACGTCACTTCAGTTTCACTCATTTTGAAAGATTCGATTTTGACACGATGCACCGGGAATTCATTTTCCCTGCAGTGCTTTCCGCTGACACAACCCATTAAAAATTCACCTGAAGGTATGTTAATCATTTTTGGCTCGAGAAACGGCATTTGATCTTCTGTGGTGTTTGTTTTATGACAGCCTAATAAAATAATGGGAATAAACAAATAGGTTACATAGTACTTTTTCATTTGTCTTTGCCTTGTCTTATGGAATGGATGCACCAATATCTTTTTCGAAAAGAATTACTCTACTCGATCAGCTTTTCCCTATCTTAATCAATAAATGTGTTTCATAGTATCAGTTCTGCGCCTGATTGCCTTTTGTAAGTAAAAACAGGTTCAAAAAATTAAAAACCGATTGCGACCGAGCCTATTTTCACACTGCGCTAACTGAGCCGAATAATTTGCCGCGCGTCTTTGCACTTTATCAGCCACCGCTAATAGCCAACGTTTATTGGAATAGGTTCCCCTTTCGTACCCTCCGCGCCCCTCATGGTAGGCGAGGTAGTGGCCCTTCACATTCTCTACTGGCAATCCCAGCCTGGTTTTCGATCCATCGATATACCAACCTATAAAGTCTGTGGCATCACCAAAATCGTCGCGCTCGGCAAAAATTTTCCCTGTTGCCTTGCGATAGTTACGCCAGGTTGTATCAAGTGCTTGCGGAAAACCGTAAGCACTCGAGGGCCTGAAGGTGGGAATAATACCAAACAGACGCTTACGTGGCGGTTTTGCATTAGCTTTGAATTTTGATTCCTGATGAATAAAGGCAAGAATTGTCGCTTTTGGAACTCCCCAATGCAGGCTGGCTTTATTTAAGTCTTTATACCAGCTGCGCTTATTCCCCAATAAATCACAGGCATCATTGATGTTTCCCAGCCGCCCTGCACAAGCGCTAATAATGCTAGTTAAAATTAATATTGAAACGAGATAAGTCGTTTTCACCGAGAGAAGATACTACAGATTAAGTCCTTAAGTGACTCAAGAACGGTTCGAGTTCGCCCAAGGCTTTTTTATAGACATTGCGTTTAAATTCAACAATATTTTGCGCCGGCTCCCAGTAATCGACCCACTTCCACTTATCAAACTCCGGTTGATTACACGCATCTAGGCAAACATCTTTATCATCACCCAAAAATCTAAATAAGAACCAAATCTGTTTTTGCCCCTTAATCGGATTACGCCTGAAATGATTGGCTCGAAAGCGGCGTGGCAAATCATAATGAAGCCAGTTTGTGGTATTGCCGATATGCTCCACCTGTTTTGCCGAAACACCGATTTCCTCCCGTAGTTCTCTAAATGCGGCCTGTAACACTGTTTCCTGAGGTTCAATGCCACCTTGTGGGAACTGCCAGCCATCACGTTTGGTTCGCCTGGCCCATAACACACGGCCTGAATCGTTGCTTAAAATAATCCCCACATTTGGCCGGTATCCATCTTTGATGTTCTCGCATTGTTGATTTATGTTTATCATGTTTTTCTAAATGCTTAAGTATTTTCCAGTTTATTATGTTTAATATTCATTTAAGATTTTACATGATTCTCGGTTAGCAGCAATGTCGTCACTGGAGTTTGTGAAGAAATTTTAAAAGTCTGCTCAGGTTAAGCAGGATCACACTATTGGATAGCTAGCACTCAGCAAATAATGATTTTTTTGACATATTTAACACTAATTCATAATTTATTAATTACCTATTAAGCTACAACAGACGATACTTCGCGCTATGCTATTTATCCAAAAAGTTTTTAGTTTCTTGCGCATGGCGATTAGCCTTTTTGCGCTGATTTTTGTCGCCTGGCTGATTAAAACCGGTGAAGTCAACACTATTCTGGTCAAGCTCTGGCTTGGCACGTGAGGCCTGAATGCCGAAGATTAAAACTGAAAAAACAATTAGCAATGTGTTGAGATTTCAGATACAGTGAGCGGGTTTAGGCAGACCTGCATATTTCGTTGCCTGTTTTGCAGGCCCATAAGGAAATAACTCGTAAAGATTCTGGCTGTTCGCTGCTTCCGGCCCGATCACTTCTCTTAGCGCTTTAACAAATACACGCATGGCCGGGGAATGGTTATATTCCTGATAGTAATCTCTTAAAAAATGAATAATCTCCCAGTGTGTCTGGGTCAAAGTACAATGATCTTGCTGAGCCATAAATTCACATACAGACTCATTCCAGTCATTTCGGTCTAAAAGATAACCTTCTTTGTCTGTTGCAATCCTAACGCCGTCAACCTCGATAAAACTCATTACCAACTCCGCACCAGGTCGTACTCAAGGGTGAGGTCAACAAACTGCTCATAATCGATAGTCGTGATATTGGACATCAAATCCTGCTGTGTATATCCTCTGGCCTGCAAATCTGGCAACAGCGAATAAATCTCGCCGCCAATCATCCCTGAAATAGCCAAATTAGTATCCGTATTAATCGTGTTATAAACACCATCTTCGATAAACAACACTCCGTCTTGCGATGATGTCAAAGTTTGCAACTGACTGACAGAATGACAGCGCAGAGATGATTTATTGATTAAATGAAGTATGCTTTTCATTTAGACTGACAAGATGAAATCCTGCTCACGCATCAGAGCATCGATTTGACCATGATCAATAACCTGTACTGGTATCAGCAATCGCTCGGGGGAAAGATTACGGGATATCATCGACTGTTCTTCAACAAAAATATCTTTTATTTCATAGTATTTTTCCAGCGACAAATACATTTTTGAGAAATCTTCAAAACCAATGGTGTGTGTTCGCTGATCAGCCATTAGTGAAAACACCCCATCATCGATAAATAACATCGAAACCTGCTGCTCAAAGGCACCAAACACCATCGCCATCTGCAGTTGCTCTTTGGCATAATGGCTACCGTGGGGAGCTAACCGACAGATAAACAAGACCTTTTTACTCATATTCCCGCACCGAATGTTATTATTCGATCGGCTTTGATTGTCGCTTCAACAAACTGACCCAATCCCACCAGCGCAAAGGCAGCATCTATGTTATCTGCTGTTTTATCAAGTTTAGTCGCATATTGTTCATCCAGCATCCCCCGCTTCATCGCTGAATGACTGCATACCACCAAGTTCAATTTATTTTCATCGGCAAACTCAGCCCAGGCTTGTGTGACTTTGCGTTCTGATTGTTCTGGTGAAGCCAGGCTTGAGGCCGTATAAACACCATCGTAATAAAAAAAACACCTGCTCTAAAACATGGCCTTTTTTCAGCAGGCTTTTAGCAAATTGCAGGGCCGTATCCGCCGCCTGATGTGTGTATGGACTGGCACCCACTAATAGCACAAATGTTTTCACAGAATTGCTCAAGATCAGCTAGGCAATGGTTTTTTCAATATAAAAAATAAAAGTGGCTTCACTGTGTTCGGTGTCCACCAACGTGTAACCAGCCTGATCCACAAATGCTTCAATATCTTGTTCTGCAGCGGGATCAGTCGCAATTAATTTTAAAATCGAATTATCAGACATTTGGTCTAAGGCTTTCTTAGCCCGTAACACCGGTAAAGGACAGTATAAATCTGAAGCATCCATTTCTGCGTCGAAATGTCGTTGATTGTTGTTTTCAGACTCGCTCACGTTAAATCCAAATTGCAAAGCAAATAACGTTGCCATTATAACTGTAGATAGGGCTAAATTCTGTGCAATCAAAGATTCATTGCGCCTTCAGACAGTCTCGGTTATGCTGATATTTTACATAAATATACTCTAAATGAGATATTACATTCTTATTGCTGTCGTTTTGACGGCAGCTAGCTTGAGGGCTCAAACCGGTGATTTTAACTTACCTGACTTTGGTGATCCTTCTGCTGCCGTTATCTCACCTATTGAGGAGAAACAGCTTGGCAAACGGCTTATGGCTCAGGCCAGACAAGCTTTCCCTTATGTCGTCGACCCAGAGATTGATAGTTATATTACTCGCTTGGGCAATAGATTACTGTTGAACAGCGATTTGCCTGATCAACAGTTTCATTTTTATCTTATTGACCGGCCCGACATTAATGCATTTGCCATTCCCGGCGGTTACATCAGTTTAAACACCGGTTTAATCGCCAATACCAAAACTGAAAGCGAATTGGCTGGTGTAATGGCCCATGAAATCACTCATGTGACGCAGCGTCATTTGCCCCGTATGATTGCCAGGCAAAAAGAGTTAACAGTGCCTGCAGCCGCAGCAATTATCGGCGGGATATTACTAGGGGGACAAGCTGGTGCTGCCGCAATTATCAGCTCAAACGCCAGCTTGATTGGTGATCAGCTTAGCTATACCCGCGATTTTGAGCGTGAAGCCGATGCTTTTGGCATCAAAATCTTGGCTAAATCTGGCTTTGACCCGAATGGAATGGTGGATTTTTTCAAAACCTTGAAAAGCAAAACTCGCTTAATTGATTCGAATGTGCCTGAGTTCTTGCGCACGCACCCATTGACTGACAATCGTATTAGCGAATCTGAGAGTCGTGCGCAAAAATATAATATTGCAACTGTCGCATCAAGCTCGGATTATTATTATATGCGAGAAAAAATTCGGGCGCTGGCTAAAAGCAAACGCACTGATCAAGTGGTTGACGCCTTTAAGGCACGCCTTGAAGAAACCTCCGCTGATTTAAAGCCTTATGTCGAATTTGGTTATGCCTATGCATTGATGGAGGATAAGCAATTCGCCCCTGCACGGAAAATAGCGACTCAATTGCGCGGGGCTGATAGTAATAATCCTTATTTGGACAATCTGTTGGCCCAGATCGAAGCCAATGCTGGCAACTTTAACGACTCAATCACAGTAATAAAAACTGCGGTCGATAAATATCCTAATAATGTCGCTGTTAAAACTGATTACGCCGATATTTTACTTAAAGCCGGCAAGGCCAAAGAATCTGAAGCGATCTTAAGAAAGCTGATCCAAAAGGATAAGCAAAATCCATTTCTTTATCGACTTTATGCACGGGCCAATGGAGAAATTGGCAATAACTACGAGTCGCATCGTGCTTTAGGCGAATTTTACTATCTGCGCGGTAATTATCAGCGCGCTCTTGATCACTTTCACCAAGCCAAGAATAATGCGGGAGAGAGTTTTTATAATCAAGCCGGTATTGATGCCAGAATCAAGGAAGTACAGGATGAACGAATTTTATTTGAGAAGAAAAACTGATGTTAACTAAAGTTATTGTACTTGGCTTTGCACTGCTAATCGGATTAGCCTGTATTTATGGGCTAATTTTCCCACGAAAATTAATGAAGCAAGTTGATACTGTTTGGCAAGGTAAATCCGGCATGCCGATAGCTATCGCCGTTAGATTGATTCTGGGCCTACATCTCATCGCGATTGCACCGTTCAGCAAATTCCCTTTAGCCATAAAGCTACTCGGCTATATTGCAATTATTGCTGCTATTGCCATACCGATTATTGGCCGAGAACGAATCGATAAGTTGCTTAAATGGTTTGAACAATCCGGCGAAACTATCGTTCGTTTATGGTTGCTGATCGGTTTGGCGTTTGCTGTGTTTTTGTTGTATGCGGTAATTTAACTTTCATGTTATCCCTCCTCGCCTAAGGAGGGACAGATGTGAAACGTATTTTTCAAAAGAACATTTTTGCCGCCATGCCCAGCAGATCATCAACGACAGAACCGTCATTATCCGAATCTAGAAACATACTCAAGCCTTTGCTGAGTATTCCTGCATTATTGCTGGTGACTTTTTCCCGGCCGAAAATATTTTTAGAACGTGAGTTTTTGGACAGTGAAGCCATAAATAATCCGGCGGCGATGGGTAACAGCTTTTTCAAAATCGAAGAACTAAGCCCTGATTTTTTAGCTGCTTTTGTGGCCACTTGTCTCGAGGCATCTTTGCTGCCCAGAATGTGACCAAGAATATCATTGCCATCCTTGATAAACTCATCAGGATTCACCGTGCCAGCTTTATCAAGATAACGCTCATGTTTTCCGGAGCCAAGCGCATTTATTAACGATTCAAGTCCTTGCTGGTTGTTGGTGTTTTTTTTCACTCCTTCTGACAAGGAAGGAATCAGATTAATCAGCCCTTCAAATGCCTGTTTTTCGCTGAGGCCAGTTTGTTTTGCGGCCTCGCGAATGGCCGCGCCATCATTGGCTTTTAAGATTGTCTCAAGAAGACCCATTGGTTACCTCCGGTCTGTAAAACGATTGTTCATTATAACGACATATGCGGATCGACCACAAATTATTAAACGGTCCGTGACTAATAGTTTGTTAACTTATGTTTCATCCGGATGACGCAAACTGCGGCTGGCAAAAATTGCACCCAACAACAAACATAAAAGCGCGCCTATGCCGACCGTTAAACCGACAGCATGAAGCGGCGGTGTTTTTGAAATAACTAAAATCCCGAACACCAACACGGTGGAAAAACAACACATCCATAAAGCACGAAATGTTGACGACCATTCATCTTTATGATCGGTGAGGCGATGAAAAAACAAAGAATAGTCCAAACCCAAACCAACCACCAACAATAACGAGACGACATGAAAAACAGTCAGGGCAATCCCGGAGAAAGCCAAAATGAAAACAGTTAATCCCACAGTCAATAGCGTCGGTAAAATAATCTTAAGCGGGCGGATAAAATCCCTAAAACTGAAACTCAATAACAAATATATGCAAAAGCCACCGATACTGATTAACTTAATCATATTATTAAGTGCATTCTCCATAATGTTATTGGATTGATCCTGTAAGCTGATAAAGCTGATCCAGTTCTGGTCAGAATATTCCACCTTTACTTCATCCATAAGCGCCGGTTCACTCAATACACTGTATAACAATACCGGGGCATACCATTGGCTTTGTTTTTCATGTAACAGTGCGGAAACCTTATCTTTCAATTCATGCTGCTCCAAGCTCGAAATAGTAATCGGCTCCAGTGTCTTGCTGTTTTGCACATCGCTAATGAATTGATTAAACAAGCCTTTTTTGAATGGAAAACCTTTTAACGCCAGATTCAGATTCCGAGTTAATTGATCTTTATCAGGTAAGGCACTCTGCCTGAGTTGTTGTAGTTCTATACTCGGTAAAAACGACGCCACTGAAGCATAATCAGAAATCTTTTGTTGCTTAACCAGTCTTTGCAAAAAAGGTTCTATACTTTCTAGACGTTGAAGAACCTGCTGATCGCTATCACCCGTAATGAGTAAAAGATTACCGCCTGACCAATGTCCAAGTTCAGATCGAATCTGTCTATCCAAGGCTGTTTGTGCCTTGCTCACTGGGCTTAATGAGCGTGTGTTATAGTCTGCAATGGTTCTGTCAATGAGAACCAAATAAACTAGTGATGCTATGGTTGCAGCCAAAACTAACCATCTGGCCTTATAAGCAGGCACAGCGAATTGTTCCAGAAAATTATGCAACCGTGGCAGGCCTTTATCAGACGGTAATTCACGTGGAAGAATTAACGGCAAAACCCATCGGGTTGTCATCGCCGCAACCAATAATCCGGTAATAGTAAATAAACCGAGTTGCTGTAAGCCCGTCATTTCTGCAAATAACAACGAACCGTATGCAATTACTGTTGAAAGCACACCAAGTCTTAGGGTTGGCCAGATCAATCTCAAACTGGTTTTGGAGGGATCATGCCTGCCGTTCTTAAGATGGGTAAAAAAATGAATGGGATAGTCTATCGCCACACCAATCAGAGTCACGCCAAAAGCCAGGGTTATGCCGTTTATCTTGCCGAAGACCAGCAAAATAGCTGCAATCGCACAAATAATCCCACAAACTAATGGCACAAAAACCATCAGCAGCATGGGTATTGATCAAAGCGCAAGTATTAAAAACAATCCCACACCCGCTGTTGCCAGAACGCTCAATAACTTAACGTCATCGCGAATTACATCCTGGGTGAAAACAGCAAACGCACCCGGTCCGGTAATATCGAAGCTGACTTGATACTGCTCGGTGAGTCTTGCCGTTTCATTTTTAATCACAGCATAAGCATCAGACAGCCCATCCAAATCAAAAGCTGTCGCCTTAAGCTCTAAGACCATCAAACCACGTTCACCTGACTGGGCAATCCAGGTACCATCAACCAAACGTGGAGCCAAGGTCTGATCCTTTTCCTGGTTCGATACTTGTTGCATGATATGTAGAATTTCACCGGTTGGATCAAAACGTATAAATTTTTTCTCAAGTGACGCTAGCGGAGACGTTAATCCTTGCATTCTTTGCTGTAAGGATTCAGTTAAACCTTCTGCTGTCATCGTTTGCGAAGCAAGCCGGTCAGTCAGCAGATAGCGGTATTGTTGGATAAGTTGCTGTTGTGCTTCTGTCAGTCCTTGCGGTGAATTATGGATTGCCAAAATCTGATCAGAGTAAGACAGCTTTTCTGCGAGTTCTTTGTTCACTCGCGCGATTTGCTCAATATCCTGACCGCGAATACCAATGAAAATCAGGTTTGATGTTGCCCCTTTATCGAGCAAGTCGACCATCAGGTTTTCGACCCGCGATTCACCTTTGGGTAAAAATGCCCCAAGATCCGTAGTTAAGTGGAACCGGTTGATTACAAAAATTGCTGAGACAATCACCAATACTAACAACACGCCCGCATAACAATTTTCTAGGCGGTTGGTCACAGGATTGGAGGATCTACCCGAAAACTATATCGACAATGGTGATTTCTGACTCACTATCATCTGCTTCAATGGTGATTATTTTATTTACTTCACGCCCTGAACCAAAAATCTCAACCTGGCGCACATGTTCAATGACTTTTTGCTGAAGTGGTTGTAACACCAGATGCCATGTGTTTTTATCACCTGTAAAAGCAAGCTGATAATACTTCTGCAATACGTCTAAATCACCCGCAAAAGTAGCGCGAATACTCTCGATCAAAGTCCGCACTGCCGGATGCACATCAATCGAAAGCTGTTGCTTACGGCTCTCATCATTATCTCCATTCCTTTCGCGTTCGATATGAATAATATCATCCTCGATTATTGTCACTTCACGATGAGGCGATACAACTTCGCGTTTCAAATAGCCGGGTTTTTTATAGCTTAAAGACCCGGTCACTTTTACGGCATCGGTAAAAAAAGCAAAATCTTTGATTTCTTCAAAATTGGCTTTGAAACTATCTATTTCTGACATAGTCTGCATTAATTCCTGCAGCGACCAATTCTCACTAGCCTTGGCCAGCAAAGAAACTTGCAGCACTAATAGTGCAAAAAAGATTCGCATTATCGGTGTCATATTCTTTAACTCTTATTAATTTGAGATGCGGTATAGATCGCCGCCGTCAGCAGTAAAATTGCCCCTCCCTGATGCATAACAGCAATCATGACAGGTACTTTTAATACCAGGGTGAGGATACCTAATGACACCTGAACCAAAGCTAAAATCAACAACCAATTCAATCCGCTTTTAACTGATGGTCGCG
Organism: Arenicellales bacterium; assembly: GCA_965215945.1. Classification (GTDB taxonomy): domain Bacteria; phylum Pseudomonadota; class Gammaproteobacteria; order Arenicellales; family JAHEKD01; genus JAHEKD01. The sequence continues at coordinate 102,127 of CBDCFC010000025.1, read as the reverse complement.
GTGTTTGTCGCATATACAAATAAAAGCTGACGATAACAGCAAGTGTTACAAATGCGCTCACCCTGTGCTGGAACTGGATTGTAATGGTATTTTCAAAAAAATTCTTCCACCAAGGTGATAAGCCAAGCAGTTGATCAGGCAACCATACTTCACCCATTTTGGGGAAAGTATTATAAATAAAACCCGCTCTGGTACCTGCCATAAAGCCGCCGCCTATAATCATCAGCCCAATTAAGGCAATCAGCCATTTGACAAAGGTGCTGCCCCTGGGCCTGAAACCACCTGTCAATGTTTTTTTTATTTGATTATGCGAAAGCAGCAACCAAACCATCATCGCGTAAATTAAGACCGCCAGTGACAAATGGGCTGTCAGACGATACTGACTGACATGCGGATTATTGACTAATCCACTTTTGACCATATACCAGCCCATCAACCCTTGTAAGCCGCCTAACAGGAAAAGGCCCCAAAATGCTGACCTTTTGGATTTGGGAATACGATCGGTATAAATAAAAAATAATAATGGTAATAAAAATACCAAACCAATGAGTCGGCCAAGCAGACGATGAATATATTCCCACCAGAAGATTTTTTTAAATTCTGCCAGGCTCATGCCTTTATTGACTTGCTGGTATTCAGGGAACTGCTTATAAGCCTCAAATGTTTGCTGCCAGTCTTGCTGACTTAGGGGTGGAATCGTACCCATAATAGGTTCCCAAGTTACCATTGATAAACCTGACTGAGTTAGTCTGGTCACACCACCAACCAAAATCATACTGTAAACCATTAAACAGCAAACGATTAACCAAATTGAAACTGCTCGAGTAGACATGATAAAGGCGGTTTAAATGTGATTGCGAAAAGGATTATTTATCGAAACAACAAACTAAACTTTAAATCTTACTAAACACCAAGGTTGCGTTAGTCCCGCCAAAACCGAAACTATTTGACATAATGGTTTTCAACCCTGCATTTTCTTTAACCGTTGTCACAATAGGCACTGACTTGGCATCGTCATCCATAGTTTCAATATTGGCTGAAGCACAAATAAAATCACTGTCCATCATGATTAAGCAATAGATGGCTTCATTCACACCTGCTGCACCAAGGGCATGTCCTGACAGTGACTTGGTAGAACTAATCGCGGGCATATTCTCATTGAACACTTCTTTAATTGCGTTAAGCTCGGTAATATCCCCTGCTGGTGTACTGGTACCATGGGTATTAAGGTAATCAACAGGTTGATCGATATTTTCCATGGCGATTTTCATGCATCTCACCGCACCTTCACCCGATGGTGCTACCATATCATGACCGTCCGATGTGGCGCCGTAACCGGATAGTTCTGCATAAATTTTTGCACCACGCGCCTGCGCGTGCTCCAGCTTCTCCAATACGACGACTCCACCACCGCCTGATATCACAAAGCCATCGCGGTTAGCATCATACGCTCGGGACGCTTTTTCCGGTGTCTCGTTATATTTGCTCGATAAGGCTCCCATGGCATCGAACATAACAGTAAAGGTCCAATCCAATTCTTCACCACCGCCGGCAAACACAACATCCTGTTTGCCAAGCTGAATTAGTTCGGCACCATGACCAATACAGTGCGCACTAGTCGCACAGGCTGAACTCATACTGTAATTAACGCCTTTGATTTTAAAAGCCGTAGCCAACACCGCTGAATTTGTACTGGCCATGGTTCTAGCAACCATATACGGCCCGACTTTTCTGGGGCCACGTTCACGAAAAATATCGACAGTATCTTCAATATTGGAAAAGGAACCACCGCCGGTTCCCATCACAATTCCAGTGCGTGGATTGGAAATTTGATCCTCACTTAAATTCGCATCGGCAATCGCCTCCTGCATTGCCATATAATTATAGGCCACACCATCACCCATAAAACGGCGCTGTTTACGGTCAATCGAGCTTAAATCAATTTCGATCGGCCCATAAACATGACTGCGAAAACCTCTTTCTTGATAGTCTGGAGAAAATTGAATTCCAGACTTCCCCTCAAGCAACGAGGCTTTCACCTGTTCTTTGTTATTTCCGATACTACAAACAATACCAAACCCGGTGACCACTACTCTACGCATGCTTTACTCCTACAACTGCGATTGCTTGAACAATCCAACTTTTAAATCTTTGCCGTGATAAATAACTTGACCATCAGCAGCAACTGTACCATCGGCGACCCCCATGACTAATCTGCGCATTATTACGCGTTTAATACTAATTTCATAAGTCAACATTTTGACATCAGGCATTACCTGCCCTGTGAATTTAACCTCTCCAGCACCTAGGGCACGACCTTTTCCAGGCGCACCGAGCCAGCCGAGGTAAAAACCAACTAACTGCCACATCGCATCAAGACCCAGACAGCCAGGCATGACAGGATCACCTTCAAAATGGCAACTGAAAAACCAAAGTTCTGGTTTGATGTCTAATTCAGCTTTGAGAATACCTCTGCCATGTATGCCACCTTCCTTTGACACTTCAGTAATCCTGTCAAACATTAACATCGGTGGCAGCGGCAATTGAGCATTCCCCGGGCCAAACAATTCACCTTTGCCACAGGAAATAATGTCATCATAAGAAAACATGGCTTGCTCTTTGCTTACATACATATTTTTATCTTCGTTCCATGAAATTAGCGATTATCGCATGTGATATGTAGCGATGCGAATAAAAGTGCCAACAATATTCATTATTACTCGCTCAGATCACAGGTTATTAAATATTTCACTGTCAGCGATAAGGTTTATTTAGTACCATTGTCCCGACGTTCAAATTATTATTATGTCTTCATTCATCCACAAATTAAACACGGCTTTGCGGTTGTCTTCAAAAGACTGGCTTTTATTTATGAAAAGCTGGCTGATGATGTTTTATATCCGCATCAGAATGGACTACACGCCGTTCAAAAGCTGGAAAAAATGGTTAATCAATCAGCCTGTGGATCAACAGAGTGTACTCACCGAGCAAGACATACAAACCGTTGCTAAAACTCGTCGAATTGTCGTGCTTGCATCTAGATATCATATTATCAACGCCAACTGCCTTCCCAAATCTTTAGCCTTAAAATGGCTGTTAGATCGTGAAAATATCGGTTCTGAGCTAAAAATGGGTTTGTCTTTGGAGAAACCTGATTTCAAAGGCCATGCTTGGCTTATGCGGGGTAACCTGGTGCTAAACGACAATACTAATGTGGCTGAACAGTATCCTATTGAACAAAAAATCGACCAAAGGCCATTAATAAACTAATGTTGGAACGATTTCGAAAACCAGAAATTTTGTTAATGTTAATGGCAATGGCTGTGCCGCTCAGTTTTGCCACCTGGTCGACATTGCTCAATAATTTCACTATAGAACGAGCCTCATTTAGTGGAGCTGAAATCGGGATTTTACAAAGCCTGCGGGAGATTCCCGGTTTTCTGGCGTTTGCAGTTGTTTATTTGCTGTTATTTATTCGCGAACAACGATTAGCCTACATTTCTTTAATACTGTTAGGCATGGGCACTGTTATCACCGGATGGTTCCCGACCGCATTTGGACTTTATATCACCACCATAATCATGTCGACCGGCTTTCATTATTATGAAACCTTGCAAACCTCATTGAGTTTACAATGGTTGGAGAAAAACGAAGCGCCTTATGTGATGGGAAAAATGATCAGCGTGGCCGCCTTTACGTCGATCTTGATTTTTGGCGTTATTTGGCTCACCCGTACTGTACTTGAACTTGACTATGTATGGATATATGCAATTGGTGGCGGCTTGACCGTTCTCATTGCTGTATTTTGCTGGTTGCTATATCCAACTTATCCGGAGAAAGTCATACAACACAAAACTGTGGTTTTACGGAAAAGATACTGGCTTTATTATGCATTAACATTTATGTCCGGCGCCCGGCGGCAGATATTTGTAGTGTTTGCTGGATTTTTAATGGTTGAAAAATTCGGTTACAGCGTTAAAGCAATTGCCATGTTGTTTTTAATCAATGCCGCATTAAACGTTTACATTGCCCCCAAAATAGGAAAATTAATTGGCCATATAGGTGAGCGTAAAGCACTTATTATCGAATACATTGGTTTGTTTATTGTTTTTACGGCCTATGCTTTTGTCGAAGATCATCGCATCGCGGCCGGGCTTTATATTATTGATCATTTGTTTTTTGCGATGGCAATAGCCATTAACACTTATTTTCAGAAGATTGCCGACCCAAAAGATATCGGTGCAACGGCTGCCGTGGGCTTCACCATCAATCATATAGCTGCAGTATTCCTGCCAGTGATGTTAGGAGTAGTTTGGCTGTCATCACCGGCCCTTGTATTTTTATGCGGTAGCGCGATGGCAATCATTTCCCTACTTTTATCTATGAATATTCCTTCAACACCTGAGCCCGGCAATGAAGTTATTATGGGGCATAAGGGTTTGATAACCGAAACAGGATGAACTCGATTAAATACGACACCCGCTATCCCGGGGTTATTGATCTTAAACGCAAAGCCAAAAAACGCATTCCAAACTTTGCTTATGATTATGTCAATGGCGGCATAGATGAGGAGATAAGCAAACGGCGTAATCGCCAGGCCTTCCATGACATCGAATTAACACCACGCTATTTGATTGACGTTAATTCTGTCGATATCACTGCGGAGATTTTTGGCAAAAAGTATTCCATACCATTCGGTGTTCCACCTGTAGGTTTAGGCAACATGATGTGGCCTGGAGCCGAAATCGCATTGGCAACTGCAGCTCAAAAAGCCAATATCCCCTATGTTCTCAGCACTTTTAGCACCACAGACCTGGATGAAATAGCACAAGCAGCACCGGATGTTTGCTGGTTCCAGCTATATATGCCTAACGATGTTGAAGTGATGAAGGGCATTATTGGCCGGGTTAAGAGTGCCGGTTACCACGCATTGGTGATAACGTTGGACATTCCTGTTGGAGCCAAGCGCAACCGTGAATTAAAAAATGGATTAAAGCTGCCGTTCTCACTGACGCCCAACATCATCTGGCAAAGCATGATTCACCCTGTCTGGTCATTTGAGACATTACGCAATGGCCAACCTGATTTTGTTAATGTGCTTAAATACCGCAAAGACTCGAATCAAGGTCTAGCCGACTTTATTACCAGCTTCACCCAAAGTGGCGTCACTTTAGAACGAATAGAAATGGTGCGTGATTTATGGGAAGGGCCATTAATCCTAAAAGGCATCCAAGACAAACAAAATATTTATGAAGCCATAGATCATGGCGTTGATGGCATCATCGTTTCTAATCACGGTGGCCGTCAACTCGATGCAGCGCCGAGCTCAATTGACAGCTTAAAACAACTGCCTGATATTGCGCATGAAAAATTAACAGTTATGGTCGACAGCGGTGTTCGAACTGGGCTGGATGTTGTGCGCGCTAAAGCATTAGGAGCACAAATGGCGTTCTCAGGGCGGTCATTCTTCTACGGCATGGGCGCGATGGGCAAAAAAGGCGCTACCCAAGTTATAGAAATCTTTCGCGACGAAATCACCCGGACTTTGCAACAAATAGGTTGCCTGAGCTTTATTGAATTGAATAACAGCTGGCTAAATGAGACAAAATAATGTTAGTTGTTGTTTGTTTTTATGAAAAGATCTTAAAGAATAATACAACCACAAACGGTTATTAGAAACGAAGTGTTAATACACAAATCACAGGGTACTGTCATACTTAGACATTTGGAAAAAAATGAATTTGAATAAATCTAAATGGCCAGTACCGAAGCATAAGGAAAAGTCACAACCTCACTTTCTATTTATTATTACACCTCCTTTCTCAGGCTCAACCGCTATTTCACAGATTATTAATACTAGTCATAGGACTATGTTCTTACAACCGCGAGGTGAAGGACAATGGCTAATTCCAGGATTATGTGAGAAAGACAGATGGAGTCCAGATAAAAAAGTCAACTATACATCTATTAAATCAGTGTGGTTAAAGCGATTTCAACTTGTAAACTCATTAACTCAAAATATTGATGTTGTTATTGAAAAAAGTCCACCAAATATGATGAGATTGGAAAAAATATCATCCCAATTCGATGAATTTTCCTACCTTGCAAATAATAGAAATCCGTACGCAAACTGTGCAAGTATTTTATATCGCAACAATGACGCGGAAAATCTATCTCCTACACAACGAAAATTAATTTTGGAGAGGTTAGCTAGGGATTGGCAGATTAGAAGCAACATAATTAAAGGACTGATTTTAAAATTGAAAATTCCAATGATTACATATGAATGCTTTTGTGAGAATCCACTTTCAATTTTAAACAAATTAAATTTGCCTGATGGGGTAATTGAAACAATTAATTTTCAAACAAAAGTCAAAGTAAAAGATTACAAAATCCAAACCATTTCTAATCAAAACAACCGACAAATATCAAACTTAACTCCCGATGAGATAGACTCTGTTTCTCAAGTATTGAGAAATTCTAAAGATTTACTAAAATTCTTTGAATATCAGTTGAAATAGTAAACAATCAGAAACCTGCAAATTGACAAGATAAATTTTCTTGTACCCAGAACTGTTTTAATATCCGCCTCTATTCTGGTACATTTTCCTGATGCTGGTTGATCAATTGTTTAACTTCTTCTCCCCAAAGGCTTTCGAGGTCATAAAATTCGCGGGTTTGTTGACGCATGACGTGAACAATAGCATCATCAAAATCCAACAATATCCATTGTGCCGCCTCAAAACCTTCTTTACCAATCGGTTTAATTTTGTGTTCAAGTAATTTTTCCATCACCGCATCAGCCACCGCTTTGACATGCCGATCTGATCGGCCGGTGGCAATAATCATGTAATCAGTAAAACTGGAAATCTCAGCAACTTCCATAACGCTTACATCTTGTGCCTGCATATCATCCAATGCAGCGCAAATTAAATCTTTCAGTTGTTCAGGTGTTTGCATAAAGTTTATTTTCAATAATGTATTTCAAAACTGCTTCGGGTAATTCTGTTTTGGTTGAATCACCGGCGCTAAGTTTTTTGCGTATTTGTGTCGATGATATATCGACGCATTTGGTTTGAGCAAAATAAATCAACCCATTAGTTTGTTGTCGTAACTTAGCCTTGGAATCGGTCATAAAATTATCCCCCCAGGACGATTCAAATTCATGGCCAGGCCGGCGCATAACCACGATGTGCGAATAATCAAGATAGTCCTGCCACTGTTTCCAGTTTGGTATGTCTCGGTAAGCATCAACACCTGTAATAAAGGCTAAACAATCATTTGGAAACTCGGTTCTAAATGATTCTAAGGTATCGATCGTATAAGACTTGCCCTGGCGCTTGCATTCTCGACCATCGGCGACTAACTGCGGATAACCTTCGATCGCTAGTTCCACCATGTTTAACCTATGTTTGGCACTTGAGCGAGTTGGTAAACGATGAGGTGGTGTTGCACTAGGCAATAGATGAATCTGATCAAAACTCAGCACATCTAACAATGACAATACACTCTGCAAATGGCCATTATGGACTGGATCAAATGTTCCCCCAAAAATCCCGATTAAACGAGATTCAACCAATAACCACGCTCCTTATCATGGACGGATGTGACCGTCGCCGATGACAATAAACTTTTGGGTAGTTAAACCTTCCAGACCCACTGGACCGCGAACATGTAGCTTATTGGTACTGATACCGATTTCTGCACCCAGACCGTATTCATAACCGTCTGCAAATTGAGTGGACGCATTCACCATCACCGAACTTGAATCAACCTCGGTCATAAAGCGATTAGCATGTGACATATTCTCTGTAATGATTGAATCAGTATGATGCGAACCATATTTTTCAATATGCTCAATGGCCTGCTCTAGATCGTCAACTATTTTTATAGCTAAAACCGGACCGTGAAACTCAGTATACCAATCCTGCTCACTCGCTTCTTGCAAACCATCACCATACTGCTGCGTTTGGTCACAACCACGTAATTCAATGCCCTTTTGTTGGTATTTTTCAATTAACACAGGCAATACTCCGGCAGCCTTAGATTGAGCGACTAGCAAAGTCTCCATCGCTCCACAAATACCATAGCGCCTGGCTTTGGCGTTGTAGGCTACGGCAATGGCTTTTTCATTGTCAGCATCTTGATCGATATAAACATGACAATTACCATCCAGATGCTTAATCACTGGAATGGTTGATTCAGCACTGACACGCTCAATCAAACCACGACCACCACGAGGAATAATAATATCAACATACTCTGAAGCCTTGAGCAATTCACCCACGGCATTACGATCAGTGGTGTCAATAACCTGTACCACTGTTCTTGGCAGTCCCGCCTTGACCAACCCCTCAGCAATACATTGAGCAAGCACTTGATTGGAATGAAATGCTTCAGAACCACCTCTTAAAATCGCAGCATTACCGGATTTAAGGCACAGCGCCGCTGCATCAATTGTCACATTCGGGCGTGATTCATAAATAATGCCTATGACACCCAGTGGGATTCTCATCTTGCCAACTTTGATACCGCTGGGCTGATAACTCATGTCATTGATTTGACCAACTGGATCAGACAACATAATAATCTGTCTTAGCCCATCAATCATGGTTTCAACTCTCGCCGGCGTTAATTCAAGTCGATCTAACAACGCCGATTCAAGACCATTAGATTGTCCGGCCAGTAAATCTTTTTCGTTTGCCTTGGTAATTTCGGTCTGAGAATTTTCCAAGGCATTGGCGATTTCGGCCAATGCCTGGTTTTTCTGCTGGGTCGTTGCCTTGGTGATCTGGCGCGCTGCGCGCTTGGAATTCTTACCCAGCTCTAAAATATATTGCTTCAGTTCTTTCGTTTTATCTTCTGCTAACATGCCGGTGTTTCTAGCCATGGTCTATTAACTTACGTTTACTTTACACAAAGATGCAATTATTCTCTCATATTCTGTCCAAATATCAGCTTTCATGGAACTGGACTCACGACCTTTAATCATCCGGTCTAACACGGCAGTGTGTTGATGAATCACTTGCCAGTCAGACAACTTGAGCCGTTTTAATGCCGATTCGATTAAACCTGCTCTATTATTCCAGACTCTATGTTGTTTGAGTACCGTTGAAATACTGTTACCCTGATTTAGGTCGCTGGACATTTCTAACAGACTGCGGGTTTCTCGAGCCAGAGCCCAATTAATCAATACAGGTTCCATTCCTTCCGATTTCAAACTCGCAAGCATTCTTAGGGCTCGTTTTAGATTACCGGCAATGGCTGAATCAACCAAACCATAAATGCTAAAACGAGCACTATCCTCAACGCCTTGCTGTATGTGTTCGACAGTGATCGATTTGTCGGTACCTAGCAGGGTAAATTTTTTCAGTTCCTGGTCAATCGCCAATAAATTACCTTCAAGGTAATAAGCCAACAACCTAGCGGCATCCTTATCGATGGATAATTGATATAACCGTGCACGCTGGCTAATCCAGCCCAATAATTGATTGGCAGCAACCGCATAATGTTCGCTCACAATACCACTTTGTGAAATTTGCTTAACCCATTTGCTGTTTTTGACACCGGGTTCGAACTTGCCACAAACGATTAACAAAACCGTATCAGTGGCAGGGTTTGCGGCTATTTCCGCCAAAATTTCAGCTCCTTTTACTCCGGGCTTGCCGGTAGGTAATCTCAATTCAATCAGTTTCTTTTGCGCAAACAATGAAAGGCTATCGAACTCACCGGCAAAGCGTGACCAGTCAAAGCCCGTTTCCATGGTGAAAATAATACGTTCATCATAGCCTTGGTCTTTCAAAGCCTGACGAACCTGATTGGCGGAATCTTCGATTAAAAGTAGTTCTGCGCCATGCAATAAGTAAACTGGCACACAATCAGATTTTAGATGTGAGGTTAACTCCTGAGGCTTTAACTGCATTCAAATCAAAAGTCGGCTACTCCGATTCAATTTCCTTCTCATAGAGTTTTAATTCGGCTTCGTAATCCAGCATTTCTTCTGCGGTTGCGACCACTTCACCGGTTACCCTGGCAAGTCTTCGAGCTACTGCCTGAGCCATGTCCTCATACATCTCTTCTTTGAGAAATTCTTCTTCACTATCGGCTTGTAAAACCTGTGATGAATCATAGTCAAGAATTCGGCTGGCTGAAGTTGAGCCTCTACGCAATAGCGCATCACCAGATCGATTCATGACTCTATACCGTGCTGTATATAGCAACCGGTAGCGAGTAGCACGACCCCGCTCATCCAGCGTTACAGGCTTTCTCTCATAAGTTTCAGTAGTAAACTCAAGAATCGCATTGGCCCCGGAAATAGAATCAGCAACCTCTAGGTCACTGAAATCGAAGACCTCTTCCAATTCGTATATAAAATCTCTATCCTCGCTACGGATCATAATCGGGTTCAATTCCGCTGCGTATTCATACTTTCCACGCAGATGGAATCCACATGAACTCAACAAGATCATGCTCAGTAAAATAATGGTAATTCGTTTAATCATTTTTTTACCTGTTTATCTGTTCAACGAAATTATAACCCGATGTTATCAATTAAGTGGGCAAAATTCCGCGCAAAATTTTATACGCCCTAACAAACCACATTGATTAAGCGTCCGGGTACCACGATGACCTTGCGGACCTGCTTGCCGTCGGTATAACGTGTGACAGTCGAATCAGCCAGCGCAAGGGCTTCCACTTCATCTTTATTCGCAGACGATGCTACTTTTAAATGTCCCCTAAGCTTGCCATTAATTTGAATTACATATTCAATGCTATCGCTAATTAGAGCCTGCTCGTCCACTTGCGGCCAGGTTTCATCAATTAACTCAGAATCAAAGCCCAGAACTTGCCATAATTCATGCGTGATATGCGGTACTATCGGCGCCAATACTTTGATAATAATAACCAGCGCTTCAAAACTAACCGCTAATTGCTCAGACTCAGCATAATCAGCTTTTTCTACCGCATTAGTCATTTCCATGCATGCCGCAATGACGGTATTGAAGTGGTGCTTGGCGTAATCACGCTGAATTCGCTCAAGCAATTGATAAACCTGCAGCCTTAAATCCCTGGCTACTTCAGCTTCGGGCCTGTTTACCCATTGAATTTGGCCCGTTTCACTAAGCCTTATTAAATTACTGATCGATTCAAATTTTTCTGCGTTTTCATGCACTAGATTCCATAATCGGCGCAAAAACCGATTAGCTCCCGCGACTGCATCATCGTTCCATTCCAATGCCTGTTCAGGCGGCGATGCGAACATAACAAAAAGCCGAACCGTATCGGCGCCATATTGATCAATCATCGCTTGAGGGTCGATGGTATTACCTTTTGACTTGGACATTTTAGCCCCGTCTTTTAAGACCATACCTTGAGTCAAAAGCCGCGTGAATGGTTCATCGCTGTCGATCAAACCAACATCACGCATCAACTTATGATAAAACCGGGCATACAACAAGTGCAAGACAGCATGTTCCACGCCACCGATATATTGATCAACCGGCAGCCAATAATTAGCCCGTTGGTCTAGCATTACTTCATCAGCATCAGGACAACAATAGCGGGCATGGTACCAGGACGATTCAACAAATGTGTCAAAGGTATCCGTCTCGCGGGTTGCAGGCTTATCACTATCGGGAACACTCGTCTGCAGAAATTCCGGCATGTCCATCAGCGGGCTTCCAACACCTTTTAGCGCAACATCTTCGGGTAATACAACCGGCAGATCATCCCCAGCAACAGGATAAACATTTTCGTTTTCATCATAGACAACGGGAATTGGGCAACCCCAGTAGCGTTGCCGGGAAACACCCCAGTCACGCAAACGATAATTCACCCGGCGCCGACCCCTGGATTTTTGCTCCAGATGGCTGGCTACTGCATCAAATGCTGACGAATAGTCCAGTCCGTCAAACTCACCGGAATTGATACATAAGCCGTATTCCGTATAAGCAGATCCACTAATGTCAAGTTCACTGCCATCAGACGGAGTGATAACCGGCTTGATTTCAAGCCCATGTTTGCTGGCAAACTCCCAATCACGTTGATCATGCCCGGGTACGGCCATGACAGCGCCGGTGCCATAACCCATCAGCACAAAATTGGCCACCCACACTTCGATCTTCTCACCGCTTATCGGATGAATGACATTAATACCTAACGGTTGGCCTTTTTTCTCAAGCTTTTCAAGTTCAGCTTCTGCGGATGCAACCTGCTTACACTCTTCAATGAATTGGCTTAGCTGCGGATCACCTTTGGCGGCTTGTTTAGCTAACGGGTGTTCGGCAGCAACAGCAATAAAGGTAACACCCATTAATGTGTCCGGCCGGGTCGTGTAACAAGTGACTGTTTCAGCTTGTTCGGTTTGAAAATCGATTTCCACACCTTCAGAACGACCAATCCAGTTACGCTGCATCATTTTAACCGCTTCCGGCCAGCCTTCAAGTTTGTCGATATCGGCCAATAATTCCTCAGCATAATCGGTAATACGAATAAACCACTGTGAAATCTCACGGCGCTCAACCGCAGCACCCGAACGCCAGCCTTTGCCGTCAATAACCTGCTCATTTGCCAGCACGGTTTGGTCAACCGGATCCCAATTGACTACTGACAACTTTTTATACGCCAAGCCTTTTTCGACTAATTTGGTAAAAAGCCATTGCTCCCAACGATAATATTCGGGTTTGCAAGTCGCTAATTCACGTGACCAATCATAACCATAACCCAAGCGTTGCAATTGCTCTTTCATGTAAGCCATATTTTGATACGTCCACGCAGCTGGTGCGACGTTATTTTTTATGGCGGCGTTTTCAGCCGGCAACCCAAAGGCATCAAATCCCATCGGTTGCAGAACATTTTTACCCTGCATGCGTTGATAGCGCGAAATCACATCACCTATCGTGTAATTGCGCACATGTCCCATATGAAGCTGTCCACTTGGATAAGGGAACATGGACAGGCAGTAGAATTTCTCCTTATCCGGATCCTCAGTTACCTTGAAGCTTTGTTGTTCCCTCCAGTAAGACTGGACCTGTGCTTCGATCTTGTCGGGTTGGTATTCAGGCGTTTCCATGGGGCAGTATTCTAATCAATTCTTGTAGCGGAATCTCTAGAAACTATTGATTAATTTAGTGAACGACTTAAATAGTATCGGCCTTTTTATTTGCCGATTGTGCTTGCTCGATCTGCCCTAAGGCTCGATGATTTTTTGCAATCAAACGCCAACATTCACGTCTTAACGATGGATAGCTCGCTGATAATGATACTGCGCGCTGGGCAAACACAATCGACTGATTATGATCCTCAATCGAAAAATAAACCTCTGCGGCTCGATACCACGGTACCGGATCAGTCGGTTCGATACGAATGGCTCTTTCCAGTGTGCTCAGTGTTTGCTGATAATTGATTGGCAAGTCGATATTGATAGGCTTTTTCCAACAATGAAGTCACTGACGCTGATGATGGTGGAATGTTAACCCTATCTTTGTCAATATAAGGTTTGTCAGGAATAATGGTGCAGGCATTGAGCAATAACAAAACGCTGACAATAAAAGTTAGTTTACGACAGTGATTCATGATTGATTTATCGATCATTGGCCACATCACGGTCACCGGATCGAGAATTATTATTTGATTTACCGAATAAGACTTCAAACCAATCTTTCACTTCATCAACAACCGTTTCCACCGTCTCCGGCACCTTCAAAGTTCCTACAATCTCAGGTAATTGCAAATCTACCACTTCATTGCAGGATTGAAATTGTGAAGGTTCGGTTCCCAGCATAAATGGCACTGAAACTGCCAATTCACATTCAGGCTCGGTGCGAAAACCCGTCAATCGATTTACACTTAAATAACTAACATCAGGTGGCGGCGTATCCGGCCACTCACGTAAACGCAACTGTTTGAATAACTCTTGCCAGACTTTTAATGCACCGCTGGCACCGGTTAAACCCATCGGTTTATTGTCATCACGCCCTAACCAGACAACTGCGACAACATCACCACTATAACCGGCAAACCAGCTATCACGATAATCGTTAGTTGTACCCGTTTTTCCCGCTATGCCATAATCGCTTGGAAACTGGCTGGCGAGTGAACGCGCAGTGCCGACCTTAACAACCTGTTTTAGCCCATATTCTAATAAGTGATTGGATGCCGCACTGGCAACACGCTGGACTCTCAGAGGGTAACGCTCAATCGGTTCATCATCGGCTGACTGCACTGTTAATATTCCACGCAGCGGCGAGTTGAACCCATCATTAGCTATGGTTTGAAACATCTGCGCCACTTCCAGTGGGGTATGCTGACTGGCACCAAGCAAGGTTGACGGATAAGCCTTGATTTCAGACGTCAAGCCAAGTTGCATCATGGTTTCTATTACTCTATCGACGCCGATATCCATCCCCACCCGAACCGCGGGAATATTGTATGAACGTGCCAAAGCATCAACAATTGGGATATTGCCGTGATGCCGATTATCGTAATTTCCCGGACTCCATTTTTTACCTGAATCATCAATAATAGTTAATGGTGAATCCGCCACTGTCGTCATTAAGGTATAACGGCTGGATTGTTCAAACGCTGTCAAATAAACCGCCGGTTTAACCAATGATCCGATGGAACGTTTGGCATCCAAGGCTCGATTAAAGCCGGCATAATCAGTATCACGATCAGCGGTTAAAGCCAGAATTTCACCGCTACTCGCGCGCAAAACTACAATTGCTCCCTGTAGTTTTCCTTGTTCAATATTTTTAGTCTTTTCTATTTTTTCAATTGATTCTTTAAGCGCCTGATCCGCTGCCTGCTGAATAACCAAGTCCATGGTGGTATAAATCGCCATACCTTCACTTTGCAATAGCTCTTCATCGTATTGTTCAGTCAATTGACGCCTGACCAGATCAAGAAAAGACGGGTAGGCACTTTCACGAATAACCGTATTTTTCTTCACCCCAAGCGGGTTTTGTTTGATTGCTTCCGCTTGTTCCGCAGTGATAGCCTGCTCCGCTTGCATAATATCAATGATGACATTACGCCGCGTCATGGCGCGCTCGGGGTTACGTAGTGGATTGTAATAAGATGGACCTTTGATTAAACCGACTAAAAGTGCTGATTCATGGCGATTTAACTCACGCATGGGCCTGCCAAAATAAAACTTGCTGGCTAATTCAAATCCGTGTATGGCTCGATTACCTGCCTGGCCGAGATACACTTCGTTCAAATAAGTTTCAAGGATTTGATGCTTTTCATAATGCAGCTCAAGTAAAATCGCCATCACCATTTCTTTGAGCTTGCGCCTGATCGTGCGCTCGGAAGTTAAATAAAAATTCTTTACTAACTGCTGTGTTATTGTGCTACCGCCCTGAACAACGCGGCCCGCTTTCAGATTTACCACCATTGCCCGAGCAATGCCGATAAAATCCACACCATGATGATTCAAGAACTTTCTATCCTCTGTCGCTATCAGGGTCAGTATAAAATCTTGCGGCACATCATTAATGCTGACCAAATCCCGATCTTCATGCTGTCCGGGGCGCAGGCTGCCAATTAATTGCGGTTCCAGGCGAAACACGGGAACTCTTGAGGAATCACGAAGATTTATAATTGATCTGATTCGATCCGCTCCAAACTCCACTTGCAAAGCTAAAACCGGTTGCTGTTCTTCCCAGAATTTATAGGGCCGGGTAATCAGGCTCACGGATTGGCTCTTCAATACTGTAACTTGCCATTCGATCAACATCGCTGACCTGCCTATAACCAAGCCGTTCAAGTTGATCCACAAAGGCTGTCTGGCTAAGTTTTAAACCCGCGTAAAGTTCCTGGGGTCTGGCATAAACATGAGCGGGTACTGCCCACTTTTTGCCCTCAAATTGTGCCACCACTTTACGATCAAGCTGATATACCCAATAACCGCCAATAACCAGGGCAACTAATACAAAAACAAAAAACAGACGGACTAAAAATCCAAAACAGACCGACCGATTTTTTCTTAACTTTTCTGCGCCTAGCCATGTTCTTCTCGGGGTGATTCGCATGCCCAGCACAATTCAAACGTTACCCGGTGAAAATTCCTCACAGAACTTGCACAGCCACTGCTCATTACTCAGCGGTTGCTCAAATTGGGCGATGAGTTGCTTCGCTAACTCTTTGTCTTTATCGTTCTTCAACCAAACTTCCGGATAGGCATGAGTAAACGGCACCTCACCCATTGCCCCTTGGGCATTGGCATTTTGCAGCAGCGCCGAAATTTGGTGCTGCGCTAACATGTCGAGTATTAACTGCGCTTGCGGCAAATCTTGCGCTTGATAGATTCTTATCATTTCAGTAATGATTCATGTAAAAGTAACGCACAAATGAATCTTTATCATTCAGTTGTATTATTGTATCAGCGCTTGAATAAAGCCTGAAACCAAGCATTAAATATAGATGAAGTTACTGGTTTTCGGCTTCAGCAAATTTTTGATCTTCCGGCCACGCCCTGATTATCGCCTGTACTAACGTGGCCAGAGGTATTGCAAAAAACACGCCCCAGAGCCCCCAAAGACCGCCGAAAAATAATACTGCCACAATGATTGCCACCGGGTGCATATTGACCACTTCAGAAAAAAGCCAGGGTACCAAGACATTGCCATCAAGCGCCTGAATAATAAAATAAGCGATGGCAACATAACCAAAATCCCAGGACCAACCCCACTGGAACCAGGCAATCAAAACCACAGGAATGGTTACCACTGCTGCGCCGATGTAGGGTACCAAAACCGACAACCCAACAGCCACCGCAAGTAATGCTGCATACTCCAAGTCAAGTAATACAAAGGTTCACTGCACTGACCACTGTGACGATCACAATTTCCAGAAATTTGCCGCGGATGTAATTACTGAATTGGGCATTTGACTCACGCCAGACTTTATTGGTGAGCTGACGATCACTTGGCATGAAGTTAGTAAACCATTCGATGATTTTGTCTTTATCTTTTAAAAACAGGAACACCAGAATCGGCATAATGATCAAGAAGATCAAAATCGTGACGATGTTTCTAAACGATGAGACTGAAATAGACAGCAATTTTTGGCCGTAGATGGTGATTTCACTGCGGATAATACTGATGACATCACGAATCTGTTCCTCTGAAATTATATCCGGGTAACGCTCCCGGCAATTGCAATAACGTCACCTGGCCACGATTTAATATAAACGGGATTTGTTGTACCAATTGACTGACTTGCTCGGTCAAAAGTGGTAACAACCATAGTAAGATTGCAAACAAGGAAAATAAAAACAGTATAAAGACACAACAAACAGCCAAAATGCGGGATAAGCCAAAATTTTGCATACGTTTGACCATGCCTTCTAACACATAGGCCAAGACGATCGACGCCAGGACCGGACCAAGAATATTACCGAACAAATAGATGGTTGCTGAAATAATCAACAACAACATCGCAAGAAAAACCACTTGCGGGTTGGAAAAATGATGTTTAAACCAATCGGTAATTAAGTTCATACGACTAATTTTAGCCTATTTTATGCGCTTGTTATTTTTCCCATCACTTGGTTATATGAATCTACCCCAAACTGCCGTCGAATCACCTGTGCCAACGAAATCGAGCCACTGGCTAATAATTTATCGTGAAACGACTTAAGTTTAAATGAATCTTGGGTTTGTTGTTGTTCACGCAATGCATTAATCATCGTCCAACCCAAGGCATATCCCATCGGCACGGTCGGCGCGTGGCTATACCAGGCCGTATCAGCCATAGCCTGTTGTTTAGTAAAACCAAGGCGATCACAGAGTTTTTGTGCCGCTTGTTCTTGCGATACCTTGTTTACATGCAAATCTACGTCGATCAAAATTCTAAACGCTCGCCAGAGTCGATCTTTAAGCAAAATAAACTCATTCAAGGGCTGATCAAGATAACCCTTGCTCATGCATTAACTGCTCACAATATAGCGCCCAACCCTCATATAAGGTAGCCGAAGTAATGATGACTCGCGGCCAACTGCAACTGGCCGGATTCAAATTTGCTGTCACAAACTGTAAATGGTGGCCTGGATAAGCTTCATGCACTGAGGTGTGTCGAATCGCTAAAAAGTTATGCTCGCCCAAAGCCTGTGTATCATCACTTGGCGTTACATAGTAATAGCCTTGTTGTTGCGGGTCACCGACCATCGGTGGCATATAGGCCGCAAATGGAATCTGATGCCACAAAAAGACCGGCGTTTCTATCACATCGAGCCGCTCAGTTCGCGGCATGCTGACCAAATCTTTTTCTATCAGGAAATCTTTTGCGGATTGCATCGCCTCTTGATAAATTGAAATCAGTGATGTTCCATCCGGATGATCGGCACTGACTTGCTCCGTCAACTGGGCAATATTTTCATGCCCGGCTAACTCTCGGCAAGTTTGTTTTAATTGCTGATATGTTTGCTCAGCGAGTATTAAGCCAAAATCGTATAGCTGCTGATGATTGATATCGAGACCGTGATTGAGCTGTAATAGTTTATTAAACCGATGTTCACCACAGGCGAACTCCCCTTGCGCATCAGTGCCAATATCATTTTCCAAAAAGCGGCGAAAATTCTGCACCGCCTTGGCCGCTGCTTCAATTTCCAATGTCAAAGATGGCCCGCGGCTTATCGCATCTTTAACCTTGGAATGCTGTGCCAAGGTTCGCATAAACGCATCACCCGACTTTGCCGATTGAATAGTTTGTTCCAACCACTCAAAAGGAATACTGTCCGGCTTCTGCCTGATTAACTCTTGTGCGTTCCACAAATAGTCAGGTATTGATTTGAGTCTTGACGATAGAGCTCTGGCGAAACCATTTACCGGTCGCTGCAATAATTGATCAATGGCATTTAGCGGCAGATATTTTTGCGGATCACGAAAACGCCAATCAAATTGCAACATTTCCTGGCGTTCGAGATAAACATGGCCGATCAACGCATCGAAATCGAGCCGATGATCTGCATCCAGGCTTTGATAATCTACTTCTTCCAGTGTATTTAGCAAATTTTCATGCAGCGTTTGCAACGCACCCATTTGGCTATTGGCGAATGGAGTTAGACTACCCGCAAATTGATTTTGCCCACAATCCACTGCCATTTCCGGATGGAAACGAAACCAGGCGCTGAAATAGTCATTAACGAGACAATCGAAGTCAGCATTGGGGTTTTTGCTATCTTTCGGCATCAAAGGCTAAGAAATTTTTGGACGGTCAATTATACGCAAGCAAAACTGCGATTTGTTTACAAATTAGCTATTGCTGAACGGATGAGTATATTAGACGAACTCGTTTTTTAACGAAGCAATTATAGTTTAATCTCAAACTCATCGGCATCAAGCTTGGCCGGGAATCGTTGATGAAAATCTTTTAGCGCCTTCATATCTAGCGTTTGTGTAGCGACCATTTTTTTATCCTGGCAATCAACCATCGCCTGACCCATAAAATCCAACATAACGGTTCCGCCGGAAAACGAATTGCCAATGTCATCTTCACCAATCCGATTGACACCAATCACATAACTTTGGTTTTCAATCGCCCTGGCGACCAATAACGAATCCCAGGCAAACTGACGCGGATTCGGCCAGTTGGCGACATATATGGCCACATCATAATCGTCTCGATTGCGGCTCCAAACCGGATGGCGAACTAGAATACTACGACAAACGCCATTTGTTTCGCTATGGCAAGGAGCACATTAATTTCACCGCAGGTGATGAGCGCGTCGTAGTAGAGCTCGACGGCTGGCGGCTTGCCTTATTTGTTTGTTATGACTTGCGCTTTCCGGTTTGGAGCCGCAATCGAGACGATTAACAAACGTTTCGCCGCTTAAATGCATAATCAAGCTGCCGGTGATTACGACATCTTTTTCACTCGCTTTTTTTAGCATCCAGGCAACTGTTTCCCCGTCCATAGTTTCATAACACGCCTTGGGCTCCATCGAAAACCCGGAACTGAACATCTCCGGCAAAACAACCAAATCCGTTTCATCAATATCCCCGAAATGCGCGTCATACATCGCCCGGTTCCCCGCCGGATCGTGCCAGTGGAGAATGTCTTGAATGATGGTTACGGATAGGTGGTCCATCTGAGCAAAAAAAGTTATGTATTTTGATTATAAAGAAATTATTGAAGACTTGCGGTTGAATAATTCAAAATCACTTTTTCACAATGCTGATGTATTTGCCTAGTTAGAAAACCTTTAGTCCAGTATTTAGCCTAACTATATCCATACTTACTAGATTCCCGCCGGAGCTTGTGCTGAATACTGAATCCGTAACACCGAACACCGATCCGGGGTCAGCACAGGCTTTGACTCAGCATCCGAAATAACTGGCTTTCAATTTACCTAATATGTCATCCTGAGCTACGAAGTAGTGTGAGGAACTTTCATCACGCCAATCGTCTTTAGGAGATTCCGGACAAATACTCCGCATTTTCCGGAATGACAATGGTGGAAATCTGAAAGTCCGGGATGACGGCATTATTGATTACTTTTGCCGAAACAAAAGTAACAATCAAGAGGAACCGCTCCCTGTCGGTGGTACCGGCATCGGGAAAGGGGTGATTTTACTTTTTTCACCGGATGCAGAAGTAATTTTGTTAACCCCTTCTTTTTCAACTTCGTCAATACGTAGAATGGCGTGCATGGGAATGTAAGTTCGCTTTACACCGGAGAATTCAGACTTGAGTTTTTCATCAGAAGGATCGACAACCAGTTGTGAACGCTCACCGAATATAATATCGCCGATTTCTACGAATGCAAACATATTACCCTGTGAAACTTCACGGGCATGAAGTTCGTATATATTTCCCTGATTCTGGAATACGACTCGGTAAATTCTTTTTTTCTGGCTCATTGTTAACAATTAAAATTAACTAAAAGACATTATAACATCGTGTTTATATCGGTGAAATTCAAGCTTTTTCAAGCCCCTGCAGAAACTCCTTGATGGCTGGAATTAAAACATCAGGGTTGTCCATATGCACATGATGGCCGCCTGGCACATTATGCCAGGTTAAATCTTCAATCAAGTCAGCCCGTTTTTTTAGTACCGATTCAGCACGAAAATTGGAGTCAACGGGGCGAATGATCAATGTCGGCACAGTAATTTTTCGCATGTAAGCCTGTGCCTGTTGTTCTGAAAGATAATACAACGATGGCAAACGAAGCCGCACATCAGAGCGCCAAACATATCCATCACTAACTTTTTTCAGATTACGTCGTACCAGCTTTTGCACTGATTCTCGGGAAATATCACCAACCTGGTGTCTGGCCGCTATTGCTGCATCAACATCTGGATAAACCGTTTTGGTTTTTGCGTCGGACTTGATGTTCATGCGAACAGATTTATTCAACCGCTGCGGCAAATGATCTGCGGCGCAGGTGATCGGCCCCAAACCATCCAAGCAAATTAACCCCTTAAACATATCCGGGAAGGCAGATACAAAGACACTTGCCACCCCGGCACCCATCGAATGGCCAAGCAAAACACAGCGATCCCAATCAAGTGCTTTGAGTACCTCATAAACATCAACGATGTAATTGACATAGTGCAGAATCTCGCCTTGCGGACGATGATCGGAATGCCCGTGACCGGGAAAATCCAACGCAACGATTTCACAATCAGGCAGTAATTCGGCCAAAGCGCCGAAGCTTTCGGCATTATCCAGCCAACCGTGTAGAGCCAGAATTCTTACAGTCGACTCACACTGCCAGTGCAAAGCGGCTAAATCGATGTTACGAATCGAGAGTTTTATTTCTTTAGGTTTTCTCATATTCACTAGAATATTTTAGTCATTACCTCATTAAAAACTATTTTCAGATCCCTCGACAAGTTTATGCCCATACGGGTGCTCGGGATGACAAACCTAGGACTTCCCTTTTACAGATTTAGAATATAAAACCACTCTGATTAAAAAAGTGTCATTTGTGAGCGAACAATATCATCAAAATCGAGTTCAACACAGTGCAGTAATCCCTCTACTGCCGGCTTGAGTTGTCGCTCCAGATAATGATCATAGTCAGGTTTTGCTGTTAGATGCGACACAGGCTCAGCTCCGTTCAAGGTGATCATATAACTAATTTTTCGACCAGGTTTTTCCATCTTGCGCGCTGCTTGTACATGCGGTGGCACATTTTTGGTGTAGCTTGCCAGCGGTTTTCTAAGACGCTTGGCATAAACCAACTGATTATCAAATTGACCTTCTGCCAGCCCTTGTGCTAGTTCAAGCACATAGTCGTTAACCGGTTGATCGGTAAACAGTCGATTCAACACTTCGCTCTGCGCTTCACGCGCAAACGGCGTCCAGTCAGTACGAACAGCTTCTAAACCCTTGATCACAAGTTCTGGTTTTTTGCCATCAGCTACCACCCAACCGGCATAACGCTTTTTACTGCCCTGATCAGAGCCACGTACTGTAGGCATATAAAACTTTTTAAAGTGGGTTTCAAACTCAATTTCCAGATAACAAGGCAAATTAAAGTCCTGCTTTATTTTTTGTTGCCAGAATTCGTTTAATTGGTTCATCAATTGCTCACCGGTGTCTCTCGCCTGTTTGATCGTCAAACCTGATTCAAGCAAAACAAAAATTGAATCCGTATCGCCGTAAATCACCTGTCGTCCTTGCCTCTCGATAAAGGCCTGAGATTGTTGAATTATCTCGTGACCACGGCGGGTAATACTGCTGGCCAAACGCGGATCAAAAAACCGGCAACCATCCGTACCCAACACGCCATAAAAAGAGTTCATTATTATTTTCACAGCGTGTGAAAGTGGCTGGTTATTTTGCTTTTTTGCTTCATCACGCCTGGCCCAAAGCTCCTTAATTAATTCTGGCAGGATGCTCTGCTCACGCGAGAAATTGGCCTGTAAAAAACCCGGAACAGGGTTTTCACCGGGTTGGGCCAAACCCAGTGGATCAATTCGGAAAGTTCGAATAATACTCGGGTACAGGCTTTTAAAATCCAGCAATAAAACGTCATCATATAAGCCCGGCCTGGAATCAATCACGTAACCACCGGGGCTGGCCGCAGCGTCGGGTTGCGATCTTACGTCAGGTGCTACACAGCCTTTCCGGTGCAAGCGTGGTAAATACAAGTTATCAAACGCGGCCACAGAACCGCCGACCCTGCCGAATGCCAATCCGGTCATCGCAGCTCGTTCAGTGGCGAACTCAATTAAACCGGTCGTTTTGAATATTTCGGCTACCAGGCGGCAATCTTCAAGGTTATAGCGAGCCAGTTGCACTTTGTTGTTATTGAATAAATCGGTGATTTGTTCTGGCTTATCTTCTTCGCCAATCAGTTTACTTTCACCGAGTAATTCACCGGCGACAAAATCAAGTGCAAAACTTTCGAATGACCAGAATGCAGCTCGAAGCATTTCAATTCCATCCATCACCACACGCCCTGAAATCTGGGCGATGTTCATTTCCCCCGCCTGGCGTGATTTGAAAATTCGAGCTTCAGAATTTTGTCGGCCGATGTTGAGTTTTAATCCCAACTGCTGATATTTTTTCTCCAGAACAATTAAATCAAAACCAACAACGTTCCAACCAATGATTAGATCGGGATCATAGTTTTGTAACCACACTAAAAATGCCTCTAGCAAATGCTTTTCTGACTGGTATAGAGTCCACTCAAACTCCGGATTTTCATCTATCGGTTGATCGCTGAGCATAAAGACGTGCTGTTTATGTTCGCCGTAAACCGCAATCGAATACAAATCATTCGCGGTAATATCAGTCTCGATATCGATAGAAAGCCATTTTATTTTGGGTTTTAGCTGTGCAGGCTTAAGTTTGGGATTGGTAAATATCAAGGAACCAGTGTTGTCTGTTTCAGGTTGTCCAAAAACCTCGCACGAAGCTGTAATAAAGCGCTCCATTAAAAATCGGTCGGTGGGTTTCACATCTGATTCGTAGAGCTTTAGACCACGTTGATAAATTTGATCGGAAAAATTGCGTAATTGATGCTGATTGGAAAAATACAAACCATCAACCTGATTACCATCGAAATCTGTCAGTTCTAGCGTTTTACGCTGCTGAAATAATTGTGCCAGATTTGCATCAAGTTTTTG
Source organism: Arenicellales bacterium (assembly GCA_965215945.1). Taxonomy (GTDB): domain Bacteria; phylum Pseudomonadota; class Gammaproteobacteria; order Arenicellales; family JAHEKD01; genus JAHEKD01. Next base: position 78,041 of record CBDCFC010000025.1, on the reverse strand, counting down.
CTTAGTTTGAATAAAACAAACTGAAGGTTGGTTGGTTATCAGCAATTTAACTGCTTTATCACCCGTCGTACCCCAATAGCAAAGCTCCACGCCCTGTTGAGTTTGCTGCCATTCACGGGTTAGGATAAATATTTCCATCTCAGCTTTTATGAACGTCTAAGTCGTTTATTCTCTCAATATGCTAAACTAATTTCTGACAATCGCGCAAAAACGGCCACATTTTTCTCTATTCTTTGAATACTCACTATTTTTAATAGATATAGAGTTTAGCTTTTTAGATAGGGGTAATTTGTGCTATAAATAGAATTTGTGCAGCACACAATATGTGTTTTTGCAGCAGATAAAGCAAAAGGATACTTAAAGAGGACTATTTATGAGCGACGAAAATAACACGGAAAACCATTCGTTTACATTAACGGATAATGCAACAGGTCAACAATACGAGCTACCTGTTCTAAGTGGGTCAGTCGGCCCAAAAGCGATTGATGTGCGCCGGCTTTATCGTGACACCGGTTATTTCGCCTATGATCCGGGCTTTACGTCCACCGCCTCTTGTTCATCAGCTATTACTTTTATTGATGGCGAGCAAGGTGTTTTGGAACATCGTGGCTATGCAATCGATGCACTTGCCGAGCATAGCGACTACCTTGATGTTTGTTATTTGCTTTTATACGGCGAATTACCCTCTGCTCAGCAGAAAAAGGAATTTGATGAGAGCATTACCCGCCATACTATGGTTCATGATCAATTAGCTTCATTCTTTAAAGGGTTTAGACGCAACTCTCATCCAATGGCCATTATGGTTGGTGTAGTGGGTGCCTTATCTGCTTTTTATCATGATAGCACTGACATTAATGATCCCATGCAACGGATGACAGCTGCGCATCGTTTGATCGCAAAAATGCCGACTATTGGTGCAATGGCATATAAATACTCGATTGGCCAACCGTTTGTTTATCCTGATAACAGCATGACTTACGCAGAGAATTTTCTCAAGATGACGTTTGCTGTACCGTGCGAGGACTACAAAACCAACCCCGTATTGGCCAAAGCGATGGACAAGATTTTAATCTTGCATGCTGATCATGAGCAAAATGCCTCAACATCAACCGTCAGACTTGCTGGGTCTTCAGGTGCTAATCCATTCGCTTGTATCGCTTCGGGTATTGCTTCATTGTGGGGGCCTGCGCATGGCGGCGCTAACGAAGCTGTGCTTAAAATGTTAGCTGAAATCGAATCGGTTGATCGCATTCCCGAATTTATCAAACGTGCTAAAAACCCGGATGATGATTATCGTTTAATGGGCTTTGGTCATCGAGTCTATAAAAACTATGACCCGCGTGCGACTGTGATGCGCGAAACCTGCCACGAAGTGTTACATGAATTAGGCATTAAAGATTCACCGCAACTCGACATAGCGATGGAACTGGAAAAGATAGCGCTGGAAGATGAGTATTTTGTGAAACGCAAGCTTTATCCAAATGTCGATTTTTACTCAGGTATTATTCTTAGTGCAATGGGCTTTCCAACCAATATGTTTACGGTGATTTTTGCCATTGGTCGAACGGTGGGCTGGGTCGCACATTGGAAAGAAATGATTGAAGATGACGAGAAGAAAATCGGCCGCCCTCGTCAACTTTATACTGGCAATGATTCACGTAAGTTTGAAAGTGTCGATAAAAGAGCGTTTGAAGCGGCATCTACTAATGGTAATGGCAACAAATCACTTTGGAGCAAGCTCTGGGGCGGCAAAACTTAATTGTCACTCATGCAGTGTTTTGTTTATAAGGGTAATCTTAAGGCCGATACTTATTTATATGTTACCAAGGAAGGTGACTTTTCCGAAATACCCGATGCCTTGCTGCAATTGCTAGGTGACCTTGAGCACGTGCTTTCGGTTGATCTCGGACAGCGCGAAAGGCTTGCTAATGCAGACATTGATGTCGTCACTGACCAGCTTAAATCTCAGGGTTATTATGTGCAAATGCCGCCAACTCATGACATTGAGCGTCATTTAAGCGTCTTATAGCGACTTGCAATGCTCAAAAAAATTCTCTTCACGATTTTAGTCGCGGCTGTTGTTTTATTATTCTATAAAATTAAAAACTCGGCTCCTCAAACTCAACCACCCAAGCATGAGCTACCCGAAGGCAGGTTATCGACTCAATTAATGGCCTACATAATTGTTGGTTTCTTGTTATTATTTTCGGGTATATATTTTGCCTTAAACTGGTTGGATGATCGCAGTTTAATTACAGTCAAAGTCATTAGCGGTGAAAACAGTGTTAGCGAATATCAAATCAAAAAAAATACCCTTAAAGGACGAAAATTCACTACTATCGATGGTCGAATCATTGAACTGGGGGAAAACGATCGACTGGAAATTTTACCGTCTGATTAATACAGAGGTCTGCTGGTATTAGTAAAAAACCACTCATCACTATTGCCTTGTTAGCGATTAGTGTTGTAGTCGCTGTCATATCGGGGCTTGGTGATCGACTTGAGCCAGTTTATGGACTCTTTTACAGTGTTTATAGTGAACCACAATTTTATGAAATCAAGCAAGGTCAACTCTGGCGCCTGATAACGCCGATGTTTTTGCATTTCAGCATTTTACACCTATCAATGAATGGAGTGATGATGTGGATTTTCGGGCGCTTGCTGGAACCCTTACACGGCGGCGTTGTCTATATTTCTATTATCATTATTATGGCGATTATTTCTAATACGGCACAATACCTCGTTACAGGTCCATTATTTGGCGGACTTTCCGGAGTGATTTATGGATTGCTCGGTTTTGTTTGGGGATTGGGAAAATTTTCACCCAATTACCCTCTACGCCTTGACCCCAAATTCACCTGGTTCGTCGTCGGTTGGTTTGTTTTATGTTGGTCCGGTTTGTTAGAAAAAATAGGTGTTCATATTGCCAACACCGCCCATACAGCAGGTTTGATCAGTGGTGTTATATTAGCTTACGGGTTAGCCAGGTTTCCTCGATATGCGTGCTAGGCATGAAAAATAAAATCATTTTAATTCTGTTCTTTTTACTGTTGGTGACTGTTCAGGCAGACGAGTCCATTTATAACAAATTTTTTGGCAAATTTTCCGGTCATGCTGAAATCTCGAATGATCAAATTCGTAATCTTGAAGTCGAAATCAAGCCCATAGAAAAAGGGTTTAATGTAAGCTGGAAAACGATCACTTCAGATCAGTCCGGTAGTGGCAAAACTAAATCTTATTCAATTGACTTTCTAACCTCAGACCGTCACGGTATTTATGGTTCAGCAATGAAGGCAAATTTATTCGGCGGACAGGAAGCCTTGGACCCGATGAAAGGCGAACCGTATTTCTGGGCAAAAATCACCGATCAGACACTGACAATATTTGGCATGGTTATCACTGAAGATGGTGATTATGAAATTCAACGCTATGACCGAACCTTAAAAAATGATGGCATGCAACTGAACTATACGCTGACTAAGGCTGGTAAGGTTATAAAAAATGTTAGTGCCTTATTAATTCGACAGTAAATCTTGGTCATTGATGTCAGAATAATTATGCAGCACATAAAACTCTGATGAACAAAAACGAAATAAAAAACTCAATTTGTCTTGATTGTGGATTATGTTGTGACGGAACATTACATGGATTGACCCGTGTGCGCAGTAAAAAAAAGGAAAGAGAAAACTTTATAAGCTCCAAAATAAAACTGATTAGTACGGTGGAGCATTTTTTCCATCAGCCCTGTATCGAATTTTGCGAAGGCACTGGTTGTCAAATTTATGACACCAGACCTGACACTTGCAGACATTATTCATGCAAAGCTTTAAGCAATATTAATACGGGGAAACTCGATAATGATAAGGCCCTGGAACTAATCAAAGCAGTAAAACATAATCGTGATATCTTGAACGAATATCTTAACAAAAAAGTTTGTTTTGTAGAGCCACTTAATTTGATGGATAAATTTTTACTACTACATGGCTCCGACATCAAAACAAAGGCCAACAGAACAGAATTTATTCAATCCAACAAAGAGGCATACGCGGCCTATTCTTTGCTCGAATATTTACTCGATGAGTTCATCCGCAAAAACCGAAAGTATAAAAAGTTTTTTTGACTTTTTTTAGAGCCACCTACAATTTGACTACAACTTTTTATCCAAGCCGGGCTATTTATAAAGACTATTGAGTAGTTCCCGCATGGTCATCACTTCTTGAATTAGCTAATTATTACCATGAATCAGGATTCCTAATTGGTAATGATTCTGGAAATGGGCATCTTGCGTCGAATTTAGGCATTCCGGTGCTGAGTATTTTTAACCGTTTAAAGTTTTACCATCCATGGCGGCCTGCCTGGAGTAAAAATTTATGTGTTTCTCCTTACCTTCCGAAGCGATTTGTTGGAGTACATTGGAAGTCATTTCTACCAGTAACAAAAGTGTACAAATCATTCAATCAACTAGTTGAAATAAATTCCACATAGAAAAGATTTTTATATCTAATAGAGAAATATAAAAAGCTGGCGGTGATGATGCGGTAAATACCGCAGAACTCAGATGGTGATATTGGCGGGCATGATGGTGATTCAGATGGCGATAAACCTGGTGAGCGAAGTAGAGCAGACGTTAGCAAGCAATCACTGACCATTGAGGAAAATAATTATCAACGATATTTTAATTGGGTTTTGATATCATACATTTTGTCTAACATAGAAACTTAATTTAATGCCACCTTTCGATTTTCTTAAATTTCGTAAACCAAAATCACTCGATCATGTATTCAGTAAAGTTTATAAACAAAAAAGTGGGGAAACAATATTGGCCCGTATTTCTCTGGTTCAGGTTCACAACCACAATATGCTCAACCATATTGTGAATTGATTAGTGAAATTATCACAAATCATGCTGAGAATATAAATGTGGACCCGCTTCGAATCATTGATCTAGGCTGTGGGGATTTTCAAGTTGGAAATATTTTAACCAACTTATTGCCGTCTATTGATTACACAGGAATTGATGTTGTAGATGATTTAATCAATTACAACAACTCAACATTCGCTAATGATCGCATCCGCTTCAAACAGCTAGATATAACTAAAGACAAACTGCCTGACGGTGATATAGTTTTAATTAGGCAAGTTTTACAACACCTAAGTAACGACGATATTGCAAAAACACTCAATTTAATAAAACCTTATAAGTTAGTTTTAATTACTGAGCAGTTTCCTGCTAAATTCGAAACTCCAAACGTAGATATACCATCGGGACATCACACTCGTCGTAAATTAAATTCTGGTGTTTGTCTAGATCAACCTCCATTCTCTATCGCAAAGGTCGAGTGGATTGTATCCTTTCCTCAAAAGCGCCCCCCAGAACATTTACGTCTTTACCTATTAACGAATAATCCCAACTAATCCTGTAATTGCTAGAAATCATGCTTGATTTCCCCATCGCGCTATTTTCGCAAGTACCTGTGTGAAGAACTTTTATAATAGTTAAATATTCAAACTTAAACCCATTTCAAAATACTTGGGCTAGATATTTTTAATATAGTTTCTAGCTATTGCTGAATGCTACTTATCTTATAATTCTCTAGTATTTAAGAATTTAACATCCGGCCAGTGTTCTTGAGTGAGTTGTAAATTCACCTTATTTGGTGCGATATAAGTCAAGACATCTGCCCCATCTAAAGCCAGATTAGTTTCATTTTTATTTCTAAATTCACGTTCCATTTTTTCATCCGGGAACCTGAGCCAACGTGCCGTTGATACTTGCACACCTTCAAAACTGCAGTCAACGTTATATTCAGTTTTCAAGCGATGCGCGACAACATCGAATTGCAAAATACCGACCGCACCAAGAATTAAATCATTATTAATTAGCGGTCTAAAAACCTGGGTTGCACCTTCTTCTGAAAGTTGAATCAACCCTTTTTGTAGCGCCTTGGCTTTGAGAGGATCTTGTAGCCTTACCCGTCTGAATAATTCCGGCGCAAAAAATGGAATACCCTGGAATTTCAGTTCCTCGCCTTCCGTAAAAGTATCACCGATTTGAATCGTACCGTGATTATGCAAACCAAGAATATCACCAGCATAGGCTTCTTCTGCTTGATCGCGCCGCGATGACATAAAAGTGATCGCATTATGGACGGCCATATCTCGTTTTGCGCGTACATGTTTGATCTTCATTCCTTTAGAAAATTTACCGGACGTTAAACGCATGAAGGCAACACGATCACGATGATTCGGATCCATATTAGCTTGTATCTTAAATACAAACCCGGTTAGTTTTTCTTCATCGGGCTTCACTTCTCGTGTTCCAGCTTCTCGCGGCAACGGTGCCGGTGCATAAGTGGTAAATTGATCTAATAATTCATCAATACCCAGTTTGTTTAACGCCGAACCAAAAAATACAGGCGTTAGTTTTGCCGATAAATAATCCTGCTTGTTGAATTCATGGCTTGCCCCCTGTACCAGCTCAATCTCATCGCGAAGTTCTTCAGCATTACTCCCTAGCACCTCGGTGGCTTCATCGGAATCAAGGCCATTTATAAGCTGAGCAGGCTGTTTGCCGTCTTTACTGGTAAAGATATGCAAAACATCATCATATAGACGATAAACACCCTTAAATGCAGAACCCATGCCAATTGGCCAGGTCATTGGTGCACATTTGATATTTAAAACCGACTCGACTTCATCCATTAACTCAATGGGTTCACGCCCTTCCCGGTCCATTTTGTTAATAAAGGTCATGATGGGCGTGTCACGTAAGCGGCAAACGTCCATGAGTTTAATCGTACGTTCTTCCACGCCTTTTGCCACGTCTATCACCATCAATGCTGAATCAACGGCTGTCAAAGTGCGATAAGTATCTTCTGAAAAATCAGCATGCCCTGGTGTATCGAGCAAATTGACAATGCAATCACCGTAGATAAACTGCATCACCGAGGAAGTCACTGAGATGCCGCGTTGCTTTTCCAATTCCATCCAGTCAGAGGTAGCATGGCGTGAAGCTTTTCTTGCTTTTACTGTTCCCACCATTTGAATGGCACCGCCGTAATAGAGTAATTGCTCAGTCAAGGTGGTTTTACCCGCATCCGGGTGCGAGATAATTGCAAAAGTTCGTCTGGCGTTAATTTGTTCGGATAGTTTAGGCATCGAGTCTAACTTCAAAAGGGATCAGGATTATCTTCGTTTGAGCACAATGACTCAAGTATTTATGTGCTTATGAGAGCTTTTTTAAAATCTGCTAGGTTTCGGCTTGTTTGATAATAGCTTGCAGGCGTTCTTCCAGTTGTTTGCGGGCGTTAGGTCTTACTGCTCCTATGTTGTACCACTGATTTTCTATCTCAACTAATTGATCGAGTTTTTCTTGTTTGTCTGAACTCAGCTTAATACCGGCTTGTAATTGTTCCAATTGATAACTCATTCTTTGGGGTTTGGCTGCGTCAGGTGACTCAAGGTCAAACATAACTTCGAGTTCAATGGCTAGCTGGCTTAATTGTTTCTCATTATCATTCATCTGTTCAGCATCGTATTCACTTTCACCACTGATTACTGACTGTGCTTGCTCAACCCGAGCCCTCAATGTCGTCAGCGTTTTTCCCGGAATATTTTCAAGTGATTCAAATTCCGCCTTTATAGCATCGAACCGTTGTTGCTCAGGCTTCTCAAATGTCAAATTTTCAGCTTCGGCACATAATTTCGCCGCTTTACGAGTTTGGTTGTGGCTACTAACACGAGCCCTGGCGGGTAAACCTGACAAATGTGAAACGTACTCATCGCAAACTTGTTTGAAGCGTTTTTCAATTTTTTCACGGCGATTCTCAGGTAAATCCACGATCTCCTCGAATTGCTGCTTTAAATCTTGATAGTCTGATTGACTGGCAGGCAATTGTTCATCAGGTAATCTTTTAAGAGCCTTAATCTGATCGATAATCTTAAATGCTGAATCCGCCTGTCGATCGTGCTGCGCTAATAAGGTTTTGTGCTTATTACGCTTAAATTCGAACACCTTATCGCAAAGCTTGCGAAATTTATGCCACTGTTTATTTGATTTATTAAAGTGGGTTATACCTACGTTCTTCCAGCTGCTTTGTAACCGCTTGATCTGTTCTATCCCCTCATCGACATTATCGTCTTCCAGACCATCGACTAAAGCTACTGCCCTTTCAATCAACTGATCATAAAGCAGATGATTCTCATTTTTTTCCTTATTAAGCTTCTCTTTGAATTGACTCATTAATGATTCAAAATGCTGTTGCACCGGCTTGTTTTCAGAAAAGAATACTGGGCTCAGCGTATTCCATTTTTTCCAGTTTTGGTTGAACTCAGATTGAATTTTTTTCCAATCGACATGCTGCCAATCAACTCCGGCAAGCTCAGCCTCAACCTCAACAGACAGTTTTTTTCTCAGATCAAGATTCTTTTTTTTCAGCGCTTCTAATTCTTTTAAATAAACCTGGTAAGGCTCATAGGCTTTATCAGCAGCAAGTTTAAACCGCTCCCACAAAATATCATCAGCCTCGGCATCTGAAGTAGCCAGTGACTTCCATTTTTCCTGAATTGCTTTAATTTGCTGCATCAATTCTTCAGGTTTTTGCTTGTTATTGATCAAGGCCTCCATTTGCTCACACAAGCTTTCCTTTTTGGGAGCGGTAACAAATTTATTTAAGCCCCTCAGCTCATTTAAAGATTGGGTGACAAGTTCCAGTTTTTTCTCTTCGCTCTCTCGTAACGATGGTGGAAATTCAGCAACAATATTATGAATGTAATTAAACAAACGATTAGCTTTGATTAAATTCTTTTGTCGAATGTGACTTTTCAGGATTGTAACTTTCTTGTCTATTTGTTGACGTTTTTCCTGATGTTTTTTTTGTTCGGCTTTGAGTTGTATTTTGAGCTGTGAATGCTGCTGTTTCAGGTCTGTATAAAGTTTTGGAGCATTTATGACAAAAGGCCAATTCAGATTTTTGACCAGATCAAAATGTGTTTGCTCCAAGGCAGATAAAGATTCAAAGGCATCAACATCTTCCTGCGGAGTTTGTTTAGTCTCGATTTGCTGCAGTTGCTCAACCACCGATGTGAGTTTTTCCGCAGCATTAGATAAATTGTAAAACCGTTCATTAGTTTGTATTTCAGGAGTGAAATCTTTACATACTTGCTGCCATTGCCCGCTAATGTTCTCAAATTTATTTTTCCAGAGTTTTTTAGTATTGATATCCAACTTGGTGATTTCTCGTTCAAAAGTATCACAAATTGATTGACAGAGTTGATTTTGGGCAATGTGCAATTCTTCCAATGCAGCTTGTTGTTTGGCTGCATTTGCCTTGAGTTGAAACATTTGCACAGCCAGCTGATAACGATCTTTAAAATTCGCTTTATATTGATCATCGACTTGTTGCCAGCGAGTTTCTAATAGATGAACACGACTGGCAGTCTGCGATTCATAATCCAGCTTGGCCAATCGTTCCAGCGCTTCGCAAATTTGCTCCAGACTATCATGAGCCTGTTGCTTTTGCTTTTCTTCAGCTTTGATCGTTTGGATCTTTTGTCGCACAATCTGCAAGACATTTTTATCGCTGCTTTGTTGTTGCAACTGCTTAAGCGCATCTAAACCTGAGACTTTTTCGCTGGCCGCCTTTCGCGCAACGGGAGTTGCGGAAGCCAGTGCCAATAAAATCAATATAGCCTCATCCTCTAAACTCTCAATTAAACCGAAAATCTGGTTATTGTCTGTAATAAACGGAATAAGTCTTTGCTTAAAAGATGAATCAGTTGCAACATTAAAAAGACTTGCCGCCGTGGCTGAATCCAGTTTGTCTTTATCCGAAAAGCTAGTTTGAAGCTGATTTAGAGCTTGTTGGCGAACATCTTGATCTTCGTCTTTAAGAGCAATCCGGCAAAGTTCATCTGTGTTAGACAACGTCTTAACCGCTGCTTTTCTGACTTGTGGGTCTTTATGCTCAATTTTTGATTTGAATAACTTGGAAAACATTGTACGACTGTGTTACGCCGCAGTAGCAATTAAATCATGCTCTTTGGAGTCAATGATTTTCACGTTAATAATTTGACCAGGATGCATTTCATGACTTGACTGGCTGGGTTTTACATACACCACCCCGTCTATTTCCGGGGCATCAGCCTGGCTGCGTGCGATTATAATATCCTGATCAAACTCATCAATAATTACCGGGATTGTCATGCCAATTTTTTGGGTCAATTTGTTGGCAGAGATTTCAGCTTGTAATAGCATAAACCGCTCCAACCGCTCTTGTTTTATCTCCTCAGGCACTGGATTCGGCAGTTCATTAGCTTGTGCACCGTCAACTGCTGAATAGGCAAAACAACCCACCCGATCTAACTGAGCTTCAGTAAGAAAGTCCAACAACAACTCAAAATCCTGCTCAGTTTCACCCGGAAAACCAACAATAAATGTACTTCTTATAGTCAGCAGTGGACAAATTTCACGCCAGGTATTAATTTGCTTAAGATTATTCTGCGCTGATGCGGGTCGTTTCATGTTTCTCAGAACATCGACACTGGCATGCTGAAAAGGCACATCCAGGTAAGGCAAAACACGACCATCAGCCATCAACGGTAAAATTTGATCGACATGCGGATAGGGATAAACATAATGCAGGCGCACCCAGACACCAAGATTACCTAGTTCCTTGGCTAAACTGTACATATTGGTTTTCAGCGGTTTAGCATTATGAAACTCTGTTTTATATTTAACATCCACACCATATGCGCTGGTATCCTGTGAAATCACCAATAATTCTTTCACCCCTGCATTCGCAAGAGCTTCAGCCTCTCGAATAACCTCACCGATAGGCCGACTGGCAAGCCGTCCGCGCATCGAAGGAATAATGCAGAACGTGCATTTATGGTTACAGCCTTCAGCAATTTTTAAATAAGCGTAATGCCTGGGCGTCAGTTTAATGCCACCCGGAGGAAGCAATGAAGTAAAAGGATCATGCTGAGGTTCGGGCAGATGCTCCCTGACAGCATTCATTACTTCTGTTGTTGCCTGCGGACCGGTTACAGCCAATACTTCGGGATGAGTTTGTTTAACTATATCGCCTTTTGCACCCAGACAACCGGTAACAATCACTTTGCCGTTCTCCTGCAAAGCTTCGCCTATGGTATCTAACGATTCAGCCACGGCATCATCGATAAACCCGCAAGTATTAACAATCACCAGATCAGCGTTTTCATATGAGCCTGAGATTTCATAACCCTCGGCCCTGAGTTGAGTCAAGATTCGTTCAGAATCGACAGTCGCTTTGGGGCACCCTAAACTTACAAACCCGACTATTGCTGAAGAATCTTGTTGCATGATTTGTCGGCAACAATAACTCTCTAGGGCTTCAGCAGATAGCGTTTGTTTTGAAATCCAACAATTGCACCCGTTCGCTGAATTTCAATAATGTCAGCGCCATTTGGCAGGCTGTCACCTTCTTTGTAAATAGTCAAATCAAGCATAACAAATCGCTGTCTGGCATCACTTGAGTAAGATACGACATTGACCGCGATATTGCGCAAATTCTGATGTAAAGCTTCTTCATAATCATTGTTCTGAGATTGCGCCGCTACAGCTTGCTCAGTTTCAGCAGGTTGTTGTACCTCGGGCTCTGACTGTACGACAGGCTCTTGAACATCAACTACTTCCGCCTGCTCCGACGCAGCTAATTCCTCAGCTTCCCGCTGTAGCAAAGCCTGCTCTTGTGCAGCAGCAATTTCATCTATTTCAGTCTGTCTTTGTATCGCTTCGATATCCTCAACGGGTTGTTGAGTTTCAGGCTCAGTAACAGCTACTGATTGTGTTTGCTGGTTTTCCGCTTGCTGATTAACGGTTTCTTCTACTTCGGCTTCGACAACTGGAGTTTGTCGTTGCTGTTGCATTTCTTGCTCAGTGACAACAGGTGTGGTTTCGGTTACAAGTTCGGATTGACTAGTTTGATTCTGAGTTTGGCCGTCTTGAGTTGAATGATTAGTTGCCGAGAAAGTTTGTTTCTTGGAATCAAAATTTATCAAGCCAGCAAAATACATGCCTACCAGCACAGCCGATAGCACCAAAAGGAAAACCAGCAGATTCAACCACCAGGGTGTAACTTTTGGTTGTTTTTTAGCACCATCAGCAATGACGGTTTCCAGTGTTGGCACTTGTCCTAGCGTCTTTTCTCTCTCCGATTTTTTGAGTGCATCAAGAATATAAGACATTAAGCTGTTTCTCCGTCGTAATCACATCTCATTGATTTGTTGATTGGGTGGCTTCAGCAGAGTTGCTAAGACCCAGCTTGTTCAACCACTCAGGTTGATAGTGGCGTGCGCCCCAAATTGAAGCAAATACCAAACCGATTATGATAACTGCAAAACTCACCCACTTAAGTAAATTTGAATTCGTAATTTCAACATCATTGCCAAAGACTTCTTTAGCGGCCTGGCGAACCACAGTGTGATCGACCAGTACCTTATCTGTGGCATAAGCCCCCATCAGACAACGATCACATAAAATATTGATTAAACGCGGCACACCCCGGGTATATTTAAATATTTCTTTAATCGCTTTGCTGCTAAACAGTTGCCGCTCACAACCCGCCACACGCAATCGATTTTTTATATAGGCGCCGAGTTGTTGAACATCCAGCTCGCCAAGATGGTAGCGTGATTTAATTCGCTGTGAAAGTTGGCGCAAGTTTTGCGATGACAGCATTTCGTTTAATTCAGGTTGCCCGACTAAAATGATTTGCATCAGTTTATCTTTGTTAGTTTCCAGATTGGTTAACAGTCTGACCTGCTCCAAAGTTTCAATCGATAACTGCTGTGCCTCATCGATCATCACCACCACACGCCTGTCATTGGCATAGGCCTCTAGTAAATAGGCATTGAGAGCATCGTTCAATACTTTGGCCGAATCGCTGCCCTGGTAATCGATTTTTAATTCATCACAAATGTATTGCAGCAACTCTATACTGCTGGCGCGAGGGTTAAGGATCAAGGCGACCTCAACATTATCCGGCAATTGCTGCAGGACACTTCGGCACAAAGTGGTTTTACCCGTACCCACTTCCCCGGTAAGCAGGATAAAGCCGCCCTGCTCGCTCAGGCCGTATAATAAATGTGCCATCGCTTCACGGTGTTGATCACTGAGGTAGAGGTATTTGGGATTTGGGCCTATGGTGAAGGGTAAGTCACTTAAGCCGAAATAAGCTTTGTACATTACTATGTTGTACTGGTTGATACGTAGAGTAGGTTGCTATTGTACTGCTTTTATTGCTGGGGAACAGCAATTCGTGAAAAACGAGATCGTAAAATATTGTCAACATTATAGTCTGTTAGCACCTCATCTATCGCTTTTGCATGTGGGCAAGACCATTCACAGTTTACTGATTCATCTACATCAGCGGTATCCGTCAAGGTAGTTAACTTGTGGAATAGCTTAATTAAGTCAGTATTTTCGTATATTTCATCAGCAATTTGTGCCGCATTGCGAATTTTATATTGCTTGAATCGTTCTGGGCTTGATAGTAGTTCATCCAGACTGGAAAACTTGCTCAATAACTTGGCTGCTGTTTTGATTCCAACTCCATTTGCGCCCGGGATGTTATCAACTTTATCACCAGCCAGTGCCAATAATTCCGGAATTTTATTCGGCATTACTCCAAACTTGTCGACAATTCGCTCAGCATCATAAACCTCACCGCGGGCAAAATCCCATAAATAGTCTTGTTCATCCTGCATAATCTGGGCTAAGTCTTTATCCGCACTGACTATGGTCACACCAAAATCCAGCTGCTTATAACGTGTGGCCAAAGTTGCGATCAAATCATCGGCTTCATAATATTCACTTCGAATGCATTGAAATCCCAGTCTTTCGGCCACATCCAGGCAAAGGCCAAACTGATATTTAAGTTCTTCGGGTGCCGGATCACGATTTGCCTTGTAAGGCGGGTATAAGTCTTTGCGGTAATTCTGCTTCAGATTGCCGTCGAAAGCGATGGCGATATGTTTCGGATTAACCGTATTAAGAAAATCACTTAGGAAATATAAAAACCCGTAGAGCGCATTTATCGGTCGATCTTCATCATCAGTAATCGTGTCCGGATAAATATACCAGGCCCGAAAAATATAAATACTGGCATCTATTAAAAATACCCGGCAGTTTGTATCATCACGATAAGCCGTCATGAAATCATCTGTGGCGATTTATGCATCATTAACCAACAACCGAGTATAAGCATCGGAATAGATAATAATTGACCCATCGTTAACCAGTCAAACGCTAGATAACCCAAATGCACATCAGGCTGCCTAAAAAATTCTACTGTAAACCTTGAAACGGCATAACCGATTAAAAATAATCCACTGACCTTACCAGCCGCTCGCGGTTTGGCGGAATACCACCAAAGCATCAGAAATAATACAAGCCCTTCTAAAGCGGCTTCGTATAACTGCGATGGATGTCTGGGTAATTCACCGGCAGCGGGGGAAAACCACCGCCCAAGGCACATTGGTAACACCTCCCCAGAGTTCCTGATTGATAAAATTACCAACTCGACCGGTACCCAATCCTATAGGCACTAGCGGAGCCAAAAAGTCCATCACTGCCAAAAACTTTTTATCCGTCTTTTTAGCAAATAAAAGCATGGCAATAATCACGCCAATCAGGCCGCCGTGAAATGACATTCCACCTTGCCATAGATAAAAAATTTCCAGTGGATGAGAAATGTAATAGCTGAGCTTGTAAAACAATGCATAACCCAGGCGCCCGCCCAAAATCACACCCATGGCAGCATAGAAAACCAAATCCCATACCCGATCTTTAGTCCAGCCACTATTTTTTTTGTTCGCGCGATAAACACCCAACCCGGCTCCCGCAGCGAACCCAATTAAATACATCAATCCGTACCAATGGATGCTTAACGGCCCGATACTAATAGCTACCGGGTCAAAATTAGGATGCTGAATCATTTGCCGACCTTGTTTTGCGTCCTATTCTAGCACTGCGTACTCAAATAGGTACGGCAAATGCAATTCAGAACAAATTCAGCCTGTCTGCCTAAAATTAACGGCATAAACAACATTAACGATCTGAATCATAGTGAATGGATGAAATTTTGGGTTAGCAGTTTAATGGTGGTTAATCTATTCTCAGCAAGCGAACAACAGCTATAATTTGCTCCAATTTAATTGGATATTCATAAGTTGAATTAAGCTTGTATCACATTAGGACAGATTCAGAAATATTATCGAGGATATACATGATTAAGAAATTTGCTTACTTGTTACTGACCTGCTTTTTCACTTCAATAACAATGGCCGACACAGTAGTACGCTATACGATAAGTGATTCTGTGTGTCATCTCAAGTAGATAAACGGGTTGCTTATGTCTCCAATGGCATGGTCAGAGTTGTTAATACTGCAGGACGGATTGAACCTGAAGCAATTTTTGATAGCAAAACCGGAAATCTGACATTAATTGATCACCAGCAAAAAAGTTATATAAAAGTTAACGAACAAGAACTTACAGCTATGGCCGGCCAGATAAAAAGCCTGCTCGATAGTGTAATGAGCGAACTGCCATTTAATAATCCACTTGCACCTAATACTGCAGAAAAAACTGTTAAGCATAGTGGTATTCAACGTAGAGTTGCTGGTATTTCATGTGAGTTATATGAAATTGAAGTCAGTGGGGCAAAAGAAAGTGAAGTGTGTATTGCAAAATCTAACCGTCTCGAAATTTCACCAAATGATTATGAGACGCTCGAAAATCTTTATAAAACTGGCGACCGACTGGCAAAAACCGCTCGGGAAACCATTGGCCAGAGCTTAGGACCAATCCCTGAATTTGGTGCCGGTGAGTTAGGCGGCTTACCTGTCTATATTCTCTCTGAATCCGGCGGCGTACAACTTGAGTTAACGTTAACGGGTATCGACAGTGAATTGGTTTCAGCCGATTATTTCAAAATACCCGATGGCTACCAGCAACAAGACCTGCCTTCTTTGCTATAGGCCGAGAATTTACAATCGTATTACAAACTAACTCTATTTTTTGATTGAGAGAAACCTCAGCATAACGTAGCGAACGCAGAAAAGACGAGGCAAAACACCGGCATTGTGTCATTAGTGAATGGGTCGACACAAGCGAACGAAAAGGTACAGTTTATACGCCATAAATGAGCATTTTGAGCGAGTTTTTAACGAAGTATTTTCAAGTGCAATAGTTATGCTAAGGTCTCTGAGGGTAAAATGTTCTCACTCAAAAACAGTACTGGCATGTCAACTACTCCAACCCTTTCTGTGGTGATGAGCGTCTATAATGGCGCTGATCGTCTGAAAAAAACGATCCAAAGCATTCTTGATCAAAGTTATAGCGATCTTGAATTGATCATTATTAACGATGGTTCAACTGACCAAAGCCTATCAGTATTGCAAAGAGCTGCCGAGAAAGATAAGCGAATAAAAATTATAAATCAAACCAATCAGGGACTGACCAAATCATTAATTACCGGCTGCGAGCTGGTCAGTGGTAAATACATCGCCAGACATGATGTTGGTGATTATTCAGATTCGACTCGTTTTGAAAAGCAGATTAATTATCTTGAAAAAAACCCTGATCACGTCGCTGTCTTTACTCAATTCCAAGTCATTGATGAAAATAATGTTGTTATTTCTCAACATAAACCACCAATAGGCTATACAACATCTGCGCTGGACTACACTGACGGGAAAATTGCCACTCCATCACACCATGGTTGTGTAGTGTTTGTTAAGCAAGCGTATTTGCAGGTAGGCGGTTATCGAAAAGAGTTTTACTTTGCGCAGGACTTGGATTTATGGATGCGACTGGCTGAAATTGGGGAGATTAATGTCGTTGACCAAATACTCTACCAGGCTTATTTATCCAGTGACAGTATTAGCGGCAAGTATCAACGCTTGCAGAAAAAATATCACAACATTATTGTCGAGTCTGCACGAATCAGAGCCGAAAAAGCAGACGAAACTATCGTATTAAATCAAGCGTCATCTATAAAACCAACGACAAATTCACTATTGCTTAATGCAGACAAATCTAGCACTTTATATTTTATGGCTTCCTGTCTATTATCAACCCAGCCTGAATTGGCAAAAAAATACTTGCAACAAGCTGTTAGAAAAAACCCACTTAATCTTAAAGCCTGGTACAAATTAGCCTTTAAAACTTTAGGAATTTCAGACTAATTTCACAATGTCATTTAAACACAAAAAAGTTCTAATAATGTGCTGCAAAGGCATATTCCAGGATTACTTGATTCACCGTCTTGCTCAGAAGTTTTCAGTTTGTGCAGTCGTTAGACATGAATATCCAACTAATACTAACTTTACTTCAAAACTGATTGATAAATTACTTAACCCCCTAGACCTGGCTCGACACCTCCAAGCTAGAATAAAACTCAGAAGGCATGAAAAAAGAGCTTCGACATTTATCAGTGCAATGTTCACACCTCAAAAACAGGCAAATAACATTCCTGAAATATTCACTACCAATGTTAATGAACATAAAGTTATCGACTTCATTAACCAGCATTCCCCCGATATTATTTGTGTCAATGGCACTAATTTGCTGAGAAAAAACTTACTTGAGGACATCAAGACCACCTATGGCATTATCAACTTACACACGGGACTTTCCCCATATTCCCGTGGTGGCAATTGCAATTTATTCATGTTGCTGGAAAAACACCCGGAACTGGTCGGCATAACTGTTCATCACATTGATAAAGGCATAGACAGCGGCGATATTATAATTTCCGCTCAAGTCACCTATGACGAAAACGACAACTATGAAATCATTGATGCGAAGTGTTTTAAGCTTGGCATTGAGGCAATGGTTGAGGCATGTTTAAGATTATTTGCCAACAATGCCGATAGAGTCAAGCAATCGGAGCAAGGCAAACTTTTTTTAAACCGAACTGGCTATCAATATAAACCTATTTATCGGTTACAGGTCAATCGCTTAATCGAGCAAGGATTAGTTCGTGATTATCTAGCTCAAAAAAACAAAATCGATAAAAATGTCAAAACTATAGGTGGGTTTGAAATTAAAGATGTTTAAGCGAGCTTTAAATCGGAGTAAAGATTATTTACCGGCGTTACCTCAAATAGAGCAAAACTGGATTAATAAACTTAAGGGGAAAATAAGCTGCCTGCTTTATCATCGAATTGAAGACTATGGGCAGCATAATTTTCTAGACAATGGCCGATCTCCGGTAACTAGTGCAGTAGATTTTGACAAAGAACTGCGTTATTTGAAAACGCTGCCGGTAAAATTCTACACTTTAAATGATTTACATGCGGGTGAATTTCCGGATTCTGAAACCGTGGGAATTGTGATCTGTTTTGACGATTGTTTTAAATGTAATTATCAGCAAGGTCTAAAGATACTTGAAAAGCACTCGATCCCAGCCGTTTTTTTCCAGTGCACCAGCTTCATCAATAGGGAATCTTTGATTTGGGAACATGCACTCTATTGGTTTTTTGAGAGCAATAACTATAAAGAAATATTTATCAGAGATATCAGCAAACACGTGAAAACTGATGATTTGCCGGGATCTGAATTATTGAACCATTTACGCGAACAAACTAAGCCGCAAATAATTGAAACTAGCGTCAAACATCTGATTAAACATCATACTTTAGAACATGACATGAAGAATCTTGCTGAAGAAATTTATCCCGACTCCAGCGACATAACAAATGCATTTGAAAGCGGCCATGAGATAGCCAGCCATGGTCACAACCATTACAAGCGTGAAGCTATTTCATCGGAATTATTCGAACAAGAACTACAAACATCCAAATCGGCTGTGAATCAACTCATCGGAGAAAACCCCATCTCCTTTTCTTATCCATTCAACAGCTACTTATCAACAGATCATGATTTAGTTAATAAGTACTTTAGCAATATTGCCACGGTAGAGCATCAACGCCTGGATCAGGTTTTCAAAAAAGATATGCAAATTATTCCTCGATTAACTTGGCCTGGCCCCAGTAACAATAACTTTAGAATGAAGCGCTGGTTATTAACCGGAAGTTTTTAAACCACGACGATTGAAGTGCCACCTCGCCTAGAATCAGCAACGGCTTCAGCATTTTGCGCAGAAATGGCTACTGCATTCACACCCCCAAAATAAAAATCACGTCGAGGAAATATCTTCATATCTGGAAAATTTTGTTGCAAAGCATTTAAAACATTTTCACTCATATCTATCGCTTCAAGATAAAGCTGGTCATCGAAATGTAACCTTGAAGCTGTGACCGATTTCTCAAGTGGTAAATTAAATATTAATTTGTTGATTAAAACCTGTAATATCGCTGTGCGGATCCGATTTGAGCCACCGGAGCCCAGCGCCAGAACTTGGTCACCCGTTATAGCAATTCCCGGACACATCATCGAAGATAACCTTCTATCTGGTTGCCACTTGTTCAGACCCAATGGGTTCAAATCATCTTCACCGAGCATGTTGTTGAGCATAATTCCCGTCCCCTTTAATATTTCACCGCAGCCTTCTCCATTCGAAATGGTCAAGGCTGCAACATTACCGACAGCATCTGCCACCGAAATATGAGTGGTTCCACGATTTGCCTTTTGCCGTGCTGAAATTTCATTTCGATACAGGGCTACTTGTTGCTTGTCGAAAAAAATATCCTTTTCTAGTTCCCGCAACGGCGACTTAGATAAACTTTCCAACCTGGCCTGTTGAGTTAATTCAATCGCATCTGCCAACAACGCGTAATAAGCTTCACTACCATGTTTTAGCTGAGAGGAGATATGTTGTAGAAATAGTTCAGACCCAAACTGCACCAACAGTCCTCCGGCTGATGGTGGAGGATTTAAAAATACTTGTGCATCATTTAAATGATAGCGAATAGGTTCACGAAAAAAAATTTGATAAGCGGATAAATCGTTAGTTGTAATCGAACCACCATCGTTTTTCGCTGATTGCTCAATTTTTTGTGCTATTTCACCCCGGTAAAAAAAGTCTTCCCCTTCAATTGCCAACGTTTCCATGGTATCCGCCAACTCGTTATTCTGATAAATCTGGTCTTCTTGTAGCACTTCACCGTTCTCAGATTTCACAAATAACTCTCTTGCACTGGCTCGATTCACATATATTGGACTAACCAAATTAAGAATCTCAGCTTGTACAGCAGTGATTTTAATACCCTGCTTAATGGCCAAAACAGCCGGAGCCACCAATTCGGTAATGGGTATGCGACAAAATTGTCGATGAAGCTCGAAAATTCCTTTTACACAACCCGGAACAGCCACGCTGCCATTACCCATATGAAATGCTTGTGTGGCATTACCAAAATCAACCAACATTTCTTCAAAATCCAGTTCCTCAGTTGGTTTTTTGACTAGTGGAGTATGAACAAAAAAA
The DNA here is from genome assembly GCA_965215945.1 of Arenicellales bacterium. Taxonomy (GTDB): domain Bacteria; phylum Pseudomonadota; class Gammaproteobacteria; order Arenicellales; family JAHEKD01; genus JAHEKD01. Next base: position 57,611 of record CBDCFC010000025.1, on the reverse strand, counting down.
TCAAGTGAAAATGCAGGTTCGATGGATTTTTTCGCGACTAAAAAGCCACCGCCTCCTAAAGACGCTAAAACGGGTTCGGCAACACATGCCATAAAATAAGCTGCCACAACAGCATCAAATGCTGTACCTCCTTCCTGCAATATTTGCTCCGCTACCTCAGTAGTTTGCGGATGCCCTGTGGCAACAACACCTTTTATTTTCAATATTTAGCTACTCAATGATTCATCAACTACAAGTTTTAAATTAAATGGTAGAATCCGTCATATGTCCAGAAAATTTCTGGACATGAGCGTTTCAATTACATCAATGTCACACTACCATCGGGTGTGCTGTGGCTTTGACAACACCATCAAAGATACAAAAAGGATGATGTTATGAGCTATGAACATATAAAAATCCCTGAACACGGTGAAAAAATCACTTTGACAGGAAACAAATTGTCGATACCAGATCAACCTGTCATAGGGTTTATTGAGGGTGACGGTATTGGACCTGACATTACCAACGCCTCACTGCGAGTCCTTGATAGTGCCGTCGAGCAAGCCTATCAAGGTAAACGAAAAATTGCCTGGTGTGAACTTTACCTGGGTGAAAAAGCGGCCGGTATTTATAGCGGTGATTACTTTCCAGCGGAAACACTGGATGCGATTAAAGAATTATATATTGCGCTAAAAGGCCCACTAACAACACCAGTTGGTGGTGGCTTTCGCTCACTCAATGTCTCTTTGCGGCAAGATTTAGACCTTTATGCATGTGTTCGGCCGGTGAAATATTATCAGGGCGTCCCTTCTCCACAAAAAAATGCCGATGATGTCGACATGGTGATTTTCAGGGAAAACACAGAGGATGTTTATGCTGGCATTGAATACGAAAGCGGCACAGAAGATAACAAAAAACTGGCAAAATTTTTGCGTGAGGAAATGGGTGTTGACTTTTTTGAGGATGCCGGCCTGGGTATAAAACCAATCAGTCCGTTTGGTTCAAAACGTTTAATTCGAAGCGCTATTAACTATGCAATCGATAATGATCGCAAAAGTATCACTTTGGTTCATAAAGGCAATATCATGAAGTTTACCGAAGGAGCGTTTCGCAATTGGGGTTATGAACTTGCCAAGGAAGAATTTGGCGATGTGCTGATTACTGAGGATGAGCTCTGGGATAATCACGATGGCCAGCAACCAGAAGGCAAGATTGTCATCAAAGACCGAATTGCAGATATCATGTTTCAACTGATGCAGCTAAGACCTGCTGAGTTTGATGTTGTTGCCACCATGAACCTCAATGGTGATTATTTGTCCGATGCACTAGCGGCTGAAGTGGGTGGCGTGGGTATTGCACCTGGTGCAAATATGGCAGATCACATCGGCGTATTCGAGGCCACCCACGGTACCGCGCCTAAATATGCAAATCAAAACAAGGTTAATCCATCTTCGTTATTGTTATCAGGCGTAATGATGTTGGATTACATGGGTTGGAAAGAAGCAGCCAAACTTATCAATGATGCTTACCCTCAGGTGATTGCCGATAAAACTGTTACTTATGATTTTGCCCGTCAAATGGATGGGGTCACGACAGTTTCAACCAGCGAATTTGCTGACAAGTTGATTGCCAAAATTGCTAGTTGACAAGTTCGTCGCTTAAGCAAAGCCGTAATGAGCTCGAAACTTACCATTGATACTGATGGTTTACATAGTTAAACTATTCAACCATCACAGCCAAGCGCAGAAAAATATTAAACATCCCGGATAACCTTCGTATCCGGTTTACTCATCCGTCAATGTAATATAGATGAACTTCTTTTTTGGGCAAACACACAATCTTTCCGTTGAACAAGCTAGTCAAAATCAATCTGTTTGGCTGGCTAAAACTATTTTTTCGGAATACCCGGACCGAATTTCTACTCACATTGAAGAGGACTTTAGTCTTACCTTAATTAACGATCCAAACAATTTATGCCCTTATCAATCTAAATCTATATATGTAGACAATGATTTTATCTGTGCAACAGACTGCCAACTATTTAACAAGGAAGAACTTGCAAAAAAACTCCGAATAGATGCCACCGCTGAAAATGAAATATTCTTTATTTCAGCCTATTTAAAATGGGGTAATGAATTTCCTGATAAATTCGACGGCAAATTCTCATTTATTATATGGGACAGAAAAAATAAATTTCTACTCGCCGGCCTCGATGCATTGGGTTATGGAAGCTTTACTTATAGTAAAGTTGGCGATGATTTCTATTTTTCCTCTGATCTGGCAACTTTGCTCGATCAACCAAGGGTTGACAAATCCATCAATATGAAACGATTCTACCAATGCTTTCGATATTCTAATAACGGCTCGGAACAAACTTATTTCCAACATTGCCATTATTGCCCACCCAGTCATGTATTTAGAGTTGAGAATAATAAAATTGAGGCGATTGACTATTGGAAGCTGACTGATATAGCCCCTCCTAAAACTAACAAAGATGAAGCAACATATACACAGGAATTTATTTCACTATTACGAAACGCCTTAAAAAAGGAAATTCAAGACGATAAAAATTTAGGACTGATGTTAAGTGGAGGTTATGACTCGAGTTTGTTAGCTGCAATATTGGCAGAAAACCCTGACTGGAGAAGCAACTTGACCTGCTACTCATATATCTTCGAAAAATTCAAACTTTGTGATGAAAGTGATTTTATTGAGCAAACGCTTAAACAGTTAAAACTCAAGGGGAAAATGATTAATTGCGATGACAAAACTATTTTGTCTGATTTAGATAAACGCCACTTGAGCAAGGATGTCATTAATCTCGATTCATACTCATCCTTGCCGGAAACAATTTACTACAATACATATGAAGATAGAAATTCTATATTAATATCAGGCATGAACGGTGATGATTTATTCACCGGTCACATATACCTTTACCGAGATTTGTTATTAACAAAACAATTTTCTGTTATTTTATTAAAATTATTATCTTCACCCAAGATTACCAAAGAGATATACAGGTTTTTAAATTTCGGTTTAAGGCCTCTGGCACCTAAAAGTTTAAAACATATATACAGAAAGTTGAACCGGATTAGGCCGACAGTTAATGAGTTTGGAATTACACAGCAGCAAGTCAACTCCATTGATCAAAAAACCCTGCTCAAACAAAACAACTTGTTTCACCACCAAAACCTTTTGAAACTTTTGTTTTTTAGAAATAAAGCTGAATCAATCTATTATTTGAGAAAAAAACTATATTTAAAATATAACTGTAAATATGTCATGCCTTACTACAATAAAAATATTATTGAATTCATATGGATACTTCCGCTGCAGCATCTGGAAAAGCTTGGAAAAATACGTTGGCTACAAAGACAAAGTCTCAAAGTTTATAATCTCAATCACATTATTAATCGTGCTGACAAAACATCATTCAGTGAACTTATTCATGCCGGTATTATTGAGAATAAAGCGCGGATTAAAAAGATTATTAATCAATCCTTGATTCTAAAAAACTCATTGTTAGAAGAATCAAAGATCGAAATATTTTTTAGGAATATTGGACAAAAAGAAGTTGATTGGTGGTCATTACGTATTTTTGTTCTAGCTGAACTGTGGTATCGTGAAATTCATAGAAAAAACAAATCTTTTAACTCACCTAACCTGAATCGAGATCAATAACTAAGTTGGTTACAGCATACAACAGATAGATTGTAATATTTGCTGTGTTTATCTACTTTGTGAGGTCAAGTCCATTTGTCAAGGCATAGTTTTAAAGTTCTCAAAAGGATCTCCTGACTCGTCCTGCACACCTGACATACCCATTATCAAGGTTTTCAATGTACCAAGCTCTTGTAACTTTGGTTGAGAATATACCCTTTTACTTTTCATCTTCTTGCTTACTCCAAATGTACAAGCGATAACTGCGCGTTTTTTTAATACATAAAACAGCGTCTTATCATTCAAATTTAATTAACACGTATAAATATACTAGAAAATTTGATTAAATGCAGCAATTCTTCAGCTTCCGGCTCTGCCTATTTTGATCTAGCTATATACTAGAAAATCAATAATTAGTTTTTAATATCAATGGGATATGGATATTCAGCAGTCTATATTGGACTAAAGTTTAACAAAATTTCACAGTTTTTAATTAATTAACAATCCGACTATTCGTGGAAATGACCAACCGATCGATTATTTCCGAACCATCGATCGCTTCACTGATTCTGGTAATCATCCCAGCTTTGGTTGACAAATCCTCTACCTCTCCTTCCAGTACTATTTCTTCCACAAAAAATTTAAATCGTCCTTCGATGATTCGATCCAATTCAGGTACTAAATAGCCTAACTTATCATGCCACTCAACATATTCCAGATTCTCGTTAATATCGATGTCTATCTTTAACTCTGTACCAGGATAGTAACCTTTAAACAATGCAGTCAACTTTTCTTTTAAGGCGCTATCCGCCAAATCACCTGATATTTTGATTACTCCGGCGCTTTTCTCAAAAACAATTCTTTCCGATTCACCCGAACCGGTAATTTTAATGTCATTGATATAGCGAGTTCGCCTATTGATCTGAGAAAGTATTTTCTGCTCGGCCAGTTCTCGGTCGTGCTCAGATTCAAATCTTCCGTTCATAACAACTTGCCGATCTGAAAACTCAAACCAAACTTCATTACCCTGGAAGCGTTCGAATAAATATTCAAAATCAAACAATTGCTGAAGTGTGATCATTCTTTCACTTACCTGCGCCTCAACAATAATTTCATAGTCTGAAAAGTATTGTTTAATGAGATTAGTAATCAGTTCAAGGTTGGCGGGGTTTTTAAAGCCACCAGTGAATCTAACCTGACCATTTTCAATCAAGATTTGACCGAAAGCCGGCTGCGGCTCATAAATAACCTGCTGATCAATAATATTGCGTACCCCTTCAACTTCTCTGGCAAGATTAAATTGCGTTGCCCTGTTATAGTTAATACTGACATCACCAGTAAAAATTACGTCACGGCCATCCAACTCATATTGTGTCGTTTCGATGCCATTAGCTTGAAAGGTTTGGTCAAGGTCAATTTTTAGCTTATTAGTAATCTGAGCTGGAACGGTTAGCAAACAGATTGCAACCAAAACCAAAAAACTGGCGAACCCTAGCAACCATATCCAGGCTCTTTGGCTCATCACTAAACCTAATTTGCTACTCTGGCATTGATGACCCGTGCATTAGCTGCAGTTAGATTTGCAGCATTGACTCCGGTTCCGATCGTTGTTTGCTTTTTCGCTGCTAGAGTACCTCTCAAATCACGGCGGAAGTTGCGCGTTCGTCCGGATTTATCTTTAATTTGTATTTCCACGACAATGTTTCGTATCGGTACAGTAGTCGCATTACCGACCCGCACGACCAGCTCACCATTACCCGCCGAAGCAGCTCTAGCCTGAATATACTTGTGCGGATTGTTAGGTAAATCAAGACGTAGCAATTCAGCATAGCTTTTTTTGCCTATTTTCGATTTACTCCTCGAGGCCGTTTGAAATTGCTTGATCGCCTCACGAGTATTCCCTTCGTCTAAGGCGATACGCCCTAATGTGTAGTGGGTCACATCGTAACCTGGCAATAAGCCCAGACTGCGTTGTAAATCTTTCTTAGCGGCTGATGTATTACCCATGTCATATTTCAACGCACCTCGTTTGGCTAACGGTGCAAAGAAGTCCGGGTTTTTAGTGACCGCACGGTTATAGCTGCTCATTGCCGCCTGTCTTCGACCTTGCTCAGCGGCCAAATCCCCATCCAGTAAATCAAATAGCGATTCACGCGGTTCCAATTTTTTAGCCTTCTTAACTAAGCTTCTTGCTTTATCGAAGTTCCCCTTGTTTGCGGCTTTTATCGCTTCATCATAGGCATCATAAGCAGGCTTGGTTTTAAACAAGGTACGCAGTCGCTTTTTGTATCGATCTGTACCCATTTCGCCGCCCTGGGGTAGCTTGGCAGCAGTTTCTCTATTTTTTGCAACTCGCTGTTGCGAAGGAGGATGTGAGGCAAACAAGCCACTGACCCAATCAGCCTTACGGCCTTCCGACAATCTGACAAACGTTTGCTGTAAATCTATAGCTGCTGTAGGATCATAGCCAGCACGTGACATGTAAAGCATGCCATATTCATCAGATTCAAGCTCAGCACTACGACCATATTTCTGATTAAATAACTGAGCACCTATCGAGGCGGCCTGCCCATAACCCTGACCGCCAGCGATCGCAACACCTATTACTGCCAGTTGTGAGCCAATACCTCGTGTCTGTGCTTTAGCGCCATGTCTGGCAGCCGCATGAACGATTTCATGTCCGAGTACTGCTGCCAATTCTGCTTCACTATTAAGTTCAGTCAATAACCCGCGGTTAATGGCAATTTTTCCGCCAGGTAAAGCCCAGGCATTGGGAACCGAACTATTCAGGACATTAAATTCGTAAGGTAATTTTCGATCACTTACCGCTGCTAGACGTTGGCCAACCTCGTTAATATATTCTTCTACTCCGGGATCAACAATATAGTCACCACCTTGGGCTTGACGATAAGGCGAATAGGCCTGCTTACCAACATTAAGTTCCCATTCTTCCCCCACTAACGACAACTCTCTTTTCCCAGTTACAGGATTGGTAGCACAAGCTGCTAAAAATACTGCGATAAATAATGAGATGAAAAATGCTTTAAATTTCTTTGCAAGCATCATTAAAGCCCTGTTTATTATGAATCGGCGATTATATACAAGATGGCTAAACTTTGACTGAATTGTTTAACAAAAGAATTATATTTTCCATATATATCAATAACTTAAAATTATGCAATCTTTCGAAAATATCTCTGTGAAAGGGCTATACTTATACAATTTAGTCTTATTTATATCCCATTAGGGTTAATTTTCGTTTTGCTGATGACTTAAGTTTACGTTCATTGTAGTTTGGTGACATAACCGATGATTGCTTAGCTTTGGCAAATCTAATGACTGAAAACATGATCTATTTGTTATTTCGCTTAGATGTCCACTGAAAATCAAACAATTTATCTCATCAGGCATGCTGAAACGACTGCAGAGCCTGAACAAATTATTGGGCACACCGATGTGGAGCTCTCATCCGTCGGCAAAAAGAGTCTCACTAAACTCGTAAAAAGCTGGAAGCTAGAACCTCCTGAGAAAGTTTATTGCAGCGATTCGCTCCGCGCTAAACAAACCGCACAAGTTTTAAATAAAAACTGGCAACTCAAAATTGAGAAACATGAACAACTTCGTGAACTGAACTTTGGTTTGTGGGAAACTAAAACTTGGGAGGCGGCATATAACAACGATGCGGAGTTTTTTAATCACTGGGCAGAAAATTGGCATACGGAACCCGCACCGATGGGAGAGTGCTTTGATGATGTTATAAGTCGTTGTCGGGATTGGCTCAACACTATTCAATCCACCGACTCACCAATTGTGATTGTTGCCCATGCTGGCAGTTTAAGAGCAATAACAAGTATCCTGCTTGATCTACCAACCAACTGTATTTTTAATTTTGAATTTAGCCATGCTGGCGTTTCCAAAATTCAAATTGACGAAGAATCAGCCAAACTGATTTACTTAAATAATGATTTATTTAAATAACTTTGTCTTCTTTTAAGAAACTATTTCTAATTAACCCTGTCATACACAGCTATGAAAAACGGGCCAAGTTGCATGCCGTTTTTTAATCGGTATGATGAAAACCTTGAAGGACTCAATAACCACTATGCGCCATGGGAAAATAATACTGGCGGTTGTCATCATCGTTTTGATCGGATTATTTTTTATTTTCGATCTCGACCAGCATTTTACTTTAGAGAGTTTAAAGTCCCAGCAACAACGCTTCCAGAGCTTTGATAATAGCCACCCCTTTTTAACTAGGTTTTCCTTCTTCATGGCCTATGTCGCTGTTGCCGCACTGTCACTGCCCGGCGCACTTATTATGACCTTGGCAGCAGGAGCTTTTTTCGGGGTCATTACTGGTTCGATTATTGTTTCTTTCGCATCGACAATTGGTGCAACACTGGCTATGCTGGCGGCAAGATACTTGTTTCGTGAAACGATTCAATCAAAATACGGCAACAAGCTAGAAGCAATCAACCAAGGCATTGATGAAGAAGGTGGTTTTTATTTATTTACTATTCGCCTAATACCGGTGATTCCATTTTTCGTTGTTAATCTGGTCATGGGACTAACCACAATTAAAACTATAGTGTTTGCCCTGGTCAGTCAGCTAGGCATGTTACCGGCGACGATGATTTATGTTAATGCCGGTCACCAACTTGCCAGTATCGAATCGATAAAAGATATCGTTTCATTGCCAATTATTATTTCGCTAGCAATCCTTGGAATTTTTCCTTTACTGGCGAAGAAGCTCATCACATTTTATAGGAACCGCGATGGCCAAAAAATTTGATAAAAATTTAATCGTTATTGGTGCTGGCTCTGCAGGGCTAGTAACCTCCTATATTGCCGCCACAATAAAGTCTAAAGTGACCTTGATAGAAAAACATAAAATGGGTGGTGATTGCTTAAATTATGGCTGTGTTCCCTCAAAAGCTTTAATTCATTCTGCCAGAATGTGTGCCGACATGCGCCACGCCGATAAGTTTGGCGTTAACCCCAGCGAACCAGAGTTTGAGTTCAACAATATCATGGCACGTATTCAGAATGTTATTAAAACCATAGCGCCACATGATTCGGTTGAACGCTATACATCTTTGGGTGTGGAATGCATCATTGGTGAAGCAAAAATCATATCACCCCATGAAGTCGAAGTTAATGGACAAACATTAACCAGCAGACGTATTGTTATCGCCAGTGGTGCACGTCCCTTTGTGCCGCCGATTGAAGGATTCGAACAAATTAAAGCTCTAACTTCAGATAATGTCTGGGATTTAAAAACATTACCAAAACATCTAGCCGTATTAGGTGGAGGTCCGATTGGTTGCGAACTGGCTCAATCATTCGCCCGTTTTGGTGCTGAAGTCACTTTAGTTGAGATGACTCCTAGTATCATGATCAAGGACGACAAAGCAGCCGTAAAAATTATCCACAAAAGTCTGCAGCGAGATGGTGTTAAAATTCTCACCGATCACAAAGCTATAAAAGTTAATCCTGGCGAGCAAAAAGAACTGATATGTGAAACAGGCGGGCAATCCGTTTCAATACCTTTTGATGAAATCTTGGTTGCCGTTGGACGCAAAGCGAATACAGAAAACCTTGGACTAGAAGCGCTTGGAGTTGAGCTAAATCGAAATGGCACTGTTAAAACTGACAAGCGCCTGCGCACTAACATCCCCAGCATTTTCGCCTGTGGTGACGTAGCCGGCCCTTATCAATTCACCCACATGGCCTCTCATCAAGCTTGGTATGCCAGCGTTAACAGCCTATTCGACACCTTCAAAACGTTCAAAGTCGATTACAGTGTAGTTCCCTGGGTGACTTTTACAGAACCTGAAGTTGCTCAAGTCGGCATCACAGAGGATCAGGCGAAAGAACAGTCCCTCAATACCGAGACAACTATTTATGAACTTGCTGGATTTGATCGCGCATTAACTGAAAGTGATACTGAAGGTTTTGTTAAAGTTATAACTCCAAAAGGAAAAGATAAAATTTTGGGGGCCACCATTGTTGCTGCACATGCCGGAGAAATGATTACCGAATTCACCTTAGCGATGAAACATGGATTAGGGTTAAATAAAATTCTCGGCACCATACATCCCTATCCCACCTGGATGGAAGCTAATAAATTTGCGGCGGGTAACTGGAAAAAAGCCAATGCGCCAGAGTGGGCACTTAATTTTCTAGAAAAATTTCATAACTGGCGCCGATAGATTCCCCAGGGCAAGGCCGGGAATATACAATTCTCAAGTGGTCCCGGCACAAGCCCATGGTATTCTGTCGCTTACGCAAGCGCTAATAAAAAAGGCCAGCAATATGCTGGCCTTTTTTGAAATTAATAAATCAGCTTAGGAATAGACTGACTCTTTATTAAAGTGCTTGGCTAACAAATAATAAACCACCGCACGATATTTAGTTCTCTCAGATCGGCCATATTGATCCATTACCGAATCAATAGCACTATCCAGTTCCGGACCATCCGCAAGCCCCAGTTTATTGATTAAGAAATTATTTTTCACCGTTGCTAATTCCGATTCATCCGTACCAGCCACAACAGAGGCATCATTGTTGTAAATAGCTGGGCCCAAACCGTCGGTAACTTTTCTCAGCAGGTCCATATCGGGGCTGACACCACATTTATTTTGCAGATCATCTGCGTACTTTGCTATCAAATCATCTTTTTGACTCATTCAATACTCCTTGAATTTATGGATTTAGAAATGCAGGCGTATCATAAAAAGATGTGGACTTATAAACAATGCGGATCATGTTAATAACTGTGTCAAACTAGCTCGGGTGATTCTCGTCTCTCAGAATGCCCGGCAAATTAAGGTCATTATCTTTGGCACATTGAACTGCCATTTCGTACCCTGCGTCAGCATGGCGCATCACACCGGTACCAGGATCATTCCAGAGCACTCGCTCAATACGTTTGGCGGCCTGCTCGGTTCCATCGCAGCAAATCACGACACCCGCATGCTGAGAATAACCCATGCCGACACCGCCGCCATGGTGAAATGAAACCCAGGTTGCCCCTGATGCCGTGTTTAATAGTGCATTTAGTAATGGCCAGTCTGAAACCGCATCGGAACCATCTTTCATACTTTCTGTTTCACGATTCGGCGATGCCACAGAACCGGAATCAAGGTGATCACGGCCAATAACAATAGGTGCCTTAAGCTCGCCGGATCTAACCATTTCATTAAATGCCAAACCCAATCGATGGCGCTGGCCCAGTCCGACCCAGCATATCCGGGCAGGCAAACCTTGAAAACTGATCCGTTGTTGCGCCATATCCAACCAATTATGCAAATGCGAATCATCGGGTATCAATTCCTTAACTTTTTGATCAGTTTTATAAATATCTTCAGGGTCACCTGACAAAGCCACCCAACGAAAAGGACCGATGCCGCGACAAAATAACGGTCTGATATAAGCCGGCACAAAACCTGGGAAATCAAACGCATCCTCAATACCCTGATCCTTAGCTTCCTGACGAATGTTATTACCATAGTCAACAGTAGGGATGCCCTGGTGATAAAAATCAAGCATCGCCTTGACATGAATCGCCATGGATTTACGTGCCTGTGCGGCGACATGATCAGGATTAGTTTTTTGCTGTTCCAGCCATTGCGACATAGTCCAACCAATGGGCAGATAACCATGAACCGGATCGTGGGCGGAAGTTTGGTCAGTGACTAGATCAGGTTTGATCCCTTTCTCTACCAGTTGAGGTAATAATTCACCAGCATTACCTGATAGCCCCACTGAAACCGCTTCACCATTTGCACAAGCTTGATGAATGATTTCCAGTGCTTCTTCGAGTAATTTGGCTTTTCTATCTATATATTTGGTTCGTAACCTGAAATCGATTCGAGTTTCGTCACACTCGATACACAAAGCGGAATACCCGGCCATAGTGGCTGCCAACGGCTGGGCCCCGCCCATTCCTCCCAGTCCGGCGGTTAAAATCCATTTGCCTTTGGTATCACCATCAAAATGCTGTCGCCCTGCTTCAACAAAGGTTTCATAAGTGCCCTGAACAATGCCCTGGCTGGCAATGTAAATCCACGATCCTGCGGTCATTTGACCAAACATCATCAAACCCTTTCGGTCTAACTCATTGAAATGATCCCAGTTGGCCCAGTGCGGCACCAAGTTTGAATTTGCAATCAACACTCGTGGGGCATCAATATGCGTTTTGAACACGCCAACAGGCTTCCCTGACTGAATTAACAAACTTTCATCAACTTCAAGTTGTTTTAAGCTGTCCAGAATTTGATCAAAACAATCCCAGTTGCGAGCAGCCCTGCCAATACCGCCATAAACAGTTAATTCCTCTGGGCGCTCTGCCACATCGGGATCAAGATTGTTTTGAATCATCCGATATGCGGCTTCAGTCAGCCAGCTTTTGCAGGCTAGCTCTGAACCTCGTGGTGCTCGAATCACCCTAGTCGTATCAATTCGACTCGATATCATAATATCCTCTTTAATTCTTTAAAATCTTAAAATCAGTGGTTGAATACTTGGCAGCTAAATCATAACGGTTGCCCGGGTAAATCATGGCGACGTAAGTCACTACTTGTTCGTTTTTCCAGGTACGCCGTGACAGCTTCAGGCAAGGTTCTGCATGATCAAGCATCAATAAATTACTTGTTTTTTCATCCGATGGTATAGCCTGCACTCGATGTTCCATTTTATCCGGGGTAAATAACTCCATTAAATATCGGGTGGACGTTTGCAACTTGAAATCCTGGTGCATAAATTCAGGAACAAGCTCTGGATTCACATAACGCTCCTCAAGCTGAATGGGTATGGAATCCTGATAATGTATAGATTTCAAATAAAACACATCACTGTTTACCGGGAATTGCATTTTTTCAGCAATAACTGCTGCCGCTTTAATTTTCAAATGCATTAATACCTTTGTTGAATGCGTTTGCCCCCGCTCTGCAATTTCTTCGGCAATATCTTTTAATTGAATCAAACTTGCATGTTGTGGTGGTTTTGAAATAAAAGTTCCCAGGCCGTGAACTCGGTTCAATATTCCCTCTTTGGTGAGTTCTCTCAGTGCTCGATTCACAGTCATGCGTGAAACATTTAGTGATTCAACTAATTCATTCTCAGACGGAATCTTTTCACCTGCCTGCCACTTACCTGTTTTGATTTCTGTATTAATCACATCTTTAATCTGTTGATAAAGCGGTTGCGCTGCGCCTTTATCAAGAGAAGTAAGAATGTGGTTGGTACTAACCATGATTACTGGTGCCCAGCAAGTTTTTACGCCACTGTCCGGCAATCATGACATTGAGACACGGGTTGGCTCCTATTTGATAGGACAGCATGGCTGGGTTATCTGTATCCCAAATCACTAAATCTGCGGCTTTACCCATTTCCAGGCTACCGACCTGCTCTTGCGACCCCAATGCTTTTGCGGCGTTGATTGTTGTTGCGGCTAAAGCTTCACAAGGTGTTAATGAAAACAATGTACACGCCATATTCATCGCTAACAGCAATGAATTCAGCGGTGATGAGCCTGGATTTAAATCAGTAGCCACAGCCATGGCTACATCGTGATCGCGTAAAGCCTGTATCGGCGGCTTCTGGGTTTCCTTGAGCGCATAAAAAGCACCCGGCAACAACACAGCAACCGTATTATTTGTAGCTAATACACTGGCTTCGTCTGGTTTAAGATATTCAATATGGTCAACCGATAATGCGCCTTTATTTGCGGCCATCACGGCTCCACCCAAATGACTAAGCTGCTCAGCATGTAATTTAATTGGCAGACCCAATTCCTCAGCCTTCTCGAAAACCTTTTCCATCTGCTCAACAGAAAAAGCAATTCCTTCACAAAACCCATCAACGGTATCCACCAAGCCTGCCTCAACAGCTTTCGGCAGCATTACATTACAAACCTTCTCGATGTATTGATCTTTCTGACCGGAGAACTCAGGAGGCAATGCATGCGCACCCAGAAAGGTTTTTTGTACACGAATTCGATGAGCACTGGCCAATTGATTAGCAACTTTGAGTATTTTTATTTCATTTTCACTATCAAGCCCATAGCCGGATTTAATCTCGACCGTAGTAACACCTTCATTGATGAGAGCAGTTAAGCGTTTTTCAGCATTATCCATTAGTTCTTGTTCGCTGGCATCACGTGTATGTCTGACGGTTGAATTTATGCCTCCTCCGGCCTCAGCGATTTCTTGATAGGAAGCCCCCTCCAGGCGCATCTCGAATTCAGATGCCCGATTTCCACCATAAATAAGATGCGTATGACAATCAATCAACCCGGGTGTCACCAGTTTATTTTCACAATCAATTTTCTGGACCGAAGCGTTGGCGAAATGAACAGGCAAGTCTGCAGTCTTTCCAAGCCATACAATCTTGCCTTCTTTAACAACCAACGCCCCTGACTGCAATAAACCGTAAGATTTGCTATCCTGCATGGTCGCAAGTGTTGCATTGACAAGAAGTTTATATGACATTAAGTGCAGTGTTTCCTATACTTGTATATACAAGTATATAATTATCGTGCTATGATTTCAATCAAATTGATATAACATTGCTATGAATAATAGGATTACCAATTCAATTTGGGCCAAAACGGCGCTTCTAGATGAAGGTTGGGCAGATGATGTTTTGATTGAGGTTAGTGATGACGGAGATATCCTCTCTATCGAGTCTGATAGCCTCAGCAATGCTGACGACATCACATATGGCACGATTATTCCGGGCATGACCAATCTTCATTCACATGCACATCAACGGGCGGTGGCTGGACTAGCTGAAAAAACCTCAAGCAGCGGTGATGAAAAAGACAGTTTTTGGACATGGCGTAATGTCATGTATCACTATCTGCAGCGAATAGAACCTGATGATTTAAACGGCCTGGCAAGCCAGCTTTATCTGGAGATGCTTAAATTTGGTTATACCGGCGTCGGTGAATTTCAGTATTTGCACCATGATATCAATGGAAATGCTTACCTGGATCGCGCCGAAATGACCAAACAATGTTTCCAGGCAGCCCAAGATACTGGAATTGCTTTTACAGCATTACCTGTCTTATATGCATATGGCGGTTTTGGTGGGCAACCGCCGTTAGACGGACAAAAACGTTTTCTAAATGACCTAGATGGCTTTATCGAAATTGTTCAGCGCCTTGAAAAAGACATTGTTGAGTCAAAAAATGCTTCCCTGGGAATTGCTCCGCATTCAATACGTGCCATCGATGAATCACTTTTAAACGATATGCTGGCAGCCTGTAGACAAGCCAAAGTGATCCATATACATGTCGCGGAACAGCTTAAAGAAGTTAACGACTGCCTGGCCTGGAGTGATCAACGACCGGTTGAATGGCTACTGAACCACTTTAAGGTTGACGATAGGTGGTGTCTGATTCACGCCACCCACATGACTGAAGCGGAAACTCTGGCTCTAGCCAAATCAGGCGCCACGGCTGGGCTGTGCCCAACAACGGAAGCTAATCTTGGCGATGGTTTTTTCAAAGCAGAACATTATTTTTCAGTTAAAGGAAAATGGGGCATAGGGTCTGACAGCCATATTTCTATCAGCCCAACCGAGGAGCTGCGTTGGCTGGAATATGGTCAACGTTTACAGACGAAATGTCGCAATGTTTTAACTTCGACTGACCAAGCAAGCACTGGCACCCATCTTTACCTACAAGCGCTAGCTGGTGGCGCTCAGTCTACTGCTAGATTGAGCGGAATGGTTAAACCAGGATATCGTGCAGATTTTGTTGTTATCGATAATGATCACCCAAGACTTTATGGCCGTCAGCAGGATGATTTAATTGACAGCTATGTCTTTTCCGGAAATGAAAACGTTGTTAAGGATGTTTATGTTGGCGGTAAAAAAGTTATTAGCAACGGGCGCCATGAAAATGAAGAAGCGATCAAGCAAAAATTCAAAGCCGTCATTAATCGTTTGGCAGGATAACCAATGAACAAAATAATGACACTAACACCCGGTCAGGTCAATTTAAGTCAACTGGAAATTATTTATCGTAGCCCAGTCAATCTGCAATTGAACCCTGAATACAAAACTGGCGTTGATCTCGCTGCAACTATTGTAAAACGGGCTGCCAACGGGGATGAAGGTATTTATGGAGTAAACACGGGTTTCGGCAAGTTGGCCAGCACTCAGATCGCGCCGGAACAAACGGCGCAGCTACAACGAAACTTAATCCTTTCTCATTGTTGCGGTGTTGGCAACCCTTTGCCAGCAGAAATTGTCAGATTAATCATTTGCTTAAAAATTCTATCGCTTGGCCGCGGTGCATCCGGTGTGCGCTGGGAAGTTATCGAGCTACTTCGAGCATTGCTCGAACACGATATTATCCCCGTTATTCCAGAGAAAGGCTCTGTCGGTGCGTCTGGCGATTTGGCACCTCTGGCACATTTAACGGCCGTGTTAATCGGTGAAGGAGCCGCCACATACCAAGGAGAAACACTTTCTGGTAGTGAGGTATTGAACAAAGCTAAATTAAAGCCAATCAATCTTGGTCCTAAAGAAGGTCTAGGCATGATTAACGGCACACAAGTTTCAACTGCTTTAGCGTTAGCTGGGTTATTTGATGCCTGGCGGCTAGCACAAACAACGCTTATTACAGGCGCACTGGCAAGTGATGCGCTGATGGCTTCAACGGCACCTTTTCGAGCTGAAATTCATGAACTGCGCGGTCAACCAGGTCAAATCGATGCAGGCAAAGCATTACGAGAATTATTAGCCGGTTCTCAGATTCGAGAATCTCACCGACAAGACGATGAACGTGTTCAGGATCCTTATTGCCTGCGCTGTCAACCACAGGTTGTGGGGGCTGCACTGGATTTGTTGAGACAAGCTGCCAGGACCCTGGAAATTGAAGCCAACGCGGTTACTGATAACCCTCTTATTATCGTTGATCAAGGAGAAATTATTTCAGGTGGCAACTTCCACGCAGAACCGGTTGCCTTTGCAGCCGATCAATGTGCCCTGGCAATCAGCGAGATCGGCTCAATCACAGAGCGCCGGATTGCTACTTTAGTTGATCCGGCTCTCAACTACGGATTACCGGCATTTTTATCGCCACAACCTGGATTGAACTCAGGCTTTATGATCGCCGAAGTAACGGCCGCTGCTCTGATGGCTGAAAACAAACATCTTGCAACCCCTTGTTCCATCGATTCAACACCGACCAGCGCTAACCAGGAAGATCATGTCTCCATGGCCTGCCATGGCGCGCGAAGATTGCTCGATATGAATCAAAACCTGGCTGTCATTATCGGCGTTGAGTTATTAGCTGCAGCCCAGGGCACTCAGATTCGCGAACCATTAAGGACAAGTATACCCCTGCAAAAAGTAATGCAAAAACTAAGGGGAAAAGTTCAGTTTCTACAAGACGATCGATTCATGGCTGACGATATTCAAAACGCCGCCGATCTGGTTGCAGACGGATCTATAATGATGGAAATTGACGGGCAGCAACTACCCACATTATGAATATAGTCAGTGTACTCAAAGGCAACTCGCCGATTATTTTGGCTCAACCGCATGGTGGCACACACATTCCCAGTGAGATATTGAACAAGCTTAATGACATAGGTAAAGCAAAGGCCGACACTGATTGGCATATTAATAAACTCTACGATGGCTTATTAGATAACATAACAGTTGTTCAGTCACATATTCACCGCTATGTCATCGATGCAAATCGAAACCCTGACGACGTCTCTTTGTACCCGGGGCAAAATACCACCAGCCTATGCCCGTTAACTGACTTTGATGGACATCCGATCTATGACTCAGGTCAGGAGCCCTCTGTTAGTGATATTCAACAACGTCTGGTCACTTATCACCGACCCTACCATGACGCATTAGCGGCTGAAATTCAGCGTATTAAATCTCTACACAAAAACGTGATCTTGTATGACTGTCATTCTATACGCTCAAATATTCCCTTTTTATTTGAAGGAACATTACCAGATTTTAATATCGGTACTTACAACGAACGGTCATGTGGTTTAAGAATACAGGCAACAATAAAAAATATTTGTGAAAAGGCGAAAGGATATACTTTTACCGTAAACGGACGTTTTAAAGGGGGTTGGACTACTCGGCACTACGGTCAACCTAACAAAGGCGTTCACGCTATCCAGATGGAGTTAGCCCAGTCAGCATACATGCGCGAATCAGCACCATGGAACTATAATCTTCATAAAGCCGCCTTAATTCGCAACCATCTGCAGATGATTTTGGAAAAACTCAAAGATTTATGAAATATCCGGGTTAAAACGCAGGAGAATATATAAATGCAGCAATCATTTTAGAAAATTCTTGGTAAGAAAGACTAATCTGATCGCTACTAATTTATACCCCTAACTATATAAACTCCTGCTTGTAAATTGTGCTGATTTACTAGATATGGTAATAAATCTTTATAAGATAAAGAAAAACAGAAGAATACATGGTAGAAATTTTAAGCGTAATACTAGTTTTCGCTTAGAAATCCTTTTACCCCTTATCTTGCCATGTAAACTTCTGTTTTAAGCCCCTGTCTTAATTGTCACTTTACTAAAAGCAATGACACAGTAATAAATATACCGTTGATTAACCTTGTTGATTAATAAAAAATAAAAATACACAGTTTCCTGAATTTGTGATTTAGAATCATCATTATCAGTTGAATTTGAAAATATAAAATATTGGTGAAAAAACACAAAAAAGCACAATTTTCTGAAATATTAAGATCATTGAGAAACCAACAAGGCTGGTCTCAAAGCTATTTGGCTTCGAAGCTGGATATAAGTGTCGGTACGTATTCTGCATATGAAAGAGGGATCAACGATCCTACACTGACAGTGATGACAAAGCTTTCAGAATTATTTACTGTATCTATTGATTATCTGGCTAATGGAAAGGAGTTCGTGCTGCCTCTCTCTGAGGAGCAAACCAGTCTTAGGAATATGGAAGTCATGGGCTTAAGGCTTGAAAATCGAATCGAAAGGCAAACACAATTATTAAATTATGTCAGTCGAAAATTAGAAAATAATCTTGCTTCAATTGTCAAACAGTATAGTAATGAGTATATCGATATTTTCTCAAGAAGTGCCGGAACCGTTTTACTTGAGGAAGAAATCTGGCAAATAGAACAATGCTCACGAACAACCAAAGTTGCCTATCCATATATGAATGACAATATCAAATATAACCCGGCAACAGGAAAATATTCCGAAGGTGACTATTTTCATAACCAAGAAAAGAACCTGCGAGAAAATCCAGAACACCAATATATCGAAATCTATTCTGATGACATCCAGACTGAAGAAATTGAAATATACAAAACTTTAATTCGAGACAAATGTGGGAATGCGGCGCTTAGTCGGATGGAATTCTGGAAATCCAAGCAACCTATCATTACTCAATATGTAATTTATGAGCTAAAACTCGCTGATTTGAGAAACAAACACCCGTCAATCTTCGAGATTGTAGTTGATAATATTATCAACGAATGCAATGTAGCTGTATTGATCACACCACAACATGGGTTTGGTGATATTAATCTGGTTGCCGACAAACAACATTGCCAGTACATGATTAACCATTTTGATTACTTATTGAGGCAAGCAGAAAAAATATAAGATTGGTGGGTTGTGGGCGACTCGAACGCTCGACCACCACAAATAAGATGCAGCCAAGGTATTTAGCCGCCTGCGATGCGTGGTAATAAATAAATCTCAGCAGATGGGGGTAGTTTTTGTTCCCAACTGTCACGATATAAAACGCCATCAACAGAGACCGCGATGCCAGCCCGGATAAACGGGGCAGTTTCCGGGTAACGCTCTTTAAGTTTACGTAACAGTTCGCGAATGGTCGTTGCCTCGATGTCAATGCTCGAAGCACCCCCTGCAGCCGGTCGAAGTGCTCCCCAAAGCTTAACTACAGCCATACTACAATGCTGCTTCTAACATGAATGTTTGTAGTAATTGCTAGATCACCTGCAAAGCACTATTTGCCAGCCGCATCCAACGCTCTCAAAATCCGCGGTGCAGACATGGGTACATGTGTCATCCGTACGCCTACGGCGTCTGAGACTGCATTGCCAACAGCCGCCAATGGCGGAACGATAGAAGTTTCACCCACACCGCGCACACCATAAGGATGATTCGGATTGGGTATTTCCAGAATCTGAGTGTCGATCATGGGCAGATCAGAACACACTGGAATGCGATAATCGAGAAAACCTGGATTTTGCAATCGTCCATCAGCACCGTAGATATATTCCTCATTCAGCGCCCAGCCAATTCCCTGTGCCGCCCCGCCCTGATACTGACCTTCAACATAAGTGGGGTGAACCGCCTTTCCTGCATCCTGGATAACCGTGTATCTCACCACCTGGGTACGACCGGTTTGCGGATCCACTTCCACATCACAAATGTGCGTCGCAAAGGAAACGCCAGCGCCATCTGCGACAAGCTCACTGTAACCAGCAATGGGGCCGCCTGTATTGGGCGTCTCGGCTGCAATATCGGCCAATGATAGCGGTTTTAGTTTTGCGTATTTTTTGCCTCGACCCTTGACTTTTGCATGACCGTCTTCCCAAATCACATTCTTAACAGAAATTTCCCACATTTTTGCAGCACGCTGCTTTAGTTCTTCGATAGCATTTCGTGCCGCCATGATGGCTGCCATCGAACTGGAAAATGTCCCGCGACTACCATCGGTCATGTCGTTGTGGCCGAGGCTGGCCGTATCGCCGACCACGGCCTTTACGTCCTCATAATCAATACCCAATTCTTCTGCCGCACACAGCGCGAGCGATGCCCGAGCGCCGCCAACATCGATGGTTCCCACCGTCAAGGTCACACTGCCATCCTGAGCGATATTTAGATCAGCACAGGTTTGACCACCGAAGTTGAACCAGAATCCACAGGCCATACCACGCCCTTGGTTTTTACCAAGCTTGGCAAACATGTGGGGATGCTTTTGGGCAGCTCTTAAAGTAGGTCCAATACCAATTGGGCCGTAGACGGGGCCATAAGAAGATTTGGTACCTTCTTTAGCGGCATTCTTTATCCTAAGCGCCACTGGATCCATGCCGATTTTGGTAGCAATTTCATCAATGATGCTTTCAACGGCAAAAGCAGCCATCGGTGCTGAGGGTGCTCTGTAGGCCGTGGTTTTAGGGCGATTAACCAAGACCTCAAAACCCACTGTTCTGACATTCTCAAGGTCGTAACAGGCAAATGAGGTCATTGCACCCAGTAGTGCCCACATACCAGGATAAGGGCCGTTCGAATAACGTAGAACAGCATCGGCTGCGGTGATTGTGCCATCTTTTTTGACACCGACCTTGATGTCAACTGAAGTGGCACTGGTGGGCCCGGATGCTCGAAAAACTTCTTCCCTTGACATCACCAGTTTGACTGGGCGATTCGCCTTGCGTGACAAAGCCAAGGCGACGGGCTCGGCCCAGATGTGTGTTTTACCACCAAATCCACCGCCGATTTCGGTTGAAGTAACACGTAAATTTGACAATGACATGCCCAGAAGCGCTGCACACTGCTGGCGAAAAGTAAAATGACCCTGTGTACATACCCACATTTCTGCCGTTCCATCCGGCCCAAAATTAGCCACGCAGGCATGCGGCTCTATGTAACCTTGATGCGTTTGCTCTGTCTTAAAATTACGTTCAATCACCACATCAGCCTGCTCAAAGCCAGCCTCAACATCACCGTGACCAAATTCACTGCGACTGGCAATATTGGACGCCTTGGTCGGTTTTGGTTCAATTCCTTCGGTGAAGCAGTTTCGATGCAATTGGGGTGCTTTGGGCTTAATCGCTTCATCCACATCGGTAACGTGCGGAAGCACTTTATAGTCCACCTTGATCAGTTTAAGCGCTTTCCTGGCTGTTTTTGCATCGATGGCGGCAACGGCTGCAACTGCATGGCCATCATAGAAAACTTTTTTACGTGCCATGCAATTATCAAGAATATCGAACAATTCTGAATCACCATCAGTCAGATCGGGTAAGTCGGCACTGGTAATAACCGCTTTTACTCCTTTGAGCTTTTCGGCTTTGCTGATATCGATGCTTTTGATTCTTGCATGGGCATGGGGACTGCGAAGAATAAGGCCGGTCAACTGACCGGGCAGATTATAATCCGCGCCGTAGCGGGCACGGCCTGTTACTTTGTCTATGCCGTCCGGTCTGAGTGGCCGGGTACCCACTGATTTAAACTTTTGGCCGGTATACTGTGTATCGTAATTCATGGTATTAAGCTCCTCTCATTACTTTGGCGGCATCCTGAACTGCCCTGACAATTTTGTCATAACCGGTGCAGCGACACAGATTACCTGCCAAACCATAGCGAATCTCTTCCTCGCTTGGATTTGGGTTATTTTTCAATAGTGCTTTTGCAGCGATAAGGAATCCTGGTGTACAGATGCCACACTGCAAGGCAGCGTGTTCCAGAAACTTGGTTTGTAACGGGTGTAGTCTTGCACCATCTGCCATGCCTTCCACCGTTTCGATACTGCGTCCCTCGGCTTCAACACCAAGCACCAGACAGGAACAAACCAGACTATCATCCAGGATAACGCTGCATGCCCCACAGTCACCCGTGCCGCAACCTTCTTTAACCCCTGTCAGACCCACGCGATCACGCAAAGCGTCAAGTAATGTTTCATGTGCCTCACAGGCAAACTCAACGCTGTCGTTATTAATAGTAGTAGAAACCAGTTGTGACATTATTTACCTCCTGCGCGTGAATAGGCAATTTTGGCTGCACGTTTAGCCAATACTGCTACGACGCGGATCCTGAAGTCGACCGTGCCGCGTTTATCGTCTATGGGTTTGCAGGCTGTCGAACAAGCCTTGCCCAGTTTTTCCAGCGCTTTATCATCCAGCGTTGATCCGATAATCGCCTTTGCAGCCGGCTTTACCAACAAAGCCGTCGGGGCGACAGCACCCAGTGCAACTCGGGCATCAGTGATGACACCTTTGCGGCCAAGCGTCAGATTAACTCCGGCACTGACCACAGCAATATCCATTTCCGTGCGGGGGATAAATCTAAGGTATGCATCACCTGATCGGGCTTTGCGTTTAGGCAGCACAATAAACTCGACAATCTCACCTTTTTTCAGAGCGGTTTTTCCAGGCGCTGTCGCCACTTTCTCAACCGCCAAGGTGCGTGTGCCTTTAAGGCCGGCAATCTTTGCACGGGCACCTGCTGCGATCAACGCGGGCACGCTGTCAGCGGCAGGTGATGCATTACACATGTTTCCGACGATAGTGCAGCGGCCCTGGATCTGGTCAGAACCAATCAGATTAGCCGCCTCTACGACACCGGGCCATGCCCTTTTAAGCATTTTGCTTGCACCCATGGCAGTACAGGATACTGCAGCGCCAATAGTAATGTTATTGGCGTTTTTTTTGATTTGGTGCAACTTTTTAATCCGTTTAATATCGACAACCAGATCAGGTTCGATGAATCCGCCCTTCATTCGAACAAGTAAATCTGATCCGCCCGCAAGCACATGCGTACTGCCCTTTGCCTTAGCCAGAATGGCTACAGCATCCTTGGTTGTTTCTGGCGCTACATATTGCACTGGATCATCTCCGCTTAGAATATTAGTAAGTGTGGTGTTTAGTCCTTATCATTATTTCTCATTCATAAGGCAACCGCTAGTTTGTTTCATCTTGATGAATGGGTCAACTAAGAATCTAGGATGTATTGACATTCACTACTCACATATGAATACCGTACTGAAGTAGATTCACATGATATCCCAGACTGAATCCACTTTAATTTATCCAATTCTTAACTTTGAGCTTGGGCATTTTCTTAAAGTGCTGTGTATTGTTCGTGACTAAAATTGCACCAACGCTTAAAGTATGTCCAGCAATCATCGTGTCATTGTTCTCAATTAGATTTCCTTTCTTGAGCAAATAACAGGTATTGATTTAGCCAAATCCATTTTCCAACTTTGCAACTTAAATCAAGCAAATATATCTATCATTTCACTTTGTTCTGGAAATACGAATTAAATCTGATGCTATCGCGATAGAATGTGATGCTCGAATTTTGCTGCCTTTTTTCTCACTCCATCTTTGCAATGGTACTTCTATTATTTGGTTTTTTCCTATTGCCTGTTGAGTACGTAAAATCAGCTCAATGTCAAAAATCCATTTTGAGATAAAAGGTTTTGAAAATATCAACTCTGCCAAATCTCTGCTAAAAAGTTTGGCACCACATTGTGAATCATAAACTGGAATATCATTCAACCAACTGGCTGCTGTAGCAAATGCCCTACCTAATATATGTCGGCGCGTTGTTCTCTCGATTTTTGTACCCAACCGTTTAATCCTTGAGCCCATGGCGAAAGAATACTGTCCGCCAGGGACAATATGACACCTTATGTTATTGATTTCACTCAGTGGTGTAGCTAAATCTGCGTCAAAATACCCAACATAATCGTATTGACCTGTAGACAACGACTCGAGAATTCCTTGCCTGACAGCCTCGGCTTTACCTGAGTTGTTTTCAAGCTGGAAAGTTTTTACTAAGTCTGGGAATTGATTTGCTAGCTGCTCGATAATAGAGAAAGTCTGGTCTGAACTGCCATCATCAACAAATATAAAATGATCCGGGTTTGAAGCGATATACTGGCGGAATGTCTCAATTGACAGCCGATTTTCTTCATTGTAGCAAGGAATAACTATGCACGTTTTTGACATATCAAATAATTGGATAATCCGGGTAAATTTATTTTCATTTTTTTTGCATAACGTGAAATACTATAGTCAAGTAATAGAATATTCTTAATTAGCTTGGTTAATATTTTTCCACCTGTCCAGGTAACCAGTCCAGTCGTTGCTTCAGTTTCCTTTTTATTAGTAATTTTTTCAATCAGTGTTTGTAATGCCCTTGCAAAAACCAAACTCATGAAAAAATAGCCCACCTGAATACTTTTTAGCCCTGATTTATTAATCGTTTCAATCAGACTATTATTGGTGTAACGACGAAAATGACCAAGAAACTTGTCATGTAGTGAAAATAAACATTGATAGGCCGGAACGGTAATGATTATATTTGTCTGCTCTGAAATAAATGGCCGTTTAGCTAAATCAGTAAGAAAATCAACATCATCTTCAATATGCTCAATGACATCCAGCAACAGAATTATCTTTGCCTGTCCTGGAATATCCTTTTGCATTTTTTCGATTGAGTTATATACAAAAATATTCTTGCTAGAATGTTGCTCTTGTAATAATTCAACTTCATGGTCATCAAGCGCAATATCAACCGCGTAATAATAAATCTGATTTCCAAATTTGGAATTGAGTGCTTCTAGCAAAAAAAGATCACCGCAGCCAATATCAACAATCACATCTCCTTTAATAAGGTTCGAACCGATCAATTGTTCAATAATTCTTTCGCGCGCTAATTCCCAGGGATGACGCGTTGTAACGTATCGAATATTTTCTCGTTCTTTAAGGTCCATTGGTTAAAATTTTGTCTTTAATTTGCTATTTCAAGAATTTCGAAGCATTGTTCCATTTTGGCATCAAGAGGTTAATTATTGAATTATTTTATGCGCTTATCAAGGTGGCATCTATTTACCAATAACTAACAACGAAACTACTAAACTTCGTCTAAGAATGTTAATTTCACCTACAAATAAAAATAGCCAACGATTGTGGATAAGCAATCTATATTATTCTGGCATGCGCCACGATTCTCTACTGGAGGCCAAGCTCAACTGTGTATCAGTTTGTGTTAAATCCCGACAAACCCAAGCCGGCCTAAGATTACGTTATAGTCCGACAATGATGACGGATGCGGATTTAATAAGTTTATTCTGTACCAATATCGAAACCTCTTTTTAAGATATATTTTTCAATATATATACAAGCCAAAGGAAGCATAAAAGGATACGCAATCCAAAAATATCGACCATCAGCATAAGCACTTAACATCGAATATACAAACACCGAGAAACCTGCTAAAAACCCAGTTGTAAACACAATAGAAATTGGCGTTTTTATTAAATTCTTATTAATTCTGATTAAATAGTAAAAGGCTATTATTCCCGCTGGCCCTAATGTCAATAAAAATGAGAACCAGCTACGAAATCGAAACAAATTAAATAAAACCATTTCAGATTTTGGAACCCATAAGAAACCTGAATCGACGGGAGTAAGCATTCTCACTAAAATCATAACGCCTAAAAAACATAATCCCAAAACCCCCGCAGCAGCACATACAATTATTAGTGATCTTTTTTGAATCAAAGCTTGATAAATAACCCATACGGGCAAAATAATAATAAACGTTTCTTTTATCAAAGCCCCTAATATAAATAGGATAAAAAACAGTACATTCCTTTGTGCAAGTATCAAGTAGAGTGCTATTGTTAGAGACCCGACAAGAAAAGGATCCATATAACCAATCGTTCCGTAATAAAATACAGGAAACGAAAACGTGTAAAAAAAAGCGCCGGCCATTGAAGAAATAAAACTTAAATTCAGCATGGAAAATATTTTCAATAGAAAGATCAATCCAGCAACTAATGCCATGTAATTTAAAATATTCAATGAGGTCATCGCTTTAAATGGGAGAAAAGAGGCGATGTATGTAGGTAAGGGTCTGTAAACCCAAGGCTCTTTTAATTTTTCTTCGTACACCTCACCTCTAAAATATAATATGTGATTTTCATAATGTCTGGCGTCACCTTTTGCAATAGACGCAGGTTTACCTTCCGTGGTATACCTATCGACACCAAATAAATCTTGTCTATCGAATCTTGGCAAACCGATTAAAACTATTGATACAATGAAAAACAAAAGCCATTTGTTTGGTATTGATATATTCATTAATTGACTACCTAATAAATTTATCATTAACAAAAATGCCCTAAAACCTTGAAAAACAGGGATTGAATTTTAGAGAATTAATCAGATGGATAATGAATTATCCAAAGTAAGTATAATTGTTCCTGTATTAGATGAACAGGAGAATATTCTGCACTTTTTATCAATAGGGACAGCCATATCTCTATTTGTTATCAGCTATTACTTATCATTTACAATAACTAAAACTATAATTCATAGAACGATTTTCTGGGGTTTGGTTCGTTGTTATCAACAGTATTATTTTTTGGTGGTATAAGCTTGATTGGTGTAGGTACTATTGGGGAGTATTTGAAGCGGTAAAAAAGCACTATTTATTTTATTAAGAGCATACTAGACGAAGAATAAATTGATAAATAAAGCAAAAATCACAGTGTTATCTGAATAACCCTCTAAATTTCACCAAGGCTATACAGGTGTGAGCCAGAAATCTCTAATGATCAGCAGGACTCTATGGTAAGGGTCAATGTCAATCTATCTGATCAATAATCAGGTGGTCGCATCAATTAAATTCCTTTTAAATTATATGCTTAGTAGCAATAGACAAAAATATATTTGACGATGTTGGCACAAAATTGGCACACTACTATGTGTCGAATTTCCCTTTGTAGAATAGAAAATATTTGTAACTCATTGATTTTATTTAGGAAACTGGTGGGCCGTGCAGGAATCGAACCTGCGACCACCTGATTAAAAGTCAGATGCTCTACCAACTGAGCTAACGGCCCCTTTGAGAATTAAACCCGAAGATCAGGCTTAGACACAAAGGTGGTGATTATCCTTTTTGCCTAGATCACTGTCAACCAAATCAGGTTTTTAGCCACCGAGGTTCTTTAAGCGCTCTCGGGCAAAATCTGATACCTGGTTATTTGGATATTTGACGATAATATCGTTAAATACATTACGCGCATTCGTCACATCACCCTGTTCATAATATATGTAACCAATTTTGAGCAAGGCATCAGGAGCCCGATCACTGCTGGGATAATTATTCACTACATTGGAGAATGCCTGCCGGGCATTATTAAATTCACGGTTGACGTAATAAGCTTCACCAGTCCAATACTGGGCATCATCGGCGAACGTACTGGTTGGATGTTGAGCTAGTAACTGACTAAACGTCTGAATTGATTCAGGATATTGGCCTTGTTTAAGCTGCTCAAAACCATTGTTATACATATCTTGCGCAGATAGTGCACTGGTCGTTGTTTGCGATTGGCTTTGTACTGTTGGAACCGGGTTTACTGCTGGAGTCTGTCCGCTTTGAGTGCTTCCAACCTCTATTTCCTGAGTTTGAGCTTGATAACCACCTTGCCCACCAGATTGTGGTACAGCCCCAGGTTGCTGAGTACCTAATTGGCCCTGTTGATAGCCAGTTCCTGATAACCCTTCTTGTTGGTATAAACGATCCAACTCAGCCTGTTGACTCTGGGCGCGTCTGTTTAACTGGTCAAGTTCGTATTGCATGACTTCAACTTGATTTTTTAAATCGGCATTCTCAGTTTCCAGTTGATTGATCTGTTGCAAAAGATTCAACGCTCGCTTTTCTTCCGCTTCAACGACTTCAACCTGGCCCGAACCACGACCATAACTTGTGCAGCCAGCTACAGCCAAACAAGTAGCAACGGCCAGAACTTTTGGGGATATATTACACACGAATCTCATGACATTGTCTGCTTTCAATTAAGTTTAAGTATTTTACACCATCAAAAAAAGCCGGACCTTAGCCCGGCTTTTCATAGAGCTTATCGATTAGTACAACAATTCTACACGTCGGTTTTGCCAATATTCATCTGAAATAGGCTTTTCCTCACCATAGGAAACCACGTCTGAGTTTGACGCACCTAAGGCTGACATGACCGCCTGAACAGTCTGACTACGTCTCTCTCCCAGGGCCAGATTATATTCTCGCGTTCCACGTTCATCAGCATGACCTTCTAATACAACAGAACCACCTGTTGAGGCCAGGTGTTGAGCATGAAACTGTACGATCATGTCAGACTCCGGGTCCAGCGCACTGCTGTCGTATTCAAAATAAATGGTTTTATTGCTAAGCGGATTACTTAAATCATAACGACCACTGTCAACAATGCCGTTTGCATCCATATAAGCTTGAATTTCCGGATCAATACCTGAGGTGGTATCACCGACTTCAGCAGAAACCCCCGGGTTTTCCTGCAACTTCTTGCGTCCACCACAAGACGCTACAACTACTGCTAACAAAGCAACCAGCAGAATTTTTGCCATTTTATTCATATATCTATACTCCTTATAATTTCCTGTTTATTGGCGACCACGCTGGCTCTCGCACGTCACCTTGTTGAAATCTTAACGTCTGAGCGACACGTCCTAAATCAGACACCACAGATAATACTCCAGAACGCCCCGCTTTGGTAGCATAAAGCACCATTTCTCCATTTGGCGCAAAGCTGGGTGATTCATCCAGGTCGCTTTGTGTTAACACCTTAACGGCACCGCTATTGCGGTCTAATATACCTATTCTATGGCCCTGTCCCTGATCTGTCACCATGGTGATTTTGGTCCCATCCGGTGAATATGATGCATCTGCGTTATAGCGCCCTTGGAAGGTAACGCGTTGGGCACTGCCGCCGCCCGCACTAACACGATACACCTGCGGTTTACCGCTACGGCCTGAGGTAAACAATAGGCTTCGACCATCAGGCGACCAAGATGGAGATGTATCTATACTACGGTCACGGGTAATCCTTGTTAATGCACCAGTACCTAAATTCATCACATAAATTTCTGGATTACCATCTTTAGACAAGGCCATTGCCAACCGGCTGCCATCTGGAGAGAATGCAGGTGCTGAGTTTTGACCTTTTGCCTGTGAGACTATGCGACGTGTCCCCGAGCCCAGATCCTGCACATAAATTATACTGCGGCCTTTTTTGATCGACACATAGGCCAAACGACTACCATCTGGGGACCATGCTGGCGACAAAATCGGTTCGCCTGACTCTAATACCTGTTGTGCACCATAACCGTCATAATCGGCCACTTCCAAAAGATAACGCGATCCGGCCTTAGTAACATAAGCAATACGGGTATCAAACGCACCTGGTTTTCCGGTCAAAGCCAGATAAATAATATCTGCGATTTGATGGGCGGCCCGCCTGAGTAAATTCGCCGGTACATTAAAGGTTCGACCTTCAATCGGCACACCGCGACCCACGTCCATTAACTGAAATGAAACTTGGTAACCACTACCAGACGGGATTACCTTACCTACAACTAATGCATCTGCCTTGAGTAAACGCCAGTCCTTATAATTTACATCTACCGCATCAGTGGGGCGGTTAAGAAAATCAGTCTCTGGAATTAAATCGAAACGGCCGCTGCTGTTCAAATCATTAGAAATAACGTCACTCACATTCTGCGGGGCGGATTGTGAGTTCATGAAAGGAACTACCGCAATCGGAATGCCGCCGATCACACCTTCGGTGATATCAATTTCTAAAACTGCATTGGCTGGCAGTGTGACGATTGCCAACAAAGCAAATACAGCGGCACTAATATTCTCTCGTAAAAATCTTTTCATAATGTTTTTCTATCCTGAGGGATTAAAGTTAAATATAAAATCTCGATAATATGGATACAGTCTAGGATTATTAGGTATTGGCAGAGGTGATGCTTTATAAACAGCATTGACTACCGATCGGTCAAAGATCTGATCACCACTACCCTGTTGTATTCTAGCACTTAGCACATCACCTTGCGGGCTCACACGCACTACCACTTTGGCGCTCGCCCCAGGTCTCATGGTAACTGGCCGAATCCAGCTATTTGTAACTTTAGCCTTTATTTGGCCTGTGTATGGGGAAAACAAGGCCGCTGCTTCACTTCTAGCCTGTTCCTCAGCCAATTTGGCTTCCAGTTCATCTTGTTTACGCTTTTTCTCTGCTTGCTCTTTTTTACGCTTTTCTTCTTCGCGCTTTTTCTTGGCTATTTCTTCTTTTTTCTTTTTCTCCGCTTCTTCAGTTTTCTTCTTTTTAGCCAATTCCTCCTTTTTCTTCTTTTCCTCCTCTTCTTTTTCCTTCTCTAATGCTAATTCTTTTAATCTGGCTTCCTCAGCCAGGCGCTTTTTCTCGGCTTGCTGGGCTTTTTCTTCCTCTAACTCACGTTGTTTGGCAAGTTCTTCAGCCTTTTTTTGTTCCAGCTTGGCTTGTTCTTCCTTGATCTTTTTTTCTTCTTCAAGTTTTTTAATTTCCTCTTCTTTCAATAACGCCTGTTGCTCAAGTTCTTCTAACTTTTGCTGTTTTTCCAGTTCTTCTTGCTTTTTTAATTCTTCCTCCTTTTTAAGTTTGTCCAATTCCTGGGTCAGCAAATTTTCATCAATAACCTGTGCCTGAATTGGCTGGACATCAGCACCGCCCACCTTGATTTTTTTACTCGGATTCCAAAACAGATTAAACATGATAACGCCAAACAAAATCAAATGGACAATAATCGCCAGACTGTACGACTTAAAATTCAGTGCGAACTTGTTATAGGTCGAATGGGTTTGGCGATCCGATTGATTCAAACTATGACCCTTCTTCTTGAGCAGGTTGTGTGACTAAACCAACACTTGGAACTCCGGCTGCCTGTAACATCACCATTGCCTGAACAACTTTTTCGTAGGAAACAGAGGCATCACCTTTAACATAAAAAGGTGTCTTGGGCTGGTATTTCAGTACCGCTGCTGCTTTTGCCCGAATCTGGTTGGGATCGGACGGCGTTTCATCTTCGTTGGCAAATAATTGACCTTGTGCATCAACGGAAACGATGAATTTCTCAATATTCTGCTCATCTTCCACTACTTTGGCGCTGGCCTGAGGCAGATCTACATCGACACCTTCAGTCAATAATGGCGCTGTAGTCATGAATATCACCAACAATACCAACATAACGTCAATATAAGGCACTACATTGATTTCGCTCATGGGCTTGCGTCTATGGCTTCGTCTAATGCTGCTATTCATCGTTTAATCCTCACTGCTACACGGTTTGGGTTTGCTCGGTAGATTGCTCTCGTCTGACCTGCCGATTGACGATGCTTAGAAATTCATCCATGAAGATTTCATAACGCGTTACCAAAGAATCTGCCTTATGGGAAAAATTGTTATAGGCAATAACCGCTGGAATCGCCGCGAATAAGCCCATCGCGGTAGCAATTAATGCTTCAGCAATTGCCGGTGCCACGGTTGCGATGGTAGCTTGTTTCGCCAATCCGATCGCATGGAACGCATTCATAATTCCCCAAACCGTACCAAATAAACCCACATAGGGACTGATGGAACCGACAGTGGCCAAAAAAGGCAATTGCGATTCAGCTTCTTCCACTTCTTGTGACAAGGAAACTTGCATGGCACGTTGAACACCGCTGATTAATTCTGACCGATTCAGGTCTTTATCGGCCAGGCGCGTGTACTCCCGATAACCGGAGACAAACAAGCTGGCCATACCCGTTGGTGTCTCATTGGTGGTCCAGTGCTGATATAAACCCGTCAAATCACCACCGGACCAAAATTCATCTTCAAATTCATCCGCTTCGGCTTCCAATTCCCGAAAACGAAACCACTTTTTGAAAATAATCGCCCATGAGATCACTGATGCTAACAACAATATAAGCATGACCATTTGCACCAGAAAACTGGCTTGTGCGATCAGTTCAATGACATTCAGGCTGTTACTTGGAAGCGTTTCGATATTTTCCATATATTCTTTACATCTCTTTATTAATCAAGCGGTTAATTTTGTCGGGGATTCTAACAGGTTTGAATTTTGTTGCATCAAGACAAGCCATTTTTAGTACTGCTTTAGATAAAATTTTACTGTCATTGACGATTTGTTGCTCCAGCATAAATCCGGCTTTGGAACTGCTGAGCAATTCAACCGATACAGTCAATAAATCATCTAATCTGGCCGGTAAGAGATAATCGATTTCGACCCGTCTGACTACAAAAATAATGTTTTGCTGATTTGCAAGTTCCGCAACAGGTAAACCGTGTTCTCTCAGCCACTCGCTGCGTGCTCGTTCCAAAAAATTCAGATAATTTGCATAATAAACCACGCCCTGGGCATCTGTATCTTCATAATAAACTCGAATCTGATATTCAAATCTATCCATCATTAATCAGCACTCAGCTTGCCGAATGATAAAGCGCACAACTGAAAGCCCGATGAATTAATCAAATAGATTATGGATGACAATTACAGCAGTTCCTGCTGGTTCTTGGTTAAATGAGCGGGTATTTCCAGACCCAGATGCTGCCAGGCATTTCGAGTCGCCACCCTGCCACGTGGTGTACGCATTAAAAACCCCTGTTGAATCAAAAAAGGTTCAACCACATCCTCAATGGTGCCCCTCTCTTCACCGATTGCAGCAGCCAAACTGTCAATTCCCACCGGGCCACCATCGAACTTTTGCATAATGGCCAATAATAAATTTCTATCCAGCGTATCCAGACCATACTCGTCGACTTCTAGCATGTCCAATGCTAAAGAAGCTATCTGCTGATTGATAGTGCTATCGCCTTTGACTTGAGCATAATCCCTGACCCGGCGTAATAATCGGTTCGCAATTCTCGGTGTGCCACGGGAGCGCCTGGCGATAGACATAACGCCTTGTTCATCAGCTGAAATGCCTAAAATATCAGCCGAACGCTTGACGATTCGGGCTAAATCCTCAACATTATAAAATTCAAGCCGCATGACAATACCAAAACGATCACGTAGTGGCGAGGTCAAAAGCCCTGCCCTGGTCGTCGCACCAACCAGAGTAAACCGGCGGCAGGGGAATCTGCATGGTTCTGGCGGCCGGGCCTTCACCAATATGGATATCCAGCTGCTTGTCTTCTAACGCCGGGTACATGATTTCTTCAACCACCGGGCTTAGGCGATGGATTTCATCAACAAACAAAACGTCATGCGGCTCCAGCGAGGTCAACATCGCGGCCAGATCACCGGCTTTTTCCAGTACCGGGCCGGAAGTCTGGCGTAAATGAGAACCCAGTTCATTGGCTATGATATGAGCTAATGTTGTTTTGCCTAGCCCGGGAGGACCGAATACCAATACATGATCCAGGGCCTCTTTACGCTGATTAGCCGCCTGGATGAATATTTCCAATTGGTCACGGGCTTTGGGCTGGCCACGGAAATCACTTAAATTGATGGGCCTTAAACTACGCTCAATCGCCTGCTCCTGTGGATCTTCGCTGTCCAGTGCCGATATGATTCTGTCTTCTGTCATTATTAATTAGTTATTAGTTCTTTGCCATATTCCTCAAGGCCCGACGGATCAATTCTTCACTGCTTAAGCCACTTTCAAGTTGCCGTATATGTTTGCTGGCATCAGCAGGCTTATAACCCAAAGCGATTAAAGCACTAATTGCGTCGGTAGCTGGATCTGTTTCGGGACTTTCAGTTATTCCCGCTGCAGAGGTTGAACCACCGGTCGAATCAAACAAATGATCTACCTTATCCCGCATTTCGACCAGCAGGCGCTCTGCGGTTTTACGGCCAATGCCAGGAACTCGAGTCAATTGCACCGCATCCTCCGCCATCACACAGGCCTGAAATTCCTCAGTATTCATGGTTGATAAAATTGCCAACGCCACACGTGGACCCACGCCGTTGATTTTGAGCAGACTTCGAAATAATTCACGTTGATTAATGCGGCTGAACCCATATAAAAGCTGTGCATCTTCACGGACAACCAAATGGGCATGCAATTCAACGTTTTCACCTAATTCCGGCAAGTCATAAAAGGTAGTCATCGGCGCTTCAATTTCGTAACCAACACCAGCTATATCCAACAATAACCAAGGCGGTTGTTTACGTAGAATTTTACCCCTTAAAAAGCCAATCATTTTAAAGCTGCTTTGGAATCAAACTGCGACTCTACCTGTTGGGTATGCAGATGGCAAATCGCGCAAGCCAATGCATCAGCCATATCGGCTTGCGGATTTTCCTCAAGCTTTAGTAATAGACGCACCATGAATTGAACTTGCTCTTTTTTAGCCGCTCCTTTGCCGACAACGGCTTGCTTTATTTGCTTGGCCGAATACTCAAATACGGGCAAATGACTACTCACCCCCGCGCACACGGCTGCCCCACGAGCTTGCCCAAGTGTTAATGCCGATTTCGCATTATTCGAGACAAAGACCTGCTCCACACACATGACATCGGGATCAAATTCCCGAATCATGGTGGTGATTTCAGTAAAGATTCTACCCAATCGCTGAGGTAGCGGCTTATCGCCTAAGGAGATATAACCGCCTTCTATCATTCTTAATTCACGGCCCGCTTTTTCAACCAAACCATAGCCGGTATGACGAGATCCCGGGTCAATGCCGAGGATTCTTGATGCTGAACTCAAGCGGCATCCATGTCGTCAGGGAAACTGGCATTGCTAAACACGTCTTGAACATCGTCTAAATCTTCAAGTGCATCGATCAATTTCATGACTTTTTCGGCTTCATCTTTACTTAATTCGACTTC
The DNA here is from genome assembly GCA_965215945.1 of Arenicellales bacterium. GTDB lineage: Bacteria > Pseudomonadota > Gammaproteobacteria > Arenicellales > JAHEKD01 > JAHEKD01. Next base: position 22,543 of record CBDCFC010000025.1, on the reverse strand, counting down.
TGTCGAGGGCCGCTGGACAATATCTGCATCTATTGCTACAAGGCCGGCTTCTTTTATGGCCTGATTTACATCGGAAAAGACATCGGGTTGGGTTAACACTTCAATACTACCATCTTCATCAGTTAACACATCGTCTGCTCCCGATTCAATCGCCACATCCATCACTTTTTCTTCATCGGCACCCGGCTCAAACACAATGGTGCCCACTTTGCTGAATAAATACGCTACTGAGCCGTCTGTACCGAGATTACCACCAAATTTACTGAAAGCATGTCTAACTTCACTAACAGTGCGGTTACGATTGTCGGTCGCGCATTCAACCAGAATTGCTACGCCAGCCGGGGCGTAACCTTCATAACGAATTTCTTCAATGTCGACACCGTCTCCTTCACCTGTCCCCCTCATAATTGCCCGCTCTATAGTGTCACGAGTCATATTATTCGACAATGCCTTGTCGATAGCGGCACGTAAGCGCGGGTTTGCATCAGCATCACCACCGCCCTGACGAGCCGAAACCGTAATTTCGCGAATTAATTTGGTAAATAGCTTACCTCGTTTGGCATCCTGTGCTGCTTTGCGAAACTTAATATTGGCCCATTTACTGTGACCTGCCATTCATACTCCAGTTATACCGTTATTTATGCTTAGATTTTATCATTTTTATCAATTGTTTCATTGCGTCTGCTAATCAGAGGATCGCTTTATTTTTAGCAGCCGGTAAATTGGACACCAACTTAATAAGGCAGAGGCAAGCAGAATGAATCCAATCGCTAAAATAATATAATTGGTAGCTATGAATCCATAGATGAGTAGCATGGCGCTGATTAGCATGCGTATGGTTCGCTCAAGTCGGCCAATATTTTCAGTCATTGGAATTTCTTACTCTTGTGTCCCATCAACATGCAGCTTAAGCCGAAAACAAACGATCCGAAACAGGCATTTTTAGAATTTTTTGCTATTCCAGCTCTGATCTTCATCGAGCGATGTAGGGGCTCAAAGATCTTTTTATTAACAAAACACAGACCTGACAGATTGATGATTTCCGACAGGCCCGTTACGGCGTGCGCTTGAATCAGGCTCTTAGATCGTGATGCAGTCATTTTCAAATAAGTGCCACTGGCATTTCTAATTCGTTAATTCTCTCAGTTAGCACTATCTTATTCAGAATGAACGCTGAAACGGGCGATAAAGTGTATCGCCGATTTTTCGGGGAATTCAGTCACTTAGCATCCACTCAACCGCATCTTCAACATGTAAAGCCGTACTATCAAACAAGGGCATATCAGTATCTTCTTCACTGATCAGCAAATCAATCTCTGTACAGCCAAGGATAACAGCTTGTACACCTCTTTCTTTTAACGAATTGATGATTTCAACATAAGCTCGACGCGAGGACTCTTTGACCTCGCCCTGGCAAAGTTCATGATAAATAATTTCATGTACAACGACACGCTCGGATTTATCTGGAACGATGACATCAATATTGTAATGGTGCTGAATATGACCTTTATAAAATTCCTGCTCCATGGTAAACGCAGTCGCTAACAATCCAACTTTTTGGTACCCCGCCCTGCTGACGGCTTTTCCAGTTGAGTCGGCGATGTGTAGCAATGGAATCGACAGACCACTAATGACTTGTTCAGCCAGTTTATGCATAGTATTTGTTGCGATCAACAAACCCTGCGCTCCTGCCAGCTGCAAGCCTTTAGCCGCTTGATTCAACAGTTTTCCAGCTGTATCCCAATCACCTTGGTGTTGTAATTCAGCAATTTCATTAAATTCAACACTGTGTAACAAAATTTTAGCCGAATGCAATCCACCGAGTCTTTTCCGAACACCTTGATTCAGTAAACGGTAATAAACGCTGGTTGATTCCCAGCTCATCCCGCCTAAGACGCCAATTGTTTTCAAGCCTTAACCCAATTTGTGAAAAATATGATTTAATCACATATCATAAAACACATAACCCAATATGCGCAAAATCGATCCAAACCAACTTTTAAATTTCATTCAAGCCTCCCCCACACCGTTTCATGCAACGGCATCGATTGCCGAAGAATTGAATCAGGCTGGTTACAGTCAACTTGATGAAGCCGATTTATGGATGCTACAAGCAGGTAAAAAATACTGGATCAGCCGTAATGATTCTTCCATTATTGCTTTTCAACTGCCAACGAGCTCAGTGGTTGAAAAAGGTTTCACAATGATCGGGGCGCATACGGACAGCCCCTGCCTGAAGCTCAAACCGTTACCAGGGAAGAGCAGTGAAGATTATTTTCAAACCGGAGTCGAAGTCTATGGTGGTGCTCTATTAAACCCCTGGTTTGATCGCGATCTTTCTATCGCCGGCCGCATCACCTATAGCGATAATAAAAAGAATATAAAAAATGCATTGATTGATTTGCAGGATGCAATTGCTACTATTCCGTCGTTAGCCATTCATCTTGATCGTGAAGCTAACAAATCGCGCAGTATAAACGCGCAATTACATTTGCCTCCGATCTGGTTCCAAACCAAGGGTAAAGACATTGATTTTAGGAGTTTGTTTAAGCGGTTATTGAAAAAACAAAAACTGGTTACAGACATTAACAAACTTTTAGATTTTGAGCTTTATTATTATGACACCCAAAGTCCGGCAATTATCGGTTTGAACAATGAATTCATTGCCAGCGCCCGGCTCGATAATCTTTTGAGCTGTTTCGTCGGCCTGCAGGCATTGAAAAAAAACCCTAAAACCAAGGGCACATTACTGGTTTGCACCGATCATGAGGAAATCGGCAGCAGCTCTGCCTGTGGCGCCAACGGTCCGTTTCTGGAGAGCGTATTAAAACGTATCGGTCAAACAGAAGAAAACACTCAGCGATTAATACACAATTCAACTTTAATTTCTGTGGATAACGCCCATGCAGTACACCCAAATTTTGCCGACAAGCATGATCCACAACACAAACCTTTAATCAATCAGGGCCCTGTCATCAAAGTCAATGCTAACCAACGGTACGCCACCAACAGCGAAACCGCTGGTTGGTTCAGACATATTTGCGAAACCAACAAAATCCCTGTGCAGTCTATTTCGGTACGTAGTGATATGGGTTGCGGCTCAACCATAGGGCCAATAACAGCAACAAAAATTGGAGTTCGAACCATCGATATCGGCGTACCACAACTAGCCATGCACTCAATCCGAGAGTTTGTTGGTGTGGATGATCTAACTTATTTATATCATTCGCTTTGTGCCGCAATAAAGAACTAGCCCCCGCTTTGCTGACCTTGCATGGCCAATGATGTAAGATAAGCGCCTGATTTAAAGGAGAAAACAATATGTTTACAAGAATAGTCGTATCGATATTTGCGTTTTTAATTTCGTTGAGTACATTTGCACAGCCATTAAAGATTGGTTTTCTAACAACGCTTTCAACTAAAGCCGGATATCTTGGAGAAGATATACGTGACGGTTTTATGCTGCCCGTTGAACAAAATGGCGGTCAACTCGGTGGCGTTGATGTTGATGTCATTGTTAAAGATGATGAGCGCAAACCGGAAAAAGGCATAGAAATCGCTGATAAGTTTGTTAAAAAAGATGGGATTCAGTTAATGACCGGTATGGTGTTCTCTAATGTTGCCATGGCAGTTGTCCCTAAAATGGTTAATCAGGGCGTAATCTATATCAGCCCCAATGCCGGCCCCTCAAAACTGGCTGGTGAGTTATGCCACAAAAACTATTTCAACGTCGCCTGGCAGAATGATAACCTGCATGAAGCAACCGGCAAGCATGTCAATGATGCAGGCTATAAATCGGCTTATATTCTTGCCCCCAACTACCCGGCCGGCAAAGATGCATTGGCGGGATTCAAACGTTTTTATCAGGGCGAGATTGCCGGTGAAGTTTATACGAAGTTAGGCCAGTCTGATTATTCAGCCGAACTTGCGGCCTTGCGTGCCGCCGAACCCGAGTCGGTTTTCTTCTTTTTACCGGGTGGCATGGGTATTAATTTTGTTAAACAATATGCTCAAGCTGGCTTGAACGAATCGATTCCGTTATTTGGTCCAGCCTTTTCGTTCGATGAACGAATCCTGGGGGCTGTCGGTGATGCCGCGGTCGGTGTGATGAATGGTTCACAATGGTCACACGATTTGGACAATGAGGCAAACAAGCAATTCGTCGAGGCGTTTAAGGCAAAATATGAACGCACGCCGACGCTTTATGCCAGCCAGGGTTATGATGCGGCCAATCTAATCGCCAGTGCATTGTCGGCAACAGGTGGTGACATGTCTGACCAGGATGCATTTATTGCAGCACTGGAAAAAGCCGAATTTATCTCTGTGCGTGGCAATTTCAAGTTCGGCCCTAATCACCACCCGATTCAGGATCTTTATATACGTGAAGTTGTCAAAGATGGCGATAAGGTCACCAACAAACTGTCAGCAAAAGTCTTTGAAAATCATCAAGATGCTTACGCTGGGGATTGTTCACTGTAGGATTGAGACGTATCGAGCATCCGTCATCCCGGACTTGATCCGGGGATCTCCTTAAACACCCTCGGATCCACAAGGAGATTCCCGCCTGCACGGGAATGACCAAAGAGTAGCGACCCATTAGGCAATCTTGATCATTCCTAACACATGATTCTCTTCATCGAACAGCTCTTCAACGGCCTGCAACTCGGGGTAACGTTATTTTTATTGGCCTCGGGCTTAACACTTGTGTTCGGAATTATGGGATTAATCAACTTATCCCATGGTTCAATTTATATGGTAGGTGCATACGTAACCGCTACCATTACCAATTCAACCGGAAACTTTTTCATTGGGATTTGTGCTGCATTAATCTGTGCGGCTATTTTGGGTATTGTTATCGAAATGCTGATTATGCGCCGGCTTTATCACCGCGATCATTTATACCAAGTGCTGGCGACATTTGGCTTGATTCTTTTTTTTAATGAAGCCGTTCGCATAATATGGGGCAGCCAGCCTTTATTTATCGATATTCCACAATCACTTAATTTTACGATCAACATTTTTGGCCAAGGTGGTTATCCAGCCTATCGGATCGCCATCATTATCCTGGGGGTCGCAATTCTGTTGGCATTATATCTGCTGATTTTTAATAGCAAAATTGGCATGCTAACCCGAGCTGGCTCCAGCAACAGGGAAATGGCCCAGGCCTTGGGCATTAATATCAACCGGCTATATACCGGTGTTTTTGCGTTCGGAGCCGTACTATCCGCCTTAGCCGGGGGGCTGGCCGGCCCTATCTACGCTGTCGAGATCGGCATGGGTGAAAGTGTGCTGATTCTGGCATTCGTGGTGATTGTTATCGGCGGCATAGGTTCGATTAAAGGCTCTTTTATCGCGGCGCTGTTAATCGGAGTCGTTGATACGTTAGGCCGGGCCTATTTGCCGGCGTTCTTTAAGACTTTCATGTCCGCATCCGATGGCGCCGTTATCGGTGGGTCACTCGCTTCAATTGCGATTTATTTGTTAATGGCGGTGATACTGGTTGTTAAGCCACAGGGTTTGTCCAGCAAATTATGACTTCGCTAAGTCGCCAAAGCTTAATCGTAGGTTTAACCTTTGTAATATTAGCTTTGCTACCACTGCTATTGCACGCAATTGATGAAACTTATTATGTTTCAATTGCCAGTAAAATTCTTATCTATGCCCTGGTCGGAATCAGCCTTAATTTGATTATCGGGCAAGCGGGTTTAGTCAGCTTTGGTCACGCTGCTTTTTTCGGTATTGGCGCCTATGTATGCGGCGTGCTATCACATCACGCTACCAATGATTTATTGGTTTTCTCCGTATTTTCAGGAACTAATAATGCCCTGATCAGCTGGCCACTATCAGTAGTGGCTTGTATGATCCTGGGTATCGTCATCGGCGTTATCTCGCTGCGTACAACAGGTGTTTATTTCATTATGATCACTCTGGCATTGGCACAAATGGTGTACTTTTTGATCATTTCCATCCCCCAATATGGCGGCGAGGATGGCTTGAGCCTTTGGACACGCAATGACCTGGTCGGATTAAACCTGCAAAACGATACACAATTTTATTACATTTGCTTTGTTTGCGTGATTCTCTACTTGCTGATCGCCTATAAATTCATCAATTCCGGTTTAGGCTTGATGATCAAGGGTGCCAAGCTTAACCACCAACGCATGGTCGCACTCGGTAATCAACCGTTTAAATCACAACTGATAATTTTTGTTTTATCCGCCATGGGCAGCGGCCTGGCCGGTGCATTAATGGTAAATCTGACTCAGTATGTCAGCCCTGACTATTTACACTGGAGCTTGAGCGGAAAATTTCTGATTATCGTTATTTTGGGAGGCATAGGCCTGTTGTTTGGTGGTCTTTATGGAGCAATAATTTTGCTCGGTTTGGAAGAATTTCTCTCCAGCTATACTGATCATTGGCATTTTATTTTAGGCATCGCATTGGTGGTCATGGTGCTAACTTCCAAATCGGGGCTTTATGCATCAATAGCGGGAAAAAAAGCGACATGACTGCTCTTCTGAAAGCCAGCAATCTTAAAAAAAGCTTTGGTGGACTAAAGGCCGTTGAAGAATTCTCAGTTAACTTACCTAGAGGTAAAATTCATGCCCTGATCGGACCTAACGGTGCCGGCAAATCCACGGCGATTAGTTTATTAACGGGCGAATTGACTCCTGACCAAGGTGTCGTCGAACTCGAAGGACTAGACCTCACTGATTTATCGACCTGGCAACGGGCTCAGGCCGGCGTGGGACGCACTTATCAGATCACTTCAGTCATCAATGAACTCAGTGTACTTGAAAACATGCTGATTGCATTGCTGACAAAACAGCATAGAAATCAGATAAACCTTAAAAAGGTCAGCAAAAACCAACATTTGCTCAAGCAAGCGAATAACTATTTAAGCGACTTTAATCTGCTGGAAAAAGCAAAAAATCTAGCCGGTGAGCTATCACATGGTGAGCAAGGCCGGTTAGAAATAACCATGTGTTTGGCTACCAATCCCAAAGTGCTATTGCTGGACGAACCCATGTCCGGGATGTCGTTATTGGACGGAAAAAACATGATTGAGTTATTGCATGATATTAAAAAATCGATGGCCATTTTGCTTGTCGAACATGACATGGAAGCCGTATTTCAACTGGCGGACACAATATCTGTGATGGCATCAGGTAAGATTATTGCTTCTGACTCACCGCACAACATTCGTAACAATCCGCTTGTCATTGAAGCCTATTTGGGCAGTGATCATGCTTGAAGTTGCTGATTTATCAACCAAATACGGCTTATCGGAAGTTCTGCATAAAGTCAGTCTTTCGGTCAGGCAGGGAGACATTATCACCTTATTGGGCCGCAACGGCATGGGTAAAACTACGACCTTGCGTTCGATAATGGGTTTGGTTAGATATTATCGAGGTCAGGTGTCATTTCTGAATCAGCCTATCCACAAACTGCCAAGCTGGAAAATCGCCCAACTTGGCATCGGCTATGTTCCGGAAGGCCGGCAAATATTTCCAAATTTGACAGTGCGTGAAAATCTGATTGCTACTGCAAGAACAATTAATAGCGAGAATTGGAAAGAAGAAACGATTTACCAATTATTCCCGCGACTGGCCGAACGCCAACAAAACATGGGTAATCAGCTATCCGGCGGTGAACAACAAATGCTGGCCATCGGCCGGGCTTTAATGACCAACCCCAGGTTACTCATTTTAGATGAGGCTACCGAGGGCCTGGCGCCACTGTTAAGAGAAGAAATCTGGCAATGTTTACAACAATTAAAATCGCTCAAGCAATCGATATTAATCGTCGATAAAAATATTAACGATTTGCTAAAAATTGCCAATTACCATTACATTCTTGAAAAAGGAAATATTGTCTGGTATGGCAATTCAGATGAACTGACAAACCGAAACGACATAATTGAAACTTATTTAGCTGTCTGAAAAAACGCAGCTTATTCTTAAGGTTGCTTTGTTTGTATCACTAATGCAATACCACCAATGATAGCGATGGAAGCAAACAACAAACGTAAACTTATGGGTTCGGCGAGCAATAACACCCCACCAAAAGCTGCAATTACTGGCACACTGAGCTGGACTGTCGCCGCATGTGTGGCTTGCAAAAATGGCAATGCACTGTACCAGATGGCATAACCAACTCCAGACGCCAATGCTCCTGATAGCAAAGCATAAACCACTCCAGCAAGATCAATATTTATTTGATTAAACATTAGCAGACTCAGTCCGAACGTGATTGGAACAGTGCGAACGAAATTACCTGCCGTAACTGACAAAGGATTCCCCGCAAGTCTACCTCTTATAGAATAAACTCCCCATGCAATTCCGGCTACTAGCATCAATAGCAAAGAATATAACGGCGGCTTTGTCACACCCGGAAGAAATAAAATAATTAACCCTGCAATTGCAACAACAAAACCAATCAGTTGTAAAAAAGCAAAACGTTCACCTTTGAGCAGACCAAAACTGATCATTGTGACTTGTACCGCACCGAACAATAACAGAGCGCCCGTTGCGGCAGAAAGGTGTATATATGCAAATGAAAATCCAGCCGCGTATGCAAACAAAGCAACAGCTGACGACCAATTTCCTGCTTCTTCGTTAATAGATTTATTTAGACCTACTAATAGCCACAAGATAACAGCGCCTGAAACTAACCGAATAGTTGTGAAACTAGCGGCATCAATATCTGTTTCCGCTAAAACTAATCGACACAACAGCGAGTTTCCTGCAAACGCAATCATTGCCAATACGGTCAAGATAAAAAGGCGTAAATTAGACATTATTGTTTTAAGCGGAAAACAAAATCTGCCAAGCTCAACTCTGATAATAACTCGTAGCTGGAAATCGGCTGATTTTCATCAACCAAGTCACAACTGTAGGCTAAATCGCCAATGACTGATTCTGGTGTTACGTCTTGTTTGCGTAATTCAGCTAGCGAAGCTGGGCCATCACGTTTAGCTAAACGTTGACCATTTTTATCACACATGAGTTTTACGTGCCAATAATCGGGAGCCGACGCACTCATCGACTGGAACAAGACTATTTGGCGACACGTTGAATCGAGCAAATCTTCACCACGCAAAACATCCGTAATACCCATATCAAGGTCATCAACTACTACTGCGAGTTGATACGCAAATAAGCCATCGCTTCGGCGAACGACAAAATCACCAACCTCATCTTTCAAATTTTGCTTGAAAGATCCCATCAATTTATCCTCAAATTCAATAACTCTGTCATCCACCTTGAAACGCCATGCCGGCAGCCGTCCTTCGATTTGTTTTTCCTTTAAAGGTGAAATACCAGCATATTTACCACGACAAGTCCCTGGATAAACAGGCAGCGGCCCATGTGGTGCACTGGCCGCTTCACGAATATCCCTACGCGAACAATAACAAGGATAAACTAGACCTTTTTTATAAAGATTAAGTAAGGCTTGTTGATAACGCTGCGTCCGCTGCGATTGAAAATAATAGTCTATTTGACCCGAAGCGGTTAATTCATTATCCCAGTCCAACCCTAACCAGAACAAGTCATCAATAATCTGTTGCGCCGAACCCGATTTGACTCGGGGAAGATCTAAATCCTCCATTCGCAATATGAATTTTGCGTTTGACAACCTGGCTTGTAACCAGGCTAATAACGCTGTTCTTAAATTTCCAAGATGAAGCGGCCCTGTCGGGCTGGGTGCATAACGTGATTTTAGGTGTCTGGACATACTAATTAGATTTTTTTAATTGAAATAAACGCCCATCAATACAAACCAAACTAAAAATAATTAGTACCATGCCTATAATCGCGTTGGTCTTAAAAGAATTCATTGAGGAATACCACGCCTAAAATCAGTGCACTCAAGGGAATTAAAAATGTTACTAACAAAAGGTTGGTTGCGCCTGCTTCTGCCAGAATATAAAAATAGATTATATAAGCCAGCGCGGTGCTCAAAACGGCAAGCCCGATGATAGCAGCCCAACTTGACGAACTAAAATTCAGTGCAAATGATTCGCCCTTAAGTAAACAAAAAATAATCATGATAATCGTCGAGCCTAATAACATACCGGTACTCGACACAGCCGCTGAAACACTACGCAAACGTTTGCCCCATATTCCGGCAAGCGCATAGGAAATTGCTGCACCTAGCACCGCAATTTGACCTAAAGCCTGATTCTTTTGCCCACTCAATGCAACCGGGCCAATCAAAAAAACCACGCCAATAAATCCAATTATGACCCCGATTATTTTATTGACCGACATTTTTTCGTCCTGGGTCATCAAATGAGCCAGTAAGACAGTGAATAACGGCGTGGTAGCATTGAGAATCGCGGCCAGCCCGCTTTCGATATAAACCTGACCCCAAAAAATCAGCGTAAAAGGAATGACATTGTTTAACGCACCCATTACCAACAGCGTAAGGCAAATTTTTAGGCTGATCGATTGCCATTGACGCATGATCAGCAAATAAATCAGTAACACTAATGCGGCTATACCCACACGCAATGTAACCAGCATATAAGGCGAGACATCATTTAAAGCGATTTCAGCAAGAAAAAAGGACCCGCCCCAGAGCACAGAGAGTATCACCAACAAAGCCCAAAGCTTGGCAGACATGTCTATCCTTAGATTTGTTTATCTTATTTAACCGCCATAGCCCAATGCCTTCAATCCGAAACTTGCTATAATGTTCCCGGGAAAGTGCCACCATCCAGCACAACATTCTGTGCCGTCACATAACCGGCCTGAACACTACACAAAAAAGCACAATATTGACCGAACTCCATCGGCTCACCAAAACGTTTTACCGGAATCATGCCACGGCGTATTTGTGTCGCCTCTTCGACTGTCTTTCCAGTTGACTCGGCAATATAACCCATCAAACCGGGCAGACGGTCAGTGGCGAAAATTCCTGGTAGCATGTTGTTAACGGTGACGCCTTTATCAGCAACTTCTCGGGCCAAACCTGAAACAAAACCTGTTAAACCAGTGCGCGCACCGTTAGACAGCCCCAATACCGGGATCGGTGCTTTAACCGCCGCTGAAGTAATGTTAACAATGCGACCAAAACCCTTTTCACACATACTGTCGACTGTAGCCTTGATTAAACTGATGGGAGTCAACATGTTCGCATTCAAGGCACTCAACCACTCCTCTTCACCCCAATCACGAAAGTTTCCAGGTGGTGGACCGCCTGCATTGTTCACCAGAATATCAGGGTCTGGACAGGCTGAGAGTAATTCCTGCCGACCAGTTTCGCTGGTCACATCAGCCGCAACAGGCGTTACAATCACACCTTCTGCTGCTTTATCCCGGACTTCATCGGCAGCTTCGGACAATGTCGATTCTGTGCGGCCATTTAAAACAACATTGACACCTTCCTGCGCCAGCGAGATGGCACAGGCCTTGCCCAAGCCTTTGCTCGATGCACAGACAATGGCGGTTTTTCCCTGAATTCCTAAATCCATGATTAATCCTCTTTTGTAAAGTTGCCATGATATAAGTGAGTGGCGAATCATACAATAAGCATTGTGAGCCGATTCCGATCTGCGTTATAGTTATCAAAGAAAACATTAAAACGAGGTGGACATGAAACTCAACTGTGATATGGGTGAAAGCTTCGGCCCCTGGCCGATGGGTAATGATGAAAAAGTCATGCCCTATCTCGATATGGCAAATATTGCTTGCGGTTTCCATGCTTCTGATCCAGTTAGCATGAATAAAACTGTCCAGCTCGCACTTAAGCATAATGTCGAAATCGGGGCTCACCCAGGCTACCCTGATTTAGTTGGTTTCGGCCGCCGATCGATGCAATGCAAGCTGGATGAAATAAAAGAAATGGTGATCTATCAATCCGGCGCTTTAGAAGCAATTTGCCAAGCCAATAACACACACATTACTTATATCAAACCTCATGGTGCATTAAACAATGACATGATGCGCAATGATGAGTTGATTGAAACCATCATGCAGGCTGTTGCTGACTACAATCCAAAATTGAAATTCATGATTGTCGCCACACCCAGATGGAAAGATTATGCAGAAATGGCCAAAGCAAAAGGCATCGAGCTACTTTATGAAGCTTTTGCCGACCGGCTTTACGATGATCAGGGTCAGCTGGCTTCACGGACCCTTGAAAATGCAGTTCATAGCGACCCGCAGATAATCTCTGAACAGGTTCGCAACATGACAGACGGTTTTGTGATTACCCAATCAGGGGCAAAACTTGAAATCAAAGCTAATAGTTTGTGCATACATGGTGATAATCCGACCTCAATTGAAGCGGCACCAAAAATCCAGCAAATTTTGAAACAATCATAGTATTGCCCCGTTTTAATTAATGCCTAAGATCAATCAGGTCAATGAAAACACACTGATTATCTATTTTGGTGACGGCATTGATACCGATCTTCCAGCACAAATTGCTGCTTTAATCAGACAAATCAAACAATGGCCTGATGATCAAATTATCGATGTAACGCCGTCCTATACCAGTTTGCTAATCAGTTTTAGCCCCTTATCTCTTGATTACAACGAAATCAAAGCAAAACTCCTGCAATCAATTAATGATTGTCAAAATGAAAAAATAACTAGTTCAAGCAAATTAGTCGAAATTCCTGTTTATTATTCCCCAGAAAGCGGGCTCGACCTTGAAGATACTGCAGCATTAATAGGAATCTCTATCGATAAGTTAATCGAGTTGCATCAAAAGCCCGAATACACGGTTTTCGCACTTGGATTCATGCCCGGCTTCGCATTTATGGGCATAATTGAGCCTCCCCTGGTATTACCTCGGCTCTCGACACCCAGAACTCAAGTGCCGCCCGGTTCAGTCGCCATCGCCGAAAAGCAAACCGCTGTTTATCCCGAGAGCACGCCTGGCGGCTGGCGGCTTTTAGGTCGCTCACCAATGAAATTGTTTGATCCTGAATTAAAGCCTCCACAACCTTATCAAATCGGTGACAGGGTTAAATTCAAACCAATCGATAAAGAAAGTTATTTAGCATTAGGCGGTGAGCTTTGATTGGCCTGAAAGTAATAAAGCCAGGTGTGCTCAGCACGATTCAGGACTGGGGACGTTATGGCCATCGCGAGAATGGACTGTCATCAGGCGGCCCCATGGATGAACATGCTTTTTTATGGGCGAATCGATTGCTGGATAACCCGCCTAATTCAGCGACAATTGAAATGACTATTGGCCTATCGCAGTTCGAATCCACGATTAATTCAACTGTTGCAACTTGCGGCGCTGACATGAATCTCACCATTAACAACAAACCCGCTGCAAACTGGTCAACTCATCGTATTCAAGTGGGTGATAAATTAAAGTTTAACACGGCAAAAAAAGGTTTACGTGCTTACCTGGCGATCCAAAATGGATTTGCTGTTAAACCTGTTTTCGGCAGTAGCGCGACTGTCGTCAGAGAAAAATTAGGTGGTTTATGCGGCCAGCCGCTAGCAGCGAACGATTTATTATCTGCAGAGACTGGGAACGGTTTAGCTTTCCGGCGAGCCGTACCTTCATATTTTATTCCTGAATATCCAAACACCATTACGCTAAGATTTATTCCCAGTTATCAATATGACCGATTTGACCGATCGCAACAAACTGCATTTACTAGCAATAGTTTTACGGTGAGTCAACGTATGGACCGCATGGGATGCCGGCTTGAAGGTGAAAAAATAACCTATGAAGGAACAGGGATTATCTCCGAGGGCATAGCACTAGGCAGCATCCAAATTCCGCCTGATGGCCAGCCTATCATATTACTCAAAGACGCCGGCTCGATCGGCGGCTATCCTAAACTTGGCTGCGTGGTTCGATGTGATTTAAACCAATTAGCCCAGTCTCGCCCCAGCGATAAAATTAACTTCAAAGCTATAGAACCAGCTGCAGCTACGGAAGAATTAATCGAGTTCTTTCGATTTTTTAATATCAACCAAACTAGCAGTTAGATAAACTATAGCTGCACCAAAGAGGAAAAGTAGATGATGCAAACATCAGGCGTGTTACCAAAAGGTGTTATCGCTCCCAACCTGACTCCTTTTAATGATGATCTGTCGATCGCTGAGGATTCATACGTCTCTCATGCCCAGCATCTTTTGAACAATGGTTGTGTCGGTTTGGCACCGTTTGGCACTACCGGTGAAGCGCTCTCAGTTGGCATTGATGAACGTATCACCATCATAAGGAAAATGGTGGATGCTGGTGTTGACCCTAAAAGGCTGATACCAGGAACAGGCTTGACAAACATTGCCGACACAGCACGCCTGTCACTTGCCTGCATTGAATTAGGCTGCCTAGCTGTCATGACTTTACCACCGTTTTACATTAAATCCGTCCCGGATCAAGGTCTGGTCAATTATTTTGTACGCTTAATTGAAGCTGTTAATCATCCAGATCTTAGGATTTATCTTTACCATATTCCCCAAGTCGCTGGTGTAGGTATTCCTGTTAATGTTGTTAAGGAACTGCATCAACAATTCCCAGACATCGTTATTGGTATCAAGGACAGCTCTGGCGACTGGGAAAATACTAAAGCACTATTAGCAATAGACTCTTTAATCATTTATCCGGGCTCTGAACTACCGTTGATCGACGCACTCGATCTTGGTGCAAACGGCTGCATTTCGGCAACAGCCAACTTAAATTCCACCATGATCGCAAAGACAATAAATCACTACGTCGATAACGAAATTGATAAAGCTAAAGCTTTACATGAAAAAGTCAAAACTTTTCGGCAAACAGTACAGGATTTTGATGTAATCGCATCCCAAAAATGCCTATTGGCCATGAAATCTGGCGATTCACGCTGGATCAACGTTCGCCCCCCATTATTATCTATGTCCGAAAGTGATGGTAAGAAATTAGCCGCCGACTTATTTCAGTAAATAATAAACTGATTCTGTCATTTAACCACACGTCAGCTTGTGGAGGTTCCGGATAATGCCTTCGGCATTTCCGGAATGACGTTTTCCATTCATAAATAATTCATGCTTCTTTCATGCTTGCCGTACTAAGCTATGAATTTATTCTAGACTGCGAGGATTTCTTATGAACTCCAAAATTAAAGCAGCTTTTAAGTGGATTGTTCCAACAGCGTTACTCATTGGCTTTGCATTTCAACCGGCCAGCGCTGACCATAGATATTATAAGAAAAAACATCATTATTATTCCGGCGGCTATCACCATAAACATAATGCCTATTGCGGCCATGGATATGGTTATAAGCATCGCTTAAAACATAGGCGGCATCACTACCGAAATAATTATTACCATAATGGGCATTATTACCATAAACCTCACCATTATGGTTACAAACGTACATACCGTGATCGATACCGATTTAAACGGCATTCTGACTACCGATACCGAAGTGGATATCATAATGGTGGCCGTTTCTACGTTTATTTTGATTAAGGCTTGTCCCGGACCCGATCCGGGATCTCCATTAGATATGGCGGAGTTAATTCAAGAAGATCCCGCAACAAGAGCGGTAAAAAGTCTGTTCCCTGGCTTTATTCCGGGGTCCCCGTGAGACATAAAGGAGTCAACCCAGGGAGATCCCATGGCAAGCACGGGACACACTATCAGAAAATTTTAGCTTCCAAACCTGCTGCTACATACATACCCAGCTCTTCACAATCAGCTAACCATTTTGATTGAAACTCACCTTTCATGATTAATGGCTGTTGAACTTCTTTCCAGCGCAGACCCGTAATGATTTTTTCAACAGATAATTTTGCTCCTGTTCCATCTAGCCCGCCTTTTACAAACAAAGCATAAGGAAGGCCTTGGGTTTGCTCTAAGCAGGGATAATAAATACGCTCGAAAAAATCTTTAATTTGCCCACTCATGTAGCCAAAATTTTCTGTCGTACCGATAATGATGCCATCAGCCGATAAGACATCATCTGCTGAAGCATTAAGCGGTTCCAAAAACTCGACTTCCACATCATCAATATCTTTGTTTTTAGCTCCTTCTACAATAGCATCCGCCAGTTTTTTTGTGTTTGGCGATGGTGTGTTTGAAACGATTAATAGGTGTTGTATGGGGTCAGAGTCGTTTTTCATTTGCTTGTTTCTATCAAACTAAAAACTGAGGAAAAACGACTCTGACCCCCGATGCGAGGCTCAAGCCGCTTCTTTCTCGAGCTCCTCACTGTATTGACCCATGGAAGCTAATCCATTCATACGTGCACGATGTAATGCAACTTTACGCCCTACTTCAATATTATTGCTATCGCCACCCCAAGCCGTCATTGCCGCCTGTTGCAGTGCCCGACCATAAGAAAACGTTAATCGCCATGGCACATCTACAGCTAACGCATTCATTGCGCTCAAGTGTGCAGCCGCTTCTTCGTCGGTTTGACCACCCGACAAAAAGGCAATACCCGGCACTTCGGCAGGAACAGTACTTAACAGGCATTCAACAGTTTTTTCTGCCACTTCCTGCACACCCCGCCTTATTCGTGGCGTCAAGACCAGAGGTTACCATTGAAGGTTTCAAGACAATGCCCTCCATCATGACTCCTTGCTCACGCAATTGATCAAACACTAATTGTTGTGCTGATTGAGTGGCTTCAAAAGATCGCTCAATCGTATGATCGCCGTTGATTAACACTTCAGGCTCAACAATCGGAACAATATTGGCCTCCTGGCAAAGTGCAGCATAACGGGCTAAACCATGTGCATTAGCCATACTGGCCGCTTGGGTTGGAGTAGCGTCTGAAATATTATAAACCGCACGCCATTTGGCAAAACGGGCACCAAGATCATAGTACTCTTTTAATCGATCACGCAGGCCGTCTAAACCTTCGGTCACAGTTTCTCCAGGGTGTCCGGCCAGCGGCTTTGCGCCCGCATCAACTTTAATGCCGGGTACAATCCCTAAATTTTTCAAATGCTCGGGGAAGGGAACACCACTAAGCATATTGTCGCGAAGCGTCTCATCAAACAAAATTGCTGCCGCGACATAATTCTCAATACCTTGCGCAGTTAATAACATATCACGATATTCCCGACGCTTTTCTTCAGTTGTCGGAACACCCAGTTTTTCAAAGCGCTTTGCGCAGGTTGGATGACTTTCGTCCATTGCTAAAACACCTTTGCCGAGTGCAACCATCGCTTGCGCGGTTTGTTTTAAAGCTTCTATATCCATAGATTCTTATCTCCGTAAAAATTAAACTTGTATCACTTTCATTACATTTGTACTGCCGGAAACACCAACTTTATCGCCTTTAGTAATAATGATTCGTTCACCATTATGGATAATTTCACGACGCACTAACTCATCCACCACTTCTTGATCAGCTTGCCTTTCTTCAAAGGTACCAATATCAAGATTTACTGGAAAAACACCACCAAAAAGAGTCACTCTTCGATGGGTTGAAATATGGCGGGATACCGCATAAATCGGTATATCGCCTAAAACTCTGGACAACCATTTTGCTGTATCTCCGGATTCGGTTAAAGCAATAATTGCCACAATATTAAATCGATTAGCCACAAACATACTGGCCATGGCGATGGCTTCATCGACCCGCTCGAATGTGCCTTCAACGCCAAAGTGTTGAGAAGTTTTCTCACTTAATCGATGTCGTTCTGCACCTCGGCAAATACGTTTCATGGCACTGATTACTTTATCCGGATGCTTACCTATCGCGGTTTCAGCCGAAAGCATCACGGCATCAGTACCGTCAATCACCGCATTAGCCACATCCAGAACTTCCGCTCGTGTTGGAATAGGACTGTCAACCATTGACTGCATCATCTGAGTTGCCACAATCGCAACTCTGTTGTTTGTCCGAGCTTGTTTAATAATGCGTTTTTGAACACCCGGTAACTCATGATCACCAATTTCTATGCCCAAATCCCCTCGGGCAAGCATCACTGCATCGGTTGCTTTAATAATTTCATCAATATTTTCGATTGCTTCCGTGCGTTCAATTTTAGCTATCATCTTACCGCTGCCGCCAGCGGCTTTGAATAATTCCCGCCCCACCTGAATGTCAACGCCAGTCCTGACAAAAGATAAGGCTAGAAAATCAGCCTTCATTTCACCAGCCGTTTTAATATCACGGTGATCTTTATCAGTTAAGGCTGGTGCCGATAGGCCGCCACCCTGCAAATTTATACCTTTGTTATTCGACAGCGACCCGGCCATTTCTACCGTGGTATAAATTTTTGAACCCTGTACTTTCACGACACGCAGAGAAATGTCGCCGTCTCCCAAAAACAAGAGATTGCCCGCTTTAACATCTCTTGGAAGCTCTTTGTACGAAATGCCCACTTGATTCTGATCACCCGCTTGGCCATCTAAACCTGCATCAAGGATAAATTCATCACCTTGATTTAAAACAATTTCATTATTTTCAAAACGGCCGATGCGGATTTTTGGCCCTTGTAAATCAGCTAGAATGCCAACATATTTTTTTTGTTTTATTGCACAATTGCGCACCATTTCAGCTCGGGCAATCTGTTCTTCTGGTTTACCGTGAGAAAAATTAATTCGAGCCACATTCATACCTTGCTCAATCATGGTACAAATCATTTCCTCGTTGTCAGTAGCCGGACCAAGCGTTGCGATGATTTTTGTGCGCCTGAATTCAGTGTGTTGCTGGGTAAGCATACTTTTTAAGCCTCCTCAGGCGGTAGTTGACCGTTGTTCTAATATCTCTACAGCTGGAAGTATTTTACCTTCTAAAAACTCTAGAAACGCACCCCCTCCAGTTGAGATATATGAAATTTTATCAGTTAGATTAAATTGATCAATCGCTGCTAATGTATCACCGCCACCGGCAATTGAAAATGCATCGCTGTCAGCAATAGCCTGTGCCATCACTTTGGTGCCCTGAGCAAATTGCGGCATCTCAAACACACCAACCGGACCGTTCCAAACAATCGTACCTGCATTTTTCATCATAGCTGCATATTGCTGCGCTGTTTGCGGGCCAACATCTAAAATTAATTCATCATCGTCAACCTGATCAACTGATTTGGTTATTGCTTGAGCCTGCGCAGAAAACTCAGTCGCTACTATTACATCGGTTGGTACTGGAATGTCTGACCCACTTGCTCTTGCTTTTTCAATTAAATCTTGGGCATGAGGAATTAAATCAGGTTCATAAAGTGATGTACCTACTGAATAACCGGCCGCAGCAATAAATGTATTGGCAATACCACCACCAACCACCAGTTGATCAACCTTGCTACCCAGAGTTTCCAAAACCGTCAACTTGGTTGATACTTTGGAACCGCCGACTATCGCCACTACCGGAGACTGTGGGCTTTCTAAGGCTTTTTCCAGCGCCTCGAGTTCAGCACTAAGTAAGGGCCCTGCACAAACTTCATTAGCGAATTTGGCCACACCATGCGTTGACGCCTGAGCACGATGAGCAGTGCCAAATGCATCCATAACGAAAATATCACATAGAGCAGCCATTTTTTTAGCCAGCTCGTCGTCGTTAGATTTTTCGCCCATATTAAAACGGACGTTTTCCAGTAATGCGACTTCACCCGGTTGAACCTCAACACCATCTAACCAGTCTTTAATCAGTTTAACTGGCTGGCTAAGATGCTCTGATAAGCAATCTGCCACAGGCTTTAATGAAAACTCTTCACTGTACTGCCCTTCCGTTGGCCGCCCAAGGTGTGACATCAACATTACTGCTGCGTTTCGCTCCAGGACTGCTCTAATTGTTGGTAGCGAAGCAACGATTCGTTTATCACTGGTGACTTTGCCGTCAGCCACGGGCACGTTCAAGTCCTGACGAACCAGCACACGCTTATTCGCCAGATCTATAGAATTCATTGAAACTATGTTGTCCATAGATAAAACTTGTGCAGCCTTTGTATTAAGCCGCAAATGTCATTGCGAAGGAGCGAACACAGTGAGCGACTGTGGCAATCCACAAAATATGGATTGCTTCGCGGAGTTTATGCCCGAGCGGGTACTCGCAATGACCCTGAGTAATAAATGGAGTCGAAAAAATGACTCTAACCCCATTAGATTAGGCTGCATTCATCAAGGCTTTAGTGGTATCTAGCATCCTATTAGAAAAACCCCACTCATTGTCATACCAGGAGCAGACTTTGACTAAAGTGCCTTCAGTGACCCGTGTCATTCCGGCATCATAAGATGAAGAATGTGGATCATGATTAAAGTCACTGGATACCAACGGTGCTTCATTGTAGGCTAGGATACCTTTCAGATCGCCGTTTGCGGCTTCTTTCATAATCGCATGAATTTCTTCAACGCTGGTTTCACGTGCAGCCTGAAAGGTTAAATCAACCAATGAAACATTGATGGTTGGCACTCGAATTGAAAAGCCATCAAGTTTGCCGTTTAGATCAGGCAATACTAAACCCACCGCAGCAGCAGCTCCGGTCTTGGTCGGGATCATATTCTGACTGGCCGAACGAGCTCTGCGCAAATCAGAGTGATATACATCGGTTAAAACCTGATCGTTTGTATAAGAATGAATCGTATTCATTAAGCCGCTGACCACGCCGATTTTTTCATGCAGTGGTTTAACGAGTGGCGCCAAACAGTTTGTGGTGCAAGATGCATTTGAAATCACGGTATCCGATGCTTTGAGTACATCATGATTAACGCCATATACAATTGTCGCATCAACATCGCTACCACCGGGCGCCGAAATCACAACTTTTTTTGCCCCGCCTTGGATATGGGCGCTGGCTTTTTCTTTGTTAGCGAAAAAACCCGTCGATTCCAATACTACATCAACACCCAATTCATCCCAGGGCAATTTGGCTGGGTCACGTTCAGCTAGAACACGCATTTTGTCGCCGTTAACCGTAAGATAATCACCATCTACGCTGACTTCACCGCCAAATTTTCCATGTGCGGTATCATACTGCAGCAAATGTGCATTGGTTTGGGCGTCACCCAGATCGTTGATCGCAACCAAATCAAATTCATCACCGCGACCAGATTCAAACAAGGCTCGACAAACATTACGTCCGATGCGTCCGAAGCCATTAATTGCAACTTTAATTGCCATTACTGTTTCTCCACAGATTTCAAGTTAAAAATATACACGTCCGAATGGGCGCATATTATAGCGAGTTAAGCAATTGCCTGCTTCACCGTTTTTACAACATTTGCAGTGGTTATACCCAGATATTCATAAACGGCATCGCCTGGTGCAGATTCACCAAAACTATCAATTCCAACAACATTGGCTTTGTCCTTGGTGTATTTTATCCAGTAATCAGCAATGCCTGCTTCGACTGCAATAACAGGTACTCCTTCTGTTAAAACTGATGCTTTATAGGCCGCATCCTGTGCATCAAAGACATCGGTTGATGGCATTGATACAACTGATACAGCAATGCCTTCATCGGCAAGTTGCTGTTGAGCCTGCATTGCCAAACCAACTTCTGTACCGGTGCCAATAATAATAGCCTGCGGATTATCGGCGGGGCTCAATGTGTAAGCCCCTTTTGGTATATCGGCAATCTGCTGCTCCGTTCGTTCCACAAACTGAGCATTTTGCCTTGAAAATAAAAGGCAGGTCGGCCCATTCTTACGTTCTATTGCATAACGCCAGGCCGCTGCTGATTCCAAGGTATCACTCGGTCGCCAGACCGACATATTGGGCATTAAGCGTAGTGTTGCGGCCTGTTCCACAGCTTGATGGGTCGGCCCATCTTCGCCGAGCCCAATAGAATCGTGGGTGAAAACACAGATGTTTTGGATTCCCATTAACGCGGCCATTCGCAGTGCATTACGTGCATACTCTGAAAACATCAAAAATGTACCGCCATAAGGGATAAAGCCACCATGCAGGGCAATGCCGTTGTTAATCGCCACCATGCCAAATTCCCGTACACCGTAATAAATATAATTACCGCTGGCATCAGCTTTACTGATGGGATTACAAACTGTCCAGTTGGTGTAATTGGATCCGGTCAAATCGGCTGAACCGCCGATATATTCGGGTAAATATGGACCAAAACCATTCAGAGCGAACTGCGAGGCTTTACGTGTTGCAACTGTTTCAGCTTTGTTATTGGTTTCATTGAGCACCCCGTCAGCTTTGCTGCTCCAGTCTTGCGGTAATTGCCCTGTGGTCCGACGCTCGAATTCTGTCGCTAACTCTGGATGCTCTGTTTTGTAAGCATCAAATGCTGTTTGCCAGGCTTGTTGAGCCTGTTGACCGGACTCTACTGCAGACCAGCCGTCATATATTGATTCAGGAACATCAAAAGGGTCATGTTGCCAATCCAACTGATCACGCATCAATACAATTTCATCTTCACCTAATGGTGCTCCATGTGATGATTCTTTACCAGCTTTATTCGGTGAGCCAAAACCTATAACTGTTTTGCAGCAAATAAGCGTTGGCTGATCGGAATTGGCCCTGGCCTGATCTATGGCCTGTTTGACAAATACCGGATCATGACCATTCACATCAGCGATCACTTGCCAGTTGTATGACTCAAAACGTTTGGGGGTGTCATCTGTAAACCAACCTTCGACTTCACCATCAATTGATATGCCGTTA
>CBDCFC010000024.1:0-17094 GCA_965215945.1 Arenicellales bacterium | reverse complement strand
CTAGCGTGATTGAATCGGGTCTGGCATAGTCGAAAATTTCATTCATGGCGGCACGAATTGTCCTACCCGTAAATAAAACATCATCTACCAGGATGACATCGCGGTTGTGCATGTCTGAAGGTAAATGAGAACCTTTAACATTGGGCTGTAAACCAACTTTTTGGTAATCATCACGATAAAAAGTGATGTCGATAGTATTTATTGGTTCGTCGAAGTCAACACGCTGATAAAGTTCATTAGCCAACCACACTCCGCCGGTATGAATACCGATCAACAACGGCTTGTGCAAATTCCTGGACTTTATTTCGTCCGCAATGTTGTCCAGTAATTCATAAACGTCAATTTCATCCATGCCGACATTGTAATCAAAAAGAAGTAAAAAGTAATGAATCCCTTTAGCTATCCCAAAAATAAGAAGAATGTTTAGTTGAAGTCTTCCTACCCTTTTAGGGGGAACAGGATAGGTAATACAAATGTTCTTTCACAGCATGTTCCATTTCCCGGTGAATTATAGTTATTCCCCTAATTTTGAGACATCTACATCGTCATACCGGCACTGAATCGAGTTCAGCATAAACTCCGGTCGGTATCCAGACAATCTTTATCAATGACGGATTATAAATACAGGCTACGTATTTCCTTAAATCCGCAAACTTACAGGTTTAGGTACGATTATTTATATGAATTACTATATTACGATGCTAGTCCGAAGAGTTTTGTTCTAAGTCATTGCCGATCCCTTATCAAGGGAGGCTAGGTGGGGTTATCTTTAATAACGACTGAAATAACTTTCAAGAATCAATCTAGCAGCAATTTGATCACGTTTCGATTGGAGTTTTTTACTTGCCCCTTGTTTATGATCGAGAGATTCACGGATCAAGTTATCTGCTTGGCTTGAGCTCAAGCGCTCATCTTCATATTCAATTTGCAGATTGTACCGATTGTTAAGTTGATTACCAAATTTTCTGACCTGTTTACAAAACTCACTTTCAGTGCCATCCATATTTAACGGTAACCCCAAAAGTAACAGATCAGGTTGCCACTCGTTAATGATGTTATCTAACCTTGCCCAGTCAGGCGAACCAGCTTTGCAGAAAAGCGTTGTTAAAACGTTAGCTGTCTTGACAGCGTCATTACCGATTGCCAGACCTATTTTTTTATGGCCATAGTCGAAACTTAAAATTATGCGCAATCAGGCGTGCCCAACTTCAGAAGAAATTTTGGAGATATCTATGCCTGCCATGGCCGCAGCCTTAGCCCAGCGTTCTTCAACCGGTGTGTCGAAAAGAATCTCCCGATTCGCAGGAACAATTAACCATGAATTCTGATGAATTTCAGCTTCAAGTTGTCCACCTGTCCAGCCTGCATAGCCTAGAGCAAATAAATAAGAGTCGGGGCCGTCACCCTTTGCCAGGGCATCAAGAATATCTTTAGATGTAGTTAATCCCAATGTATCTGTAATAGGCAGCGTATATTCCCAGCGACCTAAATTTTCATGCAAGACCAGGCCCCGTTCAGATTGTACGGGGCCGCCAAAGTGAACGACATCAGAACAATCAATACTTTTACCCTTTAAATCAAGCTGCTTGAAAATTTCTGCAACTGATAGATTAGTCGGTCGGTTAACAACAATTCCTAGTGCGCCATCCTCGTTATGTTCGCAGATCAAAGTCACACTTCGAGAAAAATTACTGTCGTCCAGAGAAGGCATGGCCAGCAGGAATTGGTTACACAAACCGTTAAAATTGTTCATTGCCATATATTAACTAAATAATCCTGATTTAAACAAGGCCTGAGCGGTCTAGACTTGCTTTTTTGGGATGTCCGCGACTGTTTTCATGAAAGCTTTTTGCTAGCATCAACCCTAAAATTATATTCAACGGAAATACTTCAATAATATTGATCGTCAGGCTGCAGAGAATAAAGACAACATATACCGCTTTTAACTGCTTATCGACCATCATTGCCTTTAACAAAAGAGAATAAAATAGCGCGCAGCCGATAAGGCCAATCTGAATAATCAACAGCAGCGGTGTTGAGTCGGTGCTAAAGTCTATCGACTGATTAACTGGCATTGATGATGCGAAAAAATCCCGTAGTTGAAATAATAGATTTGAACCCGTTCCCAAGCCCTGACCAAATAAATAATCAAAAACAGAAAAATCTGCCGAGAAATAATATTGATATTTTTCAAGCCTGCCCAGCAGTGAATTCCATGCATCACGCCGGGACTGACTTATGATAAGACCAAAACCGGCAAATACCAGGCATATGGAGGCTAGAAAAAAACGCATTTTTTTGAACAAAAACCGGCGATAAAAAATCATCATAAAAACACCATATGCAATTAATGCAGTAAATGTTCCGGTTGATAAAATACAGATGAATACCGTAATCGAAAACAACAAGTCCAGGCTGACTGGCCGTTTGTGATTTAGGTAATGCGCTTTAATCAGGCTGAATACACAAACCAGGTAAACTCCCATCGTATTCGGCATGTTCATAAAACCTGATAAACGGTGGTGTTTCCAATCTCCCCCGATATATTGCACACGCCTGATTATTTCGATTGGTGCCAGCAGGCAAAACAGTACTAATGTCGCTATCAAGACCTTAATTAACAGCTCTCGATGGTTTCCGCTGAGTAATGTTGATCCTGTTGCCCCTATAAATAATGGCAAAATTGTCAGGCAACCGGCTAAAGTTGTCAATGCGCCAGATGTAAACAAAGTTGTAATTAACAGCAAAAATGCATAACCAATATTTACATACAACAGATGATCATTGCTGACTACATTCCTGTTAATTCTCAGCGAGTAAAAGCAATAAAATATCACCGCAGCAACTACAAAATACTTTAATATTTTATTTATGATTAATAAACCAGGAGATGAACGATACCAGTTACTAATTTTTGGACTGTATGTTGCATTGATATCCAGAATTTTTTTATCTAGAAATTCTTCTGCAAGGGCAGGGTCGGTTTTATTTAATTTTTCGTATTCAGCAAGGGCTTGCTCCCAGGAAAGTTTTCTCTGTTCAAATATATCTTGATGAATATCAACGTGTAAGTATCTCGATTTTTTGAGCCAGAAATTTGCTCCATTGAGGATGGTCGAAATGCCGATAAGGACAATTAAAATTTTTGCGTAAAAATTCAAATATGCCTCAGTATTTTTTCTGGCTTAAGTTTGCTGAAAGGTTATAGGTCATGCATTTCAAAGAGTATTTTGGTCTAAATTTGCCATGAATTTGGATTATAGTGAGCTTTATTTAAAGTATAGTGCAGAAAACAGTTGCCGTATCGAGATAATATCTGGAGTTTAAGGGCAGTTATCCACTGTTTTTCAAATTTTAACCCGACACAATCAGCAATGTTATTGTAATAATTTAAACTCCGGTAGATGTTAGCAATTAAATCAATAGCTGAGTTATTAATGTAAACGATATAATCAAGGAACCTCTGAACAAGCATTTTTTGGTCACTTCCGCGCAGGCGGAAGTCCAGAGAAATTAACAGCTTGTAGATTTTCGCCTTCAAGGTAACGACCTTAAGCAGAGTTTCCTCAACCAATAGAGAATTTAAAGAGATAAAAGCATGACAGGGCTCGCAGGTTGGATACAGTTTGATAACCAGCCGGTTGATAAAAACACAGTTGAAAATATGCTCCAGCATTTTTTTCAGTTCAAAAAAACAACATCTAAAATTAAATGCATTGATAGTTTTTGTCTGGGCAAATCTTATTGTAAAAATCAGTTAGGTGTTGTTTGTCAAGACCATGAGTTTTTTATTACTGATGCGCGTTTGGATGATCGTAAGGCATTGACAAATAAATTAGCCTTATCAATGGCAGAATCAGAGCGGGTTACCGATGATCAACTCGTCCATTTGGCTTACCGGAAATGGGGTGAAAGCCTGATTGATCATCTGACAGGTGATTTTATTGTGGTTGTCTGGAATCACAGAACTAAACGTTTGTTTATGGCCAGAGATCAGGTCGGGGCTAAATTGCTGGTGTATTTTTATAAAAATGGTCGAATGCTGTTTGCCAGTGCGATGAAACCATTGATGGAATCAGGATTGCTCGATAAAAAACTCAATCAAGAAAAATTAATCGACTTTCTGATTCTGGAACAGCAGGATGCAGTCCAAACATTTTTTGAAGATGTTTTTATTTTGCCTGCCGGGCATGTCATGGTAGTTGAGTCAGGCAAAACACAGTTGCACCAGTATTGGAAACCGGATATTTCAAAACCTATTCAAGTTAAAGATAGACAAGAGGTTTTGGATCAGTTTGTTGAAGTGTTTTCAAGTGCTGTACACGATCGCATCAATAATGTAAATCATCCCGGATTGATGCTTAGCGGCGGACTTGATTCTTCTGCTGTTGCATGTGTTGCAGCAAAATATTTGGCAAAAGATTCAAGAACGATTAATACGTATACTGCTGTCCCACATCCTGACTTTAACGAAAGGCCAGACTCAGACAGAGAAATCTATGATGAAAGTATCTATGTCGATGCAGTCAGCGCGAAATATTCAAATATCCACACTCAATTTATCACCGGTAATGAGTACGATGTAGTCTCCATTCTTGATGCCAGTTATCAGTTTATGTATGCGCCACCGAGAAATGTGATCAATCAAATCTGGATGCAGGCAATCGTTGAGCGCGCCGCTGCAGATGGAATCAGCCGGCTTTTAACTGGTTTTACAGGGAATTATTTTTTATCGTATTCAGGTTTTGAACTGTTTCTTGAGTTGTTTTTGGCAGGAAACTGGCTACAGATGCATAAACAACTATCAATGCTGGCGGCTGTCTATCACTTGTCTTACAAGCAACTATTTAAAAAGCATGTTTTGTATGGGTTGCTGCCACGTACACTGTGGTTGTTGTATCTGGAAAAAAACAGGGGCCAGTCAATAATAGACTTTCGTGAGATTGCAATAAACCCGGCATTGTTATCCGGCAAACAGATACTTAAGCGCCATAGAGACTTGGATCCGTTTTATCGTACATCTTATAACAGGAAACAAGTCCGTCAGTCGATTCTGGATGTATTTTCTGCGGACGTCACGATGTTGGAAAATGCATGGTTTGTTAATAATGGTGTCATGTTGTCTGACCCGACCCGCGACAGGCGCCTTATTGAGTTTTGCCTGTCATTACCGACCAGTATGTATTTTGATAAGGGCCGGGGGCGTTTGCTAGTGCGGGATGGCTTGCAGGGCATTATGCCGGACAAGATTCTGACAAGAAAACAAGCCGGATTGCAGGGGGCAGATCAGTCACTGAGGATAAGTAACTCAATGACGCAAATAAGGCAAGAAATTGAACAGCTTTTAAAGCATGATACGGTTAGAAAATATATTGATATTGAACGGATGCAGGAAATATCCAGGCGACCTAAAATAGATGACAGACTTTCAATTAACATACTGACGCGTGGTCTTTCGGTTGGCAAATTTATTGCCTGGGTTGAGCAATAAAAACCGGTGTTGTTTATATAGTTATTCTCCTGATTAATCAGACATGCACGGAAACAGAAAGGCTTCCTCGGAACAATTCTTAATAACACCACTTATCCTCCCCACTGGAAATGACAAGGGGTACAGTAGTGCAGGCTAGTATGAACACGATTAACTGGGAAGAACGCAGATTCGTTGATTCAAAGACATGCTCAGGTAAATTGTAATTTTGTCATTGTGGCGAAGGCCGCAATCCAGTGTTTTCAAGGACTATCTGGATACCGGCCGGAGTTTATGCTGAACTCGATTCAGTGCCGGTATGACGGTACTAATGTTAACGGGACTGATATTTCCTTAAATCAGCAAATCTGCAGGTTCCTATAGTTAAAGCATCATGAAAATCGAAAATATTGAAATTCAGTTTACGGCGTCTGCGTGCTTGCTGATTCGCTCACACACTGATGGTAATAGTTTATAGCCGTCGGGATAGATCAATTCAAATGCTGAAATCTTATTGATCAGGGTGGTAATTTTCAAAAAGTAATCTTTCAAGTTGTTGTTAACTTCTAGCAAATCACGGGTAAATAAATTACTTTTCAATAACAAAAATGTTTGTTGTGAAGATAGAGGCTTAATTGTGATGTTAGTGACAGATTTGCTTCTATTTGGCTGATAGATAATAGCCTTGTTGCAGGTTTGTTCATATAGAGTTGATAATTGTGGGTGAGGTAGTTTAATCCGACGTTTTTCATAATCGGGATGCACTATTTCGTGATTTTCTGAACTGTCTTTTAACAATATTTTTATTTGATCCGGCCACAGGCGGATTTGTGGGTAGGCTGGATAACAAATAAGTTGTTCATCCTTTAAAGACATTCTGAGTATATCGTCGGCCATAAAAGAATAATTTGTATTTTGAATCATGGAAGTTGCTAGTGAAGTTTTGCCCCCTGAATTGCCGGCCGTGAAAACGATCGCCTTGTTGCCATGACCTACGGTAGAGGCGTGAATCATCAAGTCATGTTTGTAGCGTCCGGCCCAGTAGGAGATCACAAACCCGATTAAACGGATTTCCTGCAATGCTGAAAACCTGCCTTGTCGACTGCAATGTATGCGCTTTTCATTTAAATAATAATTATCCCTATCCGGGTATTCAATGACTTCCCAGCCATGGTTCTCATGTATTTTTAAATGCCCCAGCTTTGATTGGTGAATGAGTTTATTGTCAGCAGGATTGATACCATCAGGTGGTGAATTCGAACATGTAAAAATGAAATCTTTAACCTCTGTTTTGCTCAGCGGGTGATAGAGTTTGGTCTTTAACTCAAATTTACTGGTAAAAACAAGGCCGTATATACAATAATCGGGCATCGTTATATCTCAATGGGTTTTTTCCCGTGCATCCCTCCTGCGTTTGCCGCAGCAATGGCCTGGACCCATCCTTCGCATTCTTAACCTGGATATTTCATGAATCTTTGAGAATCAGGGTCAATCTGACTAAACAGTTCGGGCGATCGTTGGTGCAGCCCTATTGGAATAGGGTGCGGGAAGGATCGCTCGAAATGTGACGACAGATTGGGCCTGAACTCAAACAGGACATTCTGTTTATACAAAATAGATCGCAAACATTTTCTATCTGTTTGATTCATTGGTTATATGTTCATTGTGCAAGTCCGATTTATGAAATATCCAGGTTAAGTGTGCTGAATAATACCAAGTGCAGTCATACGGTTGATTAATTCAAGCATATCTTTTTTCAGTAAAGCGGTAGGTACATTGTATAATGTTTGCACTTGCTTTATTGCCTCAGTAATACAAGAACTATTCAGCAGAGCATTCCAGATTGCAGAGCCGCTGCCGTTCAGGGTATAGCTATGACTATTTTCAATATTTAATATTTCAGTCCTGTCATTATGCGTGTAGTACAAAATCTTTTCAGCCGTTTTGATGACACTATTATTGTCAGCTTCATTAATAATTTCTGTATGAATCAGTGGTTTCTTCTGACCTAGGATAAAATTCGATTTAATCGGCGCGATTGACCATAACATTTTATTTTCAACAGCACCGTCATCAGCGGAAATAAGACGTTGCGTCTCGCCCCAGGGAAAAGATAATGCATCACACTGACCCAGCCAGTAACGTTTTTTTGTCGAAGAGCATTTAACCTCAGTTTTAATGTCGTATACCTGTGTGTCGACAGCACTTTCAAATGCCTTTAATCTGTGCTCTTGTTTCAACGCTGCCTGTCTTAAGGGTTGAGGAGAAAACAAGGTAAAAAAATAAACCTCACGTTGAGGAAATTTCTTCAGCCACTGGGCAAGCCTGTATCCACTGACGGAACAGTCATCTATTAACAAAATGGGAGAGTCGCCGTTATCTGTGGGTCGAAATTGATCATGTGAGAGTGGCAGTAAATAGGACAATAAACCGGTGACAAACAATCCGCCTCGGGGAAGGGCAACAACCTGGGCCTGGCTGAGAATATCAGCAGCAACGGTGTCTTTAATAATCTCAGCCAGTGATTGCGCTAATTCCAGGCATCGGTTGAATCCAATGAATTTGAGCTCACTGATCGAGCGATTGAGATAATTAAGCTGTTTTTGGATCATCTTCAGCTGTGCAATATCGCAGTTGCCATAAACAGCGATAAAAGCTCCCTGATCATGCTTGCGTCCGACAATGACAGATTGCTGAGATTTTTTCCAGAATGGATTAGCAGTGATGCTGGCAAGTAAGCAATCTATAACCCCAGCAGGAGCAATATCAAATTCGTTTATGTAGTGATTAACTGTATCCGCAGTGAGTTTGATTCCAGCCCAATACTGGTTAGACATATTTTTATTATGTTATGCGGATTCAGTGCCACCTATTGCCCCATCTTGATTACCTGAAAAACCACCTAGAATTATGGATTGAACATCGCCGTGTTCAATCAGTTCAGGTGCTTGATAAGGTTTCATCTTATCTTCCGCTGCTGATGTCTCGTTCTGCTGTGTATCTGCTGTTTTCATGTCTTTCATATAAATAAACCCACGAATATGTTCAATAATTCTTCTCTATGACTTGATTATACAGGATTATTTTTGTGATGCATCAAGCTTATTTTTAGCTTGAATTTCAAGCATACTGTTGTTTGAGTATGTGTCTTAAGAACATCAGAACGGTAGCTTTTTATTATCGTTCGCGTAAGCGACAGAATACCACGGGCTTGCCCGTGGATGAATGAGTGTATATAGATTAAACATCGAATCTACCATAGGCTAGTGTAGGTTCGATGTTGATCGGATCAGCCCAAAGGGCTGTTGCGATAAGCACCCCGGGTTTACCCGGGGGAATCTATTTTTAGGCTAGCTTTGTATGTAGTAAACAGTTAAGAAAAAAAGCTGTATGCAGTGCGATCAAACATGTCAGTGATGGAAGATAGTTAATTAAATTTGACCCGTTGGATTGCGGATCAAAGTCCGCAATGACGGAGTAATTCAAGTGCAGTTTAATAGATATTTAAATTCAGGGCTGTCCCGTTAAGAGGATGAGTTAGAAACGCCCATGGATGCCGGATCAAGTCCGGCATGACGGTAAAGGGAGTTAGCGGGACAGCTGTGATTTAAATTTAAATGCACAGCGAGTTAAATTTTTTGTCATCGGTTGACAGTAGAAATAAAAAAATATAAAGTTCGCGCATGTAAAGACTAAGGGGTCTATTCATTAAGACACTTGAGTTGGTGTGAGTTGAAGATTTGTCGTTGTATAAATGCAGCGCGAGTCATGGTGTTTTCATTCACAGGTACTAAATTTTCCAACTTTCAAGTGTTAGTTACCGTTGTTCTAACAGGTAATTGGGTTCTGCCCCTAGTCTTGTAAATTAAACGTTTATTTAAATAACATGCATTAATAGCTACAAACTTAAGGGGTAGTACAAGATGTTTATATCTTCAGTAATCGGACGCTCGTTCGTATTTATTTCGCTTATATCAGTTTTACTTTTTTCAAGTTTTGCTTCTGCGCAACAATATGTTGCCTATCCGGATAACGATCCGAATTCGGGCCGTATGGTCAACGTCTCGCGCGGTGCCGATACATTAGGCAATGTGCCTGACGGGGAGGTCAGCTTTAAGGTTTTAGTCGAGGTCAACGCTTTATCAACCGATCCGCTCATTATCGAGTTGTTTGACGGCGACGGTTCGGCCGGCGGTAAATGGGATGCTATTAATGGTAACGGTCCACTGGATGAAGTGATTTTTGAAGTTTTTGCTGATCCGGATAAAAATGGTAATACAGATGTTGCAAATCTTATCACCAGCGTTAGTAGCACGGTGATGCCAGATAATGACTGGGGTATCTTGTTAAACCAGTTGAATGATCCTCGTGCGTTGTCATCTGATGGTTTATCGTATTTTTATCATGTAACTGCTCGCTGGGTGAACCCGGTAATTACTAATGAGATTAATAACTTTAAGATTCGAGCCACGGCCCGGCTTATTTTGCCGATTGGTGTAACCCAGGGATTGATCAGCTATAACGCTGCCGAGTTTGATTTCGGTACGGAATTTTCCGGTACAGAACGAAACAGTTATGATGGCACTTACACTTTTAAGACAATAATTCCTGTGCCGGACACCAATGCAGATATTGTTTGTCATTTAGACTTGTATGATGGCGACCTGGATTTTGCTTTTGATACCGATGATGCCAATTCAATAGACGTTGTCGCCGATAATTCTGATAATTACCCGCCGTTTGATGTTTCGACTGCAACTTTGGTTGAAGCAGCGAATCCAGGTTCACCACCTGATGGTTCTGCTGCCAATGTCCTAACCATTGCGCCAGCCGCATATATAGAGGTTTTTCTGCCTGACGGAACGCAGGTTGAAAATCGCGATGTGTCAGGTGACCGTGAGTGGGAATTGTACCGCATTCTTTCAAATGACCCCTATTGTGTGGGTAACAACCTGCCGGCGAACCGAAATGATATACCGGCTGATTTGGAACTCAGTTCTATTGAACCGGGCACGTATTTTTTTGTAGTCAGAGGAGTAGATGGGCGTAATAATGTTTTTTTCAATCCTCAATTTGAGTTAGAGCCGGCCGTATTACCGCAGTCGACAATCGGTAACTATGTCTGGGTGGATGAAAATGGTGATGGTTATCAGGATGCAGGTGAACCGGGGATTCCAAATGTAACGGTGCAATTGACAGACGCCGAGGGCAATACAGTTACGACAGTGACCGACAGCAACGGAGGTTATATTTTTTCAGGGTTGCTGCCCGATGACTATACAGTCAGTGTGGATCAAAGTACATTGCCAGTGGGATTAATCCAATCAACAAATCCAGTACTCGGTGGAGCGGATTTTGGTAACCAAAGCCAGCCTTATGCGATCACATTATCATTGGGCGAGACAAATTTAACCGCTGACTTTGGCTATGAATACGGTGATCCGGATAGCAATTCAGGTGATGGTGCGATTGGTGACTATCTGTGGATTGATGTGGATGGAGATGGCATGCAAGATGCAGGGGAAGCAGGTTTTGGCGGCGTAAATGTTGAGATTTATTATGATTCGAACGCAGACGGTGTCGTCGAGCCGGGTATTGATGAATTATATACGTTAGCAGTGGATAAGAATGGAGATACGGGCACGGGTATTACCACTACCGATGTTGCCCGGCTATTATGTATTCACCGGCTTGCCGGCAGGGGCCTACAAAATTGTCGTCGATGACACTACACTGCCGATAGGATATGTCCAGACCGGAGATCCAGATGATTTTGGGGCAACGGCGACGAATCCGGACAATCAAACCACACAGGCGATAATCGTAGCCCCGGGTGATGCGTATTTGAATGCCGATTTTGGTTATCAGCCGGACACCGCCCCGAGTAATACTATAGGGGATTATGTATTTGTCGATGTTGACTCAGACTCAATGATGTCTGCAGTGGATATGGGGATCGCGGGAGTAAGCCTCAGTTTGATAGATATAGCCAGTGGATTAAGCATAGCAACCACATATACGGATGAAACCGGGATGTATTTGTTTGAAGGTTTGCCGGATGGAGAATACACAGTGGTTGTTACTGACGTGGATAATTTAATCGGTGGACTTAGTCCAGTCTGTCGATCCCGATGATAAATTTTGATGGCAAAAGGTACTACGACCGTAACCGGTGGTAGCAGTGATCTTGATCAGGACTTTGGCTATCAGCCAGCACGGGCCGGCGGGTTTTTAGGCTATCTGGGTGACACGGTTTTTATTGATCACAATCAAAACGGCATATTTGATATTAGTGAAGGTGTCGGTGGTGTAGTGGTAGAACTCTATAGTGCGGACAACAGCCGATTATTAGCCCAAATGAGGACAAACAGCAATGGTTATTATAGTTTTGGTGGTTTGAGTACCCAGGGTGCATACAATATCAGAGTGGCTGAATCGACTTTACCCGGCAGTGATCTGGTAAATTCAGTTGATCCGGATGGTGGCAATGACAGTCGCTCATTTATTAACCTTTTAGCGGATCCGGATGGTAATAACGATGGAATTAATGTTGATCAGGATTTTGGTTATATATCTGCTAGTCCAGGAAAGATAGGAGATCTGGTTTGGTTGGATGCTAATGCAGATGGGTTCAACGACGGTGCGGCCGGCCCAGATGGGGTTCCGGGTACCGATGATGATGAACCAGGTATTGAAGGCATCACATTAAATCTTTATTTAGATATAAATGGTGATGGACTAAGACAGGAAAATGAGCCTAAAGTCGCTTCAAGCGTAACAGATGCAAATGGGGTCTATGAGTTTGATGGCTTGCCGAGTGACAATTATATCGTTGACGTAACTGATACGGCCGGATTTTTAAAAGGTTATTGGCATACCTTAGGCCTGATAGATACAAATAATCCATAGTCAATCCGATCCTTATGCGGTTTTTCTTCCTGCTGGAACTGTCATTGAAAGAGCAGATTTTGGTTATCATGTTAATTTGGCCGCTATTGGCGACCGGGTTTGGTTTGATTCAGATGCGGACGGTATTCAAGATCCGGGTGAGTCAGGTATCGGTGGTGTAGAAGTTAATTTAACCATTGACTACCCAGACGGTACCCAAATTGTGCTTACAGAATTCACAGATGATAATGGCATATATACATTTGCTAATCTGTTAGCCGATGAAGATTATAACGGTGATGTCACTGATGGTTCTGATGAGCCCACGTTTACAGTTACAGCTGTTGCTCCAGATGGTTTAGTTTCCAGCCCGATAGACCAGGGTGGTGATGATTCTTTGGATTCAGATAATCCTGATGGTGAACTGGCAGATCCGCTTCCAAGCCAAACTGATGACACGAATGACTTCGGTTATTATGATTTAGGTTCTATTAGCGGTAATGTCAGTGAAGACACTGATCGTGATGGCACTATCGATGGACCGTTAGAAGGTGTAACGGTGGAACTGTTCGCCGATACAGATCAAAATGGTTTTCCTGATTCCGGAACTCCGATTGACACAACCACGACTGATATAGATGGTAACTACAGTTTTGAAGATGTAAAAGCAGGTAGTTATGTAGTAGTTGAAACGGATCCCGACGGGCTATGAATCCCTCAGTGATACGGCAAGTGTGGATGATGATGTCGTGGCAAATATCGATACGAATGACAATATTATTCCAGTTACTATCACTGTTGATATCGTTGCCTTACAGGCTGAAGACGATGGCGGTAATGATTTTGTCGACTCACCTTTATTAGCGAGTATCGGCGATACGGTTTGGTATGATCACAATGCCAACGGAGTTCAAGATAGTGAAGATGGTATAGCCGGTGTAACGGTGAATCTGCTCGACGATGGCGGCAATACGATAGATACGGCGATCACTGATGGTACAGGTTTTTATGAATTTGTGGGTTATCCGGCCGGGACCTATACGGTTGAGGTGGTTCCCAGTACTTTACCTGGGCCAATGGAGCAAACCTATGATTTTGATGGTCTGGGCACGCCAAATCAAGCGACAGTAACAGTTGCTGCTGGCGAAAATCAAGTTGACGTTGATTTTGGTTATCGTCCATTAGGTTCAATTGGTGACACGGTCTGGAATGATGTTAATGCCAACGGCATTCAAGACGGCGGTGAAGCTGGAATAGAAGGGGTGACCGTAACATTAACCGGTCCTGTGAGTGGTACGGCCACCACTGGCGCTGCTGGTACTTATTTGTTTACCGATCTACCGCAAGGTGATTACACAGTAACGGTTTCGGGTACGCCGCTAGCCGGCTTACAGCAGACCTACGATTTAGATGATCAAACTGGCCCATTCAGCACTCCAGACTCAACTCCAGTTAACTTGGCACCAGTGAACAATGTTATTGACTCAGAACTTGATGCAGATTTTGGCTATCGTCAGCCTCCGGCAGGCACTATAACTGGTAATGTAAGTCAAGATACAACCGGTGACGGGGCGGGTGATATGCCAATTCAGGGTGTGATGCTGGAGTTGTTTGAAGACCTCGACGGTGATGGTGAATTTGATCTGGGTGAGCCATCGGTTGCTATGACTACAACAGATAGCAATGGCAACTACAGTTTCTCAGTGGCTCCGGGTAACTATGTTGTGGTTCAGACTCAACCAGCTGGTTTGAATAGTATTCTTGATCAGGACCAAACACCTGACGGTGATCCATTTGATGGTGATACCACAGTTAATGATCAGGTTGCCGTAACCGTCACCTCAGGTGAAGTGGATGATGGCAATAACTTTGTTGAGCAAGCGCCTGGCAATATTGAAGGTGCAGTATTAGTTGATACTGATGGTGATGGAACAGGTGATACAGGTCTGGAAGGTGTAACAATCACATTACTTGATAGTAATGGCGATCCGGTAGGCGATCCATTTATTACCGGTCCAGATGGTTCATATTCGTTTACTGATTTGCCACCGGGTAATTACACGGTTGTTCAAGAGCAACCTGATGGATTCACCAGTGTTTCTGATCAGGATGAAACTCCGGATGGCGATCCTCAGGACGCAAATATGGTTGTCGACAATGAAATTGGTGTTAACCTGAAACCTGGTGAGACCGATGACGGCAATATCTTTGTCGAAGAACAACCGTTGATTTGTCCTACAATTGTCGAGTTCGATACAAGCAGTGCAGGTGCATCATTACCGGCTGGCACAATTGTTGATGATGAATTTGCAGGCTATGGCATAAGCATCACCACTAATGATCCAGTCAATCATCCTGCGATGATTTTTGATAGTGCCAACCCGACGGGTGGTGATAATGACCTGGGTACACCTAACCAAGACTTCGGTGGTCCTGGTGTTGGTGCCGGCGGTGCGGCAGGTCAGCCTGGTGAAAATGCGGTGCCTCTGGGTAAGATTCTGATTATCTCTGAAGACGGTGATCAGTCTGATCCGGATGATAATGCTGGCGGCGGTACAATCATCTTTAACTTTGATGATCCGGCGACAGTTGTTTCTGTAACCGTGGTGGATATTGAAGCGGATGATGAAAGCTATGAAATTCGCACTTATGATGCCGGTGGCGCTTTGATTGAGGCCTTACCTTTCAATGGTCTGGGTAACAACAGTGTGCAAACGGTTGATGTTGACCAAGAAGGTGTCAGCAGGCTGGAAGTTGAACTCAGCAGCAGTGGTGGCGTTGCTAATGTCGATTTAGTCTGCCCTGGTGATCCTTCAATTGATATTCGCAATCAGGCAGAAGGTTACGATGTTCGTACTTTTGCCCCAGGTGATACGGTTGATTTCGAAATCGCGGTGACAAATACAGGCTTGGTTGATCTGAACAACGTTGTTGTTAGCGATCCACAGGTACCGGCTTGCGACAATACAATCGGTTTCCTGGCAGCCGGTCAGACGGTGACTTATTCATGCTCTGTGGTTCTTGATTCCGGCAACTCAGTGTCAAAAACCTGGTTTGATAATTTTTCACCATCTGGATCGTATTCAGGTAACGATGGCGATACCAATTTCCTAGGTAGCTGGACGGAAAATGATCCTCAAGGTGGCGGTGCGACGTCTGGCCGAGTGAAAGTCGGCAGTAATAACAAGCTGTGGATGAATAACCAAGGCTATCCAGGTGGTAATAACTTCAAACCAAGTGCTCAGCGTTCGGTTGATCTCAGTGGTATGCAAACAGCAACCCTAAGTTTTGATTGGATCACCCATTCTGGCGTGGATAGCAATGATGCAGTAGCACTCGAAGTTTCAACTAACGGTGGTAGTTCGTTCACCGAGATCGAAAAATTCTGGGGTGCGCAAACATCGACTAAGCATGAATCATTTGATGTTTCTGCTTATATTTCCAGCAACACTACTTTCCGATTCCGTGTAACTAATTACTATGGTGGCAGTAACGAAACCTTCAAAGTTGATAACTTCAAAATTGAAGCCTCAGGTTCTGATAGTCCCGAAGGCTTTGTCAATATCGCTTATGTAACTGGTGAAGCCGATGGTCAAACTGTGACTGATTCTGATCCGTCAGAAGTTGTAGTTGAAGATACGCCTGTCTGTGTGCCTTGTATAGAAGGCCAAACTAACATTACCCTCAAGATGGTTCACTGGAGTTCTAACCGTGATCTCGATGAAATAATTCGTGTTCGTGAAGGTGGCCTGGGTGGTAATCTGTTGTTTCAAGGTCAGGTCGCCAACGGTGGTTCAATAACATTCGATGTGGATGATCCGGGTACTACCATCGTGGTTACAGTTCAGGGTGATAATCATCCATCTGAATATGTCAAGGCAACATTCGTAACCGATTGTGACTTGCAAATTGGTCATATTAGCGGCAATAGCTACATCAAGTTTGAAGTGACTGATTTAGTTGGAGATGGTGACCCAGGAAACTGTGAACCTGATGGACAGTGTGTATTGATTCTTGATGAAGATGCCGTAGATAACGGCACCTCAACCATCGAGCAAGCTGCTGCTTCTCATGGTGTAACCCCCGATTGGTTGGTTAACGATCATAATCCTGTAGAAGTCGGTAATCCCTGGTTAAATTGGAACATCAGTTATCCGGGCGATGAAGTATTGATTCCTTCAGGCGAAACTCAGGACGAGGGTTGGTTCATGTTGCCTGAAAACACGCCTTGGTCAGTCGAAGATTTTATTGCTGGAACGATTCCACAAAGCCAGCTTGACAAAATCAACAACGTAAAGCCTTTGAACAACGATGATTTGCAGGCGTTGGTAGGCAAGTCCTGCATCGCTATTGTTTACGACAGTGATATCAGCATTAACTATGACCCCTTACAAGGTAACCTGCAGGGAGCCCGTTACGGTAAGTTCGCTTTCACCGTGCTGGGTACTCAGGCACCGGGTTCAATCCCTGAATCGGGGTCGTCTAGTAGCTTACTTGACATGCAAATCAGGGTTGAGGGAACTGATAATGGCGGAGCTACCGCACCACAAGCTGACACCACAACCTTTCTAAACAAGAAAAGTGGTCAATGTCTGGATAATGCCGGTTTGGATATCAATAGTGATATTCACCAGGCCGTTTGTGATGGTAGTGACGAACAGGATTGGGTGTTCAATGCCGTCGGTGACAAATATGAGATAGTCAGCGCTAACAGCAACTTATGTATCCAGCTTGAA
>CBDCFC010000023.1:0-61565 GCA_965215945.1 Arenicellales bacterium | reverse complement strand
ACTGTCGGAGAAGTGTCACGAATATAGCTGCGTCCATCTCGGATTTCGTAATCACCATCACGCGCATATGTGGTCGACAATTGCAGTGGTGGAATCACCGCTCCGGTGATTGGACAAATTCCACCTAAGGCCTGCGCAACCAAAGTTTGCGGATGAAGATTTTGTTGTTTTGCCATAAACGATTCCCTATTTTTATTTTGCTATTGATGCAAACAATGAACTTTCGGCAATGCCATCGAAAATAAATTGCACAGCCAATGCGGTTAATAACACACCAAAGACTCGGCTAATAACATGTAAGCCCGTTACGCCGAGCAAGCGTTGCAGTTGGGTTGCCAATAGCAAGCAAATAAAAGTAGTCAACAATATCGCTGCTAAACCCAATAGCACTGCGCTTTGAATTTTTGCATCCCCTTGTGCATTTGCCATCAACAATATAGCTGCTCCCATTGCCCCTGGGCCGGCAATAAGCGGTGTTGCCAATGGAAACACCGCAATATCCGTTTTATTGATTGCTTCCTGTTCTTCCTCACCGGTAGTGCTGGTTCCACCGCTGCTGCGTGCGAAGACCATATTAATGCCAATTAACAGTAGTAAAATTCCACCCGCTGTTTGCAACGCCGCCAAGGTAATACCCAATCGATTTAATAACACATCACCAAACAGGGCAAAAATGAACAGCACAATTGCAGCGATCAATGTTCCTTTTATGGCCATTGAGCGCTTGAATTTTACCGGCGCATTTCCTGTTAGCACGGCAAACATGGCCGCTACATCCAGCGGGCCAATGGTTGCAAAAAAAGTCATGAAAGAAATAATAAACTGGTCGAGCATGCGTGAATTTTATGAGTTTTACAGATGGCTTGCAGGATTTTGTTGCTAAAAGCGACGAGCCAAATCCATATATTTATACATCTCCGCCACCTGCTCGGCATAGCCATTGAACATTAACGTTGGGCGTTTAAAAAACTCACCGATTCGGCGCTCCTTGGCCTGACTCCAACGCGGATGATCGACCTCAGGATTGACATTGGCATAAAACCCGTATTCCTGTGGGTTCGTCTGGTGCCAGGTTGCATACGGTTCTCTTTTGGTAAATTTTATTTTCACAATTGACTTTATACTTTTAAATCCGTATTTCCAGGGCACGACCAATCTTATCGGTGCACCATTTTGATTCGGCAAAGACTCACCATAAAGCCCGACACTTAAGATAGTTAATGGGTGCATTGCTTCATCCATCCTTAAGCCTTCTCGATAAGGCCAGGGTAATACATAACCCAGAAGTTTATATCTTTGGCCCGGCATTTGCTCTTTATCGTGTAATGTCTCAAAGGCGACATACTTGGCATCACTGGTTGGCTCGCTGGCCTTTATTAGTTTGTTTAATTCAAACCCGACCCAGGGAATTACCATCGACCAGGCTTCGACACAGCGCAGTCGGTAAATACGCTCCTCGACCGGGAATTTTTTTATTAACTCATCAACGTCCCAGATTTTTGGTTTGTTACATTCACCTTCAACCGTAACCGTCCAGGGTTTAGTTTTGAAATTTTCAGCCAACTCAGCAATGATGGTTTTTCCCAATCCAAACTCATAGAAATTGTTATAACCGGTCACTTTTTTGTATTCCGTTAGTGCTTCATCAGTGTTGAAAATACTTTTAGGAATTTGGTTAAATATCTTATCGGGCTTGCTGTTAGCGAATAATGATGTACTGAGTGGGAAGCTTGCTGTGAGCCCCAGGGCAGCGGAGTTTTTTATGATTTGACGACGTTGTTCAAATAAATGCCTTGGGGTGATTTCGCTAGCTGGAATATCGGGTGAATGGGTTTTGATCAACGTCATGGAATAACTTTACAGCATTATTTTCCAGTTGTAATCATAATGTATAACAGTGTTACAAAGCTCAGTGACACAAAATTAATAGTTTATACTAGTCAAAAATTCATCTACCAAATCAATGATCCCATTACACGACGATAATCCAACGACGATAAAACCGGTTATTACTATCGCGTTTATAGTAATGTGTGTGCTGACATTTTTGTGGCAATTCACCCGTGATGCCCAAGGTCAGCAAATGGTGGTTTATGCACTCGGCGTGATTCCCGCTGTATTAATCGGCGGTGTCGAATTACCACCTGATTTAATCTGGGTGCCTACTTATGCCACCATATTTTCGTCCATGTTCCTGCACGGCGGCTGGATGCATTTAATCGGCAACATGCTTTATCTATGGATTTTTGGTAACAATATTGAAGATGCCATGGGCCATATAAAATTTATCGTCTTTTATTTATTGTGCGGTATCGCTGCCGTTTACGCACAAGCTATTCCCGACCCTGGCTCAGAAATTCCAATGGTTGGTGCCAGTGGCGCAATTTCAGGTGTGCTCGGTGCTTATTTGCTGCTCTATCCTAAAGCTAAAGTGCTGGTTGGCATTCCATTAGGTTTCATTATGCATACAGTGCGAATGAAAGCGTTATGGGTGTTGGCATTCTGGTTTGGCTTGCAAATCTTCAGTTCGATAATGACCGGGCAGCAAGAAGGCGGCGGTGTCGCTTTCGGTGCTCATATTGGTGGTTTTATCGCCGGCATGGTATTGATCCCATTTTTTAAAAATCCATCATTCAAGCTACACAATCCCTTTCTAGCATTTAAATGACTCAAATAGGTAAGAAGGTTTTAGTTATGCCTGAATATTGAAATAGGCTGGGGCATGGCCTAGTAACCCATCTTGATCAACAATCCTTGTTATAATTTTTACTTTTAAATCATTAAGACACTTTTATGAAAATTGTTCATAGATACCTGCTATTGATTATTTGTTTGGTTTTTACACACATTACTATGGCCAGTGCCAAAGCTGTTACTACTGTTCCTACAATTGAAAAGTCTGCCATTTTTTACCACGCTGCTAATTCTTTACAACCTATACAAAAAGAATTACCTTCTCATCTGATCCATCTAGCCCCTAAGATCAAACAATCCAGTGCCATCAGCCCCTATATTATTGGTGGTACTAATGCGTCCCGAGGAGAATTTCCAGAATATGTACAGCTGTTCATTGATGGATTAGATGGCTACTTATATGCAATATGTGGGGGTACACTTATCGCACCTAACAAAGTTTTAACAGCGGCACATTGTTCAACTGAACTCGCTAGTCTTTACTATGTAATACCCGGTTTTTACTCTTTTAATGATTCTTTGGCAGGAAAATTTATTAATGTCACATCAAAAATAATCCACCCAAATTACAATTCATCGAACTCTGACTACGATACAGCTATACTAACTCTATCAACAAATTCTAATACGGCCGTGGCCTCTATCTATGGTGGCAGTATGTCGTTTGCGAATCAAAACTCGACTGTCATCGGCACAGGCCTGATAAATTCCGTTAATCCTGTCTCTGCCACCACACTACGCAAGGTGAGTACTCCGATTGTTACTAATAACGCATGCCAAAACATTTATGGACAAAACGCAATCACTGACCGCATGATTTGCGCAGGATTCACTAACAGTGGACTAGGGGCATGTAGTGGCGATAGTGGAAGCGCATTATTTACAACGTTTAACGGTCAAAGGATACAGGTTGGCATTGTCAGTTTTGGACCCACAACATGCGAATTGCCGGGCATATACACTGTTTATTCCCGCATTAGTAGCCAAATTAATTTTATTCGGCAGAATGCACCCAATGCGATTGTGGTCAAAGAACAGCAGCAAAATAATATTATTCCAATTATCAATCTCTTACTATTGGAATAGTTTTAAGAAATTAGCTTAATGCTTTCACCAGAACGGTATAACCTCAGGCATAATATCTATATATCATTGTTTATAATATTTCATCAAGCACATTAACTGCACGTTGGACATCTTCCATTGAGTTATAGTGAACTAATGATAACCTGACGACGCCCTCATCAGTGTCCACCCCAAGCGCGTCAATCAGCCGGTAGGCATAAAAATGGCTTTGTCCTGGCCCTATTTTTGCATCAATTAGTTTTTGCGCAATAGCAGCAGATTTTATTTTGTTCGAATAAAAAGCGATGGTTGGCGCGCGACGATTATGATTGGCCTCAGATAAACCAATCACTTTTACACCTTCTTTTGAATTCAAACACTCCATTAAAGGTGTCATCAATATTTGTTCATGGTCACCAAATAATTCAAACACAGCCCCTACTTTCTCTCTAGTGTTTTTTCCATCTGTGGAAAAATGATGTGAATACACATCATCAAAGTAATCAACAACACCGCCTGCACAGGCAATTTCAGCATGGTTTGGACCCGCGGGAGTTAGTTTTTTAGTTAAATAATTTTGATTAAAAAAGTGACCCTGATTAGCAATAGCCTGCATATGTTCTTGTTTACCATAGATTAGGCCAAGATGCGGTCCGTATGTCTTATACAAACTAAACAAATAAAAATCGACATCCAGCTCTTTAACATCGGCAAGATTATGTGGCGCATACGAGACAGCATCGACAACGACTTTGGCGCCAACGTTGTGTGCCGCTGTAGTGATTTCTTTAACCGGATTAATGGTGGCGGCAATATTCGAGCAATGCGTAAAACAAACTAATTTTGTACTGCTATTTAATAAACTGTATAAGTCTTCCAAGTTCAACAACCCCGTTACTTTATCTACTTGCCATTCTTTAATTGTTGCACCCTGTTTCTCTAGTCGTCGCCACGCCCCAATATTAGCTTCATGATCCTGATTGGTGACAATAATTTCATCCCCCGCATTTAATTCCTCGGCAAGCGCCTGCGCCATGACATAGGTATTTTGTGTTGTTGAGGGACCAAAACTAATCTCGTCTGGATTTGCATTAATAGCCTCCGCCAACAGGCGGTGACTACGATCCATTGCCTCACCTGCATCGTCGGATGGGCCATACCCCGAATAAGGTTGAACCTTGGTCTTGGTATAAAAATGAATCAGCTTATCGGTAACCTGAAATGGCACCAGACTGCCGCCCGCATTTTCCATATAGGCCCAACCCGCTGTTTCCTTATCCTGATAAGCTGGAAACTGCGCACGAATAAAGTCTAAATCAAGTGCTGTCATTGTTGATTATTATCAAAAGTTAACGATTACTCAAGAACTCGATATTATCACTATGAAATCAATCTTGTTATGCAATCATCAGGCATTCAATATTAGGCTTTCGCCAGTC
Source organism: Arenicellales bacterium (assembly GCA_965215945.1). Lineage (GTDB taxonomy): Bacteria > Pseudomonadota > Gammaproteobacteria > Arenicellales > JAHEKD01 > JAHEKD01. The sequence continues at coordinate 56,367 of CBDCFC010000023.1, read as the reverse complement.
ATAGGTGACAAAATTTAATAATTAAACCATTGTAATATAAAGAATTTAAATATATTATCCGCCCCTTGTTTTGCGGGAAAGAACTGCCTTAAGATTTATCTGTAAAATGCCTTTTAAAAAATTCAGAATATTACTAAGTTTATTTGTATTAGCCGGTAGTGTTTTCATCAAACAACCAAGCTTTGCCCTGCAAGGTGGGCAAGCTGTAAACGCTTCGAATTACACAGGAACAGTGATACTAAGTTATGGTTCTGTTGGAGATGGTTTTCCAGCGTTTCGAAATTGTTCAGGAATTGTATTAGAACCCAGAAAAATTCTTACTTCGGCTAGTTGCGTTCAATATTACGATTTTAACAATAACGGTGCTAATACCCTAATTCCAGCTAATCAGATTTTTGTTCATCCTATTCAAAACGGTGAAATTAATACTGGTTTTTTAGGTGTAGTAACGCCTACAAACTTACCTAATTTTAGCGTCAGTTCCTATACCATTCATCCTCAAAATCCATTCCGTAATGGCCCATATAATCTCGCCATATTAACTTTGGCATCAAATATTGGTATAGCCCCAACATATATCTACAATGGAAGCAATTCCTTTATTAACCAATCTTCAACTGCTTTAGGTTGGAAAAAAGAAACAAGGCCTAGTGTGCCTATATCCACTACCTATTTAATTTTAAATCAACTGCAGTTCTTCTTGGTTAATGGTGATACCAATATAAATGGATTATGTTACGACAACTTTAGTTACACAGGAACTGTGTTCTGTGGTGGTTTTCGAAATGGTATAAATTTTTTAGAAACTCAGGATGAGGGCGCACCAATTTTCAAAAACATAAACGGCCAACAAACAGTGATTGGCATATTATCTGATGCAAGTCATGGCCAACTATTTGATGGAATTTATCAGTATGAAACATATGCACGGGTATCTTCTATGGTGAATTTCATACAACAGCATGCACCCAATACAAAGTTCTGGAATGAAGCCAGCGATCTTCCTGAAACACCGAATAATATTATTCCGATATTAGAATTACTTTTACTCGACGAATAAAACTTGTAAATCAAATTTTAACGGCTGTTCCTGTTACTCTTATGCCACCATGTCTCGGTATATCAACGATTATTTTGCTGGGCCTGCCCATTATTTCACCCTGACGAATGTTCACCAGTCATTGTTTTTTCCGTTAACTAAGCCGCCTTTTGATAGGCGTTTTCCGCATTTGGCTGATCTTTTTGTGGGTTTTGATCATTGACCGGTACTAACTCTAATGCTTCAGGTTTTACGACATCCAGATTTTCAGTATATGGAACAGGTCGCTGCCCTTTTGACATTATATATAAATCTTCTCTGGTCAAACCGATATCTAATAATTGCGCGTCTGTAAGCTTAGACATAGTTCTTGCTGATTGTTTGATTATTAATTTAGTCTTTTGATGCTGCAATAAATCGACTATTGGCTGTTTAATTGATTTGAGTAATTTCATGATTGACCTCCCTTTAATTCGTCTCACGTTAGATCGATGTTCAAGTTCAGATTGATAATGTCTATCTACAAAAATGTCTTTGTACCACCAGTGCATAATGTTCTCCTTTACGTTAATATGATTAAATTTTTATTAATCATTTGATTGACTAATAAAGCCTACAACACTGATAATATAGATATATGAGAATCTCACAAACGAGAATAAATTTACTTATGCTTTAGTTTTTCTTTAATATATGAATAGACGTTTACCGCCTTTAAATAGCCTGCGTGCTTTTGAATCTTCAGCTAGACATTTAAGCTTTACCAAAGCCGCAGAAGAATTAAACGTCACACCTGCGGCCATTAGCCAGCAAGTTAAATCGTTGGAAGATTATTTTTCCGTAAAATTATTTAAGCGTTTGACCCGAGCTTTGCAGCTCACTGCGGAAGGTCAAACAATCTTACCTACACTCTCAGAAGGATTTGACAAACTTGCTGAAGCGGATACCGTGCTCAGAAACCGCCAGCTCGATAATATTTTGATGGTTTCAGTTGCGCCGGCATTTGGTGCCAAATGGTTATTACCAAGGTTGGATTTGTTCCGTGAATATGCCCCTGAATATGAAATTCGTATCGATGCAACAACAATCACCGTTGATTTTAATCAAGAGAATGTAGATCTGGCACTACGCTATGGCTGTGGCGATTACCCTGGTCTGGTTTCAGAATGCTTAATTACAGAACGAATAGTCCCTGTCTGTAGTCCTGCATTATTGCAAAATCACTCCCCCATCAAAACACCTGCAGATTTACAACACTATACATTGTTGCAAAGCATGCCGGTTAATGATCAGGAGTCATTTACCAACTGGGACTCCTGGTTAAAAGCAGCTGGAATCCATGACATTGTTGTTGCCGATGGACCTCGGTTTAATCTAAGTGCAATGCAGGTACAAGCTGCAATCGAAGGACAGGGTGTCGCTCTGGTGGACTATCACCTTGCTGCAAAAGACATTCAAAAAGGGTTACTGATACAACTTTTTGCTGATGACATCGAGCAAATATCCAGATTTAGTTATTTCCTGGTCTATCCCGAACACCATCTTCAATATCCAAAAGTGGCGGTGTTCCGGGAATGGATATTTAACGAAATTGATACAGAAAAAAAAATAAACAGCCAATAAAAACGCTGCATCCGCGGCCTTTGTGTTTAAGAATATTGTTGAATTATTTTTGTCGCTTGCGCAGTTTCTGAATGGTCTGCAATTGTGCAACAGCCTCAACCAATTCTGCTTTGGCTTTGGCATAATCCATCTCTGACTTTTGGTCTTTCATGGCCTGTTCGGCTTGTTTCTGTGCTTCCAGTGCAGCCGCCTCATCCAGGTCTTCTGCTCTGATTGCCGTATCGGATAATACCGTAACAATATGCGGCTGGACTTCTAACAGCCCACCGGAAATATAAAAATCTTCCTCGCTGCCATCTTCAAGCTGAACACGAACTTCACCAGGTTTGAGTTTCGTTAGTAATGGCGTGTGACGCGGGTAAATACCCAGTTCGCCCATTTCACCAATAGCAAACAACGCCCCGGCTGTGCCCGACCAGATTTCCTGCTCGGCACTGACAATATCGACATGAAAGGTTGCAGCCATTATTAATTCCTAGAGTTAAGTGACAGTCTTGGCTTTTTCGACTGCTTCTTCAATCCCGCCCACCATATAAAAGGCCTGCTCGGGTAAGTCGTCATACTGCCCGTCAACAATGCCTTTAAAACCATTAATAGTATCTTTTAGGCTGACATATTTACCGGGAGAGCCGGTAAAGGTTTCAGCAACAGAAAAGGGTTGTGACAAGAATCGCTGAATTTTACGTGCACGGGAAACGGCCAACTTGTCTTCATCTGATAGCTCATCCATACCCAAGATAGCGATAATATCTCTAAGTTCTTTATAGCGTTGCAAAGTTCCTTGTACCGCACGGGCAATATTATAATGCTCTTCGCCAATGACTAACGGATCAAGCTGACGTGAGGTTGAATCAAGTGGATCAACCGCCGGATATATGCCTAATTCTGCAACTTGACGTGATAATACTAATGTTGCATCCAAGTGAGCGAACGTGGTCGCTGGCGATGGATCAGTCAAATCATCAGCCGGAACATACACCGCTTGAAATGAGGTAATTGAACCTTCGCGAGTTGAAGTAATTCGCTCCTGCAAAATACCCATTTCAGCTGCCAGTGTAGGTTGATAACCCACCGCTGAAGGCATACGGCCCAGCAGTGCTGACACTTCTGTCCCTGCCAGTGTATAACGATAAATGTTATCAACAAATAACAATACATCGCGGCCTTCATCACGGAATTTTTCACTAATAGTCAATCCCGTTAAGGCCACACGCAGGCGATTGCCCGGAGGCTCATTCATCTGACCATAAACCAGAGCTACTTTATCCAATACACCCGCTTCTTTCATTTCATGATAGAAATCATTTCCTTCACGAGTTCGTTCACCAACTCCTGCAAACACCGAATAACCGCCGTGCTCTCGGGCGATGTTATTAATCAATTCCATCAATGTAACGGTCTTGCCCACACCGGCACCACCGAACAATCCGATTTTGCCACCTTTGGCAATTGGCATGATTAAATCAATCACCTTGATGCCCGTTTCAAGAATTTCCAAAGACGCTGCTTGATCAGCATAAGTGGGAGCTTTACGGTGGATTGGCATGCGTTCATCCGTTCCCACAGGGCCCGCATCATCCACGGGTTCGCCCAGAACATCCATAATACGACCTAGCGTTGCCTCGCCTACAGGTACCGAGATCGGCGCACCTGTTGCCGTCACATCCAAACCACGTTTCAAGCCATCGCTTGAACCCATGGCGATAGTTCGGACAATACCGTCACCCAGTTGCTGCTGAACCTCCAGCGTTAAACCGCCTTCGTCTACTTTCAGCGCGTCATAAACATTTGGCACGTCATCGCGTGGGAACTGAACGTCTACTACTGCGCCAATGATTTCTACTATGTTTCCGGAACTCATGTCACTAGTTTCCTCTTAAAATCTAATACTTTTAACTTATCTAAACCGCTGCGGCTCCGCCGACGATTTCTGAAATTTCCTGGGTAATAGCCGCCTGTCGCGCCTTGTTATAAATCAATTGCAACTCATCAATCAGGTTACCCGCATTATCAGTTGCTGCCTTCATCGCCACCATCCGTGAGGACTGTTCACTGGCAATATTTTCGACAACGGATTTATAAATTTGGGCCTCCAGATAGCGGGTTAACAGCGCATCCATCACCGGTTGGGCATCTGGCTCATAAATATAATCCCAGTGTACTGATAGTTTCTCATCCGGTGGATCCAGTTTCGCCGGAACGATTTGTTGCAAAGCCGGAGTCTGCGTCATGGTGTTAACAAATTCATTGTTAAACAAAAATAATCTGTCGATATTGCCTTCGCTGTAAGAATCAAGCATGGTCTTAATAGTACCGATTAAATCATCCATACTCGGGGCATCTCCCAAATGAGTGGCCTGGGAAACGATATTGCCTCCCATGCGTTTGAAAAATGCCAGCCCTTTGTTGCCGATCACGGAAACGTCAATTTCCACTCCCTGGTCCGACCACTTCTTCATTTCTGTAACCATGCGCCTAAATAGGTTGACGTTTAGCCCACCACACAGACCACGATCTGAAGTAATGACGATAAAACCAACTCTTTTTATTTGTTCTCTTTCAATTAAAAAAGGATGCTTGTATTCAGAATTGGCATGCGCCATGCGCCAAAAGACATTTGAAATTTTCTCTGCATAAGGGCGCGCTGCCAGCATGCGATCCTGTGCGCGGCGCATTTTGCTGGCCGCTACCATTTCCATAGCCTTGGTGATCTTTTGAGTATTCTGAATACTCTTGATCTTGACGCGTATTTCTTTTCCGACAGCCATTAGTTACCAGGAACCATTCTTTTTGAAATCTTCCACCGCGTTTCTCAAGCCGTTCTCAATATCATCATTGTAATCAGCTGAATCATTTATTGTATCGAACAAATCACCTGCATTGGATTTCACATAAGCCTGCATGGCGGCTTCAAAATCAACTACCTTGTTCACATCCACATCATCCATCAAGCCTTCATTAACCGCAAACAATGACAAAGACATTTCTGCCACAGACATCGGACTGTATTGCTTTTGTTTCATCAATTCGGTAACCCGCTGACCGCGTTCAAGCTGCTTACGCGTAGCTTCATCCAAATCAGATGCAAACTGTGAGAACGCCGCCAATTCACGATATTGAGCCAGTGCCAGACGAATACCACCGCCGAGTTTTTTAACAATTTTGGTTTGTGCCGCACCGCCCACTCGCGAGACCGACAAACCTGCATTAATCGCCGGACGAATACCAGCATTAAACAAATCTGATTCTAAAAAGATCTGGCCGTCTGTAATCGATATAACGTTGGTCGGGACGAAAGCCGACACGTCGCCGGCCTGTGTTTCAATAATCGGTAATGCCGTTAAAGATCCTGTTTTGTCAGTCACAGCACCATCTGTTGCTTTGCTGACAAAATCTTCATTAACCCGTGAAGAGCGCTCCAGCAATCTGGAGTGCAAATAGAACACGTCCCCCGGATAAGCTTCCCGACCCGGTGGGCGTCGCAACAGCAATGAAACCTGACGATAGGCCCAGGCTTGTTTGGTTAAGTCATCATAAATAATGAGAGCATCCTCTCCCCGATCACGGAAATATTCACCCATTGAACAACCGGAATAAGGGGCAATATATTGCATTGCCGCGCTTTCAGCCGCTGATGCAGCAACCACAATGGTGTGCTCCATGGCATCATGTTCTTCAAGTTTGCGCACCACACCGGCAATAGATGATGCTTTTTGCCCGATCGCCACGTAAATACATTTAATGCCGGTGCCCCGCTGATTAATAATCGCGTCAATGGCAACAGCCGTTTTACCGGTTTGCCGGTCACCGATAATTAACTCACGCTGGCCACGGCCAAGCGGTACCATAGAGTCAATTGATTTAAGACCGGTTTGTACGGGTTGATCTACGCTTTGACGCGTAATAACGCCGGGAGCAACTTTTTCTATAGGAGAAGAAGACGTTGTATTAACCGGACCTTTACCGTCAATCGGATTCCCCAAGGAATCAACGACGCGGCCTAAAAGCTCTTCACCCACCGGCACTTCAAGAATACGGCCGGTACATTTAACTTTGTCACCTTCGGTAATATGCTCGTAATCACCCAGAATTACCGCGCCGACTGAATCTTGTTCCAGGTTAAGTGCCAGGCCAAAAGTGTCATTTGGGAATTCCAACATCTCACCTTGTAGTGCATCGGCCAGACCGTGAATCCGGGTAATACCGTCAGTCAGACTGACGACTGTTCCTTCGTTGCGAGATTCCGCTGCCGTATCAAAGCCGGCAATGCGTTGTTTAATCAGTTCACTGATTTCTGAAGGGCTTAATTGCATGGACATATTCGTTATCCTCTAAATCAAGCACGAATTGTGCTTGCCAATTTTTCCAGTTTGGTGCGTACTGATCCGTCGATGACAGTGTCACCGGCGCGAATCAAAACGCCACCCATTAAATCTTCATTAACACAGGAGGTCAGTTTCACTTTTTTACCGAAATGTTTCTCCAGTGACTTAGCCAGTTTATCTAACTGAACTTCATCCAGCGGCAAAGCAGACTCAACGTTTGCTTCAATCATTGATTCAGCTTCAGCCCGAAGTTCTTCAAAACGCCCGGCGATAGCATTAACAGCGTTAAGCCGCCCGTTATCAATCAATGTATTCACCAGGTTATAGCCCTGCTCATCAATCTTGTCGGCGCAAACGGCTTTGACCAACTCGGCTAACTTGGTTTTATCCGCAAACGGATCTTGAACTAAATCCTGCATCGCACTATCCGCAACGATGTTACTTAATAGCGATAATACATCCGACCATTTATCAAAACTGTTATCCTGATTAGCCAGGTCAAAAACAGCTTTAGCGTATGGTCTGGCGATAGTGCTTATTTCAGACATTGACTCAATCCGTCTATCTCCTGGCGTTTATAACTTGGTTGCCAGATCATCAAGCATGTCAGCATGCACCGAAGCATCAACTTCACGGGCAAGAATCTTTTGTGCCCCTTCAACTGATAGTGCTGCCACCTGACCTCTAAGCTGTTCTTTGGCCATATTGAGTTCTTTTTCGATTTCGCCGCGTGCTGAAACCAGAATTCGCTCGCCTTCTACCTTGGCTCCGTCTTTTGCTTCCTCAACAATTTCGCCGCCACGTTTCTCCGCTTTATTCAATATTTCAGTCGCTTGGGATTTTGCCTCGGTGATGATTTGCTGAGCTCGCTCTTCACCTTTGGCCTGAGCTTGCTGGCCTTTCTCTGCCGCTGCCAGACCTTCAGCAATTTTTGCCTTGCGCTCGTCCAGGGCATTGATGATAGGTATCCAGACATATTTTTTGGTGAACCAGACGAAAATGATGAAAAAGATCATCTGACCCAAAAGAGTGAGATTAATATTCATCTTTTACCTCCATAAATAGTACGTGATGAATACCTTGTCAGGCTGCAACGGCGAAAAGTACATACAAGGCGATACCCACCGCGATCATTGGTACCGCGTCAACCAGCCCCATGACGATGAAGAACTGAGTACGCAACATAGGGATTAGTTCAGGTTGACGCGCCGCGCCTTCCAGAAAACGGCCTCCAAGAATACCAATGCCTACAGCCGCACCCAGTGCGCCCAGGCCCATCATGATCGCGCCAGCGATATACAGCAGTGCTTGTTCCATTGTTAGTTATCTCCGAACATAAAAAAATTAAACATAAAATCTATCATTAGTGGTCATGAGTTTGGTGTGCCATATCCATGTACACAATCGTCAAGACCATAAAAATAAAGGCTTGCAGAGTGATAATAAGAATGTGGAATACCGCCCAAACAAATTGTAAGCCGCCACCAAATACACTCAAAATAATATTCGATCCATACATTAATGCGATCAGAATAAAAATCGTTTCCCCCGCGTACATATTTCCGAACAATCGCAAGGAGTGAGAAAGCGGTTTTGATATCAAGCTGACCGCTTCTAAAGCGAAGTTGATAGGAATAAACAGGATTTTCAACAGCGGGTTTTTGGCTTCAAATGGGTGCAGGGTCAATTCGCCGATGAAACCGCCTACTCCTTTATTTTTGAAGCTATAGTAGATCATTAATATAAACACTCCGATCGCCATTCCAAAAGTAACATTGGGATCGGTAGTTGGGACTACTTTTTGATAATGAATACCTAAGGCAGCCAGTCCCATGGGAATCAGATCAACCGGCACCAAATCCATCAAATTCATCAGAAAAATCCAGCAAAACAAGGTCAATGCCAGCGGTGCTACTAGATCATTTTTACCCGTGAAGGAACTGCGCACATTTTCGTCGATAAAATCAATAATCCACTCGACGAAGTTTACCAGCTTGCTGGGCTCGCCAGCAGTGGCTCTATCAGCAGCTCGTTTAAAAACCCAGACAAACAATGCACCAAGAATAAACGACCAGAACATCGAATCCAGGTGAATCGCCCAGAATCCCATCTCCTTGGCTTCTTCGGCGTTATGGGCTAGCCCCCAATGACCATCGGCGTGCTTGCCAAACGTTAAGTTTTGCAAATGGTGTTTAATATACTCCGATGATGTCTGGGCTCCGCCTGCCATATACGTCTCTTTTGTGTCCTACCTTTTCATAACCGGCGTTAAAACCATTGCCAGTTGTGTTGCTATTAATCCCGCTAACACCAATATTGGGTCCAGCGGCTTTACAAATACAATAATCAAGCCAAATAAGACTGCCGCCAACAGATACTTGATAATCGCACCTGAATAAAATGTGGCCAGAATCGCGTTGGCATCCTGACTTTTCAACTTAAACGCTATGATTGCCGATACTGTCGTGGGAATAATGCTGGTTAATGCTCCAAGCATTATGGAGTATCCCGCTATCCATCCTTTTATGGCGAACACAACAGCCGCAACTACTATAGCGATCAGAACCTGTAACAAAATGACCCGCAGCGCAATATGCAGCCGGTCAGAGTCTTGTGTCATTGAACCGGTTCCGATTATAAAGTAATCTTTTTCAGCCCTTAATACCCTTGAGGTATTTAAGCGAACCGGAAGTATATTAGCGACAATCCATAGGGTCAAGCGATTACCGTATGGTGAATATGATTTTGGATTACTGTAATTGGCGACCTTTGAGGCGCCTGATACGGGTATTTGCCTTACCCTTACTATGCGACAGGGCATAAATTTTTAGCCATACAGTCGCGAGTTCACGCAAGAGATCAACTTGTCTTAATTGATAATTTTTTATTAAATCCAGCGTAGCGTTTAAGATATCGTCCTGAGTTTCAGCTTGCTTATCTAAATCTACGACTAAAGTTAGCGCTTGTGCATCACGTTTATATTGAATATTCCAACCCGTTTTTTTAAGCATCGCTACAAGCGGTGCATTTTCTGACAAGGTATAGAAATACAACGTTTCGATTTGTCGTTGCTCAGACTCTGCCCGTATCTTCCTCAGAAATATGCCGCCCAACCCACAATTGTGGTATTCATCGATGACCACAAGTGCTACCTCAGCAGCGCTGTCATGATGTGGAAGTCTTATCAGTTGAATTAATCCTATACAACGACCTTCTGCACCAGAATGACTTGGATTGACTTCCAGTGCAATCAACGACACGCCTTGATCGTCCGAAACTCTCAATAAACATTCGAGTTCTTGTTCATCAAGTTTGCTTTTATTGTATAAAAAGCGGCGGTAACGGCTCATCTCTGACAGAGCTTTAAAGCCAGTCAAAATTTCGTCCTTGTCGGTATCGCTTACGCGTCGGACAATAACCCACTTACCATTATTTAGTTGTTCAAGACTCATCGGCAAAATTTCCACACATTAATTTTGTGCATTGCATCATAAATGCAACTTTAACATGTCTTTGTGAACAAATTATTAATTATCTACGCTGATGAAAAATCTAATTATCTGTAAAAACTCTGGGGCTTTTATGGTCTTTTGTGTGGCTGACTACTTGATTCGCTTGATGATTCCATCCAGCTCGTCAAGGCTGTGATATTCGATGACCAATTTGCCTTTTTTGCGCCCCTGCTGAATACTGACTTTGGCGGCAAGCTTGTCGGAAAGCTCAGATTCAAGGCGCAACACATCTGCATCTTTAGCAAGGTGGGAAATACGGCTTTTAGGTGTCGCTGTTTGCATTTGCCGGACTTTTTTCTCAGTATCTCGAACCGTCAAACCACGGCTGATAATCATATTCGACAGTGAAATCTGTTCGTTATCTGACAATGCCAATAATGCCCGGGCATGACCCATATCCAGTTCGCCACTTTCAACATGATCACGAACCTTGGGGTTTAAACTCAGCAATCGCAATAAATTAGTCACTGCGGTTCGTGAACGGCCAATTTGAGTGGCGATCTGTTCATGGGTAGCACCGAATTCATCCATCAAACGCTTCAAACCCATTGCTTCTTCAATCGGATTGAGGTCTTCGCGCTGGATATTTTCGATCAAGGCAACTGCTAAGGCAGCCTGATCGGAAACCTCTTTGATCACAGCCGGAATCGATTCCAGTCCGGCCCGCTGACAGGCGCGCCAGCGGCGGTGACCGGCGAGTATTTCATAACGATCTGCCGTTTTTGGGCGAACTAAAATAGGCTGAATCAAGCCCTGCGATTTGATTGATTCGGCAAGTTCATCAAGCGTTTGCTCATCCATGTGGGTCCGGGGTTGGTAGGCACCCGTGTCCAGAAGATCTATTGGAATATTTTTATAAGGCGATTTTTCTGTGGCGCTTTGCTGGCCAGTTACTGAAGAAGTTGTCGAAACACTTTTCTCAATATTCTCCTCTGGCTTGCGTACTTCTCCCAATAACGCGTCAAGGCCACGGCCTAATCGATTCTTTTTTGCATTCATAATGACTGGTTAGTTTGCGGTTTGGATTCATCCTGCCGTTCTGGCGATTCACTCGGGGTTTTTTGATCAGATTCATTGTCCAGATCTTTCACTTCAGCAGACTGCTGTTCTGAATCCGTTTGGTTCTGATTATATTGCGTAGTTTGTTCCTGTGGATAGTCAACTGGCTTTGCTACCGGTTGTACATGTTCTTGTGCTGCTACATTCTCTGTGTCCATTGTCTGTGGCTCAGAAGGCTGAACTATGTCATCTGTATCTTTCTGCTGTTGCGTGTGATGTGATTGTGTGTCCGCAGGTGCTTCATCTTTCTCAGGTTCAGTATTCCTTTCAGCTTGCGCTTCATTGCTGACAGGCTGCGTGGCTGCTGAAGTGGTTAGTGCAGAGGTGAAATCAGGCTGTTCTTCAATTTCAACAGCACTCTCATCTTCTTCGGTGTCATCAACTTCATCTTCATCCAGTTGATTTTGTCTGATTAAAAATTCCCCAGCCAGATTTAAGTAAGCCGTAGCTCCCTTTGAAGCCTTGTCGTATTCGATCACCGAAACACCATACCCCGGTGCTTCGGCCACGCGGACATTACGCGGAATAAAGGTTTTATAGACCTTGCCCGGAAAATGTTCAGTCAATTGTTCGGACACCTCGATGGACAATGTATTTCGACCGTCATACATGGTGCGTAGCAAGCCCTCGATTCTAAGCCCAGGATTAAGCGAATATTTGATTTTGTCGATGGTGCTCATTAATGCACTTAAGCCTTCCAAGGCGTAATATTCACATTGAATCGGAATCAACACCGATTTTGCCGAAGCCAAAGCATTAATCGTCAAAATATTCAATGACGGTGGGCAATCTATAAGAATATAGTCGTAATTATTTTCTACCTGCATCAGAATGGCCTTGAGCCTGACCTCCCTGTCTGGCAATTCAAGAATTTCAATTTGCGCACCGGCCAGATCGTCATTGGCAGCCAAAACATCAATGCCGGTTTTGGTTTTGATAATGGCATCTTTGATATCTGCCTCACCCAGCAGCACCTCATAAGAACCCCGCCTCGAACTCGTTTTTCATCACCCCGCAACCCACGGTGGCGTTACCTTGCGGATCAAGATCGATAACCAGTACTTTGCGGCCTATATTCACCAAAGCCGCCGACAGATTAATACTGGTGGTGGTTTTTCCCACACCACCTTTTTGGTTCGTTACTGCAATTATCTTCGCCATCGGCACGTCTATTCGTTATTTATAATCACTAAATGTCGTTCGCCATCAAGTCTAAACACATCGATTGATTTTACCTCATAGTTAACCTGCATGTGATCTAACTGTTTTAATTCACCGGTTGGATAACGTCCTTTCATCGCAATCAGCCTGCCTTTTACTGCGATTAGGGGTTTTGCCATCAGGTAAATCCTGTCCAGGGACGAAAAGGCCCGCGTGATCACGGTATCATACAACGATTCTGGCTTATGATCTTCGGCTCGTTGATGAACAGGCTGAATATTGTCCAGTGAAAGTGTGTTTTTTATAAATTCAAGAAACTGAATCTTTTTATTGCGGCCATCCAATAAGGTAAACGATTTGTCATTACAGGCAATCGCCAAAGGCACGCCAGGCAAACCACCGCCGGTGCCCATATCCAAAATGTTAGTGCCTTTTAGCTCATCCATCACAGACAAACTGTCTAATAAATGATGTGTAAGAAAATCCTTTTCATCAACTGATGTGAGATTGATTCTCTTGTTCCAGCGAATTAATTCGTCAGCGTATTGTTGAAATTGTTCAGTCTGCTGTTGCTTAAAATCATAGCCAGCCTGACTCAAGATGCGAGTTAACTGTTTAGTCATCTAAAACTTTTGATAAATGCAAAACCAACCCTCTTTTTCCGCACCTTCAAAATAACTATCCGCGATTCGCTCAATTTCTCTTAAGCGCTGTGCCGATTCGAGCGTATTGAATTTATCTGCAAATCCTCTTTTTTGCCATAAATCTTGATGAACTGTACAGGCCAAGAAACCGCCGGGCTTGAGTATTCGAATTAGCTCATTCACAGGCTCTGATCCAACGTGACCATGGGTAAACGTGCCGGAAGAAATGATGCCATCATAGCAATTATCAGACATTTCCAATTTCTGATTTAAGTCTGCAACAAATAATCGCCGATAAATACCTTTTTGTTTTGCGATTTCCACCATTTCAGCGGAATAATCCAAACCGTCAATAATCCGATAACCAAACGCGGCAACTGCCTCAGCCGTTAAGCCCGTTCCACAACCTATATCCAACACACAAGCACTTTTATCCAGCAAATGTCTCGCCAATGCGTCAGCAATTTTTTCGGGTGAAACATAATCAAGACCCTGCAACATCTGGTTATCGTAGTCTTGTGCCCATTTTTTATAAAACGCCAATTGACTGGCTTCATCGTCCGTAGCATACGCCTCGTGTAAAAATTCTTCCGCTTGTGTTGATTTTTTGTGGCTTGTCATGGTTTAAAAATAAAACTTATCGCAGTATGCTAGGGCTGCTTTATATCAACTCATAGTTTATGTCTCAATACACTTCATTGCCAGATGATTTGCCCGTTCCAAAGGATGACGGTGCCTGTGAGCACCTGCAAGGATCATATCTGCCTGCAGTGGTATTAAATTCGACCTCTAATAACGCTATTACACTATCTGCACTCAAAGGCAAAACTGTATTATATTTTTATCCCATGACCGGCGTGCCAGAGGTGGCTTTGCCGAGTGGTTGGGATGATATTCCCGGGGCACGTGGTTGTACCCCACAATCCTGTTCTTTTCGGGATCATCAAAAAGAACTGTCTGATCTGGGCGCACAAGTTTTTGGCATAAGCACTCAATCAAGCGAATATCAACTCGAAGCCAAACAACGCTTGCACCTGCCCTTTGATTTACTCAGCGACCAATCGCTGCAATTAAAATCTGCGTTGAATTTGCCCACTTTTGAAACAACCGGCATGGAATTGTATAAGCGGGTGACGCTGATTACAGAAAATGCAGTGATTAAAAAAGTGTTTTACCCGGTGTTCCCACCCGACCAAAATGCTCAGGATGTTATTAATTGGTTGACTGACAATCATTAGCTTATGAATCTGAACGGGATAATTGAAACCGCCCTGTACACAGACGATCTGGATGCCATGCAGGAGTTTTATCAAAACAAACTGGGATTAGAGCTGATCTCAGGCACCAGGGGCAGATCGCTGTTTTTTAAAATTGGTCGCACAATGTTAATCATTTTTGATCGTAGTTATACCGTCGATCAAACCATTACGATCAATGGAAATGCCATTCCTGCCCATGCAACAAAAGGCCGTGGGCACATTGCGTTTGAAGCACCAAAAGGTGAATATGAACAACGCAAGCAGGAAATTATTAATCGCGGCATTGAGATAGAAAGCGAAATTGACTGGCCCAACGGAAAAAAGTCATTTTATTTTCGTGACCCAAGCCAACACAGTATAGAAATTGTTGAGCACGATTTCTGGGAGAGGGGATAATAACTGATTTGTTCACTGACGATTTCAAAGCTGAACCCTATTGGTGGGATACCGCTCCCAGACCACCACTTGAAAACCAGGACTTACCTAAAAATGTCGATGTGGCAATCATTGGTTCGGGATATACCGGCCTGAATGCGGCCATCCAAACGGTACGTGGTGGCCGTTCGACGCTGGTGCTGGATAAAGAGACGGTGGGTTGGGGTTGCAGTTCACGTAATGGCGGCCATGTCAGCAATAGTCTGAAACCTAAATATGCACCTTTGGCCAAACAAATTGGTGCGGATGCTGCTAAGGCAGTTCTTCAGGAAGGGTTGGATGCGTTGAAATACATAGACGATTTGGTCAAACAAGAAAATCTGGATATTGACTGGACTCGTTGCGGTCGCTTTTACGGCGCCCACAATTCACGCCAATTCAAACTCATGGTCCAGCACAAAACTCAAACCGATGAGCTGGATTATTTGAAACTGCCCTATTTTATTGTCGATCCTAAAGATACACGTACGGAAATAGGCACTGACTTTTATCATGGCGGAAAAGTTTATCCTGATGTCGGCTCATTACATCCTGGCAAATACTCACTAGAGTTACTACGCATTGCACAAGCGGCAGGCGCTGAAGTGATTTCTAACTGTGAAGTTAGTTCGATCGACAAACACAATGATGGATTTTCGGTTAAGACCACAAACGGCGATATACAAGCCCGTGATGTCATTATTGCAACGAATGGCTACAGCAGGAAATTATTTCCCTGGCTGAGCAAACGGATAATCCCAATCGGCAGCTACATCATTGCCACCGAACCACTGTCACCGGAATTAATGGATGAGCTGCTACCGACCCGCCGCATGATCGTCGACACACGCTCGTTGGTGTATTACTACCGCGCCTGTCCTGAGGACAAGCGGATATTATTTGGTGGTCGCGTCGCGTTGAGTGAAGGTGATCCACTCAAAAGCGCACCTATCTTGCATAAACACATGTGTGAGATTTTCCCGCAGCTAAGCAATACTAGGGTTTCACACACCTGGATGGGTTTTGTTGCTTTCACCTTCGATACCATGCCGCACATCGGCAAACAGGACGGGTTGCATTTTTGCATGGGTTATTGCGGTTCCGGTGTTTCGCTGGCCAGCTACTTTGGCCGTAAAATCGGCTTGCAGGTTTTAAGTGACAAAGAGGGTGATACACCTTTATCCAACGTTAAATTTCAAACCCGCCCTTATTACAACGGCAAACCCTGGTTTCTAGCGCCCAGCATTGCCTATTATCAAATGCGAGATAAATTGCCGATTTAGGATAGATAATAACGCTTATGTTTTTTTATGCCCGAATTGTATGTTTTCATGTTGTAATCCAAGACAACTGGGGAATGTAACTCGAACTGTGTTTTTTAGTTTGTTTTACCAACAGCGTCAACTTGTCTCCCTTCTTTCCATGCTTTCACGAATGATTTGCCTCGTTCGCTTAACTCTACAGAATATGTAGGCATTAATGTTCCTATCCCACGAAGATTTTTGTATGTGCGACGCTTAACAAACCCACTAGCAATCAATGCGGCACATTCTAATACACCTTCCCCTGATACGAATAACGGTTTAGGGTGATCTAGAGCGAGCAGTAAGTCTATTGATCTTCGATCAAACGCTTCATTCAAAGACGCAAGCAATTGTTTCCATACTCGGAGTGATTCCACTGGAATTTGGCCTTTATGATGTAGAGAGTGGCAATTTGGACAAAGCGCTAACAAATTATCCGGTTCATTTGAACCACCATCTGCAACATAATCTAAATGATGAATATCAAGTGTCAAAATAGTTCTACAGACAGGGTTTGCACACTTGTAGCCTGCTTCGTGCAGTATTCGACTTCGAACATCCTGCGGAACTTTTTTACGTACCACTTTTTGTGCGCCCTACCAATAAATTGAGTAACGTAGGATTCTATAAGTAAGTCACAAAAACCGCCACTATAGAGTATGTTCCTCGAAATGTGCAACAAATAAGGAATTAGGCCTGCTCTCATGAAAGCCTATGCTATTTTCCTTCCATCTTTGATTCCAAAACTCTTTATCCATAAAGCTTCCATAAAGTCATACATAAAAAGGACATTTACGCGGTTGTTTTTTTTTGTGTTAGGAAAACAACAGCATAGACCAACCCGGCATTAATGCTTCCGCATATACCCAGAACGGTAAACCATATTAAATTCTCAGATAAATCAGGCGGTGGAATCGATGGCTCTCCACTTCCTGGATGTAATATTATTACCAACGCAAAGATGATACCTACTATAAAGCCATCTAGAACAACCCGCAACAAACTCCCTTTTTTACGATTTGAATACCACTTTTTATAAGTCGGCACACGAATGAAAACCAGAAATGCCGCGATTAGCAGGAGCAAGATAATCCAAACAAAACCAATCGGCGGAGGAAAATCAGCAATTAAAAGATTAATACAAAGCCAAAAAATAAAAAATCCAATGGCGATTTTGTATGCTGATGGTTTTTCCAACATGTTGCTGTTTTAACTTGACTGGCGATGCAAAATTCCACTCAGACATCCAACCGCACCAGCTGCTTTGGCCAATTCTTTGGCGGGTGTTTCAATACATTCAATCTGCAAGGATTCATAGTAAGTATGTGCGGCAGGGTTATCTGCCACCATTAAAATCTTGCGTGGCGCCAATGTGACGAAATTAAATGCCTTTTGATGCTTAAATTCAGTCAGGTTATCAGGCAAAAACGCAACATCATAGCCCGCTTCTCGCAATGCCACGACGGCAGCATGGGGCGTTCTTCTCGGCCATGCCAGCGCAAGATTCTCATCCACAATTCTAAGCATACCCATCAAGTGCATGGTGCCGTATGGCATGTCCACAGCCAACACGTTTGTGCCCATATCATTGAGCAATTGCGTGATCTGATCTATCGCTGACGAATTAGTTCGTAGCCCCCTTCCCAATATCACCTGTTTACGGTTTAGCCACATCAGATCGGCACCCTCAAATGTGGCATTGCCTGTTAATGTCTTTAGAATCGGTATCCCAATTTTTGCAAGACAGCGCGCCATCTGCCGCTCCTCACCAGCTCGTACAATCGAGGCAGGTCTGGCAAGTACCGCACCTTCAGGAGTCATCGCCATTAAATCAGCGCAGAACATCTGGTTCGGGCTCGGTAGTTCATCCGGATCTACAAAATCAACGCGAACACCATGATCCTGGTAGGTTTGAACCAGTTGTGCATGTTCTTGTTGGGCTTTATCAATATCGAGGGATTGCAACATTTGCACCTTATCGGGGTGTTCTTGAGAGCCTAACAATTCATCTCCCGGCGCATGCAGAATTACCGCTGACAACCGCTGCCATTCATTTTCGATGCCGCAAGTGGCCCAAACTTTTCCGAGCTCCTCGGCGTGAGAATCGACTCGGGGTTGCCACCCCTCCCCGCCGTAGGCCGCGCTATTGAAAGTGGAATTAGTCGTCATTAATGTTTTAACCCAGTGGCAAAGTTAAGCTGCAACCTTGACTTGTTAGAGACTGTTTCCATTACACTACCCAAATATTTATTTTACAATGCAAATAATTATTGGCTTTTGTGGCTGTTAATAATAATTTCTCCCTGAACAGGTTCTCCGCGTTTAATAAATTGTCCATTGGCATAATAATTCTGAAACTGCGCAGGAAGTCCTTCGCCATCGAGCCAATTTGGGGTAGTTTGTAAATGATAATGTAGGTGCGGTAAGTTGGAATGCCCACTGTTACCGCATTGTCCTAGAGGATCTCCCGCTTTCACTTCATCTCCTTGAGTTACTAAAACTGAATCTTTCTTGAAATGTGCAAGCATAGAGAACTCTCCATTGAGATGATCGATAACGACATAATTACCTGGAATTTCTCGGGCATTCCTCTTCCCCGGGATATTGTCATGAACACCATCTTTTGCATCGGCAACGACACCATCCCCAGGAGCAATAATTTGTCTGCCAAAGCAATAATGATTGGCGTTATTTTTAAAATCATCCCCTCGATAAAGTTTTAATTCACCTGAAATTGCTTTTTGGGCAAGATTTTCAGTCTCAGGTGGTGATGCACCTGGTTGCAAAGCAACAATATCAATGGCAAATCGTTGATCTTTAACCAAAATATGGGCTGGATTTTGTTCTCTGCTTCTTCCCCCTGTTCCAATAAGAGACTCACCCGTCAGTGGAAACATCAAATCTGATTTTGTTTGATAGTCCAGATAATTACTCGGTGCGGGCTTAAACACACAACCCAAAGTAATGAGACCCGTAAAAAGCGTCGTAATTTGTCGAACTAAATTTTTCATGATGGTTTTATTGGATTATAACGCCTCCAGAGCGCAGCGAGCTTATTGGGCGAACTTACTGTGAATCCCACCTCATTATCCTGGCGTGATTTTTAAACTCTCGGTTAATAACTTCACGAAACATAGTTATCTTAGGTCGAGCAGTGCTATAAAATAGATGCGAATAGCAACTACAATCACTGCTGCCAAAACCCTTAAGGTACGGCGAAACATTCAAATATTTCATTACTGTTGCCCAAAAATGCTCTTGTCGCTGCGAATCATGGGTATACCATACGTCTATCAAGGCCATTTGGGCACTTAAATAATCAATATGCCAATGCAGGTTCTTATCGCTACTTTTGTGCCGCTTCACTCGAGCTTGCACACCGCCAGAACCAAACGCACTGCCGACATAAATGTAGTAACCTCGTTGCAAGCTAACCGCTCCCAAGCGCCCAACGTCCATATTAAGTTTGCTTGTGCAACGAAGAAGAAGCGCATATGTTCCTGGCTCTGATTTCAAGGAATTAACGACTTTTTGTTCTTTTTTTCAGGAGCACCACCCAGATGTGAGCTCAACGAACACGAAGTAAAGCTCAGTATAAGGTGATTGGTTGGAGCACATTGTTAGCGCAGAGGTCACCATAGCTGTGGATTACACAACGACGCTACACAAGACAGGTTTAGCGTTGATTCAACGTAGCCTTCGCCATTGAGGTCAATGGCCTGCCACCCAAAAGGGTAAGCAATCTGGTAAGGCGGCGAGTAACCTGAAGCCGTATCAGCCCTAAAACCAAACTTGCCATAGTAGTCCGGATCACCGTAAACAAATAGCGCATTAACCCCGTTCTTTGATAAGCACTTTTTGCCGCTGTTTATCAATTCCGACCCAATTCCGCTTTTTTGAAATTCGGGCTTTACGCCGAGTGGTGCCAGAATGTAGCCCTGCCATTTTTCTTTGCTTTGTAAGGTGACAGGACTGAACGCTATGTGGCCGATAATTGCGCCATCGTTCTCAGCGACCAGAGTTATGGTTTCTGGTCTCGTTGTTTCACTTAACAGGTCAACTGCGAGCGTTGCAACAATCTGCTTTTCACCCTCTGGGAAAGCGCTTAAGTGCACCTCGCGAATGCCTTCACGA
Organism: Arenicellales bacterium; assembly: GCA_965215945.1. Taxonomy (GTDB): domain Bacteria; phylum Pseudomonadota; class Gammaproteobacteria; order Arenicellales; family JAHEKD01; genus JAHEKD01. Next base: position 35,893 of record CBDCFC010000023.1, on the reverse strand, counting down.
TCCAGATTGCTTGCTTTACGGATTCGATTCATTAGTTGATATCTTGGCTTGAATAAATATCGCTTTAATCTGATTGCAGCTTCCGCCACAACGGCCTGAATCTTTATTTTATATGATTAACTCTGCTTATTAATGTCTTTGTTGTATTTAAGAAATTCGATTTTGTAACCGAATGGAATTTGGTTATCAGTGCTACGATAACGGTTAATATAGCTCACTAAACTTGGGTTCGAATTACCTTGCATCGTTTCATATTCCAGAAAATCATCTTCAAACCAGTCGAAGATTTTGGACAAATATAATTTTTTGGCATTGTTATCAACACGTACATTTGCCTCGCTATTCACGAATTCTTTTATCGCCGTTTCGAGTTGCTGGTCTAATTGATCTACCTCAAAAGCATGTTGTGGTAAGCGCGGACAACTTATTGAGGCACAATTAATCGCGGCGTGAATACGTGGGTCTTTAAATTGCTCACGAATGACCTCGTCTTCGAGTTTTTTTAAGTTGGTTTGGGCCCCATCAATCATCACTTTCATTCTGATGAAAAAATTCAACCCTGAAATTAATCCCCTCCAAACACTTTTTTCTTCTGGGCCACGATTTAAGACTCCTTCGAACACCAGCGCATTATAGGCATTGATATAATATGCCAGCTTATCGTTTTGGGTTGGAAACAATTCAGGGTTCGTTTTGGGACCCATTGTTTTTATTGAATAGACATAACGATCAAATTGTTCACGACTTCCGTTCAGGGCTTGATAATCAACAAATCCACGCTCATCCACATATTGGCTCAACACACTGTTCCAGTCATCATTGCTAAATGTTGCCGAAGCCGGTGTTGTTAAGACCATCAATGATCCTAAAATAATAAATAGTTTTGTTAATAAATTTTTTAGCATGAATTAAATCGTTAATTTGTGGTCAAATGTTAATCTTGCATTCTCAGACAGCATAAAGATTATATTGTTCATCAGGTTAATACAGATTAAACCAAAACATGAATAAGCTGCTGCAACGTTCCCTGTTATCCCCTATAAACACAGAAACCAAAACCCTGCTTAAACAGCGCTGGCAGGAACTACCGGATGAATTAAAAACATCACGCCAGGTTGTCGGTCAACACTGGGTGCAGTGTGGATTTATTACCGGGCCAAGCTATTGCTCCTTTGGCTGTACACATTGTTATCTTCCTAAAGATGCCAATCATCAAAGACAACCTGTACTTAATGAGATCAAAGAACAGTTAGACGCCAATCGCAAATTGCTCGGTCATGGTGGCCATATTCAGATTACCGGCGGTGATGTAGTTGATGCTTATGTAAAAATGGATCGTTTTGAAGACTTAATTGAAATTGTGCGCTATGCCAATGAAATTGGATTGGTGCCTATGTTGATGACCCATGGTCAAACGCTGTTGGAAAAACCAAAACGACTGTATCATTTGGTAGCACAAGGTGGCTTAAGAAAAATCAGTTTTCATATCGATATGACACAGGCTGGCCGTTGTGGTTATCCGATTAAACAACTCGAGCGTGAAAGCGATTTAAATCCATTACGTGATCTATTTGCCCTGTTGATATTAACAACTCGCAAACAAACCGGAAAACGTTTGGTCGGCGCACAGACCGTTACAGTGACAGAACGCAATTTTGATTCAATCGACGATATTCTGAACTGGCAAATGTCGGATCCAAAAAATTTGTCTGCGTTTAGCACTATCAGTTTTCAGCCGGAAGCCAATGTAGGTCGTACTCGCTATTCTGCAAGACCTGTTACACCTGATCGAGTGTGGAATAAAATCCGCATGTCGACAGGGAAAGATCTAATTCGCGACGCCCTACACTTTGGCCATCCTGATTGCAGTTCAATCGCCATGCTGGTCATTGACACCAAAAATAAGCATGTTATTGATTTAATGCAATCTAGCGAACCCATGATGAAATTTTGGGAATCGTTATTGAAACATTTTGGCGGTATTGGTGGGCGAGGAAAAAATTCTTTTCTGGCTTTGCTACAAAAATTTCTGATCGTGCTTAAGCACCCTTCAATTATCCACCAGCTTCTTAATTACATCGTTTCTGTGCTCAAAAATGAACCGGCTCTATTAAGCTTACTTGCATCCACTATTCAGGGAAATGTCGGCGCCTTTAAAATTGTCATGCATAACTTCATTGATGCCAAAGAACTGGAAAACCCAAATCAAACTACCCAGGCAAAACTGGATGCCTGCTCCTTTCGTGGTGCAATAAAAATCGATGGAAGCTGGCAGGCCGTGCCCATGTGTTTGACCAACACCAAATACCGCTAATTTTGTGATCAATTTTTCGTGTTAGTATTTAGTTGATTTAAGCTGTATACAAGGATGTGCCGATATGTTAAACGATGAACAACGCAAACACTTATCCACAACTCTTCGAAATTTAGGCTTTGGTGCTTTGATTCCCGTTGGTTTGAAAATCTATGGCTCAGGTATCGAACAATCGATTGTGATAATATGGTGTATGTCAGCATTTTGGTTGGAAGTGCTTGCTTTATACATTCTCAGAGGTGTCCAAAATGATTGAAGCCACAATAATCCTACTAATATTTGTTGCCATCGCAACGTGGGTTGTTTTCGCTGATGCAAAAGCCCAAAAAAAGCAACAGAAAAAATAGTTCAATTTTATTTAAGTTATTTGCACCTGTTTTCTTTTTTGGAAACTTACCAGTAATAACCACACTCCTAATGCTGCCGCCAAATGCTTTAAGGTATGACCGCTGATAAATCCCAGTGCTGAATAAGTCGGCCCATCAAAATGTTCAAATAACTTTGCAGCCAGGTAGCAGATTAATACCCACCAGTAAATGTTTGCATGACTGAACTTTGATTTAAAACAAATCAGGATAATCGGAATACAGATCATGGGCAAAAATTGAACTAATCCGTAGAATCTTAAATCCCCTTGCCCTGCGTTTTCTGTCGATATCCAGTAAATCACAGACAATGCTCCAAGCAACAATAAAGGCCAAAAAACTATTTTTGAACGTTTTAGGCAACCAAATTCAGCCACAATGATGGTGATTAATGCCATGAATGCGACGGTCATTGGCAATCTGTCCCAAACCAGAGTTTGATTATTCGGCCAAAGATGATAAAAAGCTGAGCCAATTGCGACCAGCGCTATTCCAACAAATAGAATCAGATAAGCAGACTTGAAGTCTTCGATTATTTTTAACTTGCCTTGTAATAATTTGTTTATCCCCATCACGCCGACATACAGAAACGCCAGGTTGGACATTACATCCCCAAAATTAGGTACGGACAGAATCGTTCGTGTGTCAACAAACAAATGATAAGAAGGGTTTTGTGGAATCGGCGAAATCAAAAACATACCAACAAACGCAATAAAGCAAATAACACTAATTGAAATCAAGCCCATTTTTTCCCTAAAACTCATACAATGCGTAACCTTTTATGTTCATTGTCTTAGTCATTACAGTCTTGATTCAGGCTGTGTGTTTTGATTGCTTGGGCTTACTGATTTTGAGGACAAAAATCACGCCGCTTTCATACTGCACTTCTTTAAATGCACCAGCAACAGCGAAATGGCTGCAGGCGTAATCCCGGGGATACGTGCGGCCTGTCCAATTGTGGTGGGTTTTTGTTGGTTAAGTTTTTGGCAAACTTCGGCAGACAATCCTTTGACATTGCTGTAATCCAGATCGTCTGGTAATTTAGTTTGCTCATTGCGCCGTTGCTTGTCGATCTCGACTTGTTGACGCTCAATGTAACCTGAATATTTAGCCTGGATTTCGAGTTGCTCGGCTACTTTTTCATCTGTTACGCCAACACCTGTATCCGATAATTGCATGAGCTGCTGGTAGGAAACATCAGGCCGCTTAAGCAATTCACTCATTCTGATTTCTGCCTTTAAAGGCTGCCCCAGTATCTGTTCAATGTTTGATTGATTGCTGGCAGTTGGACGAACAAAAGTGCTTGTTAACCTTGCCTGTTCATGAACGATAGCATCACGTTTTTTAGAAAAAACTTGCCAACGCTGATCATCAACTAACCCCAATTTACGGCCTTTTTCAGTTAGGCGTAAATCAGCGTTATCCTCGCGTAACATTAACCTATACTCAGCCCTTGAGGTAAACATTCGGTAAGGCTCATTGGTACCACGAGTGATCAAATCATCAATCATTACTCCGATATAGGCTTCATCACGACTCGGTGTCCAAGGTTCTTGATCACGAATTTTCAAAACGGCGTTCACCCCAGCAATCAAGCCCTGCCCGGCAGCTTCTTCATAACCGGTTGTACCGTTAATCTGACCGGCAAAATAAAGCCCATTGAGGTGTTTGGTTTCAAGGGTAGATCTTAAATCGCGCGGATCGAAAAAGTCATACTCAATCGCATAACCCGGGCGGGTAATCAAAGCATTTTCAAATCCTTTGATACTGCGAACATAGTCAATCTGGACTTCAAACGGCAGGCTGGTGGAAATCCCATTCGGATAAACTTCCGTCGTATCCAAACCCTCTGGTTCGATAAAAATCTGATGTGAATCTTTATCGGCAAAACGAACCACTTTATCTTCTATTGATGGACAATATCGCGGCCCCACACCTTCAATATTGCCGCTGTACATGGCCGAGCGATCAATATTGTTACGAATAATCTCATGGGTTTTTTCATTGGTATAGGTAATGTGGCAATCGACCTGCTGTGGATGGTCCTGGGCCTTACCTAAAAAAGAAAAGCTTGGTAGCGGGAAATCTCCCGGCTGTGCTTCGAGATGAGAATAATCGATAGAACGACCATCAATTCGCGGTGGTGTGCCGGTTTTTAGCCGCTCAACTTTGAATGGTAGCTCCCTCAATCGCGCTGCCAATGCATTGGATGGCGCATCACCAGCCCGGCCGCCTGAGAATTGCTTATCACCCACATGAATTTTGCCACCAAGAAATGTACCAGTGGTTAAAACAATGGCCAGGGCATAAAACTCAACGCCCATCTGAGTTTTAACTCCAATAATCTTATCTTGATCAACAATCAAATCATCTACTGATTGCTGAAACAAGGTCAAATTCGGTTGGTGTTCAACAGTGTTTCGAATTGCCTGTTTATATAAGACCCGATCCGCCTGGGCACGGGTGGCACGAACCGCTGGACCCTTGCGTGAATTTAAAATACGAAACTGAATACCGCCTTTGTCAATTGCCCTTGCCATCACGCCACCAAGAGCGTCGATTTCTTTAACAATATGGCCCTTGCCAATACCACCAATTGCGGGATTACAGGACATCTGGCCAATGGTTTCGATATTGTGCGTAATTAAAATCGTTTTAGCTCCCATACGCGCACAGGCAAGCGCTGCTTCGGTACCGGCATGGCCGCCACCGACAACAATCACTTCAAATTTATCCGGGTATCGCATTGGGGAAAACAAATAAAGATCAGAGCGTATATTTTTGTGCTTTATCTTCTTGATTTCAAGCGTATTTTTCGTTTTTAGATCAGATTAATATGCTATTAAGCTGGATTGCACGATAATCACGTTAGAATCATATAGCAAGCTTTATTTCAAATATAGTTTAAGAACAACCGATCAAACGGAGGAATATATGCACACTTTTAGGATCCTTGCTTTATCTTTGATATTGGCAGTGAATTTTTGTTTTGCCGATGGTGGTGGCGCTGGCAGCAACAGCGAATATTCCCATTTGTCAAATGATTTTGACAAAGCCGTTGAAGCCATAGAAGCTGAGGACTATGCGGCTGCAATCTCGCAATTAGAAACATTAAAAACATCCAGACCCGATGACCCTGATGTGCTTAATCTGTTGGGCTACAGTCTTCGAAAGTCGAAGGATTTTACTCTCGCTGAAGAATATTATCTTAAAGCTCTTGCCATCGATCCCAAGCACCGTGGCGCTAATGAGTATTTGGGCGAGCTTTATCTGCAGACAAATCGCCTAGAACAAGCCGAGGAGCGCTTAAAAGTGCTCAAAAAAGCCAGCTTCTTACCAAACAAACAGTACCGGGATTTAAAAAAAGCGATTCGAGAATACAAAAAGCAAAATTCTTAGCCGATTGGTTGTAGAAATGAAATTTAAATGATCACCCCAAAATTTTGCCAACACATGGCATCCTATAACAGGTGGCAGAATGAAAGTATTTTCACTGCTGCCGATAAGTTAAACGACGCTGAAAGAAAACAAGATCGCGGTAGTTTTTTCCGTTCAATTCAGTCAACGCTCAACCATCTTTTATGGGGAGACAAAATTTGGCTTCATAGGTTTGCTAATACTGCTTGCCCTAATCGAGACTCAATTCAACAATCAATAAATGAATGCGAAAACTGGAATGTTCTTAAAACAGAAAGACTAATCGTGGATGATAATATCGACAAATGGGCATCAGAACTTAATGAGAGAGAATTGGCCGATGATTTATCCTGGCATTCTGGCGCAATTGGAAAACACGTTACTAAACCGAAAGCCATTTGTGTAGTGCACTTTTTTAATCATCAGACACATCATAGAGGTCAGGTGCATGCCATGCTAACCTCAGCGGGTGTAAAACCAGATGATACGGATATTCCTTTTTTACCTGATAATTATTTGTTAAAAATAAAATAAAAAGTCATCAAATTGTCATACTAACTTGTTATTTTAATCATGCTCTTTCTATACACTGCTATTCCTTCTCCCACGTGTATATAGCTTTAAAAAGCCAGTGAAACGCTGGCTTTTTGTTTTATGCAGAAATTGCTGCTTTTAGCTTGTTCAGATCATTAGTAAAAGAGCGAATGCCTTCGGCCAGTTTTTCTGTCGCCATGGGATCTTCGTTGAGCTGCCAGCGGAAAGATTTTTCATTCAGCGGTGTGGCAGCAACAGAGCTGACATTTGATGGGTCCAGCTTGCGCGGTAACTCACCTTCTGTTTCACTCAGTTCCTGCATTAAATCCGGGGAGATGGTCAATAAGTCGCAACCGGCCAGTTCACAGATTTCGCCGATGTTCCTGAAACTGGCGCCAAGGATAATCGTGTCATAACCGTTGGATTTATAGTAATCGTAAATTTGCTTGACTGAACTTACACCCGGATCGGTTTGAGCCGTATATTCTTCGCCTGTTGTTTTTTTATACCAATCCAGCACCCGGCCGACAAATGGTGAAATCAGCGTCACGCCTGCATCAGCGCAAGCTATAGCCTGCGGCAAACCAAATAAAAGTGTTAGATTGCAATGAATGCCCTGCTTTTCTAATTGTTCTGCAGCCTTGATGCCTTCCCAGGTCGACGCTACTTTAATCAGGATTCGTTCTTTATCAATACCTTTATCATCGTAGAGTTTGATGATTCTTTGTGCACGCTTAATGGTGGCATCGATATCGAATGACAATCTCGCATCAATTTCCGTTGAAACACGCCCTGGAATAATACCGAGAATTTCACTACCCACATCAACCGCTAGTCGATCAACAGCCAAATTTAATTGTTCTTCACCTGGTTTTTCTGCGGCAATCGATTTTGCCTTGTCGAGCAAATGCTGATATTGCGGCAACGCTGCCGCCTTTAATAGCAATGATGGATTAGTGGTTGCATCTTGCGGTTTGAATTTTTCTATCGCTTCAATATCACCTGTGTCAGCGACAATGATGCTGTATTGTTTTAACTGTTCAAATAAAGAAGTCATTATTTTTACCGCTTAAGTTTTTCATTTATTAAATCACAGACTCGAATAATTCAAGCTTGGGTGATCCATGGTAAATTCCCTCGGGCGTTTTGCCTGCATTGGCATGTGCTTTGCGGAAGGATTCTGATTTTGTCCAACCAATAAAGCTTTTTTCATCCTCCCAGACCGAATGTGATGCATATAATACGACGCCATCTTCTTCTGGCCCTCGTAACAAATGAAAAGATTTAAAGCCAGGCACCTGGTCAAGATAAGACTCACGATTTTTCCAGATATCGACAAATTCCTGCTCATGTGTTTGGTTAACCTGAAACCGATTCATTGCTATATACATGTTTTTCCCTGTTTCTTTATCCGGTGCTTATTTACCAATACAAAATGTCGAAAAGATTTTTCCAAGCAAATCATCGCTTGAAAATTCGCCTGTTATTTCGTTAAGCGCATTTTGTGCGTGCAACAGATCTTCCGCTAACAACTCCCCTGCCTTGGTATTTATTATGGCTTGCAAACCATTGGAAATGTTTTCCTTAGCACGCATGAGTGCATCCAAATGTCTGCGTCTTGCAATAAAAAGACCTTCAACGTCACTATCGTAATTTACCAGCTCTTTCAACTTATTACGCAACAAATCAACACCCACCCCTGTTTTCGCAGATAGATAAATTTGTATTTGATCATCTGTTTCATCGATACCTGTTGGTCGATCAAGCAAATCGATTTTGTTAAATATGTAAATAATATCTGCATTTGTATTTTCAAAATATGCTTTTTCAAAGCTATCTTCTTTATCACTCAAATCAATGATGTTTAAAATACAGTCGGCATTTTCAATTTGGCTTTTTGCCCGTCTAACACCCTCCTGCTCAACAGGATCATCACTTTCTCTTAATCCCGCAGTATCAACAATGTTAATTGGCAAACCATCAATTGTAATGGTTTCTTTTAAAACATCTCTGGTGGTGCCGGGAATATTGGTTACGATGGCGCTCTCATTTTGGGCCAGCGTATTTAACAAGCTTGATTTACCGGCATTCGGTTTACCTGCGATAACTAGCGTCATGCCTTCGCGTAATAGTTTTCCCTGTGATGCGCCGGCTATTAATTTCTCTACCGTCGCGAGCAAGGCCTGGGTTTTATGCTCAACCTTGCCTTCGCTTATAAAATCAATCTCCTCTTCCGGAAAATCAATCGCCGATTCGACATACATACGTAGTTCAATTAATTCAGACAATAGCGAATTAATTTTTCTGGAAAAGTCTCCTTCTAATGATCGCACCGCAGCCCTAACTGCTTTTTGGCTCGATGCATCAATCAAGTCAGCAATCGCTTCAGCTTGAGTTAAATCTATTTTATCGTTTAAAAAAGCACGCTGTGAAAACTCTCCCGGCTGTGCCATTCTAGCCCCAAGTTCAATAACACGATTCAGTATTTGATCTAAAACAACAGCGCCACCATGCCCATGGATTTCGATTATTGATTCACCGGTAAACGATACTGGCGCGGGAAAATAAAGCATTAACCCCTGGTCAAGATGCCGACCTTGTTGATCTTTAAAGTAAGCCACCTCCGCCACTCTTGGGGTTGATAACTTACCTGTTAACACTTTGGCTATCTCCTCAGCCAGGGCTCCCGAAATTCTGATAATGCCGATGCCGCCCCGCCCTGTTGCCGTTGCGATTGCGGCAATTGTGTCGTTATCGGGTTTCATCTCCCCTGTGTTTATAGTGCTTGTACTAATAGTGCTGTGAGGCCAAAAAATATTACGAATACTTTTTAGTTATATACCACTGCTGTGCCATCGACAATATGTTATTGACCAACCAGTAAAGTACCAACCCGGCCGGAAACCAGAGGAACAAAAAGGTAAATACGATCGGCAAGGCTTGCATGACTCGTTGTTGGATGGGATCAATCGGCGCCGGGTTAAGTTTTTGCATCACAAACATACTGGCGCCGTATAACACTGGCAATACATAAAACGGATCTTTTAACGATAAATCTTTAATCCAACCAATAAACGGTGCCTGACGTAACTCAACACTTTCTAACAACACCCAATACAAAGCGATAAACACCGGTATTTGAATCAAAATCGGCAGACAACCTCCCATCGGATTGATCTTTTCCTGCTTGTAAAGCTTCATCATTTCCGCATTGAGTTTTTGTCGATCATCACCGTAGCGCTCCCGCAATGTGAGCAACCGCGGTTGGAACTTTTTCATTTTTGCCATCGACTTATAACTCGCGGCTGAAAGCGGGAAGAACAGTAATTTGAGTAAAATTGTCACGATGACAATCGTCCACCCCCAGTTTTGGACATATTTATAAATCCAGCTCATGACTTTGAACATTGGCGAAGCGATTATTGTTAGCCAACCATAATCGACAGTTAATATTAACCCGTCGACACCCTGGGCATTGAGGCGGTCCTGTTCTTTAGTGCCTATATAAGCTTTTGTTTTGAGCGCACCCTGCTCCTGGCTGGCGACAGACAATGGTGTGGTCGTTTTGTAACCAATATTGTAAAGCGGTTGGCCTCCGCGGTTAAGGGCTTTGCTGTAAAACTGATAAGGCCCCTGTCCTGCTGGTAACCAGGCCCCGACAAAATAATGTTGAATCATCCCAACCCAACCTGTGTCGGTGATCAAATTAAGTTTGTTTTTTTCAATTTCACCAAAATCAATTTTTTGGTATTTTTCGTTGGGCTCGTAAATCACCCCGCCTTTGTAAGTCGGTGTGCCAAAAAAACCAAAAGATTCTGTCTGCACATTCGAGCGCTGGAACTGTGCATACAGAAAGCCTTGCCAATCTGTTGCTGAGTTATTCTCAACCTCGAAATCTATTTCAACGTTGTAACTATCTCGTTTAAAAGTAAAAACTTTATGATAAACAACTTTGTCCGGCGCTATCCATTTGAGTTTGACGATCAGCTCATCTTCATCCGGACTTAATTCATACTCGATTTGATCCGCTTCAAATGCGGTTTTATGATTCGGATATTGTCTGTCTTGTTTACCAATCAATCCCGTCTGTGCCGTAAAAATGTCACTGCTACCTGTTTTTAATAATTCAAAAGGCTGATCTGGTAGATCTACACTTACCGGATGCTTAATTAAGTCTAATCGCGTAATATCGCCACCGTTAAGGTCAATATCGGCGACGATCAAGTCAGTAGTAATTTTTACTTTTTGCCCCTGGGTTGTTTCTGCCGCTCCTGTTTGCGGTACATCTTCAGCAATTGCTTGGTCATCGATTGTTTGCTCTGGTGTGAGTGGTATCTCTTCATCGATAGGCTGACCGTTTTCTGCAACTTTTGGTGATTGCGCCGCAAGTTGTTCTTGCTGAAAAATTGCCCAGCGCTGGAAAAGTGTCACACTAATAAACGCAAATAAACCGATCAAAATAATTTTACGAATTTCTAATTGCATATCTTTTTTAGTCTGTCGCTTTTGCCCACATATTGTCTAATGTTTTTCTAACTGTTTGATTATCTGCTTCTCTTGCTTTTATGCGTGCGATGATCACAAAATCATTGTTTTGCAGCTCTTGTTGGCAATGGCGAAATGTTTCTCGAACTAAACGTTTAAGTCTGTTGCGTTCCACTGCTCTTTTGGAAACCTTCTTCGAAACAGTTATACCCAAACGTGCAGTCGTCCGGTTGTTTGGCAATGAAACCATTATAAATAAAGGGTTTCGCTGTGTTTGCCCCTTACGCAGCACTTCTGTGTACTGATAAGAACTGACCAGCCGTTTCGATTTATCAAAGCCGTAACTGCGGGCTCTTTTCAATTCCTTTGGGGGGTTTACTGAGCTATTATGCCGATAAACGTGCGCGCCCTTTTGCTCGTCTTGCATTGATTATTGCACGACCACCTCTGGTTTTCATTCGCGCACGAAACCCATGGGTTCGCTTGCGCTTTATGACACTGGGTTGAAATGTTCTTTTCATCGTCAGATCCTGTTCGTTTGTTGCGTCGCCGCTTTGCTTCGGTCAAAAAAGATTGGCAAAACTATTGGTTTTTGTGGCTTTTGTCAATCGGTTTTGTCACTTTATTATATAACGCTATAAAAAACGTACTAAAACACAACATATAGTGGTTTATATTAGGAATTTTTACTATGAAATATTCCTGAAACTGCCAGTATAATTAACCACTTTCAACATACCAACAGACCTTAAAAAAACCACAAATGAGTGCTTTATGGGATAAATGTCTCGACACTTTAAAAAGTGAACTTGACGCAGATGATTTTAACACTTGGATAAAACCTCTGCATTCACAACAACATAACAACACTTTGATGTTGTTGGCACCGAACAAATTTGTCAAAGACCAAATCGTTAAAAATCATTCCCAGCGCATTATTGAATTGATTGCCATGCTAACCAGCCAAAGCATTATGGTTGATTTTGAAGTCGGCGGTAGGGCACTCAACAAAGAATTAAAAAAGGTTTCAAATTCAAATACTTATAATGTTGTTCAACGTCATAACAATCTCAATAAAGCATTCACATTTACTAACCATGTAGAAGGCAAATCGAACCAGATTGCTCGTGCTGCTGCATTACAAATCAGTGAAAACCCCGGTAACAATGATTACAATCCTCTGTTTTTTTATGGTGGTGTTGGATTGGGTAAAACACATCTGATGCAAGCTGCCGGCAATCAAATCGTTGCAAATAATAAAAATGCCAAAGTCTGTTATGTCCATTCTGAACGTTTTGTTGCTGAATACGTTCGTCATATTCAACAGGGGACAATGGATAAGTTTAAAAATTTTTATCGTTCTTTAGATGCATTATTGATTGATGATATACAGTTTTTTGCTGAAAAGAAGGGCTCTCAAGAAGAATTCTTCCATACTTTCAATGCTTTAGTCGAGCTGAACAGCCAGCTCATTATTACCAGTGATTGCATTCCCAAAGAATTAGGTGGTGTTGAAGAGCGTTTAATCTCTCGCTTTAGCATGGGGTTAGCGGTGCCGATAGATCCGCCTGAATTCGAAACCCGGGTGGCTATTCTTAATAAAAAAGCGAAACAAATGGACATAGAACTGGCTGACCAAGTTGCTTATTTTGTGGCCAAACAAATTCGTTCTAATGTACGCGAGTTAGAAGGGGCCTTAAATCGAATTAACGCCGACGCAAAGTTTGCTGGGCGTACAATTGATGTTGACATGGCCCGTAACGCATTGAAAGATATACTTGTTTTTCAAGAAAAGATGGTCACTATACAGAACATCCAGAAGAGTGTTGCTGAGTATTTTAAAATAAGAATTGCTGACTTAAGCGCCAAAAAACGTAATCAACCCATCGCTAGAGCCAGACAAATTGCAATGCGTTTAAGTAAGGAGTTGACTAATTCAAGCTTGCCGGAAATCGGTGAGGAATTTGGTGGCAGAGATCATACAACTGTCCTACATGCTTGTCGTAAAATTGACGAGTTAAGGAAAACAGACGCCAAAGTCAGCGAGGATTATGACAACTTAATTAATCTGTTAAGTGGATAAGTCTGTCAATATCTGTGTATATTTCTGTGGATAGAATACTTGCTTTGTTTGCTTACACAGGTTATACAGTTTTTATTAAAAGTTATTCAGCATAACAGCAAGAGTTATCCACAGGGTAATTGTCACTAAGTAACTGTTTTTATTTTGTTTTTTAGAAAATTGAGTTTATCTACAGGTCTAGTAAACATAATCGGGTTTTATATATGAAATTATTAATAAATAGAGAAACAATTCTACAACCACTGACATTTGTGAATAGTGTGGTTGAAAGGAGACAAACTTTACCGATTCTTGCCAATGCCTATTTGAAAATAGAAAAGGGCACATTGTGGATAACGGGTACTGACCTTGAAGTGGAAATTACCACATCAATTTCTGATATAAAATCAGAAACAGAGGGGGAATGCACATTAACATCTCAGATATTCTTAGATATTTGTCGCGCGTTACCGGAAAATGCAGAAATATCACTAGAAGAAAATAAAAGTAAAATTATTATACGCTCGGATAAATCACGATTCTCATTACAATCCTTGCCAAGCGTGGATTTTCCTAGAATAGAAACACAAAACTGGCAGGAACGCTTTACAATAACTCAGGTAGAATTAAAGCAAATCATTGATAATACATCGTTTTCAATGGCCCAACAGGATGTAAGATATTATCTAAATGGACTTTTATTTGAAATCTCAAAAGACAGATTAGTTAGTGTAGCGACGGATGGACATCGACTGTCAAAAAGTGAAACCAGAATCAAAAGTGCAACAAGTGATGAACCACGACAAGCAATCGTTCCCAGAAAGGCCATTACAGAATTAAACAGACTATTATCATCTATAGATGAAGACATCACTGTAGAGCTAAACGATCATCATATTCGATTCACCATGGGAGACATCATATTTACATCAAAATTGATTGATGGAAAATTTCCAGACTACAAATCTGTAATGGCCGCAAAGCTGCCGGTTAAAGTAAGCCTTGACAGGAAAAATTTTTATCAAACACTTTTACGTGCTTCCATATTAACGAATGATAAATTTAGAGGTGTTAGATTAAAGCTGAGTGATTCAATAATGAATGTTGCTTCGAATAACCCAGAGCAGGAAGAAGCGACAGATGAAATGGCAATAAAAGGCTATGATGGTCCAGAGATGGAAATCGGATTCAATGTAAATTATTTGATGGATATATTAAAAGTTTTAGACAGTGAGGACGTCGAGCTGAGCGTAAAAGATGGAAATAGTAGCTGTACACTCAACAAACCAAAAGACACCAAGTCAAAATATCTAGTGATGCCGATGCGGCTATAATGAGAATTTTCTCGATGTTCCACGTGGAACATCGAGAAACCAAAGAATATATTGTTTCACGTGAAACATGGCAGAATCACCGAACATTTCACAGGTTGATATTGAAGGGAAATGTTAAAATATCAACCATTTAATAATTTAAAAGCAGAAATTATATGGCAGAAAGAGAATACGACTCCAGTAGTATTAAAGTACTAAAAGGATTAGATGCGGTTCGCAAAAGACCGGGGATGTATATTGGAGATACAGATGATGGAACAGGTTTACATCATATGGTCTTTGAGGTAGTCGATAACTCAATAGACGAGGCCTTGGCAGGACATTGTGATGAAATTGAAGTCATTATACATGCAGATGAATCCGTTTCGGTTAGTGATAATGGGCGAGGTATTCCAACCGGCATATTAGAAGACGAAGGGCGATCTGCGGCAGAGGTCATAATGACAGTTTTACATGCGGGAGGGAAGTTCGACCAAAACTCTTATAAGGTATCCGGCGGCTTACATGGTGTGGGTGTATCTGTCGTCAATGCATTATCAGACACTCTTGTATTAAGAATCAATAGGGACGGGAAAAAGTATGTCCAGGAATATCACCTTGGTGAACCAATCGAGCCATTAAAAGAAGCCGGGGATATAGATACAAGTGGAACAAAAATTCGTTTTAAACCAAGTCCGCAGATATTTACTAAAACCGTTTTTGATTACAAGACCCTAAGTAAAAGGCTTAGAGAGCTTTCGTTTTTAAATTCGGGAGTTCGAATCGTTCTTATTGATGAGCGCAATGATCAGCAGGAAGTATTTGAATATAAAGGTGGAATTTCTGCTTTTGTTGAACATTTAAATAAAAACAAAACGCCCTTACACCCAAAAATTATAAGTGTTGAAGGGGAAAAAGAAGGTGTAAGTCTGGAGCTGGCGATGCAGTGGAATCAATCCTATCAGGAAAATGTATATTGCTATACGAATAATATTCCACAACGTGATGGCGGTACGCATTTGGCAGGCCTGCGTGGTGCAATGACACGAACATTAAATCAATATATTGATTCAAGCGGAGCAGCGAAAAAGGCCAAGGTAAATGTGACAGGCGATGATGCCAGAGAGGGTTTAACAGCCGTTTTGTCGGTAAAAGTACCAGATCCAAAATTTTCATCACAGACAAAAGATAAACTGGTTTCCTCTGAAGTCAAAGGAATAGTTGAATCTTTAGTGAATGAAAAGCTGGGAGAGTTTTTACTGGAAAATCCGGCAGACTCAAAAATAATAACCGATCGTATCGTAGAAGCCGCCAGAGCAAGAGAAGCAGCGCGAAAAGCGCGTGAAATGACCCGCCGAAAAAGTGCATTGGACATAGGCGGTTTACCCGGAAAACTGGCAGATTGTCAGGAAAAAGATCCGGCGTTATGTGAAATATATCTGGTGGAAGGGGATTCAGCAGGAGGATCGGCCAAACAGGCGCGGGACCGAAAATATCAAGCGATACTGCCGCTGAAGGGTAAAATTCTGAATGTTGAAAAGGCACGGTTTGACAAGATGCTTTCGTCAGATGAAATTGGCACTTTGATTACAGCGCTGGGTACCGGAATTGGCAAAGATGACTTTGATGTGGTAAATCTGCGCTATCACCGAATTATTATCATGACTGATGCAGACGTTGACGGTTCACACATCAGAACATTACTGTTGACATTTTTCTATCGGCAAATGCCGGAACTGGTCGAGAGGGGCCATATCTATATCGCTCAGCCACCACTTTATAAACTGACAGCACGTAAAAAGGAAACCTATTTAAAAGATGATGCAGAGCTGCAGGAGTATTTATCTGCTATCGCCCTAGAGGATGCGAGTTTAACAGATGCGCAAGAAAAGATACTTGTTAGTGATGGCGAGTTAGCAGATCTTTGCCGTGTTTTCAACGATGTTAGCAACACAATCGCTACTGTATCACGACTTTACGATCCGAAAGTCCTATGGGCACTAACGCAGTTAGTGCCCATAGATCAAACTAAATTAAGCGCTGATGATTATGCCGAACAAATAGCACAAACCATAAAAGAAGAAGTATCAAAAACAGCAGAAACATCAGTAAATTACACAGGTCGAATCATAAAAGATGGCGAGGGCGATAATCAAATAATAATAGAACGAACCTATCATGGCCTGTTTTTTCAAACCAGGCTAAAACAGGAATTTATTCAATCTACGGAATACCAGCAAATTATACTGCTAGGTGAAAAACTCAAATCACTGAAAGATAAAGGGTTTTCCCATGTTAAGCGCGGGGACAAAAGCCAGCAGGTGGAAAATTTTGAGCAGGCCTTGGGATGGTTAATGGACCAGGCTAAAAAAGGCCATTATATCCAGCGCTATAAAGGTTTAGGAGAGATGAATCCTGAGCAGCTCTGGGAAACTACAATGGATGCCAGTAAGCGTCGGCTGTTGCAGGTGACGATTGATGATGCGGTTGCTGCCGATGAAACCTTCACCACCCTGATGGGAGACCAGGTTGAACCGCGTCGTGATTTTATAGAAAAGAATGCCTTTTCTGTATCAAATCTTGACGTATGAACCAAGTATTTTGATTACTGTGGTTGATAACCATTAACAACGACATCAAGCTGGCCAGTTTCCAGACAATAGACTAAACCATGAATGATTATTCCTTCATGGATATAAGGTTTGTTTTTGATTGATTGAACTTCTTTGCTAACAGCTTGCCAGGGATCTTTAAAAGCCTTTAACCAACGCCTCACATTGGGCAGGTTTAATTCTCAAATTTCATCCTGCAGAAAATCAAGCTTTTTCCTGCTTAAAGAATCGTTTAAATTTTCAATAATTGTATTTGTCTTGGTCCATGCCAGGCAACAACCGCAGTCGGTATGCATTATCACAGCGACTTCTTGAATGCCGGCAAGCAAAGAGCGGTCATCCGCCATAGCGCCCAGGGTGCGGATAATTCTGGTGTTTGATTGTAATTCACCGGACGGTTTTAATGGTCGTTCACCACAACTCTCAAGGTTAACCCGGGGGTCCATACAAGTGATAATAGCGTGTCGACAAGCCTGTCTTTGGATGGGCAAACGTTGAATATCAACCCTATCTTAGGAATTTATTGTTCCGATCTGCAATCTCGTCTAGCCAGTTCATATTTTCTCCAAAAAGCGAAAAAATAGCATTATAATTAACAAAAATACATTTTTAATATATATTAAAGTAAATTAATTCTGCAAAAATGCAGATTAGTAAAAAAATTGATTGGAATGATTTAAGTTTTGTTCTCGCTATCGCGCGGGCAGGGACGTTAAGCTTAGCTGCAAAAAGTCTTGGTGTTGACCAAACAACCGTTAGCCGCAGATTAAAAATTCTTGAGCAACAGCTCGGCGCAATTTTGTTTTTACGCAAGCAAAAGCGGTTCGTACCCAGCCAGGCGGGGGAACGTCTTGTGATGAGCGCAGAGCAGGTAGAATCTTCTGTTTCATCCGCCATCGAAGATATTGATTCGACCGATAGTAAGTGCGAGGGTAAAGTAAGGATTACCAGTGTTCCCTTATTGATGAATAATATTTTGTCAAAAAACATCGGATTATTGTTAAAACAACATCCAGCTTTGAAGATTGAATTGATAAGCTCGCCGGAGAATTTTAGTTTTTCTAAACGCCAAACCGATTTGGCGCTACGATTTAATCGACCAACCTCCGGTATAGCAGTGTGCGTTAAAATGACAGAGCTTACATATTCTGCCTACCACCTAAAAAATACCCAGACAGAACAACTGCCTTGGATAGGTTATGCCGAAGAGCGTCTATCATTACCGCAAGCCCTATGGTTGAATAAACATCAGGGTAAAGATCACCAATTATTGGTCGATGACGCACAAACCGCACTCGACGCTGTCTACAGTGGTTATGGTCGTTGTCTTTTACCTGACTATGTGATGAAAAACGAACCGGATTTAATCTGCGATCCAGCCTACAGCAAAGTATTATCACGAGAACTCTGGCTGTTGATTCATCCACAAATGCGTTATTTAAAACGAATCAAAATAGTCTCGGCGTTTTTGAAGCGCTTATTTATCGATTTAGACTTAAAACGTTAGCGAAATACTCCGTTCTGTTTGCTGAGAATAAATCATTACCGTCTATCACATTAGGATTAGTGATATTCCTTGGTTTAGTATCTGACCAAACCATCTGTGAATTCAAATATAGCCGGAGTTGAAAAGGATAATCATTAGCTGAAAATACAAGAGATATAAAAATATGGTTTATTGTGATAATAATCACAGAAATATCTACTGAAGTTTCATAAAGTAACCTCACATAATAAAAATTAATTATCTATATCTATAAAAATAACCAATATAAACCATAAGGAGAATTATCATGGTAAAAGAAAAACAATATAAGGAACGAAAGTTCTATCTCGATGAGCAAGAACTACCCGCAGAGGTTAACCTTGGGCCATTAGAACATCTACCCGGCAAATGGGAGGCAAAGGGAACAGGTTGGAATATGATTGCTCTGCCTTTTGAGCAAGGTGATTTCAACTATAGAGTCCTGATGAATCAGTATAATGAACAACTTCATTTCTCTCTGGTGGATGATAAAGTACCAAACAGGGGAATAAACGGCCCAGACCCTACAGACCCTGACCAACTACTAGTCACAATTGATTACCAACAAACCATTCAGCAGACAAGCGCACAAGATTCACCAGTGAGTGGGCTTGCAGGTGATAAAGATTTGCCTATTCATCATGAGCCTGGCTTGTGGTTGCATATGTTAAACCACACAACGAACAATCTGAATATTGCTCGTCTTGCTACAGTTCCACATGGTGATTCAGCTCTTGCATTAGGCACAAGTGTGGAACAAAGTGGTGAACCAAATATTCCGGTTTTGAATGGTTTACCAATAGGAGTTCCGCTGGAAGTTGGAACACCGGCAAGACCAAATCCGTATTTAACACCTTATCAAGAGTTCATCGATAATCCATTTTTTGGCGAAATCACACCCGGAAGCATACCGGGCTTTCCTGGGTTTCATCCTAATGATCTCAATGAAATACTAAGGTTTGCCAATAATTTTGCAGATATTGCCAAAACAACGATTCTGGATGTTGATTCCACACTCGAAGATGCCGGAATAGTAAATATTCCTTTTATTGTTGATCAGGCGAATGCTACTGAAATGCAATCGACGTTCTGGATCCAAGAACTTAATGAAACAGATGAGAACGAAAAGCCTAAACTTAGATTGCAATATTCACAGTTGGTCATGCTTGACTTTTTTGAGCGACGTGATGGTGTTCCCGGTTTAATTAAATGGCCACACGTGAGTATTTGTACACTTGAGAAAGTTGATGAGTTTTCGACGGCTATGGGTTCTGAATAAATTTCTTAAGAAAAGGTTTGTTCTGGTTAATTTCGTCTAAGGATAGTCCTTTCAACTCATAAGGCAATACCAGCCAGTTATCGGTTTCGTGTAAATAGAAATCAGGTGATTGTTCGGTTTGGTTTTTGTCAGATTTGTACCAGATTGCCGTTGATTTGACTTGTTTCGGCATGTTGCGTTTCAGTCGTTGCTTGAGTCGTTTGATAACGGCCTGGATAGTCAGGCCGGAGCTATAAACATCATCGACTATTAATAGTCGATCATCGGCATTAAGGTTTTCCAGCAAATACTGGGTACCATGAACGCGGATTTGAGCTTCAGGGTTTGCAATCATTTGCTGATAGGTATCAGCACCGCTATAAGAAGTACGAATTGAAATGTGGTTAGTTTCAACGCCAAGGTATTGCAGACATTCCTGTACGTAAATACCCACCGAGCTGCCGCCACGCCATAAACCGACAATAAAACTGGGCCGAAAGCCGCTGTTATAGATTTGCACTCCCAGGCGAAAAGCATCTTCGATTAGGGATTGCTCATCTATGTATTGTTTGTTTTCCATAATTGTTTGGTTATAGTAGCCAGATTGTAAAGAATTGCCAGTCCATGACCGAAAAGTTATACCTCGATGCACAGCAACTTTTAGAAGATTCCTTCAAACTGGGCGCCATGGTATTAAATAGCGGATTTAAGCCAACATTTATCCTGGCAATTTGGCGTGGCGGTTCGCCCATTGGTATAGCAGTGCAGGAGTTATTGGCCTTTTACGGGATTGAAACCAATCACATCGCACTGCGCACATCATCGTATCAAGGGATTGGGCAACAAGATAATATCGTAAAAATTTACAGCATGAATTATCTTATCAAAACCATCACTTACGAAGATAAGCTGCTGATTGTTGATGATGTCTATGATACGGGTAAAAGCATAGAAGCCATTATCAATGAACTTAAGTTTAGAGCACGTTTGAATACGCCGAAAGATATTCGGA
This sequence comes from Arenicellales bacterium, assembly GCA_965215945.1. Classification (GTDB taxonomy): domain Bacteria; phylum Pseudomonadota; class Gammaproteobacteria; order Arenicellales; family JAHEKD01; genus JAHEKD01. The sequence goes on along the minus strand of CBDCFC010000023.1, from coordinate 14,996 downwards.
TTGCAGTTCCTTACTATAAACCTGCCAACAACAAAACCGACCGAGTTCCTGATTATTACATTCATGAAACCCAGCAATGGTTGAAATTTCCGCATTCCCTGGAAGGTTTATCTGAGCAAGAAATCAAACAACACCGGCCCAACCTGTATGCGATACTGACCGATGCAACAAAAGCATCATAAATAACTAATGTTCGGGATAAATGAATTAGCCTTGTTTATCACCGCCGGGTTGCTGCTTAATATAACGCCGGGCGTTGATATGCTTTATGTGATGCATCGAGCCGGCACCGGTGGTTTTAAGTCTGGATTTATTGCCTCATTAGGCATTGCGGGAGGGTGTTTAATCCATATCTGCTTTGCAGTAATCGGCCTGTCAGCATTACTGGCAACATCTTCAATCGCCTTTACTATCATCAAGTATATTGGCGCGGCTTATCTGGTTTATTTGGGTATCACTATGCTGCTGACCGGTCAGCAATCACCGTCAAACCAACAATTTTCTGACCAAGAAAATTTGTGGAAGGTTTTTAAGCAAGGCGTATTAATTAATGCCCTGAATCCCAAGGTTGCATTATTTTTTCTGGCTTTTATCCCTCAGTTTATTGATGTCGACAGTACCCAAAAAGCTTTGGCATTTTTAATTTTAGGATTAATTTTCAATATCAATGGAACGTTACTGTTAATAGTGATTGCCTGGTTGACGACAAAAGCGAAAAACACATTCAAAACGTTAGGCGGTGGGGGAGTGGCACTAAAACGAATATTGGGGGTTGGATTTATTGCATTAGGAGCAAAACTGGCGCTAGAGAAAGAATACTGACCATTCAAAATCTACTTGCATTAACTTTGGCTTTTCATGCATATTCAGCAGTAGCTATAAATTCTCTATCACACACGAGTCTACAAGCATGAAGTCTGAATCATCTTATTCCATACCCAATCCCAAGATCGATCCAAGCCGCAAGCCCGCAACCGGTCTAAAACCAGACGGTTCGCCTGATGATAATGACAGAGTGGAATTTGGGCCAACGGCTTTAGCTTTCCAGGAATGGGAAGAGTTGGGAATAACAGTGCCAAATCTTGACCGCATGCGGCAAACGCGTCTGAATCGTCTGTGCGACGACCTTCAAAAACGCGATTATGCTGCGGCATTATTATTTGATCCGTTGAATATTCGTTTTGCCAATGATTCATCTAATATGCAGCTTTGGATTGCCCACAACCCGGCCCGAGCGACATTTGTTTCAGCAGACGGTTATATGGTGCTATGGGATTTTCACGGCTGTGATCATTTATCATCCTACCTGCCATTGATCAATGAGGTTCGCCACGGTGCAGGATTTTTCTATTTTGTCGCTGGCGATAAAGAAGAAGAATTAGCCGCAAGCTTTGCCGCCCAGGTCGATGATTTGATGCGAACGCATTGTGGCGAGAATCGGCGTTTGGCTATTGATAAAATTGAAGTGGCAGGTGTCCATGCGTTGGAAAAACACGGTATTCAGATCGGCAGTGGTCAACAAGTTTGCGAACACGCGCGGTTGATCAAAGGCGAGGATGAAATTAATGCCATGCGTTGTGCGATGGCAACTTGTGAGATTTCGGTGGCCGCAATGCGTGAGGCGTTACAACCTGGTATTGCCGAAACAGAACTCTGGGCGATCATGCACGCGGAGAATATTAAACGCGGCGGTGAATGGATTGAAACCCGCATCTTAAGTTCTGGACCGCGCACCAATCCCTGGATGCAGGAAGCAGGGCCGCGAATATTACAGAACAACGAGCTGCTGTCTTTTGATACGGATTTAATCGGCCCCTATGGTTATTGTTCAGATATTTCTCGCAGCTGGTTTTGTGGTGACGGCAAGCCGACGGACGAACAACGTTATTTGCAACATGTTGCTTATGATCACATCATGACCAACATGGAAATGCTTAAGCCCGGGATGAGCTTTCGTGAGTTGACCGAAAAAGGTAAACGATTACCGCCAGAATTTGTAGAGCAACGCTATGGAGTAATGATGCATGGTGTGGGACTGTGTGATGAATTTCCTGCTATTCATTATCCTGAGGACTTCATCGAAGGGGCATTTGATTATGTGTTGGAGCCGGGTATGACGCTATGTGTCGAAGCCTATATTGGTGCTGTAGGTGGTAAAAACGGAATCAAATTGGAAGATCAGGTCCTGATAACCGAAACCGGTTATGAGAATCTAACAACTTGCCCGTTCGATGAAAAGCTAATGGAGGGGTTTGAGAACTTTTCCGGGTAAGCTTGCAAAGAAAATCAACTGTATATATTCAAACTTGGCCTGAACGTGCTAATTTTGGAGCTCAATTTTATCTGACATGATCGGTAATTTTTTACTCAGGGCAGTCATTTTAGGAATATCAGTTATAAGCAGCATCAAAGACCCAAAGCGGACTCTCAACACCTATCATTGAGGGTCAATTATTCTGAAATGTAGTAAAACTCAAGATGAGGGCGAGATTTACAAATTATCGTTCTAATTCCTGAATGCCAAGCTCAATCATCGCTCGGCGGAGCGAGCCTAACGCACGCGACAATAAGCTTGGAGACATAATCGGAGGGGTCACGTGGTTCCAATTTATCACCGGCTTTTTCGACGGCTTGGATTCTGGCCTGCAAGTTTGCTGAGTGTGAATCTACCGGGTATGCTTCCAGGCCCGTTAGCTCCCTAATGTCGGAAGACACATTCCCGTCAGGGTCAAAGTCCAAATTTTTTTCATCCACCTGACTCAAGAGACTCAAAGCTCTTTGCAGGTCGGCCAACAGTGCTGTATTTGCCACTTTCGCCTCCTGTTAAGTGAGAATTAGAATATTTATTTTTGCTAATTATACCCAGCTTTTTAGTTTAGTGTCCGTCGATAGATACCCAAGGCTGATCGGATGTAGCTCTGTAGGACAAAATTCGGCCAGTCACTATAAGGCGATATCTAAACCAGCTTGATAATTTTGTTAGATCAGCCCAAACTTTTACAAATCAGGCTTGATTGATTTGTTACACAATGGATTCACTTAGTTCTTTTATAGTCGCTAACGCTTTGGGCCAGCCGCTATCGAACATTTCCACAAAATCCTTATGACAGGTAATTTCAATGTGTAATTCTGTTTTAGAGTTGCGGGTTATAAGTTGATAACTTTCTATAGTTCCAAGCCATTTATCTGCAATTTCACCCGAAGTAGAGACTTCTCCTTGCTTGCTTATTAATGCTACATGTTTTGCAACAATTTGATGTTCTGGGTCAAGTTTTTCTAAGATTGCCCTGGTTCCCCCCATATCAGGATCAAGGAAATCAACCTTTGTTCCTTGCACCCATTCACCTTTCATATATGAATTTGGAGAAAATGCTTTTACCCACAATTTATACGTTTCAGCACCGATCAATATCTCCCAGACACGTGACCTTGTAGCATCTATTGCAATTTTATAGTGTAACGTTTCCATCATTTCTCCTGAAGCCTAACGCTCTAAATCCGGTTGCGAGCACAAGTTAGGTTACTCCGGTGGTTGCCACGAGCCTGGCGGCCTTTCATCGAATTGCGGAAGATCATCATTGATTTTATGCCAAAGAGCCTTGGAGCCTACGAAGATATGTGACCCCGGCTTTATGCCTGGATCTCCTTCAACACTACCTAATGTTATCGTGGTGATTTTTCCGTTGAGGGTTCCTGCCAATGACGAACCGCATTCACTACAAAAACACCATCCGGCATCTGATAACGGTTCATATATCTTTACAAGGTCTTCTCCTGAAGTCCACTTAAAGTCGCCTGGATTGAATCGCGCATACGTCGCAAATGCAGCCCCATGTTGCCGCCTACACATAGAACAATGGCAGTGATCTGCATCAAAAAGTTGCCCGCTAATTTCGTAGCGAACTTTGCCGCACAAACACCCACCTTTAATTGCCATACCGGTTTCTCCTTTATGTTCCCTTACGCTCTACCAACTCGACGTGCTTGTGAGTGAAATCCCAGCGGTAGAAGCTCGTTAGTGTCAAACACATTCTAATGGTCGATGTGGAGGGACAGGTAATTCAATTTGAATCTCATCGTCTTTTTTGACTATGCCTCCATTTATCACAATACCCATTATTCCCGCCTTACGGACCAGATTACCCTGGTCGTCTCTATCCAGCACTGCTGCGGTTAAGCCTTGTTGATAATCATCAAGCTGTTTACAGGGATTTCTTAATCCTGTGACTCTAATCTTTGCCTCCTCTCCAATATTCAAAATTGTGTCTCTGGGCAAGGACAAAAGATCGACTCCAGATGTGGTTATGTTTTCTCCCATTGTAGCAGGCTGTACATTAAAGCCCTGTTTTTGTAAATCCTCAATAAGTTCATAGTGAATCAGGTGCACCTGCCTTAAATTAGGTTGAGTTGGATCTTTTTTAACCCGGGAACGATGTTTAACCGTAACACCACAATGAGCATCGCCTTCTACTCCTTCACCTTTAATAAGGAAAATGGCATCGACCTGACGCTTTGAAAAATCATGTGTTTCACACTTATTGACAGATACTACTTTGCTCATACATTTCCTTTTTGAACTTAATGTTTATGCCTTGCTAACCGTTAGAGTTCACGAGCGATAGGTCGGCAGTATAAGCTTGTTATGAGTTTTTGATTTGCAGTACATCAAATCGCTTTTTGAATCCAAATTTCTCATAAAAGGGGATGGCCTGTTGATTGCCTTCTGCTATGGCAACACTAATTTGATCACAATCAAGATCAGATAACCATGACATCGCAGCTTCAGTAAGTTGCCGACCAATCGCTTCGCCTCGAAAATCAGGCTTTATATAAAGCGAATCAATTTCCCCTGATCCATTATTAGATGATGCTATACAGTAGCCTACCAACTCTGAATTGATTTTTGCAGCAAAGATAGCGAGTTTCTCCATAGCCACCAGCTTGTTTGAACGCTCAGCAAATGTGAACGATGAAAAATGGTCTTTGAAATTCTCCGACTTCTCGTGGTGATGTGAGTTCAGCTCATTCCATAGAAGTTCTATTTCATTAATTCTGTCTCTTGGAATTTTTACAATATCCATTTGTATTTACTTATGACGTTTACGCTCTGCCAACCCAACGAGCTTGCGAGTGATGGGTCGGTAGGAAAAGCTTGCTATGCGTTTCGTATTTCTGGTTTATCACCAAAGCTTATAGCCATCCTGTTCCAACAATTCATTAAAGATATTATCAAAGTAATATCCACAGCCTCTGCTTCATTGAAGTGTTTTAGGAGTATAGCCAATTTCCCCTCTATGTCAGATTCCGTGGAAATATTTGTTACGCTTTCAGCCCAAGACAACGCTGCCATCTCACGCTCTGAAAACAGTAAGCATTCCTTCCAAACCACCAAACAATCGAGCCTTTGTTGTAGTTCCCCGACTTTCTGGCTTCGTTTGAATGTAAATCTATACAGTAAGCGCAACCATTGATTTGAGAAACTCGAAGTTCAACCAAAGCCTTTAATTTTTTGTCTATTGAATGTACATGCTTATTGACTGAAACAAGCGAATTCAGAGCACGAGAGTTAATTTCAAAATAATTCATATTTACTGGTTACTCCTTTCCATAACACGATCATATACTGACGCATAACGCCGGCGCACAGGGGCGCCATTGTTAGGCTTCGTTTTCATGGCAAACTACTTCGATATTATGCCCATCTGGACCAATGACAAAAGCTGCATAATACCTGCCGCTGTAATTAGGCCGAATACCTGGTGCTCCATTGTCTTTAGCGCCGGCTTCTAAGGCTGCGCGGTAAAAAGCCTTCACTTGATCGCGACTATTAGCCACAAAAGCTAAATGAAGTTGAGAAGTTTTTTCTCCGTTACGTCGTATACACAAAGATGATTTTCCGTCTGAGCTAATTTCAATTCCGAGCGGTCCTTCGTCGATTACGGTAATACCGATTGGTTCCAGAGCTTTGAGAAAGAATTTTTTACTTTCTTCATAGTCGCTTACTCCAAATACTACGTGATCAAACATGCTATTTCCTTTTTATCCCATAACAAGGTCTGACGTTTGAAAGCAGCAGCGCAGTCATGCGTACGCTGCCTTGGCTTGTTATGCAGCCTGTTCATTTTCATCAGTCCAACCCGGAAAAACCAACACAGCTGGATGACAACGTAGCACTTTAGCAAGTAGTTTTGCTCGTTCAACCCCGAGGTTTATTCGGTCATTTTCGATCGCTGAAATAGTTGACTGAGGTATTCCTGTTGCTTTAGCAACATCATTCTGACTCATTTCCTGTAATTCACGAATGATTCGCACGGATTCACCAACCGAAACATCGACCCGGGATTTTGCAACCTTATAATCTTTCATTTCATTTCCTCCTATAATCATGAGGGGTAATCGTTACGATTTGTACAAGCACATCATTTCTGGCAATTTTATAAATCAAGCGATACTTTAAACCTAACCTGGAAGATCGGTGTCCTTAAACCGTTCAGCCAAACCTACTTAGACGAATTCATTCGTTTAAGATAAACCTTTATTGCCCTTGGACAAACAGGAGGCTCATAGGTGTTATATTGCATTTCTTTTCGAGTTAATAATAGTCTCGAAGGTATGGATGAAGCTGCAAAATTCGGCTTCCGATATTGTGAGCGGTGGATCGATTCTAAACAATGCCCCCCTGTTACACACGATAAACCCTTCCTCGATTAGCTCATCGAATATCTCATCCCCAACCTGTTCACTAACCAATTCTATAGCAAACATTAGACCTCGTCCCCGGACTCCAAGAATAATTTCATCGTCAACAAGTGATTTTAGTTGAGAAAGAAATACCTTTCCCTTCTTTGCTGCCTCGCTAATTAAGCTATTTTCGTTGATTACTTTTATGACTTCACGGGCAACCGCCGCACCTAGAGGATCATTCTGATGCGACTGTCCATATTTAAAAGATGTTTTTTCCATGTCCTTTACTAATTCTGTACTTAACACAGCAACACTGACGGGATATCCATTTCCGATGCCCTTGCCAATGGAAATCATATCCGGTTCTATATCATAATGTTGATAACCAAACCATTTCCCAGTGCGCCCAATTCCTGTGGTTACTTCATTTGCAATTATTTTCCCTTTGTTTCTTCGAACTAAGTTGACCATATTTTGAATCAGTGCTTTGGGCGGAAACCGAACAAATCCGGAAGCACTTCCAGGCTCAAAGACAAATTCAGAAATATCTTCTGGGATGTTTTGCAACTGCTCACAATTAACATCACATTCGCTGCTTATTGAACAGGTTTCGCATTTTTTCCAATTAAAGACATGCCAACCTTCGTTCCTATCAATAACTGAGCTGTACGATCCGAGATAGGCATCGTGAAGTACCAGGGTTTTCCCTTTTTCATTTAGACATTTAGAAATCTGTCGTAATAATTCAATTGCTTCACTACCAGAGCAAAGAAATACGCATTTTCCGTCAGGGATATTGGTAATCGATAAAATCGATTGTGCAGCTTCAGAAACGATTCTACTGGAGTAACAAAAACCTGCATGCATTATCGAATCAATCTGGTTTTTAATTGTTTCGTTGATCTTTTGATTTTTATGACCCAAAGATGTGCACCAAATCCCCGACTCTAGATCAACATATTTTTTTCCATTTTCATCAAATACGTACACTCCATCACTATCCACAACATTTGGAATCTTTAAGTCGTGTCCTGCGCAATTTAGTACGTTATTCATATTCCAGAGAGTATATAGTTAAAATTTTAATGCAATATAACGTTTGAGCTCAGCCGACACAAACACGGAACGAAGTGACGGGGTTGATGGTCGGCTGGGTTAGCTTGTTAGGTTTTTTCACATTCAATTATTGCATCCATTTCTCCATGTGAGTTTATTCTAGTCTCTTTAAAACCCAAGCTTGTATATAACTTTTTTGACATAACATTTCTGGGCCAATAACAAATTCCAATTCTTTCTAAGTTCTTAGTCTTCTTTATTTCCTCAATTGCTAATGTTAACGCTCTACGACCGATCCCTTTATTTTGATATGACTTGTCGATCATGAACCTGCAAATCCAGATTTCAGAAGGATTGATCTGAGTGTTTGGCACCCACATAAAGAATCCTACTACTACCTCATCCAAATAAATTGCTCGTGTAACATATTCTGGATTGAACGCAGCCTCAACCAGAGAAGTTTTATTTGAAGAAAGCAAATCCTTCTGTTCTTTAAATAATTTCAGCGAACACACTTCGCGAAAATTGTCTTTAGTTACCGGCTTTAAAGTGATCTCCATGTTTTGTTTTATAGAAGCCTAACGTTTGAACTCAGCCGACCAAACGAGCTTGCGAGTGATGGGTCGGCAGCAGAGGCTTGTCAGCTGTTTACAACTCATGCTCATTAACGATAAATGCCGAAGACTTCGAGTGATCGATGAAATTTCCTTCATCCTCCAACAGGGCAGCACCTAATTTCTGACCCTCCGGAGAACTCATTCCTTCCATCAATTTCTCCTCAGATTCAAACCACACCTCCGCGACCCCATCATACTCAGGCAACATTCCTCTGGAACTCCTCAGTCCTTCGTTTAACGGGGTGTCTATTGTATAGGACTGTACATATTTCTTGGCATTCATTGCGTCGGCATTTTTCATAAAAAATGGCCCATGTTTATTCATCCAATAATCTTTAAATTCTTCGCGCGACATATCTGGATGACGTGTTATACACATAACAAATTTAATCACCTTTGTTTACTCCATTCGTTTATTGAATTCATAGAAATGGTAACCGATTTTTAAGCAGCTACCGTTTGAACACAGACGACACAACCCCGAAACGAAACTGAGGGTTTGGTGGTCGACTGTGGCGGATTTTTAGGCTACACTTCAGTCATTCAGTAAACGCTCCAATCGACCAGGCACACGTATTCGAACTTGTAGCTTACGTCCGGCTATGGCCTTTTCGATGTATTCAACTGCCCAAGCTTCGTCGTTTAAATATGTACTGCTGCCAATTTCTTCTACCGTGTTAACTAAATCCGTTTCCAGGTCTATCCAATCCGTTACGAGAATCAGGTCATCACGAAGCACTCTATCTTCAGCTGGCCCGATGAACATTAAGTGCCGCGCCTCCGGCCAATATACGACATAGGGCATATCAGGATAGTTTTGTCCGGATATATAGAAAGTTTGAATCGGTGACGAGTTTCGCCTGTACTCTGAATTGGCGTATCCAGCCAACCCGTCATCAAGAGGTTCGTTAGCAAATATACCGTGTGAAACAGCAAAGAAGATCACGGCGATTACTGAGATCCATATGCTACTTGTACGGGGCAAAGTGCAGCCTAACAGTTTGTTCTTATGTGGTTTGGCGATTGATCCCATGGTGGTAGATTTTACTCTAGTTTATTTTCATTTTTTATTAAATTTTAAATTGAAACAATAGGTTAGGAGAGATTTTGTTTTTATATGGAACCATGGATAGTTATGCCGCATAAGTTAGGTTAAACTGCGGTTTGCTATGTCAGCTGGATTCTGGACCGTTGTCCGGAATGACTCAAAACTACGCATGACATTCAGATCCAAGTTTTACTTATGTCTGAGGATCGAATATTTCATTTGTCAGCTCGCGAGGACTTTGCTGAAATGGCGATATACCTTTAAACACAGAGTAAACCAGCACATTAGGTGAGCTTATGACTGACACCATCATTGATGAAGCTGCCGCATCACCAGCTTCTGAAAAGAAAAAGCCTTCGCCGCGCAAGGTCTGGCACTATATTCCACCGAATGTGCCGTTGAAACAGGCCGCGTATTTTGAATTGCCGTTTAGCATCTTTAAGAGTATCAAGTATTTGCTACGTGCCTGGAGCCCGCTAACCGAACGATTTTTTATATTAGTCGCCGCGATAGTCATTTGGACCCGGTTTACCCCATCGCTGGAGCGCGCAGTGACGTTTCAATTTGACTGGATGTTCGAAATCTGGCTGCGAAATTTCATTCTGGTGTTAACGGTAGCAGGCGGTTTGCATTTGTGGTTTTTTACATTTCGCGGGCAAAAGGATGAACTGCGTTATGACGCACAGCCATTAGCCAAAGACTCGAAAATTTTTCATTTTAATAATCAGGTTTGGGACAATATGTTCTGGACACTGGCTTCATCAGTTTTAGTCGGTACGCTTTGGGAATGTCTGTTGTTATGGGCGTATGCCAATGGCCGCGCGACTTTAATCAGCTTTTCAGGCAATCCGCTTTGGTTTATCGGCTTGATGTTACTAATTCCGATCTGGTCGGGATTTCACTTTTACTGGTTCCATCGTCTATTGCACATCGGGCCGTTATATAAATGGATTCACTCATGGCATCACAAAAACGTTAACACCGGCCCCTGGTCGGGGCATGCCATGCATCCAATCGAACACATCGGTCTTTATTCAGATGCCGTACTTTATTTCTTTATTGCCAGCCATCCTGTGCATTTGTTGTTTAATTTAATGCTGCATACGATTGCGGGCCCGACTTCACACTGCGGTTATGACAAGTTGAAACTGGCTGATAGTTTCAAAGTTCAACTGGGTGATTTCATGCACCAACTCCATCATCGTTTTATTGACTGCAACTACGGCACTTATGAAGACCCCTGGGACAAAGTGTTCGGCACTTTTCATGATGGTTCTGCTGAGGGAGATGAGCGTATCAAGCAGCAGCGCATTAAAAGGATGCAAAAACGATATCGATCAGCGGGTATGAGTTGATCTAAAAACTTGTCGAGTAACATAGCGGGGCGGAAAATCCACATTAAAATCTTTAAGTAGACTATAAGCTAATGATAGGGACAGTATGATGCAGTCAGTTAACTTGCCTGAAATTTCCGTAAGCTACGCCGAGAATGGTTACTACTTTCCTGTTGAAGCCATCAGTCGATCACAGGCACAAACATACCGGGCACAGCTTGAAGCATTAGAGGCGGCTACTGCGGGAGCAGAACTCGGCAATAAATATCAATTAAATTACCCGCATGTAATATTTCAGTTTGCCAATGAGATTGTGCGTAATTCACGTATTCTTGATGTGGTGGAGGCATTGATTGGCCCGAACATCCTGGTTTGGGGATCAACATTTTTTATCAAAGAACCGCATACAGAAAGCTTTGTCAGCTGGCATCAGGATTTGCGTTACTGGGGTTTGCAAAACGATGAAGGTGTAATCAGTGCCTGGCTGGCTTTGAGTCCCGTTAACAAAGCAAACGGTTGCATGCGGTTTGTGCCCAAAACGCATAAACTGGAGTTGGTCGAGCACAGCGATACCTTTGATGAAGACAATGTTCTCACCCGTGGACAGGAAGCTAATGTTGATATTGATGAAGCCTCAACCATTCATGTCGAGCTGCAACCAGGCGAGTGTTCCTTTCACCATGGCCGTTTACTGCATGCATCGGCTTCCAATCATTCTGATCAACGCCGAATTGGTTTAGCGATTAATTATATTTCGGCGGATAACAGGCAAGTCGTGGCGAAAAAAGATTTCGCCATGCTGGTCAGAGGTGTCGATAATCATCACTACTTCGAGCATGTTCCCGAACCCGATGCAGATTTGTCAGCAAGTGCTATGGCTTGGCACAACAAAATCCTCAGTGCACAAAACGAAGCGATGTATGAGGGAGTAGCCGAGGCAACAGTGAATTAGGGCTTAAACTCACGCAATGCAATCAGGTGGCTCATATTAAGCCAGGCAACGTTTTTGTCTCCAAAAAGATTTTCTTCGGTCTCCACATAGATCCAACCGAGGTTTTTATCAACTTCAAGCACCTTGAAGGAAATCTCACCCACGGTTGCGATGGCGCCGATATAGGTATTATCTTTTTTGATAAAAGCGGGCATGATTTGTTCGGCAAAGGTGCTGTAGCTTGTTATCAGCATACAGGTGGCAAGCAGCAAGAACTTCATCAGGGTTCCTCATCATTTATTAATCAGTGTGTAGTGTAGTTTAAAATCAGTGATAAGGTGATAGCGGTGGTATATGATCAAAGAAGATATCCAAAATCATGTGGTGATCAATCAAGTCACTATTGAATAGCAATTGAAAATGCGCATAAGGAGCTCTAACATGCATATTTATGGAGATTGGCTGCCGGAAATCAGTAAAAAGCTAATACAGGCGCAAAATCGTGTTTACGAAGGACTGGATGCTGACGGGTTGGAGTCGGAAATTAACAAATTAATCGAAAACAACCTTAAAATACACGAAAAAGAATCTATAAACCTTAATCCTGCTACTAACGTGATGAACCCCAAGGCTGAAGCGTTGTTAGCGAAAGGCCTGGGTTCGCGGCCGTCACTGGGCTATCCGGGCGATAAATACGAAATGGGTCTGGAAGCGATTGAAAAAATCGAAGTGATTACGACCCGCCTGGCCTGCGAAGTGTTTAATGCTAAATACGCTGAAATTCGGGTAGCTTCTGGCGCCATGGCTAATCTGTATGCTTTCATGGCGACTTGCAAACCGGGTGATAATATTATTGTTCCACCGGCCTTCATCGGCGGGCATGTGACTCATAATAAGGCTGGTGCGGCGGGGCTGTATGGATTAAATATTCATGAAGCACCGGTTGACGCTAAACGGTATACCCTAGACGTCGATAAGCTGCATAAGCAAGCCTTGAGGGTTAAGCCATCGCTGATCTCCATTGGATCAAGTCTCAATTTACTGCCGCATCCGGTCAGCCAGATTCGTGAAATTGCAGATGAAATTGATGCAAAAGTGCTGTTTGACGCCGCCCATCAATGCGGTCTGATTGCTGGAGACGCCTGGCAACAACCGTTGCGAGAAGGCGCGCATTTAATGACGTTTAGTACTTATAAAAGCTTAGGTGGTCCACCTTCAGGGTTAATTGTCTGTGATGATGATGCAATTGCGCAGCGGCTGGATGCAATTGCGTTTCCAGGATTGACGGCAAATTTTGATGCGGCGAAATCTGCGTCTTTAGCGATCGCATTATTAGACTGGAAAGAATATGGTCAGGACTATGCATCAATGATGGTAAAAACCTCAGCAACACTTGCCGAAGAATTGGCAAAAAAAAGCATACCTATTTTTGAGACCGAAGAAGGGTTTACAAAGTCGCACCAGTTTGCCATCGAAGCGGCTAGCTATGGAGGCGGGCAAACCGCGGCAAAGCATCTGCGCAAAGCCAACATTTTGACTTGTGGGATAGGGCTGCCTATAGCAGAAATAAAAGATGACATGAACGGTCTGCGTCTTGGCACACCGGAAATCGTGCGTTGGGGAATAAAAACCGAGCACATGCAAGAAGTGGCCGAATTTATTGCTCAAGCATTGGGCACTGAGCAGCCCGAAGCATTAGCTAATGAAGTGAGTGCTTTCAGGCAGCAGTTTAATGAACTGCATTATGTACGTTAATGTGATTAATTACTTTTTCGGATTTGCTCTATTGGATCTGTTTCGTCGTTGAGATTCTCTACCGAGTATAGAAATTTAAGCTCGCTGTTGTTAAATGAAAAAATATCCGCTGTTACCGGTTCACTGGTATCTGTCGCACGTATTAATACAATAATTTCCATCGCCTGATCATTATTGATGTCGGTAACCTGAACTTTTTCCAGCATACCTGCGCGAGGGCGAATAATCCCGCTTCGGTAAATGAAGTTATCCGGATTACCAGGGTCTGCATCGTAAAGTCGGATGCTATAACTACCGCTGGCATCGGGTTCAAAAGCACCTTCTTCGGTAATCACTGTTTGATTGGTGGGCAGGGCAAGTAAGTTGGTCAACGTTTCCTCATCATCGGCCGCAAATACGCCAACTGAAAGAAAAAGTAGGAGTGATACTAAAATTTTAATCATCATTTAATTCCTTGGCGGCTTTGAAAGCTAACATAAGATTATAATTCTAACAATGCAAAGGTGAAAACTTAACTACAGTTAATTTCACTTAAGGGTTACCTTTACTATCAGTTATATTTTGTTGCTTTTCAATATAAGTATCCAACAGGTTTCTAATCATTTTTTGGTATTGAGTGTTATGATTTTTAGCCTGTTTTTTAAAGAAATCAACGCTTTTTTTGCTTAGCGAAATCGTTATTTTTACTGTTTCATTTGAATAGGCAAGTTGTTCTGGTGAGGGTAAAAAATCATCCACCACCTATTACCGGGCCTATGTTTTCATCTGTATACTTTATGTTCGCGTTCATATTCAACATCCTCATTCAAAGCCTTACTTGGCCATATAATTATACTAGCATAAATATGGCATATTAACCATATATTAATAAATATCTTGATCAGTAATTCTCTCTGCCTTTTAATTCAGAAAAATCGCTCATGACGTATTTATTATAGCCAGGCCGCAATTGTAGTGTTTGATACCAGCGCTTAACGTTTTCTGGCAATCTAATATCCAGATTAATTTCAGTCATTCGATAAATAAATACGCCTGTAACAATATCAGCTAAAGAAATATTAGTACCACACAGAAAAGCATTATTTTTTAACGGTTCGTTAATCATCGCGAGGCAATTCAGGCAAGTCTCTTTGCTTTTCTCAATATGGTTCCAATTTCTTTTGGGCTCTGAGGTGCGGTAATAGCCCCAGAACACACCGACAAATGCAGTTTCCAATACATCAATGGACCAGTCCATCCACGCGTCGCATTTTGATCTTTGCAGAGAATTTTCATGCCACCAGCGACCTTTGCTGTATGTCGCGGCAAGATAACGCAAGATGGTGTTAGATTCACGAATAGCATTACCCTTATCAACCAGCAGTGGAACTTTGCCAAAAGGGTTAAGCATTAGAAATTCTTCTGAGTTCAAGCCACCATACTTGCCGCCGCATTCAATATGTTCGAACGGCAAATCAAGTTCCGTTAATAACCACAGCACTTTTTGCACGTTATATGAAGTAGTTCTTCCAAATAACTGAATATTCATTTTTAGTGGTAGTGTTTACAATTTATACCTTGCCGGACAAATA
>CBDCFC010000022.1:0-14844 GCA_965215945.1 Arenicellales bacterium | reverse complement strand
TTCTCGATCAGGTAGTGGAAGAATTAAAAGCGCAGTATTTCAGTCAGGGTAGATATTCTGCGGAAGTTGAAGCACTGATTACTCCGCAACCGCAAAACGGAGTTGCTATCACTTTGCAGATTAACGAAGGTGATGTGACTAAAATTAAGGAAATCAAGTTTGTCGGTAACGAAGTATTTTCTGACCGTCAGTTATTAAAGCGATTCAAGCAAAAAGAGAAAAGGGCTTGGCGGTTTCTGTCTAAAAAAGACCGCTATTCAAAACAGCAGTTCTCAGCTGACCTTGAGAATCTAACCAGCTTCTATCAGGATCGCGGTTATCTGGATTTTGAAATCACTTCGACTGATGTTTCCATTAGCCCTGAAAAAGACGAGATTTTCATTACCGTGAGCCTGAATGAAGGCGACCTTTATACTATATCTTCTTATGATGTTCAGGGTGACTTGGTAGTACCAAAAGAAGAGTTGATCGAATTGGTCGAAATCGAAGACGGCCAGGTTTTCTCCAGAAAGGATGTTAATAATTCAAGGTCAGCAATAGCCGATCGGCTGGCCGATGAGGGTTATGCGTTCGCGACTGTCAATGCCGTTCCTGAAGTCAACGATGAAGACAAGTCAGTTGTCTTTACCTTTGTTGTTGATCGTGGTGGCCGCGTCTATGTAAGACAAATCAATATCACCGGCAATGAGGCAACTCAGGATGAGGTTATTCGCCGTGAACTAAGACAGTTTGAAGGCTCCTGGTATTCATCTGAAAAAATCAAACGTTCGCGAGTCAGACTCGAGCGCCTCGGATTTTTTGACAATATTAGTATAGATACTAAACCTGTTCCCGGGGTTCCAGATCAAGTCGATCTTGAAGTTAATGTCAGTGAAAAATCGACCGGTAATTTTTTGGTCGGTTTAGGGTATTCATCTTCTGATGGATTATTACTGCGTGGTTCAGTGTCGCAAAAGAATTTATTCGGCAGTGGTCGCGAAGCCGCATTTAGTGCAAACACCTCTGATTCCGTCACCCGGTATGACCTGACGTTCCGTAATCCCTACTATACAACCAGCGGTATAAGTCGTGGCTTTCGAGTCCGTAAACGCGAGGTCGAATCCAGTGAAGTTGATACGGCGGAATATATTCTCGATTCACTCGGTGCCGGCATTTTTTACGGTTTTCCACTCAGTGAATTTAATACGCTTAATGTTGGCTTGGATTATGAGCGTATAGATCTTGAAGAAACTCCGGAAACACCACCGGAATTCTCTAATTTTATCGACAACTTTCCCAAAAACGATATTTATAAACTGACATCGAGTATTTCTCATGATACTCGTAACAGTTTGTCCTGGCCGACGTCGGGTGGCATTGTTTCTTTTTCACTTGAAGCTGCTTTACCCGGTAGTGATTTAGAGTTTTACAAAACCAACCTGAGGACGGCTTATTACCAGCCTTTATTTAGTGAAAATTTTGTCCTCAAACTTGGTGGTAGTGTTGGTTATGGTGATGGATATGGCGATACGCCGGCTTTACCATTTTTTGAAAATTTCTTTGCTGGTGGTCCAACCACTGTTCGTGGATATGAGTCACGTTCGTTAGGGCCGCTTGATACAGGCGAGACACCGGAGACCATTGGTGGTGCCAAACGACTGTTAGCCACAGTTGAGTTGTTATTTCCCTTTCCAGGGGCAGCGGAAACCCGAGATAAACGACTTGGCCTTTTTGTCGATGCCGGTCAGGTTTATAACCAGGGCGACAGTTTTGACACGGGAGAATTACGTTATTCTGCCGGACTCTCTTTCCGCTGGTTCTCACCAGTTGGCCCAATCGTAATGAGCTACGGTGTGCCCTTGAATGATGAAGATGATGATGAAGAAGAGAATTTCCAATTAACACTCGGGGTTAACCTCGACTGATGTTTAAGTGGTTTCTCAGCACATTACTCAGTGTATCTCTGTTTGCCAATGTTTATGCTCAGGACATAAAGATCGGTTTTGTTGACGGCGTCAAGCTGATTGAAAAAGCCCCGCAAGGTGATGCGGCTAAAGAGGCCCTTGAAAACGAATTTAAACCACGTGAGCAGGAAATTATTGCCTTGCGCGATGCGATTCGGGATTTGGATGAGTCCATGAATCCGGATGATGGTGATTTTTTGCAAAAACAGCGTGATCTTCGTGATCAAAGACGTGATCTGAAACGACTTCAGCAGGAAATGCGTGAAGATCTTAATTTGCGTCGCAATGAGGAGCTGGCTAAGTTACAGCGTTTGATAAGCAACGCAATAGTCGAAATAGCCAAAGATGAGAGTTTTGATTTGATTCTTCAGGACGCTGTTTATGCCGCATCAAGCATTGATATCACTAATCGTGTCCTGGAAAAATTAAATGCTGCATTCGAAGCTGATAAATAACTGGGCAAGAACCTGATGCCACTAACGGTTGATGAACTTTCCCAGCAACTAGGTTTAGATTATGAAGGCTCCACTGATGCACTGATCGAATCGATTGCAAGTTTTTCTTGTGCGACTTCAGGTCAACTCACTTTTCTTAATCACGACAAAAACTTATCAGCTAACAATCAAAACACGGATGCGATCGTAATAACCGATCAGGCTAGTGCTGAAAAAATAAGTGCTAAAGCGATCATTTTCTCTGATCATCCGCAGCTGAGCTTTGCCAGGGCTATTCCACTTGTTATAGCAATTGAGAATCCCAGTCGTGGTGTTCATGATAGTGCGCAGATTTCTGATGATGCAATTATTGATCCCTCTGCCGCAGTTATGCCTAATGCTGTAATTGAAGCTGATGTTGTAGTTGCAGAAGGTGCCGTTGTTGGTTCAAATGTGTTTATTGGTAAAGGCACAAGAATTGGCAAACATACCCGGATAGATTCTAACGTCAGCATTTATGCAAACACTCAAATAGGAGAAGATTGCAGGGTTGGTGCTGGCTCGGTTATTGGTTCTCCCGGATTTGGAATTGTGCAAGATGGTAAACAGTGGGCAAGATTCCCGCAGGTCGGTAAAGTAATTATTGGGGATAGTGTCGATATAGGTGCAAACTGTTGTATTGACAGAGGTGCAATCGAAGATACGATAATTGGTTCTGGCGTTAAATTAGATAACCTGATTCAGATTGCGCATAATGTCCAAATAGGTGATAACACTGTGATTGCCGCATGCACAGGTATTGCCGGTAGTGCCAAAATTGGTGAAAACTGCCAAATTGGCGGCCGGGCATCGATTCAAGGTCATATTCGTATTGCTGATAATGTTGTTATTACAACATGTACCTTTGTC
Source organism: Arenicellales bacterium (assembly GCA_965215945.1). Classification (GTDB taxonomy): domain Bacteria; phylum Pseudomonadota; class Gammaproteobacteria; order Arenicellales; family JAHEKD01; genus JAHEKD01. Next base: position 11,558 of record CBDCFC010000022.1, on the reverse strand, counting down.
AACAAATCGATTCCTAAACCAGGTGTGTATTCTTCTAGCATATCAATGCAGGAAAATTCTCAATGGTTAAAGAATCACGCCAGACTGAAGCGCCTTGACAAAATCTCAAGACAAGTCAATCAACTTGAAAATACAATCAGTCAGTCTTTTTTGAAAGGAGAACGCAGTGGCAAATGAATTAGATATCAACCAGGTGATGGAATATTTGCCTCATCGGTATCCATTTCTATTAATTGATAAAGTAACTGAATATGTGCCGGGGGAGTCATTAACAGCGATTAAAAATGTAACAATCAATGAGCCTTTTTTTCAAGGGCACTATCCATCTCGCCCAGTTATGCCTGGGGTGTTGATTCTCGAGGCAATGGCTCAGGCTTGTGCCTTGCTTGCTGGACTTAGTTATGATGCTAAGGCTCAGTCTAATCGAATATATCTTTTCGTTGGCGCCGATAAACTCAGGTTTCGTCAACAAGTCGTTCCAGGAGATCAGTTAATATTCAAGGTCACACTTGGTCGAATGGTTAAAACAATTTTAAATTCGGAAGGAACAGTCTGGCTTGGAGATAAAAAAGCTTGCACGGCTAGTATCATGTTTACTTATCGGGATTTATGAAATCATGATTGATCAAAGTGCCAGTATTCATCCGGATGCAAAGTTAGACAGCGATGTTAAGGTTGGTCCCTTTTCGATTATCGAGGCAGATGTGAAAATCGACAAGGGAACTGTGATAGGTCCTCATGTGGTGATCAAATCTGGTACATCAATAGGCAAAAACAACCAAATTCATCAATTCAGCTCTGTCGGTGAGGCACCGCAATCAGTGGGCTACAAAGGTGAACCCACCAAACTTTATATCGGTGACAATAATATTATTAGAGAATTTACGACTTTGAATCGAGGTACTACCGATGATTTAGGGTACACCAAGTTGGGTAACAATAATTTTATTATGTCTTATGTGCATTTGGCCCATGATTGTGTTGTGGGTGATAACGTGATTCTGGCTAACGGGGTGACAATGGGAGGACACGTGCAGGTTGGAGACTACGCAATAATGGGTGGGTTTGCCCTGATTCATCAATTTTGTCGCGTCGGTGAGCATAGCATTATTGGCGGTGGTTCAATCTGTACTAAAGATATTCCTCCTTATATTTTAGCGGCTGGAAATACTGCCAAACCTCATGGAATCAATGTCACCGGGCTTAAGCGCCGCGATTTTTCGGCAGAAACGATTTCAGCATTGCGCCAATCTTATCGAACAATTTTTCGATCAAAACTGGATTTAAATACTGCAATAGAGCAACTAGCTAAATTCGAACAGTTTGAAGAAGTAAATGCTTTGGCTGAGTTTCTGCAGACTTCCAAGCGCGGATTTATCCGCTAATCTCTAAATGAAAATTGCATTAGTTGCCGGTGAAACTTCTGGCGATCAGCTTGGAGCAGGATTAATCTCACGACTTAAAGATTTTTTTCCTGATGCTGTTTATTACGGCATTGGTGGGCCTTCGATGCAGCAAGCTGGTTTGCAAACGCTTTACGAGATGGAAGACATTTCTATGATTGGTCTGGAAGGTGCTTTTTCTAAGCTGCCTAAAATTATTTCAATTCGAAGGAGCTTGATACGGCGTTTTATTACTGACAAGCCTGATATTTTTATAGGCATTGATGTACCTGATTTTAATCTTGGCCTAGAGAAAAAATTGACCCAAAATGACATAATTTGTGTGCATTATGTCAGTCCGACTATCTGGGCCTGGCGCCCAAACAGAATTCACACTATAAAAAAAGCAGTGGCGCACATGCTGGTGTTATTCCCATTCGAAAAAAAGATTTATGACCAACATCAGATAGCAGCTACATTCGTAGGTCATCCAATCGCCGATGAAGTAGACAAGGTTTTGGATCAGCAATCATGCAGAAATAAATTCCAAATTCACCGTGATTCAAAAGTCATTGCATTGTTACCGGGTAGTCGGCATTCTGAAATCACACGACATACTGAGCTATTTTTGGAAACAGCAAAGGCTTTGTCAAAAGAGAAAAAAAATATCCAATTTATAATATCTGCGGTTAATAAAGCTGCCGAAGAATATATCAATCAAATAGTTACTAATAAATTCTCATATTTACAATTAAAAACAGTCAGTGGTGACATTAGGGAAGTAATTTCAGCCAGCGATTTGGTTTTAGCGGCCTCGGGTACAGTCACCTTGGAAACAGCGTTAATGGAAAAACCATTGGTAATGGCCTATAAAGTCTCTAAGCTTAGTGAATTAATGGTGAAGTATTTTTCCCGTGTTAAGTATTACGCAATGCCGAACTTTTTACTTGATGAGCCTGAAATTCCTGAGTTTGTTCAAGATGATGCGACGGTGGATAATTTGACTGAGGCCTTAAATCACTATTTAAGTAATACTCATCATTATCAAAATATTGTTAATAAATTCAAAATAATAAAGAATAAACTTAAAGTGGATGCTAACATTGTTGCGGCAGATGTTGTGTGTTCTTATTTGCCTGAAGTTAAATGATTATTGCTGGCGTTGATGAATGTGGACGTGGACCTCTTGCTGGTCCGGTCGTAGCAGCAGCGGTCATTCTGCCTGAAAATCATCAAATACTTGGTTTAAACGATTCTAAAAAAATTTCCCAAAATAAAAGAGCACGATTAGAACCGATAATTAAACAGACATCATTGGCTTGGGCAATAGCCCAAATTGAAGTTGACGAAATTGATAAAATTAATATTCTACAGGCAAGCCTGTTGGCAATGAAAAAAGCCATCAATAAACTCAGGATAAAGCCCACAAAAGCATTAATCGATGGAAAGTTTATTCCACCAGGTTTGTACTGTGATGCAAAAGCGATTGTCAAAGGTGACGGGTTAATAAACTCGATTAGCGCCGCCTCAATTTTAGCTAAAGAGTATCGAGATCGGTTGCTTTGTACATATGATCAAATCTATCCAGAGTACGGCTTTTCTAGACATAAAGGTTATCCTACCAAGGCACATTTGATCGCATTAGATCACTATGGAGTTACACCAATTCACCGACGGTCTTTTGCTCCGGTTGCTAGAATACTCAATGCAGGAAAAGTATAGTTAATGTCGATGCAATATAAATTCGTCCATTTGAATGTCCATTCGGAATTTTCATTGGTCGACAGTACGATTCGTTGTTCACAGCTTGCCAAATCCTGCCAGCAAAATGGAATGGCTGCCGTAGCGGTGACGGATGTGGTCAATACGTATGCCGCGATAAAACACTACAAGTCTTGCATTAATCACGGTTTGAAGCCATTGATTGGCACTCATGTATGGGTCAGTGAGGGAGCAGATTATCAGCATGCCCACCAGTTGATTCTTTTATCAATGAACAAAACCGGATTTCAATCATTATGTCAGCTTCTATCACATGCTTTTTTAGAAAATCAACACCAGGGCAGAGGATTTGTTGATTCAGATCAATTATATAAACACACTAAAAATCTAATTGTGCTTTCATCTGCTGCAGGTGGGCAAGTTGCAAAAGCGATATTAGCCGATGACATGGAACTAGCACAAAAGTACTGTAAAAATTTTAAGGATAAATTTGGAGATCGATTTTATCTGGAATTACAAAGAGTTGGACGCAATACAGATGAATTAATTATTCAAGGGTCGATTGAACTAGGCAGCTTAAATGATATCCCGGTTGTTGCGACGAACGCAGTGCAATTCATACATCCCGAGGATTTTAATTCACACGAGATACGCGTCTGTATTCAAGAAGGTCGATTGATTGATGATAAACGCCGTAAAAAACGTTTTACCCAGCAACAATATTTAAAAACACCCAAACAGATGGCTGAATTATTTAGTGATTATCCTGAAGCAATCACTAACACTGTTGAAATTGCAAAGCGTTGTAATACACAGTTCCAACTTGGAGAAACATTTCTTCCTAAGTTTGAAATTAAAGGTGAAAGTGGTTCTGATGATTACTTAATCAAACAATCTAAACTGGGTTTGCTAAAAGTTTTAAAGCTGGATAAATTCGATCAAATCGAACAACACTACCAGCAAAGACTTTCATTTGAGTTGGATATTATCAATCAGATGGGTTTTTCCAGTTATTTTTTAATTGTGGCCGACTTTATTTCCTGGGCCAAAGAAAATGATATTCCAGTTGGGCCTGGTCGAGGCTCAGGTGCGGGTTCGCTGGTTGCCTATGCGTTGGGAATAACAGACCTTGATCCCATCGAACACAAATTACTGTTTGAGCGCTTTCTTAATCCTGAACGGGTATCAATGCCTGATTTTGACATTGATTTTTGCATGGAGGGTCGTGATCGGGTCATTGAATATGTGATGGAAAAATACGGTCATGAAAAAGTTGCTCAGATCATTACTTATGGCACCATGGCTGCTCGTGCTGTGGTTCGAGACGTAGGTCGGGTGATGGGCATGAGCTACGGTTATGTCGACAAAATTGCCAAACTGATTCCATTCGTTCCAGGTATGACCCTTGAGGTGGCGCTTAAACAAGAACCTGAATTAGAAAAATTATACAAAACGGATGAAGAAATAACTGAGTTAATTGATAATGCTAAAGCATTAGAAGGGTTGGCGCGAAATGTTGGCAAGCATGCCGGCGGAGTGGTCATTGCTCCAACTGAACTCACGGATTTTTCCCCGTTATATGCAGAACAGGGCTCAAGCCAAAGCGTTACCCAGTTCGATAAAGATGATCTGGAGTTAATTGGTCTTGTGAAATTTGACTTTCTCGGCTTAAAGACATTAACCGTTATTTATTGGGCCATAAAGTCGATTAATGAGGTGCGAAAACAAACACAAAAAGAGTCGCTAAAACTCGAAGAATTTGATTTAAACAATGATAAAACCTTTGAGTTATTGAAACAAGCCAAAACAACGGCCGTATTTCAACTTGAGTCACGTGGTATGAAAGATTTAATTGCCAGATTAAAACCAGATACGTTCGATGATTTAGTAGCGTTAGTCGCTTTATATCGCCCAGGTCCGCTTGAATCCGGCATGGTGGATGACTATGTTAATCGCAAACATGGTGAGACCAGAGTTACATACACACATCAGATACTCGAGCCAATTCTAAGGCCAACTTACGGTGTTATTCTTTATCAGGAGCAAGTTATGCAGATTGCTCAAGACATGGCTGGATACTCGCTTGGAAGTGCGGATATTTTACGCCGGGCCATGGGTAAGAAGAAACCGAAAGAAATGGCCAAACAACGTGAAGTGTTTCTGAGCGGTGCAAAAAATAACAATATCGATCCCAAAATTGCTGAAGATATTTTTAACTTGATGGAAAAATTTGCCGGTTATGGTTTTAACAAATCTCATTCGGCCGCCTATGCGTTTATCAGCTTTCAAACAGCCTGGCTTAAGGCGAATTATCCTTCACACTTTTTGTCGGCCTCATTGTCTGTTGATATGGATAACACCGACAAGGTTGTCATGTTAATCGCTGAGGCACGTGATATGGGGTTAAATGTTCTTCCACCTGATGTTAATCGGTGTGAATATAAATTTATTGCTGCGGGCGAGAACACAATTTTGTATGGATTGGGTGCAATTAAGGGTTTGGGAAAGCCTGTTATCGAATCTTTAATTAGTGAGCGTGAAGAAAATAACGAGTATTCAGATTTATTCAATTTATGCAATCGTCTCAGCGGTCAAAAATTGAATCGTCGAGCACTAGAGGCGCTTGCCTGTTCGGGTGCGTTAGATTGTTTTGCGGTTGAACGATCAAGTTTAGTCGCTTCAATCAGTAGTGCCATCGATGCAGCTAATCAAAGATTGAACGACAAACAAGCCGGGCAGTCAGATATCTTTGCTATGTCAGAGGAAAAACAAAACCACGCATTTTATGTCAATTCACCGAAGTGGAACGATGAAGAAAGATTAAAGCAAGAAAAGGCAACGCTTGGGCTATATCTTTCAGGCCACCCGGTTGAGCAATACCGTGAAGAATTGGATAAATTTGTAACCTCACGTTTAGTCGACTTAAGGCCGAGTGAAACAAATCAAATAGTATGCGGACTCATTAGCGGTATTCGAACAATGTTCAACCGGCGCGGGGATAAATTTGCATTTATCACTTTAGATGATAATACCGCCAGGGTTGAAGTGAGTGTGTTTGCTGACTTGTTTGCAGAGGCAGTTGAAAAACTTCGTCACGATAGAATAGTAGCAATAAAAGGGCAGGTGAGTATTGATGAACGTAATCAAGGCATACAAGTTCGTGCAGAAACTATATATAGCCTGTCAGAATATCGAGAGATTTGTGCCAATGCATTGATTATTACCACCAGTGATCAGAAATTGGCTAGTGATGGGGAAAAATTTAAAAACCTTATCAGTCATGCGAATAAAGGTGATTTGCCTATTGTTTTACGCTATAAAAAACAAAACAGTATGGCGCAAATAAAATTGGGCAAGGAATTCAGCGTTAATCCTGAAAATCCATTGTTGTATTCCTTGCAAGAATTGTTTGGTAAAGATGCGGTAGTAATAAATTATTCGCCGCAGTCAGCTAATCTTCATTAGAATATGTATTAATGGAAAAAGGTCGGACATTATGGATTTGAATTTTCTTGATTTCGAGCAGCCGATTGCCGAAGTCGAAGCTAAATTAGATGAATTAAAGCGTCTAGAGCCTTCTGATAGTGTTCTTGAGGAAATCGAAAAGCTTCAACAGGAAAGCCAAAAACTTACTGAGTCAATTTTTTCGTCATTAAGTCCGTGGCAAATCACGCAATTGGCCAGACATCCTCAACGACCTTACACTAATGATTACATAAAGCTTATTTTTGCCGATTTTACCGAACTCTTTGGCGATCGTATGTACGCTAATGATTATGCCATAGTGGCTGGAATGGCGAGATTAGAAGGCCTGCCAGTGATGATTATCGGTCATCAAAAAGGCCGTAATACAGAATCTCGAAATCTTCGTAATTTTGGCATGCCGCGACCTGAGGGTTATCGTAAGGCCCAGCGACTAATGCGGCTGGCAGAAAAGTTTTCAATGCCAGTGTTAACCTTTATCGATACTCCCGGTGCATACCCCGGTGTTGGGGCAGAGGAAAGAGGTCAAAGTGAAGCGATTGCAAGCAGCCTTAAATTAATGTCGACATTGAAAACACCAATCATCTCTACAGTGATTGGTGAAGGTGGTTCCGGTGGGGCGCTGGCAATTGGGGTTTGTGATAAGTTATTAATGCTCCAGTATAGTACTTATTCGGTAATTTCTCCCGAAGGTTGTGCCACGATCTTGTGGAAGAGTGCCGAAAAGGCAGCCGATGCGGCAGAAGCCATGGGTTTGACCAGTGATGAGTTACATAAACGCGGTTTAGTTGATCAAATTATCCAGGAGCCGGCTGGTGGTGCACATCGTGATTATGAACAAATGAGTGATACATTAAAACATCATTTAATCGACAGCCTGGCATCGTTAAAGACAATGGCGGCAGAAGAGTTGGTTGATCGGCGGTTCGACCGATTAAATTCCTATAGCCAGGTGGCGTAGTAGTACCTGAAACTAAATGTCAATCGCATCAGAAGACCTGTCTGATCACGTTTATCGACAGATACAACCTTTTTGTAATCTCGATAAAACCGAAAACATTTTAATAGGTTATAGTGGTGGTCTTGACTCAACCGTTTTGTTGCATATTGTGGTTGGATTAGCAAGCAAGCTCAATTCAATCACGATCGAGCCGATTCATATTAACCATGGTGTAAATCCGGCTGCAAAACAGTGGATTAAGCATTGTCGATCCTTTTGTGAGAAGCTAAATCTTTCTTTAACTGTTGATAATTTTTCTCTGCAGCAAATCAAATCAAATCGCGAAGCGGTTTATCGACGGACAAGGTATAAAGCTTTCGCAAATCATTTACAAGAAAACGATGTTCTGCTTACAGCCCATCATCAGCAGGATTTGGCTGAAACAGTGCTGTTCAATCTGTTTCGTGGAGCGGGTGTTTCGGGTCTAAGAGGGATGAAGGCGGTTCGGCAATTCTCATGTGGTTATCATTTAAGGCCATTGCTGTCTGTTTCGCGTAGGTGCTTGTCTGAGTATGCCCGACATTACAAGCTCAGTTGGATCGAAGATCCATCGAATCAGGATTTAGATTTCGATAGAAACTATATCAGGCACAAAATTTTACCGCTTATTAATAAACGTTGGCCTGCCTCTTTAAAGTCAATATCCCGAACAGCTGAATTATTGAACCAAATCGAAATCATTCTTAATGAGCTGGCCGAGCAAGATCTGGTTAGCGCCCAAGCTATTCGCTTTCCAGGCGTTATTAATGGCTTATATTTATCAGTACTGGATATTGATGCTGTTTTAAATTTATCTGAGCAGCGTCAAATTAATCTGCTAAAAAACTGGATCAGATCGCATGCTTCGTTATTAGTTTCCAGTGAGCAACTGGCTCAAATCCATCAGACCTTATGCCAAAAATCGGATTCTAGTGGTCTGTTCGAATTAAACAATATTCAGCTACGTGCTTTTAATGGCTATCTATATTTAATGGAAAAACTCCCCCAGGCGGGGGTAGCTGAATTCAAGTATACAACTGTAAAGGAGAGTATTTTATTTGAGCAATTGGGTTTGAGACTTGAAATCAAAACCGGGAAATATCCGGCAAGACTTCAATTCAAGCCACGCCACGGTGGTGAAACGATACATCAAAATAGTCAAACAAAAAGCTTGAAGACAATTTATCAGCAAAAATCTATTCCTCCCTGGGAGCGTAAGCTAATCCCGCTTGTTTATGTTGATGATGTTTTAGTTGCCGTACCGGGTGTGGTTTATGCAGATGGATCCGTCATCCAAAACTGCCGATTAAGTAAATATGTGTCTCAAAACGTTTAATCGTCTATACGTATAAGCATAAATTTGTTAAGCTTAACTCCCGTCCGGACATGGCATAGTTTTAGCTCTAAAGTTGTGCTGCATATCCTTAAGACAAAAGCTAAATAACTGAATTTAAAGGATTTCTCGTAGTTTATAAGCAAGTTTATGAGTAAATATATATTTATTACCGGCGGTGTGGTTTCGTCATTGGGTAAAGGCATTGCGGCGGCTTCATTGGGTGCCTTATTGGAGGCGCGCGGGCTTAAAGTAACTTTGATGAAACTCGATCCTTATCTCAATGTTGATCCGGGCACGATGAGCCCTTATCAGCACGGTGAAGTGTTTGTAACTCAGGACGGCGCGGAAACCGATCTGGATTTGGGTCATTATGAGCGTTTTGTCCGCACTACCATGACCAAAAATAATAATTTCACCACGGGTCAAATTTACGAGCGGGTGATTCGTAAAGAGCGGCAGGGTGAATACCTTGGTGCAACGGTACAGGTTATTCCCCATGTCACAGAGGAAATTAAAATCTGCATAGAACTCGGCGCTGGTGATTCCGACATTGTCTTGGTTGAAATCGGCGGCACAGTAGGCGATATTGAATCGTTGCCGTTTCTGGAAGCAATTCGGCAGATGCGAGTCGATAAGGGGTATGAAAATACGCTTTATGTACATTTAACACTGGTTCCGTATATGGAAACGTCCGGTGAAATAAAAACCAAACCCACTCAACATTCAGCCAAAGAACTGCGCAGTATCGGTATTCAACCGGATGTTGTGGTTTGCCGCACAACCGATGCATTGCCAGATTCTGCTCGGCGCAAAATTGCCTTGTTTACCAATGTGCGTGAAGAATCAGTAATTTCTGCCATTGATGTAAAAAATATCTACCGAATTCCGGGTCTTTACCTGGAGCAAAATTTCGATGATATTATTCTTGATCATTTTAGTATTACTGCAGACCAGGCCGATTTAAGTGAATGGCAGCAGGTTATTGAGAATACTGAAAAGCCTGAGAACAAAATAAAAGTCGCCCTGGTTGGTAAATATGTAAATCTACCGGAATCTTATAAATCACAAACCGAGTCCTTGGCGCATGCAGGTATTCATACTAAAACTAAAGTTAAAATTGTCTATGTCAATTCGGAGGCTTTGGATGACGGTGATTTGAGTCCGCTTAAAGATGTTAATGCTATTTTGGTTTCCAGTGGGTTTGGAGAGCGCGGTATTGAAGGAAAAATACACGCGGCACAGTATGCCCGGGAAAATAAAATTCCCTACATGGGAATTTGTCTGGGAATGCAGGTAGCGATCATCGAATATGCGCGCAATGTTGCCGGCCTAGCAGGGGCTCATAGTACTGAATTTAACCGCAAGGCCGTTCATCCTGTGATCGGTTTGATTGAAGAATGGATGGATGCCAGTGGTAGCGTCGAACAACGAGATGAGACTACTGATTTAGGTGGCACAATGCGTTTAGGTGGCCAGAGTTGTTATATCGAAAAAGGCAGCCTGGCATATGATATTTATCGAAGTGATGAAATCAATGAACGCCATCGGCATCGTTATGAATTTAATAATAATTACACCAGTCAGTTAGAAGAGAAGGGATTGGTTTTTTCAGGTAAATCTGTTGATAATCTGGTTGAAATGATTGAAATTCCTGATCACCCATGGTTTGTCGCCAGCCAATTTCATCCGGAATTTACTTCATCTCCACGTGACGGGCATCCGCTTTTTATCAGTTTTGTCGAAGCGGCGTTAAAATACCAAGCTGAAAGTCATGATCATCAATAATCAGAAGGTCGGATTGGATCAGCCATTGCTGCTGATTGCAGGACCTTGTGTGATTGAATCGCGCGATTTTATTCTCGATACGGCCAGCAAAATAAAAGAAATCGTGGAAGAGTTTCCTGTAAATTTTGTATTCAAAGCTTCATTTGATAAAGCCAATAGAACCTCAATACATTCTTTTCGTGGGCTTGGGCTAGATGAAGGATTGAGTATTTTAGGGGCCGTCAAAGAGCAACTCGGCGTGCCTGTGTTGACAGACATCCATACGCCCGAGCAGGCTGGTGTGGTTGCAGAAGTAGTCGATGTTTTACAAACTCCGGCATTCCTTTGCCGTCAAACAGATTTCATTCAAGCTGCTGTGGCAACCGGAAAACCTGTCAACATTAAAAAGGGCCAGTTTCTTTCGCCTTATGAGATGAAACATGTAGCGACAAAAGCTATTGAGGCCGGTGGCAAAGACAAGATTATGCTTTGCGAACGTGGCGCCAGTTTTGGTTATAACAATTTAGTTGTTGATATGCGCTCATTGGCAATCATGCGGGAAAGCAAATGTCCGGTCATTTTCGATGCAACGCACTCAGTCCAACAACCCGGTAGTGCCGGGGCAAGTTCCGGCGGTCATAGAGAGTTTGTACCATTTCTGGCGAGAGCGGCGGTCGCGGCAGGAGTAAGCGGAATTTTTGCTGAAGTGCATCCTGATCCGGACAATGCACTTAGTGATGGCCCTAATGCATTGCCTTTAAATGAGTTAAAAGCATTTGTCGGTCAGTTGGTTGCAATAAGGCAAACATTAGCGGCTGCACCCAGAACAAGTTTTGACAATATTTTTGGACATAAGGAGTAATGATGGCGTCAATCTTTTCAATTCGAGGCC
>CBDCFC010000021.1:0-96617 GCA_965215945.1 Arenicellales bacterium | reverse complement strand
AAGAGAAAAATGACCTCTCTGCTAAAAATCCAGAAATGGCTACAAGAATGCAAAAAATAATGATCGACGCTTACCGGGAGCCACGAAGTCAAAAAGATGACGGCAAATACACAGGCAGACCTCCTAAAACAAAGAAAAAGAAATAAATATTTTGTTCAAAGCGCTACTTTGGGGTAGCGCCTCCATCTTTAAAAGAATAACTTAGATCCTCAACCCAGCCTTCCATTACTTTAAAGAAATTTAAATTAAATGGATAGACATACCTGTGTGTAGCTACTGTAATATTCTTTATAGTTTTAAAATCTTCACAATAGTGTCTTCCTCTGGCACTTCCCCAGAAGACTTCCGCCGTGTAATCGAGTCGTGTCTGAAGGAACTCTTCATTGAAATAAAAAACCTGAGTGCGACAATGACTTGGAATTTCTTGGGGAAAAGTAACCTGCAGTCTGTATTCTCCTTGTAAATCCGCCAGCCTTTCCATTTTAAAACCTGGGAGTTTGAAAATAAAAGGAGAGTTCACATAATTCCAAAGAGCATATCCAAAGAAAAATAATAAATCGAACCGGTCCCAAAAAAGTTTAAACTTGTAAGGGTACTCAATGGTTCTTTTCTCTTCTTTCCCCTGGCTGTATAAACTGACAGTATAAGCATCCAAAATCCCGTAAGACTCTGAATCTGGAAAATTATTAATCCTAATCCATGGTCTATCTGTTGCCACTTCTATATCCAACTCACGAACAGTCGGGCACTTAAACTTCGTCATCAATATTTTTCCACAGATTCGCAGCTTGATATTGAGCTTATCAATCCGATCCCAGATACCTGTAGGGTCGTGTGCTTTTATAGCGTGGTTAAGTAAATCTTCAGCAGTCATTCCAGCGCCCATCTTATCAAGCCAAAACATGTGTATTTAAAAATTAATTACAATAGTTAATTAGACAACGAGCTTCTTAAAAAATCTGACTTATATTGGCCTTTCAACATGTCAAATCCCTAGGAAATTCTTATTTAATTATGAGTCACGTAATTGCCCCTGAAGTCACTATTGATGCCACTCCAATTCTTCTCGATCTTTGTTCTGATGATTTTAATATCGAAGAAGTAAACCTTTCATTTAATGACCTGGAATCTGCTGCTGTATCCATCAAAGAAGCCTGCAGTGTTTCATCTAAAGCTATCAATAATGCCAAGGCAAATCTGCTGCTTTCCTATATGGCGGACCCCAAATGCCGCAGATGGCTAAAAAAAGAATTTCAAAAGAGAGTTGATTGCGATAATACCCTCTTGACCAGAATCGCCAGAAAAGCGGGTTTTAAGTTCTACACTAACGACAAGATTGTTATGGAAGAGCTGGAAAACTGCGGAGAGGAAACTGCTACAGAAGTTATAGCTGAACGTGCCGGAGTTTCTGAAAAAGTAGTCGAAAGAGTTAAGACTAAAATTCAGAAAAAAAGAGAAGATGAAATCCTCGAAGAACAAATTGCCATTGAAGTGGCTCTGGCGACTGAAAAGGATGATGCCCCAAAAGCTGAAATGGAAGAAGTTGAAGTTAACCTTGGCGAAAAAGAAGAAGCTTCAGTCGAGCAAAAAGAAGAGAATATCGAAATTGCAGCGCAACCTGAGGTAGAAATCGCCAAAGCTTTGCCAAGTATCCAGCAAGTAAAAGTTATTACTACCAAGGTTAAGAAAAAGCTTGAAGCAGACTACAAAAGAGAAATCAACGAACTCAAGCTTAAACTTACTGAAAAAGACGAAGAGATTGCCCGTTTAAAGGCTCAACTGGAAGCTTAAAGCAATATTGTTTTTCAAGGCTTTTTTCATTAGTATTGAAGAAAGGGAGTTTATAACTTGAAAACATTCGCTTTGAAATGCATACCGATTTTAATTATCTGCTGGTATATCTTTGTTTTATTCTTGCCTAAATTGTCAGGAGGTGTTCCTGCGATTCCATCTTCTATAAAAAGCTATATGTATAAGTCCGCTAATAAAACTTATGACCAGGTGAAATCTGAAATTAAGAGTAGACCGTGGAATAATGGCAAATACGCATATCAGATAGAGCTGAGCAAAGTCGGACTTTCGGACTGGACTCTAAAGGCTACTCCAAAGCAGAAAAAGGTTTATAAAAAGGACTTTTTGGAAAGAATTATCTGGCTGGATTTTCGTACACACACTCTTCCTGATTTATATATGGAGAGTACTATGACATTTCCGGAAAACAGCTAATCTAATATTTCTTTAACCCTGCCGACCTGACCATCTTCCAGTCGAACTTTAATTCCATGAGGGTGAAATGCTGACTTGGTCAATAAATTTTTAACTGTCCCTTCAGTCAAAACACCCGTTCTCTGATCTTTTTTTAAAACTATAGCAACTTCAAGACCGGGATATATGTCTGCTCTTTTTGTTCCGTCCATTTAGAAACCGTGTTTCTTCCTGACAGACTCAATGCGGCTAAAAGTCTTCTCTGAAACTGTGTCTTTATTGATGCGATCAAAAATATCTGCTAAAACACGTTTCTCGTCAGCGTCTATTTCATTATCTCTTAATGCTAAGCCCAATAAAAAATTCACTTCTTCAAGATCCAAAGTCCCATCATCTGCAAAACATCTAATTGAACCCAAAGCTATTTCGTGATGACTTTTCATAATTCTCTCCCATTTAGTTTCCTCTTACTTTAAACTGCATAAAAGGTCATTCTAATTTTTATAGTGAAATTAGCCCAAAATAATTAAAGACTACTTAACTTTATTTAGTTATTTCCAAACAAACAACATTATACTTTCTATATAAATATACCTTACACAACTTATTTAGAGTAAAACTTCTACTTATTGTAGTTAAAATAAAGAATAGTTTATTTATCATAATACAACTATTATCAAACATTTTTAACTTTGTGTAACAGATGATATAATCATAAGTTATTTAATATATTATATTTAAATAAAAATAATAACATAACAACATCTAACAAAATCGTAATTCAAAAATATAAAATCATAAACAAAAACAACAATTATTAATTGATTTTTTATTGATTTTAACAATTTAAAACAATGACATATTGAAATTTAAAAGTGATGGTATGTCCTCTATTAAACTAAAAATCGGAATTGACGATGAAAAAATACATATTCGCAATTGCCTTAACTGCTATGAGTTTTACACTTGCAGCACAAAAGTTACCAAAGGCGCTAAAGGATTCAGACTTCCACGCAGATGGAAACCATAATCCCAAAAAAGTTGAGCTAGGCAAACTCCTTTTTTTTGATAAGATCCTCAGTGGAAATAAAAATATATCCTGCGCAACCTGCCACCACCCACAAGCTGGCACTGGAGATGGCTTAAGTCTACCAGTTGGAGAAGGTGGAAAAGGTTTAGGGGTAACTCGAAATACAGGTGAAGGAGCAGATGCCATTCATGAAAGAGTTCCAAGAAATGCACCACACGTTTTTAACCTGGGTGCCAAGCAACTAGATAAATTCTTCCATGACGGAAGACTAGCCATTGATCCATCCGTTCAGCCAAGTGGATTTCTCAATCCGGCAGGGACAGATCTTCCAGCTGGATTAGACAGTATATTAGCAGCTCAGGCGATGTTTCCTGTAACTTCTGGAGCAGAGATGGCTGGCCAACTGGGTGAAAACGGACAAGCAGATCTAACTGGCAACCTTCCTCTACTTTGGGACTTTATTGCTGATAAATTAAAAGCAATCCCGGAATATGTAACTTTATTCAAAGATGCTTACGATGATATTGATGATGCTGATGACATAACATATGTACACGCTGCTAATGCTATTGCAGCTTTTGAGGCTACTGCATGGCGTTTTGACAACAGCCCTTTTGACAGACACTTAAAAGGAGACAAAAAAGCTTTAAGCCCAAGCCAGAAAATAGGAATGAACCTCTTTTATGGTAAGGCAAAATGTTCAGATTGTCATTCCGGTGCTCTACAAACTGACATGGACTTCCACTCAATCGCCATGCCTACTATTGGCACAGGTAAAGGAGATGGCTTTAATGGTCAGGATGACTTCGGCCGTTTCAAGGTTACCGGAGATACAAATGATATGTACAAATTTAGAACACCAATTCTTCGTAATGTAGAGTTAACTGCTCCATATGGTCATGCTGGTGCTTTCGACACCCTGGAAGCGGTAGTAAGACACCACTTAAACCCTTCTGAGTCTTATGACAACTATGATCGCACTCAAGTAACTTTCCCAAATAGACCTGACTTAGATGCAAACGATTTCACAATCCTTGATGATAATATCTCAAGTCAGGCTATTAAAGATTCTAGTGACATCAATAAAATTACTCTTTCTGAGAAAGAAATAGGGCATCTATTAGACTTCCTAAGAGCTCTTACAGACCCTGCTGCGCTTGATATGCGTAAAGATGTTCCAAAGAAAGTTCCAAGTGGGCTTCCAGTCTTCGACTAAAAATTTGAGCTCGGGCAAAGGCCCGGGCTTTCCTCACTCTCCCTCACCCCAAACCAAAGTAAGGAATAAATAAATGAAGAACTATTCTATAATCGCGGTACTTCTGGTAATTGCCGGATTCTTTGTCTTTGCTGACACAACAAATACTGACACACTTACTACAAGTACTGTCATTACTCAAACGACTGCAATGTATCACCACGACGATGTTTATGATTTAACTCGTGGTGATGATGTTGGTGATGGTTATTTCGCCAAACTCACACGTACAGAAGCCGGTCTTGGTATTTACTTCAAAACCAAAGACCTCCCTAAAGGTGCATACACAGCATGGTTACTTATCCACAATAACCCCGACGAATGCATTGGTGAGTGTAACCTTGAAGACATTGTTAACGGCATCGATGACAATGGTCCAGCTGCAATTCGTATCGGACAAGACTATATCCACAATGAAAATGGAGAAATGACTCTTACTGCGTGGGTTGCTACAGATGACTTCGTAGAAGATTCAGATAATACACTTTTACCTGGGTCTATGTTTGGAGGATTAGAGAATCCTCTTGGAGCAGAAGTAAGCATAATCCTTAAATGGCACGGAATTGCTCTCAACAATCAGGATTCCGGCGTTAAAGGCAAAATGGTTAATCCTAAGGAACTAAACTTCGGACTACTTGACCTTCAACTTCACGACATCCAAGGTGGAGGAAAAGAGCATAGACTTCTTGACGAAATGTATATTAACGGCGTAGATGGCGAGAAAATGCCTGTGATCAAACTTGATGACGGCTTTGAACTGTGCCCTGACCCTCAAGGTGCAACTTTCGTAAGCCCTCTTTAATACACTCTAACTAATGTAATTTTTCTAATGCCGCAATAGTGAAAGCTGTTGCGGTTTTTATTTTACATCAAGCTTAATTAACACCAGGTCAAGTATATTCTTTGCCGTTGTAAGAGTCGCTGTATCGTAATAAATCCCACCGTCTACCTTGCCATCACCTCCATGACCTGTGAGTTCTGCCAGATAGTATTTCTGAGGTTCTGAAGGATCGATAAAAACACTGTAAAGAATAGATGGTTGACCGATGTGTTCATCCTTATAGGTTTCACTTGGATCGTTGGGCGCATTAATCTCAATAAAAATTGTAAACGGCTCACCATCTGTTTTAAGGTGTGTATCTAAAGAAAATTTATGTTCTTCTGTTGCTCCGGTTGCGGCATCAACTTCACCTTCAGGGTCAACACCGGTAATAGCGGTGAAACGATGCCTCCAAATGGGAATAATGTGATGTCTTGGCAGTTCTTTCCCAAACCATTTTGGCTTGTCGGAAAACATGAGTTCTTCATTTAAAAACAATGTTTCGATGATAGTGCCATTCTTTGCTTCTGACCAAATAGCTACAGCAGGAAATTCCTGTTTAGGGTCCGTCAAAGCGAGATGTATTGATAATGCCGTCTTACCTGATTCGACCTTTCTCGCCGTAGAATGCTGACCACTTTCCTGTAAAGAAGCGACCAATTTGTGAGGTCGGACAATTTCTGCCCTGTGCCGTGCTTCATACCCTGCCTCTATCAGTTTTTTAGTCGGCCACCAATTCTCAATAGCCGCAAATAAAAGGACAAGCCAAACTGCAGCACATACCCCTACTACCTTCCCTTTAACTTTGAACTGCTTTTTAAAGTATTTAACTTTACTGTAGAGGTGAAAACCAACCAAAATAAGAGTAACTAAGCCAAAGACAATATGAAGCCGGGCTGTTTGAATTTCAAAAGGCAAAACAAAGGACATAACTCCGGTAACAGCCAAAGTTAAAAAGCTAAAGAGCAATCCAAAGTTTACGATGTGATTCATAGTTCAGTGTTCTGTGTTCTGTGTTCAGTGTTCAGTGTTTACTTAGTGCGAAAGTGCCGATTAACAATCGGCGCTCCCAGGGTATTTCTATCCAGCAATAGCTTAAAGTAAATAAGCTTAATTAACAATCAGTGCCCAGAAGAATTATACCAAATAACTCCAGTCATTGGTCAGAATCTCCAGTATACGCTACCTAAGGGCTGTAACATATTTAGTCCAGGGTCAATGAAGTACAACTAATGTCATTGAATTAAGGGCTGAAGGCCCAATATAAATAGAGCCCAGCGGTAAGCAAAGCGCAGCCCTGGGTTACAGTATTCCCCCTAATTAAGAAGCACTGTAAGTGCGACATATATTCCCTTCAGCCAAACTTATCTCAAATTGCTGAGCAGGGGCTCAGCGCGCCCAGGATGAAGCTTACTTCAAAGAAATTGGGCTACTGCATTCCCCGGTAATTATGAACTTTAAGAGAGTTATCAGCTATAACCGATAAGTTTACGGAGTTCCTTAATATGAGTCTTACCAACTTCTCGTGGATTCGCCTTATACTTTTTACATAAAACAGCAGCGTAACCAGTGGCAATTCCCATCTGTCCGCAAGTATTCATAACTCTTGGTCCTGTAAGGCCAATATGAGTACAGGAGAAACAGCGACCGGCCATCATTAAGTTGGAAACATCCTTGGAATAAAAACTTCTGAAAGGTAGATAATAAAGACCGTGAGTTTTATAAAAAAGTGCCTTCGAAAGATAATCTGCTTTATCACCTTTTTCTTTTCTTTGGTAGTGTGTATCAAGTTCACGTTTTTCTTCGACCACAGTATCCTCGAAGTAAGTTTTCTTGACTGCATCTTCCATCTTGTAAATATGGTCACCCATTATTCTTCTTGATTCACGGCGACCACCGACATAGGCTACAAAATTCAGTTCTACTAAAGCATTTTTAGGTGATCTTTTTGCCATGGCAAAGTTACCGTAAATAGCTCGTAAAACATGATCACGAATTTGCTCTGCATCATCGATCTGGTTTAGATCATCATTTGAATACTCCCAGTACCACTCACCTTTGGTAGAGTTATTACCTTTTGAAACTGGTTGAGCCCATGGAACTTTTGGGAAGGTTGATGGCTTTTTACCTTTTCTGGAATTCCACAGAACTGAAGTACCCATAACTTTGTTGTCAGCTTTTTCTGGACTCCAAAGATCTCCGTGCTTATCCCACTTTTCACCAAATTCCTTATAAGATTCACGGCCATAACGGAATTCTGCACCGGCCCAGAAACCAAGCCAGCCATCTCCAGTACAGTCAATAAATTGCGGTGCTGAAAACCTTTTGATTAAACCTGTACTTGAGTCACGTGCTTCAACGCTGTAGATCTTATTACCTTTCTTCTCAATTCCAACAGCAATGTTGTTTGGGAAAAGATTGACCGTACTTTTGCGCATTTCTTCTTCACGTTTCTTCTGACAGATAATGGCTTTATCATCACCATTTGGATAATGCTTAGTATCAATTCTCTTAAGAATATCTCCACCTTTACCGTATACACCTAAAGTGTGAACGCGAACTTCTGAACTGGCATTACCACCAAATAAAGGACGATCTTGAATAAGGGCAACTTTCAAACCTTGAGAATCTGCCGCCAAAGCTGCTGCACAACCGGTAATTCCGCCACCGACTATAACTACATCAAACTCTTCGCTTTCTACTTTCATAGTGCTGCGACCAGTCATTTGGTCTTTCCAGCCAAGTACATCTTTGGGCTCTACAGGTAGAAGAGGGTTTTCATTTTTGCTGAAGTAGACAGCATCAACACGGCCTTCAAAACCGGTTAAGTCCTGTAACTCTACTTTATTCTTACCGGCTTTGAGCTGAACTTTACCACCTTTCTGCCAGGTCCAGTTTGCTTCAGTTCCGAATGTAGTATTTAAAGGAGTGCCATTAATAAGAACCTTAAATTGTCCAGGTGCATCCCATGGACCAGGACACCAGTCTTTAGTTCTGACATGAACGAAATATTCTCCGGCGTCTTTTACATCTGCAACAGTTACGGCATTTGCTACTGGTTTACCCATACCGTGTGCTAAGAGGTAGCAACCGCCAACTTGCTGATAAAACTGTGTATCCAGAACCCAGCCACCGAGGCTTTTAAATGATGCAGCTTCTACTAAAACTCCATCAGTAGAATTTTTTGCGTTGCCAAATGCATAGTTTGGAGCAATTGCTGAGACTACAGATACTCCACCGATAATTCTTATAAATTCACGCCGTTCCATTCATTTTCTCCTTACATGCAAATTTGTCTATTTGCTTATTGATTGGACGAAGAAATGAATTTCTTACACTTAAATGAAAAAATTATTTTTTTTGTTGCGAAAATAACCAGTCCATAAAGCCGGGAGTAAAGTAAACAAAGTCATCAATTACATGCCCCTGACCGGGATATTCGTGATACGAAACGTCTTTAGCCCCAACTTTTTTGAGCATTTTAAAACTTAAACGTGAACCTTTAACACCTCTATCAATGCCGTTAAAAATCCAAATAGGAATATGCTTTAGTTTTTCTGCTTCAGCCTCTGTTTGAGGCCCCTTAAAATAACCTGAAAGTGGAGACGCAGCTGCAAATTTATTTGGATAATACTTTATGAATTCCCAAGTCCCCTGACCTCCTTGAGAAAAGCCAGTTAAATAAAGTCGACTGGTATCTATTTTGGGATAGACAGGATTGCCATTAAACTCTTTAATTAAGTCATCCAGAGCTTCAATGGTCATCTTGCGATAGCTTTCCTGCGTCCATTTATCCTTTATAGTTCGATGTCTTGGAACAAAAAGAATATGCGGATGACCCTTCTGAACTAAAGGTAAAGACCATATTCCCTTGGGAAATCCTTTATGGGTATCAAGCGTTAAGTCTGTATAACCATGTAGGAAAGTAACCAATGGATACTTCTTTCCCGGTTTTAGATTTTTTGGTACATAAATATGATAAAGCAAATCGTTTTTGTGACGACGAATTGAGTACTTATCATCCAGTCCATCTATAGACTCATAAGAGTCTCTGATAGCTTTCAGCTTATCATATTCTTTCTTTGGTATAACTTCGTAGTCGGACTTATCTGCACCACTGGACTTCAATGAATTGAGTCTTTTACTTGAAGCACAAGAAACAAATAATGTCAGTAAAATACATATTGAAACAAACTTCATGGGCCGCCTTTTCCTATATCTTTCTATACATTAAATATGCGACCTTGATTAAATCCCACAATTTATATTGGCATTTTTGAGAGGGTTTTTTAAATGGGAAATATGGAAATGAATGTAGAAAAAAACATAAACACCCATTGGGCTCATACCTCCCATATTCCCTATTTCCCTTTTAAAACCTTATCGAAGAAAGTGAGGATGACTTTGTTGCACTCTTCAGTTAGAAAGAGCTTACCGCCATGACCTGCACCTTTGACAATGAAAAGTTCTGAAGAAACTCCGGCAGCTTTAAGTTTTTCGTGAAACTTAGTACTTTGCTCCAGTGGAACACCTGGGTCTTTTTCTCCATGCATAATTAAGAATGGTGGATCATCTTTGGACACATTCCAGTATCCCGAGGCTTCTTTAGCCAGATCCGGAACATCACGAACTGTTGTACCAAGGAGTTTTGCGCCATTGCTGTTTCTTACCTGTTCGATTGTTCGTTTTTCTGAGACGTTATTTGGAGGCATAGATAAGAGGTCGGAAGGGCCATACCAGTCTAATACGGCCTGAACCCGACTTGAAACTTTCTCGTCTTTGGGTAAATCCTGTGTTCCCAGAACCGCAACCAGGTGGCCTCCCGCGGATCCACCCCAGGCTGCTATTTTATCGCCGTTTAATCCATACTTATCAGCATTTGATCTAAGAAAGCGCACAGCTGAACGGCAGTCGTTAATTTGTGCCGGCCAGATGGCTTCAGTTGTTAATCGATAGGAAATACTGGCAATGGCGTATCCATGCTCAACAAGCCAAAGTCCTTTGGCTTTTGTACGACTGCCCTTTAACCAGCCTCCACCGTGAACCCACATGATAACAGGGACTTTTTCACTTGAGTTTTTAGGAAGGTAAAGATCTAGCTGAAGTGATTTATCGCCTTCTTTTGCGAACTCAATATTGGCAATTTTCTTAATATGATCAGGTAGCTTTTGAGCTTTCTTTTTCTTGTTTTGGGCCAAAGTAGAAAAGGAAACAAACAGTATAGATAAGGCAATAAACAATACACGCGACATAGTAACTTCCACATAGTTTAGACTTATAAGTTTTTACGTCACAGTAGCGCAAAAGTGACAGGAAAAAGAGATTCTGCGGGCAGGCTGCCCGCGGTTCCAGGGAAGAATAAAAACTGAGCAGATATACTATTATGAATTAAATTTTTCTGGGAGCCCCGCATTCCGATGCGGGTATTCAAACACTTTATCGAAGGGAATTTTCGTCGCTCACCCAGCCCTTATTTATTTAAAATTGCGACGATTCATGAAAGCCTATGCCGAGCAGGCGCTCGGCGTGCCCAGGGAGCTATCCAAGAACTTCAGTGATGTCTCCAGTGCTTCTGGCAAATTCTTTAGTGGGAACGCCCATTTGGTTGGCCATTGTTACAAAGAGATTTGAAAGAGGAATATCGTCTGAGTAATTATGGTGAGAACCATGCTTAAAGCCCATGTTTTTCCCTCCAGATATAATGATCGGGTAGTTTACAGGGCGATGAGTTACACTAGTTGCACATCCATAAAAACTTAGTGTGTTATCAAGAAGAGTTCCGTTACCTTCCTGAACCGAATCCAGCTTTTTAATAAATTCGGCATGCATATCATTAAGGAATGTGATGTAGGAAGCCACTTTAGTGTAATCTTTCTTCTCATGAGAAAGTTTGTGCGCTGACTCTTTGAGACCAATAGCTTCTGGAAATCTTTCTGAGATCCCGGCTTCTTCACAGGCAGTCTGAAATGAGGCTACTTTGGTCGTATTGGTTTGAAAAGCCAGGAAAATAAGATGGTACATCAACTGTAGGTATTCACGACCATCAGCGACTGTCAAACTTAAATCCAGCTTGGAAGCATCAACTTTAGCTTTTGGAGTATTTTGCCACTTCACAGAGCGCTCGGTCATTTTCTCAACCTGACGAACTGAAGTCAGGTATTCATCCATCTTTTCTTTATCGTTTTTACCCAGCTTCCTTTCCAGGTCTTTGGATTCAGCAAGAACTTCATCGATAATACTTCCACGAGAAGCTAAAGCGTTCTTTTCAGAGCTTGAGACTTTCCCAAACATTCTTCTAAAAATTTCCGCTGGTATATGTAAAGAAGGAATGGGGCGGCCGCTTCTGTCGAAAGATAAAGTCGCTGTTCTGTAGGGGCGGTTAACTCCACCAAATGTCGACATAACCAGAGATTTGAATCTGGTGTCATCACCGATAGAATTAGCTATGTGCTGGTCAATAGAAATGGACTGTTTTTCGTAAGAATTCAAAATATCAGCTCCAGTCAAAAACCAGTCCGCGCCTTTATGAGCTGAGGTATTTCTTGTATCCGGATGGGACAGACCGGAGATAAAAGTAATTTTATCTCGCAAAGGCATGATACTTTTATGCATATCAGGGGCTTTATAGTTCCTTCCAGTGCCCATTGGAAACCAGCCGTGTTTCATACGGTCTGGTGCATCGTCTTTAGGCATCGGAACTCCATATGCGAAGTAGCCGCCAAAGAATCTTTTAGGGATTGATTTTGTATCTGCTGCCATTGCTTCCATCCAGGGAAGAGCCATACAAACGCTAGCCGATTTTAAAAACGTTCTTCTATTTAAATGCCATGATTTTTTCTTCATTTTAAAACTCCGGCTCTACTTCGTTAAAAATGGCTCTGACAGAACAACATGTTCGATCAAAGACTGAAATTTAAGATTATCTTTTTGGACTTTTTGCGTAATTTCATTGATCGTTTTCTGATCTGAAAATTCTACATACCTGCCTAGACTGTAACTAAGCAATTTATTTACTAATGCTTTTGTCAGCTGATTCTTTCTTTCATTAAGTATATATGATTTTAAATCCATTAAATTTTTGATTTGCCGACCATTTTTAAGCTTAGTCGAAGGATCTATAGCAACGTTTTGATACTTAGGTTTTACTAAAGGGTCCTTACTTCCTTCTCGCCACTGGCCTATAGCATTGTAGTTTTCGAAAGCCACACCCCAGGGGTCAATCTTTGCATGGCAGTCATTGCAGCTTTCTGTTTCAGCATGAACCATTAAACGCTCTTTCAATGATAAATGAGCTGTTTCGCCCTTCTCCGGTTCGGGCAGATCTGGAACAGCAGGAGGTGGTGGTGGCGGTGGATCATCCAGCATTCTTTCCAGAAGCCAAACTCCACGTTTAATCGGATGAGTATCAAGGCCGGTTGAATTTGCAAAAAGAAAACTTGCCTGCGTTAGCAATCCACCTCTGTTATGTTCCGGCTTCAAAGCAAATGGCTGAAAGCCTCCTCCTGAAACATCCGGAATGCGATACAATCTGGCCATCACCGGATTAATCACAGCAAAGTCAGAGTGAATAAAGTTCTCTATGCTTAAGTTTTCCTTCATAATATGACTGACAAATGCTATAGATTCCTCAGCAAAAAGTGGTTTATACTTTTCTGGGAAACTGGTGTATTCCGGGTTTACTGCGATGCGGTGAATTCCCTCTAAATCGAGCCACTGAGAAGTGAAGTTTCGTACAAACTGTTCGGATTTAGGATGATTAATCATTCTCCGAACCTGATCTCTCAAAACTTGCGGGTCCGTCAATTTCTTTTTTGTTGCCAGGCTAAATAAGGTATCATCCGGCATTGAAGACCAAAGGAAATAAGACAGCCTTGAAGCCAGTTCATAGTTGTTGAGCTTTCTTTTTTCATTTGAACTGTGCGGCTCGGTTATCATGAGAAAATGAGGTGAACAAAGAACTGCAGTTAAAGTAGAAATTAAGGCTGGCTTAAACTCTCCTTCACGGGGTAGAAGTTTTTTGAACAATTCCACCTTGCGATCTATTTCAGATTGAGCAACAGGTCTTCTGTAGGCTCTGTTCATGAAACGTTTTATTATTTCAGCGGCATAAGTAACTTCATCGCTTTTATTTTTAGAATTGATTAAAATGTTTTTCGTATAAGCCGGCGGCCATGACTCATAGGCGTTACAGGTAATTTCTATAGAGTCAATAAAAAGTTTAGGCAGATCCTTGTAGGTCAGCTGACTTGTACCACGACGAAAGTCATTGAAGATTCTGAAATAAGAAGGACGCGCCGACTTATTTGATCTAAATGGAAAATTTTCTCCCATAACCAGGAATTCATAAACCTGTGGCTTATTCATTGGAGCTTTTACCTCAAAGTTCGCTCCTTCGCGCTGATCTGAGAAACCGGCTCCCGTAAAGGCCCCCAACTCCCAGGATAATCTCGGAAATGCCCCGCCTTTCCCAGGAACAGCTGCTGCTTTAATTCTTATTTTTACTGGACCGGAATATGGATATTCCAGAAGTTCTAATCGAATTGACGGCTGAAAGCCAGAACGCCCGTCACCTTTGGCGCCACCTTTTTTCTGATCTTCGGCAAAGATGTCATTTACCTTGTCGATATCGCGATTCCCAGCAAGAAGAATTCCTTTATCTCTTAAAATCTCACCATAATTAACACTGATCAATGGAGGCTTTTTACCGCCTTTCACACTTCCTTTTGGAGCATTGATACTTGTGGAATAACATTTCCCGGCAATAAAAACCTCTTCTTGAACAGGCTCCTGTTTTTGGGCTTCTTCTTTGCCTTTTTTCTTTTTTGATTTCTTTTGCTTCCTCGATTTAGTTTTAGCATTAACCACATATTCCGGTTCAACTATAAAAGAATATTCTTGTGGCTTCTCTTCAGGGACAAGTATCACTTTTTCCAAAGCATTGCGGCCAATCATGGCAAAATACTCGATATGAAGTGCCGATGTTCCGAGTATGGAGCTGTTATTCTTAAAGCCCTCTTTAGCTGTTCCTTCATGCGGAAGAGTCTTGGCAAAATCTAAATCCACTTTTAAGAGATCTTTGAGAGTGTTATTGTACTCATAGGCAGTCAGGCGACGCATGACATTCTTGCCACCAGTAGAACGTTTACTTTCAATCACTTTGCGCAACTCTGTGGTCATCCAGTCAACCATTAGCTGACGTTCAGCACGCGTTGGCTGTTTTTTTGATTTTTCAGGCGGCATATCAGAAATGTTGATTAAATCCAGCGCTTCCTGCCACATTTCTGCGTCGTGCCCTTCCAGCATATTTGGATTTAATGTATCCATCCGCAGTTTAGCTTTTTGCTTTTCCGGTCCATGACAGGAAATACAGTATTTATCGAGCAGAGGTTTTATATCTTTCTGAAAATCAGGTGCCGAATAAAGAGAAGGCAGCCACATTAACAGCGAAATAATCACGCATTTTTTACTTAGTATCATTTTTGAAACTTAAACCTTTTATACATAACACATTCAACATCGTCATCTCTCATAAAACTAAACCATAACAGCTTC
Organism: Arenicellales bacterium; assembly: GCA_965215945.1. Taxonomy (GTDB): domain Bacteria; phylum Pseudomonadota; class Gammaproteobacteria; order Arenicellales; family JAHEKD01; genus JAHEKD01. The sequence continues at coordinate 81,755 of CBDCFC010000021.1, read as the reverse complement.
AATTCAGATACTTTAAATATTCACACTTGGCTAATAAGTATCTCATTGTTTTGATATAAACAAGTGTCATTATTGATATCCAATCACTTTTTAGGATAAAACCTTCAATTATTTATTATAATTAATTTTGAAGTCAAAATAAAATTTTTACTGCAAGTAAGATCCTCATTTAAAGCGCTATACTTACTTTGATGTTAAATGTGAGATGTGTATGTACAGATATTTTCTATTTTCAATGACCCTCTTCCTGTCAATGATTCAGGCTCAGGAATCTAAACCTAATGTCCTGCTAATTATTGTTGATGACCTGCGTGACTCTTTAGGATGTTATGGGAAAGAACAAATTCACAGCCCAGCTATTGATTCTCTGGCAGCGAAAGGAACATTATTTACTCGAGCTTACTGCCAATTTGCTCTTTGTGGACCTTCCAGGGCCAGCTTTTTTACAGCTGCGTACCCGCAGACCAATAAAGTTTTTAATAACCGCGGTTACTTCCGTGATCATAACCCAAATGCTGTTACTATTCCGAGCTACTTCAAAGATAATGGTTACATCACTCAAGGTATTGGCAAAGTTCTACATGACACCAAAGCGGATTCAAAGTCGTGGACACATGAGCGTCTATTTGAGAAAAAGTTTGTTTACGCCTCGAAAGGCCTGGAAGATAAAGTTGCGGGAATAGACGGCATTCACAAATCCAATAATCTAATTCCGCTGGTTGAAGGCCCCGATGTACCGGACAATGCATATAGAGACGGCATAGCGACTGAAGATGCGCTAAGATCTCTGAAAAAATTTAAAAGCTCAGATAAACCTTTCTTCCTGATGGTTGGCTACCATAAACCACATAGTCCCTTTAATGCACCTAAAAAATACTGGGACCTCTACGAACGTGACAAACTGAAACTGGCAAAATATCAAAAAACTCCAGCTGGAACATCTGAAAAAGTAATGAATCAGTCCAGGCACCTAAGATCTTTCAAAGATATGCCAAAAGAAGGTCCATGGCCGGAAGATAAACAGCGACTGGTCATGCATGCCTATTATGCCTGTATTAGTTACATAGATGCTCAGATAGGTAAACTGCTAAATGAACTAAAATCTCTAGAGCTGAACCAGAATACTATTGTGGTTGTGACTTCAGATCATGGTTACCAACTTGGTGAACACGGCCTTTGGTGCAAACACACAAACTTCGAAGATGCCACTAAGGTCCCTCTCATTGTTTATGATCCACGACTGGGTTCAGAATTTAGAGGGCGTAAGGTGGATAATATCGTTGAGCTAATAGATGTTGCCCCAACTCTTTGGGACTTGAGCGGACTTCCTACAACTGAGAAAGTTGATGGTCGTTCATTTAAAAGTCTTCTCAATGGCAAAGATGATAGCTTTACAGTTGCCCGTAGTCGCTACCATCGAGCAGGCACACATGGCTTTTCCATTCGCCATAAACACTTTCGTTATACGCGCTGGATTAATCCCAAGACTAGAAAAACTGTATTTGAAGAGCTTTATGACTATAAAAATGATCCTCTGGAAACTAAAAACTTTCTCAAGAATCCAGAATACTCCCAAATAATATCTATTTACAGAAAACTGTGGGAAGCTGAAATAGAAAAGAAAACCGGCAACTGAAGGCTACCGGTTATCTTGCGTGTTGTGTGTGTAGAGAATGTTTCTTTATGAATACAACAAACGAATTTGAGGCAATTGTACAGATCTATGGAAATTTTCGGTAAAATTTAAATAAAAACTAAAAGCTGTAAGAAAAAGTAAAGAGGACTTTAGTTTCATTTTTAGGGGAGGAAGCCGCCCAAAGAGAATCATCACTTTCGTCTTTATTCAGCCATGCCAGCGGGTTTTCAAGCTTAAGTCCAACCACCACATTTGAGTCAAGTCTGTATTTTAACCCTTCAGCATAGAAAATATTCTCAAATAACTTAAAATTTGATGCGGGCATTTTTGGGGCTATGGGCAATTGCTCAAAATTTCTTTCATGGGGATTAATGAAACGTGCATTCATAAGTTCAAAAAATTTCACCCTTGAAGATTCCTGAATTTCTCTTGAGTCTTCAAAGTCTTTTATCTTTCCCAATAACTGAGCCTTGCCCTCAATTACAGAATCAGGTGTATATTTTTTATTTAAAGCCAATTCAAATTCAGAGAAACGACTGCTATTTGAGCTCTTTTTATCAAACTTACCCAAGTTATAATTTGAGTCTTTTTGCCAAAACAAACATACAGTCAAAGCCACAAGGACCAGAATTAAGATTTTAATACGCATTCCCTCTCCTAAACATATTTCCTGTAGTTGAAATCGGCTCAAATTTGCAATTCTCACGCAGGAAAAGGCAGAATTTATAGAAAAAAACAAAAACTCTTGCTATCTAAGGTATTTTGACTTATATTTAAGCTCCTTATATAAACTAAAAATAGTGAGAACATAATGATACTTAGATCTATCGTTCTAGCTATGGCGTTGATGTTTGTAAGCAGTGCTTATGCTGCTGAAACTCCAACTCTTGTAGCTGCAGATACGACTGTGACTCTTGAAGTCAAAAAAATGACTTGAGGCGGTTGCGTCAAAAAGGTAAAGCGTGCTTTATCAAAAGTTGAAGGCATTAAGAAAATTGTTAGTGCTGATAAGTCGACAAGACTCGTTAAACTCGAGACTGATTCTAAGTTCGATGTGGCCAAAGCTATAGCAGCTATCAAATCCGGAACTGGATGGGATGCTACTAAAAAATAGTTTTTGACACTATTTTAAGTGAAGTCTTTTAAAGGCTTCACTTAGAGATACCCCTCACAACTCTTCCCCCTCTCTTCAAGTTAGAGAATCATACCTAAGATCTTCATTATTAAAGCTGACAGTGTTATTGAATATCCAGTGAAATGGGTTATTTGTTACGGCATAAAAAATCCGTAAATCCAAAGGTACTGTATTGAGTTCTGATAAACAGAAGACAATTAAAAAACCAATTTCATACAGAGGCATCGCTCTTCACACCGGCCACAGGGCCCGATTAATCTTTCGACCTGCTGAGGAAAACTCAGGTATAGTTTTTATGCGTTCTGACCTTCCAGGGAAACCAACTGTTAGAGCTATAGGTACAAATGTTACTGAAGTGATGCGTGGAACTACAATTGAAGATGGTGACGCCGTTGTCCACACAGTAGAACATGTTCTTGCTGCTCTTATGAGTCAGGGCATTGACAATATCATCGTCGATATGGACAGGCCGGAACCGCCAATTGCTGATGGAAGCTCCCTCCCCTTCATTAAGCTGATTCAAGAAGCCGGTATCGAAGAACAAAATGCTGAACGCGACTACTTTGTCGTCAAAGAGCCTACATTCATCGAAATGGAGCATGCTATCATCAATGTTGTTCCTGATGACAAATTTAGAATTTCCTGCACCGTAAAATACGACCAATCTCAATTAGATGTTCAATACCTGACTATGGAAGTTACACCTGAATCATTTATTAAAGAACTCTCTGAGTCTAGAACTTTCTGCATGTACTTTGAACTGGAACACCTAATGAAAGCGGGACTGATTCGCGGGGGCAGCCTGGATAACGCCACGGTTATTCACGGCAGTACAATATTAAGTAAGGACGGACTTAGATATCCGGACGAATTTGTCAGGCATAAAATGCTTGATATAGTTGGAGATTTTGCTCTTCTCGGTAAACCAATGAAAGGGCACATCATTGCAGTTAAACCAGGTCACCCGTCAAATGTGACTATGGTACAAAAATTATTGGAATTACAAAAGAAGGAAAGCGCATGAGCCAAATCCTGAGCATAACAGAAATTCAAGAACTACTTCCTCACAGATACCCTTTCCTGATGGTTGACAGAATTGAACTTGGAGAAAGCAGTACCGAACTGAGAGCTGTAAAGAATGTAACGACAAATGAAGTTCACTTTACAGGTCACTTCCCCGGCAACCCGATTATGCCTGGTGTTATGCAGATTGAAGCAGTCCTTCAAGCTGGCATCGTTGCTTTTAAAAAGTCTTCCAGCTCAAGCTCAAATAACACAATTACTATACGGGAAGTCAAAAAAGTTCGCTTCAAAAGCCCTATAATTCCCGGCGACCAGGTGATTATCGACGCCAAAATTGAGAATGTCACTGAAGATTCATGCGAAGTTAAAGCCACTTGTAAAGTTGGCGGTGTTTTGAAGAGTCAGTCACACATTGTTATCGGCTACCTGGATGACAGTCTTCTTATACCTCAAAGTTTTGAAACAAGCTTCAGTAAAGAAGGTTTCGATACTTCTGAAACTATTTTTGATGTAAATCAGATTTCAAGTTACATCCCTCATCGCTTCCCGTTCCAGTTTATCGATAAGGTCACATACTGCGCAGAAGAAAACATCATTGGTGAAAAGCTTGTCAGTGCAAATGAGCCATTCGCCAACAGCTATGCTCCAAAGTCTCCATTCATGCCAAACATAATGATTCTTGAAACGATGGCACAGCTTGGCTGTGTAAAACTTTTGAGTCAGGATGAACACAAAGGTAAGATTGGACTGTTTCTTTCAATAGAAGATGCCGTTATTAAGAGACCTGCAGTACCCGGAGACCGATTAACATTTGACGTCGGCTTCCTGTTTTTCAAAAGCGTTATGGGTAAAGCCGCCGGAAAAGTTTATTGTGGATCTGAAGAAATTGCCAGCATGACAATTGCATTTGCACTGGCAGAACCCGGAGTTTAAGAATGGCTGTAGAAATCGACAAACTTGCTGTCGTCCATCCCAAAGCCCAACTTGGTGAAGATTGTTACATCGGCCCCTTTTGTACACTTAGTGAAAATGCCGTTATCGGCGACAGAACCAGCCTGCAATCGCATGTCGTTGTAGATGGCAACACAACTATCGGTAATGACTGCCGCATTTTCCCTTTTGCGAGTATAGGCACACAATCTCAAGACTTAAAATGGATGGAAGGAAACCAATGTTTTACAACGGTTGGAAACTCAACAATCATCCGTGAATATGTTACTATCCATGCAGGAACAGATGACGGAACGACTACGTCTGTTGGAGATCACTGCGCACTTTTGGCATTAAGCCATGTTGGCCACAACTGTGAAGTAGGAAATCATATTGTCCTTAGCCACAGTGCTACACTTGGCGGTCATGTCATTGTAGATGATCACGCCAATATCGGCGGTCTCAGTGCTGTACACCAGTTTTGCCACATTGGCAGAAATGCAATGGTAGCCGGAATGGCCAGAGTCATTCAGGACATCCTGCCTTTTACTATTGCTGAAGGAACTCCGGCCAATATGAGAATCATCAATAAAATTGGTATGGAAAGAAACGGCTTCTCAAAAGACGAAATTACTGTGGCCAACAAATGCTATAGAATTCTCTTCATGCGTGACCTGAAGCTTGAAGACGCTTTAGAGCAAATTGAAGAAGAATTTCCAGGAAGCGAAGTTGCTAAGGAAATGGTCACTTTTGCAAGAACTGCCACCAGAGGTCTGGCCAGAAAATAGAACTGCCACCGCTCAACAAACATAGTGAAAACAGTAGATTTTTTTACTGTTCTCACTAATTACAATTCTCTATTTGCATCAGCTTTAAAGTAAAAACTTTAGAGAAATCAACTCTCTTCTCCGAGTCTCACAATACAACAAAAATTCTTATAGATTTATCCTGAAATCGCCTTCTACCCTATTGCAACAGGACTCCTCATAGGTATAAGATTAACTATAGGAGGACATGCGAAACAAAACCATTTCGCATAAATAGGCATCAGTGATGCGTGTAACAAATTAGCGGGGCGAAAGCCTGAGAGTTTTTATAGGCAAACTTATAAGGAGGATAGCCATGGCAGCTCTTCTGGACAAACTATTTAAAGATTTCCAAGACACTCAAGTTGTAGACGAAATTTTAAGCTTTGAAGAATATCTGGCACTCGTCAAAAAAGAGCCATGGATTACTAGAAACTCCGTACAAATTCTGCACGACATGCTGCTTTCCAGCGGCGTCGAACACTCAATTGTACCCGGCAAACCGGTCAAACACAGGTATAAGTTTTTTGAAGACACCGACAAGATCGGAAAGTACATTGTTTTCGGTCAGCAAAAAGCTAAAGAAAATCTGGTTGAAAAAATTGATAATGCCAGCCGCGGAGCTGAGGCATCGAAACGTCTATGGATTTTACTTGGTCCTCCGGGATCGGCAAAATCCAGATCAATGGATGCCATTAAAAGAGCTCTAAACTGCTATTCAAAATCTGATATCGGTAAAAACTATCACCTTCTGCTGCCTACTGTTGATGAACGCTTGAAAGACCAGGCTTTATTTGAAGAAAAAGGAATTTACTACCTTCAGGCACCTCTTCTGGAAAGACCGCTGCAGATCATTCCGGATGACATGAGAGACTCGATTGCTAAGGAACTAACTGCCGGACTCGATAAAAAGTCTACCAACAAATTCCTAAAGGACCACCCTCACTACGACAATGAATTCAAAGTGCAAATCGAAGGACGCATTTCACCATTTGCCGACTATGTACTTCAGGATTTCAGAAAGGCTAAAAACCTCTCTTTTACAGACATGCTCAAGTACGTGAAAGTTAAAAGACTAATTTTTGATGCCTCTAAAAAGAATGGCATCGGCTCTTATACTCCTCGTGATGAGAAAAGTCAGGAAGCCGGATCTTTAGTGGGAAATATTGACTACAGTCAGTTGCCAAGATTTGGCTCAGAGTCGCATCCTCTGGTACATGATTACAAAGGTGAACTTTGTGCCGGAGCAAACGGATTTGTTGAGATTCATGAGATCTTAAAACTTTCAGACAAATTCCTGTACGAGTTATTATTCGCAACACAGGACCGTTTCTTTAAACCGGAAGGGCAGCCGCCAATCCCGTTTAACGGTGTCATCATTGGTCACACTAACTTCCATGAATACAATATGTTCATGAGCAACAACTCTTTCGAAGCCTTGCGCTCAAGAACAACTTTTATAGAAATGCCTTTGTCTGTTGACTTTAAGGATGAAGAAAAGATCTATACCAATACTTATTCAAATGGAGCAAGAAGCTGGAATAAGAACCGTAAACACATCTCCCATGTAGCTCCGCACAGTCTGGAAATGCTGAGTTTAGTTGCGGTAATGTCGCGACTTTATGAATCAAAGAGAAATCCAAATATTTCACTTCTGCAAAAAGCTCTGATTTATGCCGGCCGCAGTGATAGCGGTGTTGACAATAACATGGCTAAGATGATGCTTGAAGAATTTGAATTTGTCAAACCTTCTGAAGGTACGTTTGGACTCGACCCAAGGTTTATTCAGAATGTTTTTGAAAATACCGAACACTTTCAGATTAATGAGTTTAACGCAAACATAAAGAGGCTGATGGAAGAGAGCGGCGATGAAACAATGCTCAATTCAATTGCACTGGAAAACCCATGTGTAACTCCACTTGACCTTCATGTTCGCCTTGAGCACTACCTCAAAGAGTCTTTTGCAACTCAAAAGTCGAAGTTAAGTCACTATGTCGAAAAAGTACTTTCACAGGCGAAAAGCTGGATCTTTGGTCAAATTGCCAGTGATGTCTACAGCGCAGTTCTGAGAGATGATTCTATCATCGAAACAACCTGGAAAAAGTACACAGACCATGTGAGAGCTTATGCTCACAATACAACAGTCAAGCACGAAGTTACTCAAGCCGACGTAAAACCGGATGAGAAGTTCATGCAGACAATAGAAGCCTACCTTGGTATTCCGGAGAAAGATGTCTTCAGAAAAGAGCTATCGGATGCCATTGCCAGCGTAAGCTACCAGGTCCTTTTAGAAGACGAGCCTTCTTACCAGAATGCTATTAAAAAGTATGTCTTCGAAAACGAATTTAAGTCTGGAGAAAACATGAAGCTTTTAGGCTGGATTAAGAGTGGTACCAGTTCAGCGAATGTTTACTCCAAGGAGCAGGAACAGTTGAATGATACTATCAAGTATTTAATGGAGACTAAAGGCTATTGCGGTAAATGCGCCTTCCAGGCACTGGTTATCACCGCGAATGCTTCATCTATAAGTTAGTGATCGTTCCGAAATTCCGTCAGGCAGTTTAATCCGGTGTAGATCACCGGAATAATAAAACTTTAAAGAGAGATGAGAATGAAATTACCATTCAACATACCAGAGCCGACAGGACTTTTTCAGGAAGATAAGATCAACTCCAATGAATCTGAAGGAGCCTTTAACGAGTTCATCGACGACAAGCTGAAAGATATTGTCGAAGATATCATTAACGATGGTGACCTCACCAGTTTCGGCGATCGCGAAAGTGATATTGTCATTGAGATGGATGACATATCTCCTCCCAGCTTTACTTATGGTGATAATGGCGGCGGCGGTGGCGGCAAAGGTGGCCAGGGTCCCGGAGAAGGAGCTGAAAGAATCCGCTTCAGTCTGCCTTTTGACCGTCTAATGGAACTTATATCCGAAAGACTTCGACTTCCTAATCTTGTTAAAGAAGGTCAGGGAAAAATAAAAGAAGTCAGTTATGAGTTTAAAACCTTTGGTACTGCCGGAGTTATCCTCGACAAAAAACGTACTTTCAAGCGCGCTCTTAAATCGAGCATCGGCACAGGATCGTTTAATCCCGATGAAGATGAATACGATATTCTTGTACGACGCCGCGACAGACGGTACAAGCTTCCGGAAAGAGTCGAAAAGCCCAAGTATAAAGCAGTCGTTTTTTATATGGGTGACATCTCCTACTCCACTTACGGAGAAAGACTGGAACTTGAAAAACGCATAGTCGGTTTTATTCACAGCTGGCTTAACTATAACTATGGCGCGGCCAATGTCGAGCATCGCTTTTTTGTTCACGACTCAGAAGCACATGAAGTTTTAGAAGAAGACTTCTTCAAAGTTCAAAACGCCGGTGGTACAAGAGCCTCCATAGTTTTTGACTTAGTCAGTCGAGTCGCATTTAACGAATATGATGCAGAATCGACTAACTTTTATGGCTTTTACTTTGGCGATGGGGAGCTTTTCTCAACCGATGCTGATGATATTGGAGAAATACTACAGAAAAATATGCTGCCTATTTTTAACAGAGTGGGAATTGTTGAGGTCAAACCAAGCAGTATTTCAAACCTTGTGGAAAAGCTCAAAGACAAATTTGCCGGAGATGACTGTATTCGTCTAGATCGGGTCGAAAACAAGAAAGAGATAATCCGGGCTATTAAAACACTTTTCGGGGAGAAACAGCATGCGTAATATTAAAACAGATGCCGAACTAAAATTCCTTGAAGAAAGAGTTCTTCACTACGCTGACCAGTTTAATCGTACCTTGCCTGAAATGCGTTTTTTCATTCTGGATCCTATGGAGTTTGCATCGCTCCTCATTAAGAGAGTTTACCCTGTCGCTCCCGTTAATATATGGGAAGGTAAGGAAATGGTGAACACCAGGCACCGAATCGAAACGGGTCAGGAGTCCAGCCTTTACTATGAAGTCGTTCAAACAGGAAGGCCTTCTTACGCTTACTTAAATGAAACAAATAATGCCATGACTCAGGCATCTGTGATGGCTCACGTTGTCGGTCACTGTGAATTTTCTGAGCTCAATGTCATGCATGACTCCAATGATGACCGAACTGAGTGGATTATTTATCTTACAAGAAAAATAGATATGTCCCGAAATCAGATGGGCCATAAAAACTACAAAACTTTCTGGAATGCCTGTGAATCAGTTAAGGCACTAATATCACCTAACTCTCAATACAATTTAGAAAACTCTGTTGACACTGACCAAAATATCAGCGAACCGGAAAAACTGGAGCCTCAAGAGAAGTCTGTTCTGGACTCAATCCCTTTCGATTCAACAGTGCAGGATATTTTTAAAAACACTCAGGCGGCAAAAGATAAGCTTCTTAGAATTGAACAACTGCGCCATGCCAGAAGTGAAACTCTCAGCAGAGTGGGTTACAAACTGAAAGCTCCCTGTCAGGATATCCTTGGCTTCTTAAAAGAACATGCCAGTCTGTCACAAGGTGAAAAGTACATTCTCGACTATATGTACGCAGTCAACTCTACTCAGGATTTCGTTGTCCGTACACAGATTATGAATGAAGGCTGGGCGATGTACTGGGAAAAGAAGATTATGACCGAGCTTTTTAAAGAAAAAGCATGCAAGGGAATAATTGAGTATTCAAAAGTTGCCGCTGGTGTCATGTACCCAAGACCTTATTTCCAAAGAAACCCGTATCACCTTGGCTACTACATGTGGGAGCACATCGAACAACTTTACAAAGACGGCAAAGTCAGCCTGGACTACTTTGAAGAAACAAGCCAGGAAAAGAAAGATAACTGGAAAAAACCAGCCAAAGTTGAGCCTCTGGATGCCATGGGCCATCTGGTCAGGACCTGTACGGACTATGAGTTTTTGAGAAGATTCCTGACTACAGATCTGGTAGATGAATTTCACCTTAACAGAATTGATAAAAGACAGGCTGAACAGCTTGGTTTAAAAGCTGATGATGTGATTAGAGAAGACCGCAGATACGTGTGGATTGATCCACGTCCAATTAAAAATGAAATGCTGAATTTCTACACACATCTGTACAGACCAAGAATTTACCTGATTGATGTTGATTACATGGACGGAGGACTTTTACTCTTTCACAGAGATGACGGAAGAGCACTTAGAAAAGACTGGATAAGACCAACTTTAAAAAACATTAATCTTATTTGGAAAGGTTCTGTAAGTTTACTAACCAAGGACACACTCTACACCTACTCAGCAGGATCTTTTAATGAGCTTAGAGCTGCAGCTCCAAAGTTTGAAGTAATTGTAGAACGCATTCAGAATGGCGAAAAGCCTTTCAGGGCGAAATAGGAGGGTATGAGCATGGAAGAAGAACCATTTGACTACACAAAGTTGCTAAACTTTACAAAGAGAGAGCCTATGCTCTTCTCACAGTTCATAGATAAGTTTGTTGAACAGCCTGAAGCAATGCTTAAAACTTCTGCCGGACTTATTCTTGAAGCCATGAAATTTTTTGGTTATGAAATTCTTGTTCGTTCAGGTGAACCGATCCTGCGCTATAAAGTATTTCACGATCTGTTCTCAAACGGAATTAATGCTGTCTATGGTCAGGAAACCTGTATCAAACGAATAATAGATGTTATCGAATCTGTTGACAAAGAAGCCGGACCGAAACGGGGAATCGTTATGGTCGGACCTCCTGCCTCTGGTAAAACAAATATTGTCGATCTCATTTCGCAGGCTTTAGAGGAATATACCAAACAGACTTCGGTCAAACTTTACTCCTGTTACTGGAGGTTAAGCAATGAGCAGGGAAGAGTTCTTGAACTGCGCTCTTCACTTATGCCGAATCCATTACTGCTGTTCCCAATTACTCTGCAGCTGGATGACGGTCGAGTTATTCGTCCACGCCAGGAGCTCTTTGACTATATCAAAGAAAAGACCGGCAGACCGATCACCATTCCAAGTTATTATGAATATGCTACTCCGGACAAAAGAACTTTAGATATTCTGCAGGCGCTGCTTCAAAACCCCAGAAATAAAGGTAAAAGCTACAGCGAACTTATTGAAGAGTATATCCGCATTGAAGTGATTGAATTCTCCAATTCTCAAGGCCGCGGTATAACAAATGTAGATGATATGGGTCAGCTAAAAACTTTTGTCAGACCGTTCACTCTTGCTTCTGAAGATGTTTCACTTCTAAATGAACACCTTCAGGGAAAGTTCATGTTCAAGTATGAAGGTTCTATTCTCTCTTCCAACCGCGGGCTGCTGCATATTCATGATGCTTTTGGTTTACAGGGAAATGATCGCCCTAATGAAAATGACTATAAGCCTCTACTGATGCTGCTTGGATCTGGTAAAGTAAATCTGGAATCCACTCAGGCATCTCTGGACAATACAGTGATCATGACAACAAACCTCGAAGAGATGCAGGGACTGGAAAGGCAACTTACATCATCAAAGTTGCTTGACCGCATTGAAAGAGTCCCGGTCAATTACCTGCTGGACTGTGTTTCTGAAATGGACATTCTGAATAGAGATATGGCAAATATCTTAACTAAGTATGATATAGATCCAAACCTGTTCAGGCTGGCTGCTTATTACTCGGTAATGACCAGGCTTCACCCGCCGCAAAAGAAGGATAACTTCCCTAAGAAGTGGACTACCGAAAAAATTGAACTTTACAAAAGAATAACTCCGGAACAGAAGTTATTCATTTTTGCCGCTCAGTCTGAAGACCCACTGGCGACAATTCAAAAGCTTCCGCCATGGCACCCTTTTAGAAATGAATGTTTCCGTCTGGGAATAAATATATTTAATCAACAGGAGTTACGAGAACTTATCGTTTCTCACCCTGAAGCTATCAAACTTGAGGAATCAGGTCTATTCAATAATGAAGATCTGAAACTTATAGATGATGAATTTATGCGGGTTTTGAGAAATGAGCATTTCCCTGAAGAAGGTAAATACGGACTTTCAATAAGGCAGTTACAGAACATCATGCGTAACACCATGATCAACTCTGATGGTATGAAAGTAACTGTAAACCTTTTCCTCAACCAGTTGGATAAACTTTTCTCAGAAGGCCCAACTGTTCACCATTGGCTGGCGATCAACAACAGCAAAAAGAAGTTAAGCAGTCTGCCTGAAAGAAAAATTGGCGACATGGAATTCGCGGAAGGTGAAGGAAACTACAGCGACTACCTTTCAATGATTAAAATTGTTAAAGCTCTATACTTCAACATTATCAGAAAGGAAATCACAGTAGCGACTGTAGACCGTGATCCTAAAAAGATCGAAAACGATCTTCGCAAATACCTACAGCACGCACTGCTTGATAAAGCTCATGAAAATAAAGCTTTTTCACATATTCTCATTCCAAAGTACACTTACATCGACCCAATTTCCGGAGATAAAGTCGACAGTCCGGATCTGGACTTCATGGCATCAATTGAAAAAATCCTTGCTCCGGGTGCGAAGAAAAATGAAACTCGAAAAGAAATGGCCAAGAAGTTCCTTTACCTGCTCGATAAAGGAGAAATGTATCTGGAAAAAAATAAAACTGTCGTCAGTTCTCAGGATGATAACCTGCTGGATGCTTTCAGTAAAGAATATACCAAGCTACTCTCACATCGCAGAGCTGTAGACGGGCTAAGTGCCGAACAGTTGACAGACGCTTTCTTCCACAGAAGTTACGACACTAAAAAGTTCGAGCGTTGTACTCCTGAAATAAAAGAATTTGTTGAGAACGTACTGCAAAATATGCAGTCCAGATTTAAGTATTCTGAACAGATTGCTCTGGATACAATCATCTATGCAATTCGAAAAGAAATCGTCGATTTTTCAGAAATCATCAATTAAAAAACAGTCCGGGAAAAGCAAGGCCCTCTATCCTTGCCTCCCGGCTCCATCCTCATTTTTCCCATTTGGAAATTAACTCGCGCATTTGCCTCACTGAAAATTCCAGTTCCCCCCCGTTTGCCTCTCCTTTTTCAGCAATACGAATAGCTTCAGGATCTTCCTCTTTGACCTTTTTTTTCAACAGCTCTTCAAACTCTTTTTTTACTTCTTCGACCTTGGCTTTCACGGTCTTTAGTTCGGAGAATAGTTTTTTACTGGCAGGGTCCCATTTGAGCATATATCGCTTGATATCGTCTAAATCCAGATCAAGTCTTCCAGCCTTATTCTTTGCTTTTTCTGCCAGTCGCAAAGCCATCCTGTCTCCCTGCCCCAGCTTTAATTCAAAGATCTGTTGAAAAGATGAAAGTATTTTTTTCTTTACTTCTTCTTCGCTTTCGGCGGCAAAAACCGTCCCAAATATTAAAAAACTTAAAATAAATAAACTTTTTTTAAACTTTTTTTTCATCGTCAAAACTCAGCCATTTTTGTCATTTATGGATAATTATACGCAAACAATGCACTACTTTTGGCATTTTTACGGCAATTTTTTCCGACTTATAACCATTATCGTAATCTTACGCCTTAAAACCACGCACTAAATTGCTCGTAATAAAGCTGTTATATTTTTAACATTTCTTGATTTCACTACCCGCAGAAGACTATACTAGATTATATGGAATTCTGACGGAGGAGTTATGAGGAATTTGCTAATAATTGGACTGTTGTTTTTTGGCTTTGCAGTCAATGCTCAAAATGCCAGAGAGATGCAGCTGGATGAGTTATTTATCGAAAATGTTAACATTGATGATGTTGTAGTTAACGAAAGTTCTAATATTGAAATCATTAATTCCTGGGGAAAGGAAGAAACTTCGAGTAGCTTCCTGCACATGAAAAACAGGCTGGAAACAGTAAAAGGCCCGGTCTTTCTTTTTGTAGTTGATGGTGGAGATCTTTATGAAGCCGATAACTTAATAAAATTTATGAATAGCCGTGAAGGAAGATCCCTGCGTATGTTTACAAACTATCTGGTGATGGACTCCAGAGTACTTAAAGAAAGTAAAACTTTAAGTAAGAAATTTGCCAACGGCAACCTCTTCATGCTGGATAACGACTTTTCTGTACTGGCTCAAACCAATGTTGACTTTTACCAGACCAAAACAGGACTGGACTGGTGGAAAAAGCTCAAAGAATTTGTTTCCAAAAACAATGCCGCCGTTCAGAAAGTTACTAATAGAATTAGAAACGAGATGGATGAAGACATAGTTAAGCGCTTTGATGATTCAATCGACAAGATTAAAAATGCTTCATTCAGAGAGCGTAAAAAAGCCATAGCTGTCATGAAAAGTCTGGTCAAAGAAATGGGCTTTCTCCTTTTCCCGGAAACGACCAATAAAGACCCGGAAGTCAGCTTTACTGCAGAAAAGCTTTTGCTGGCAAAGGTCACTAAGCTGGATTTTCCTATAGCTCAAAAAGTACCAACCTGGTTTAATCTTGAAAAACAATTCGAGCTTTTGAGCAAAAAGTAAGCTCTGGAATATTTCCTGCGCCATTCTTTGGAAAAAGGATGGCGTAAATGATTACCTGCGAAGAACTAATTTTACATGACGACGATATTAAGTCATTACTATTAATTAAATCAGAACTGGGAACTATCCCCAAAGAATACTTCTTAACTGAAGAGAACCCTTCCAAAAGGCAATTGCTGGAACTTTCAGCCGTCGCCATATTTCGCCAGGCTGACGGCCATTACTCAGAAGCCTTTGATATACTGCTTGATATTCACGAAAGAGTAAAGCTTCTCCCTAATATGCTTATCAGCCTTATGGCTTATTGCGGAAAAGAATGCGCTCGAAAATTTGAGATGGCCTCAATCATTCAGGATTATGCAGAAAATGCCGTTGAGGAAAAGCGCTTTGCAGATGCCATGAACGCCAATAAAAATATTTTTAGCTTTGCCGGCGGCGGGGTTGATATGTGGATGTTCAAAGACAAAAATGCTCTTTTAAGAAGTAGAGATCTACTAAAAAAGATCGCCAATCAGACTGCAAAGATTCCATTCACAGGAAGAACTAATAAAAAGAAAAGGTTTGCTATGGTCTCGGTAAATCTGGTTGACCATGTTTTAGCATACTCTAAAACAGCTATGCAGTTTGCCAGATATCTGGATAGAGAAAAGTATGACTGTTATCTATATTTAGCCGAGGAGACCTGGCAAGGTAAACCTCAGAATTTCCCTATTCGCTTTGATCAGGTTCACTCTACTCAGGCTGCTCCGGACTTTATGAAAGAACTTGTTGCATCTCCGGTTATTGTAAGAACCTGTCCGCCGGTCGATGCTTATGAATCGGCAATTTGGCTGGCAAAACAAATGGAAGAGGATCAAATTGACGGCGTTATCTTCCAGGCCGGTGTCAATGCCTCAGTACAATGGCTTGCTTCTGCCATATCAAATGTTCCAGCCAAAGCCTCAATGTGCTTAGGTTTAAATATGTACCAGGAAGGTTTGAGCTCCGTTATCTATAAAAATAATGAGAATTTATTACGAGAAAAAGAGTTTTGGGAGCCGTCCTGGGGTGAGCAGGTTTTCATTTGCGGAGGAGCTGACAGAAGTGAAGCTCAAAATTCGGCTCCCATCGAAAGAGCATCAATCGACTTAAATGAGGACCATATAGTTTTTGGTACAATGACAAATTATATCTATATCAGAATAACAGATGAATACCTCGAATGTGTAAGTAAAATTCTTGAAGAATGCCCTGAATCCATTTTTCTATGTATGGGTAATGGCAATAACAATAAAGCAAAAGAGTACATGGCAGGAAAAGGCCTGCTGCAAAGATGCAGATGGCTGCCGCAACAGAGAAATTCTTACTCTGCCTTAAAACTTCTCGACTTTTATTTTAATGAATTTCCAGCCGGAGGTTCACAGATTATTCGAGAGTGCTTGGCTAGTAATGTACCGGCAATGGCTATGAAATATAGCAGTGCTCACCATGAAAGTGTAGGAGCAAATATAGTTGGTGAGGAGCAGGCTGTCATGAAAAATGACAAAGAGGCATATATCCAAAAAGCTGTTTCATGGATTAAGTCGGCGCAATTAAGAAAGGAAGCTCTGGAAAGACAAAAGATAAGATCTGAAGAATTGTACTCTGCGAAAAAGTTTGTCAGTAGACTGGCGGCTCAACTGGAAAAAAATTAGCTGTATCCGAAAGATACAGCTAAGGTATGTGTGTATTTATAGGAGACAGAACAACTTTTCAGTTATCCCTATCTGCTCTAAGAATACCCTTCATGAAATCATATTAAAAGAAATTGGCCTGCAAGATATCTCAAATAAAAGTCTATTTGTAAATTTCGATGATTATAAATTTTACATCTAAGCTCAGCATTAATTCTCTTTTAGATATTTTAATGCTTTCCCCACTGCAATATCGTCCTCTAGTTTATCCGAGAATTTCGTAGAAGATTTTATATCCGGGCTTATGCCATCTTCATGCCACGACTCACCTTTAGAATTATACATGGCACCGACTGAAAACTTTACTGAGTAGCCATTACTAAGCTTAAAGGGCTTTTCTATAATAGCTTTCCCATAGGTATTGGAGCCAATGACTACTGCCTTGTTATTACTTTTTAGAGCAGAAGCCAATACTTCCGAAGAAGAAGCCGTTCTGCCATTAGCCAAAACGGCAATCTTAAAAATATAAGGCCGCAAATTTCTAGAGTAATAATTCGATCTCATTGATCCGGCGCGCAAGACGGAAACGATGGAAGCTCCCTTTCTTAAAAACAACTCAGATGCTTTCACGCCCTCTGAAAAGTATCCTCCAGTATTATCCCTCAAATCTATAATCAGATTTTTAATTTTCTTGGTTTTAAATACTTCCAGGTGCTCTTTCATTTCTTTTGAGATACTGTCAGAAAAAGACTTCACTCTCAAATAAGCTGTGTCTTCCAGAACTTCGGCTATGCAGTATTTTACTTTCAAGGTTTTCAGTTTTATTTCGACATCAAGAACTTCAATATCTCTTACGACTTTGAATTTAACAATCTTGCCCTCTTCGCCTTTCATAAGAGCAGAAAGCTCAGCGGAAGTCAGATTTCTAAGACTTTTTCCATCGATTCTCATTATGCGGTCATTCTTCTGCAATTTTCCCTGCGCAGGTGAATCACTAAGCAGTGACTTCACAGTTAAACTTCCTTCCACTTTATCGTGAACACAGTTAATCCCTGCAAAGACCCGTTTTGATTTAAGATTGTTATAAACTTTAGCTTTTTCAGACTCCGACCACAGTTTTCCCTGATTGGGTGATTCAGGAGGAGAAATCTTTCTCAAAATCCCTCTAATTGCCGCATAATAAAGATCATTTTCCGTCAAATTATCGGAATCGTAAAAGCCATCTTTAACTATCTTTACTACTTCTGAAAAGACTTTTTCTCCAGAATTAAAATCTTTTGGTGCCGAAATTTTATAAAGAGAAGGCAGATCTTCGACTGCATGCAGTGAAAAAATTGTGCATAATATGATAAGAAAGGATTTAAACTTCATGATTAGGTCCAGAATAACAGGGTTTTATACCACAATATAATTATGTTTTGTTCTTTATAAGTAGAATATACAACTCTCAGGTATAAAATTAAACAGTGTAAACTTTCCAAGGATTTTTATGTGGGATAAGCTAAAACCAACTCAAGAACTGCTAAATGTTCAAAAGTTTATTTTATCCCAGGTAGAAAAAAAGTGGGCTGTACAAAATAAAATAGGCCTTTTGAGCCCAAGGCAAAAAGCTGTTAATCAGTCACTCCTTCATCTCGCTGCTGTCAAACAAGTCCCCACGCTGATATTATGCACTGACTCTAGCCGCTTTTCAGAATGGCAGGAACAGTTTAAGGACTTATTTGGTTTAGATGACTGCAGTGACTTTATGACTGAGCTAAAACTCGATCAAAAACCATCATTGTTTTCACTGGCTACTTACAGTAAATTCTGCTATTCCCTTAACGCTACCTCTGAGCAAAGGTATACAGCACGCGCTTATTGGGAATACGAACTGGCTTCTGTTGGTTCCTGGGACCAGGATAATGATAATATTGGCGATTACGACGCTCTAAAAGAATCTGAAGCCATGCTTAATGATGAAGCGATCCGGCAATTAAGCCGATACAATGATCAGCTTCTTCGCTTTATTGAACTGGGTGATGATGAAAAACTAATTGACACCAGATGGCGCAGCAAACATCTTGATTCTTTCATTAAAAACCTTCAGGACAATAACACCGGACTGATTATATGTGACGACAGCAATGAAGTTACGGGCATCTGGGCGGAAGTACTCTCATATATAATTAACCATTTTGGTACTTCCAAGCTGATCAACTTAAGTCCTTTAAAAGTAAACCTTAATGAATTGAGCCCGGGCAACTTCCACCTTCAAACTTCCCTTTTCGACAAGAGCCCTATTGAAGTTAAACTTCCACTTCTGGTTCAGGATAAATGCTTTAAACCTTACCTGGGTTTGATGGCTTTTACCGAGCCTACAGAAAGTGAAAAAGAGTTTTTGAGAAATGCCAGCAGTTACTTAAATGAGGTACTGGCTCAGGTTGAAGATCAAAACTTAGTTAAAGTAACATTAACAGACTTCGTAAGCAGAGAATTAAACTTTTTGGAAAGGGACATTCCCGGTAACTGGGCAAAACGAAACGATTATGTCGTTTCGGTACTGAACTTTATGGTAGGCCGTTCTTTGCCTTTATCATCCGTCTGGAAAGTTTTCCTGGATAAAATGGGTGAAGTTCAATTCAGCAACTTACTTCCGGTAATTCGTGACTATATTTTTAGAGTGTTACTTCTATCCGATAATAAAGATGAGCGTCGCATCGGTGAATCTTTAATAATGGCTTTTAGACCTTTAGGATTTGAAATTAATGAAATAAACATTGATACAAGAACCAGTCTTATTCCAAATATCCTTAACCGCTCTGCCAATAAAGAAGAGCTGCTTATAAAGTACCTTTCAGAAGAGTTTATCAGCCTGGAAAGAAATATAAAAGCCTTGATCATCAGTGATTTCATTGATAACTCTAGCGCCTCCGAGCTTTTCCCCGGAAATGAATTTGATGACAGTTGCTGCGGGATGATTTCCATATTGGAAAAATTGGAGAAAAACCCTATTACACTCCAGCTGAATCCCATCGTATTTTATGGCGATACAATTTACTTCAATCCCAAGTTTACTAAAATCCTTTCTAAAGAAGTTGAAAATGCAGCTTCAAAAATTGACGGCCTGGAAGTCATTCAAAAGGAAGAAAGCGGCTATTGCTACATTTCAGTTCCCGGAATTCACAATTTTAGAGAATTCTGGATTCCATTAATCAAAAACCTTCTCAATAAAAGAGTTACTCACTGTTTTATCGTAGGGCGGGAATTTTTAAGTTCTAAATGGGATGGCATCAGCTTTAATACATTCTTTAATATGTCCTCAGCCAATTCTGAATTGTTTGGTATTCGTTTACTTGCCAGAATTCTAATGATGGATGATGAACCTGTTCAGGCAAAACACTTATGGGATTTTTGCTCTCTCATGCCCGAAATAGAATTCGGAATGGCTGACTACGAACGAATGGCATCCCGAAAACAACATGGCTGGCACTTATGCGAAGATGGCGAGTTTGAAAAAGGAATTAGCTATTTTCACCCGGAGTTAAAGGTGAAAATGAAAACCCTCTCTAAAAATCTGATCAATGAAATTAATGATACAGCCATGCGTCTGATTCCCACACGACAACATACATATGACATGTGGATGGCCAAGCACGACAAAGATCAGTTCATAAAAGAAGCTTTGGAAATCAACATGGATCCAAATCTGGATCCTTTCAAAAAATTCCATACACAGAGGCTAAAACGAAAAAAATCTGTAGGCTATAACTTCAATTCAAAAGATTTTGTAGAGAACTTGTGCCAGTTCGTCATTAAAACTGTGCTCGAACTAAATAAAATTGATGAAAAACCTGAACTTACTTTATCTGTCAGAAGACCTGGAGTTTTCAGAGCTGAAATAAGTAACTGTACCATCAAAACCAGAAATCTTATCTTTTCCACACTCGCCGCTTTATTTAAGCCTATTAACCAACAGCACTATGTGGTTATTCTGAGTTGTGCTCCGGACGGCGGCGGAAACATTTTATCCAGAATATTCACCGACAGCTCAAATAACTTAAAAGTGCCATTTGGAGTACCTGAAAGTTTTGCTAAGAAAAATGAACTGGCGGTATTTTTGAATAACTGGCAAACTTTGATTTCAAATGAACCGATGATGGGGCACCGTATACCGGAAGTCAGGACACAAATTAAAGAAATGGTCTCAAACGCTGAATTTAAGCTCAGGCCTCAATGCAGAATTTGCCAATTGCTTGTTTAAAGCTTACTGCTCAATAACAATATTGATCTCGGCACAGCAGGCGTAAGGAAGATCCTGAACTTCAGACTTTGCTACCAGTTTTATATAGCGGCCTTTGATCATTTTATCGAAATAGATGACCTGCAGTCCACGGTCATATTTTATATCCTCAAATATTCCTGAAGAAACTGGTTCCCCCCATTTCTTTTTGTCATTCGATATATAAAAGTCATATTCATTTATTGTTCCATTAAGCGTCTTATCCTGCCGGGTCAGGTATGAAAAACCGTGAATTTCATGCTCTTTGCCCAGATCAACACTTATGTGGTGCGGATGTTTTGGTTTTTTCGGTTTCCACTCTGTATGCCAGAAAGTTTTTGGTTTGCCGTCGATGGCCTTCCATGGTTTTGAATCCGGCATAGAACTATTTGCACTGAAGACCTTCCATCCCTTTTTATTTTTAACCAGGATTTTCTTTTTCTGAGAAGGTTTTGGCGGCTCTTCTTTGGGTTCGGGTACTGGATCAGTATTCTGCACTGCAGGAGTCATTTCAGGCGCTGGCTCTTCTTCGCCACACGAAGTTAGAAACACAAAAAACGAACCCAAAAGTAAAATATTTAAAAATTTCAGCATGACACCCAGACACCATTTGATTTATTAAATCCTAACAACACTGACGGTCATTTTCAATAGACTTGCATGAATGCGAGAACATTATTTCTCAGTTAGAATTTTCATCAGGCTTCGACATCTACCAATAAACCGGTTTTATCTTTGGCATTAATCTTCTCAAGTAGATCCGCATTCATGGTATTAAAGGTATCTTCAAGAAGGCTTAGCATTCCTCCGTTACTGGTATTGGTATCGTCTACTTCAGTTAAAAAGAAATCCAGCATCGTCTGTACATTGCCGTCCAGTTTATTTTCAAACTCCTTACTGTCCAGTTCCAAAAAATCTCCCGTACTGAAAGAAATTGTAAAACCAAACTTAAAACGTGCTTTGCCCTCTCCGTCAAAATCTTCATCGAACTGACTGGTCACAGCGTTTTCCACAGCATTTTTAACATCCGTAGTAAAAGGGTTTTCAGGAAGAGTTTCACCATCCTCATCCTCGTCATTTGCAATCCCCAGCTTCTGACTCACATCAGCCGCAGTTACAAAAAAGGCATTCATTTTTCTATTAAAACGATTAAAGGCATCAACAAATTTATCCGATTTAAAAAAAGCTACCTGTGTATCTTCTTCGTCACTTACTATTGTGCCTGTAGTTACATCCAGTTCGGCAAAAAAATTACTGCTGCCGTTACTTATGTTAAAATCCTGGTCATCTGTAATCTCAAATTTATTGGTGCTTGTATTGTATGAGGCCGTTACTCCGGCATTTGAATTATTTATATTGTCTATAACATCATTGATGGAATCTGATGAAACATCTATGGAAATTTTTTCTCCCATAACGACAATATTTCCGCTGCTAACATCGGGAAGAGAACTTGATAATGGATCATTCAACTGACTTTCCAAACTGTCTCCAAGGTCAGAATTTGAACGAGCTACCGGGTCTGAACTGTTATCTACCTGTTTTTGGCCTTGCTTCAGTAAGCGCTCAAACTCTCTCATTGCTGACTTGGCATTGAGGCTGTCTCTAAGTAAGTCTCTTCGGTAATTCCTATCCTGTCTCGCTGAATTTGAGCAATTTTGCGATCTATCTGTTCATTTCGACTCAAGTTTATGGACAGGGTTGGCCCTATCTCTTCCGGATCCCGGCTTTGAAAAGCCGATGAAGCAGATAACACTGAGTTCGATATATCCATTTTATTTCCTTAATTTCCGATTAAACAATATTACGCACATATCGTGCTCAATCAGAAAAAAATGCTATTATATGCATTCCTAATCTATTGATATTGATTTATCACTTTATTTAAATAGGTTATGCCTCCCCTAATTTTGGAATGAAAAGAATGAGTGACGAAAAAGAGATAGAAAAGAAAGCAGGTTCAAAGAAGTACAGCCCTGTGGTTAAAGAGCATACACATGGGCCAGGCTGTAGTCATGAGCACAAAAATGAAGAAGATGAACATTGCTATTTTAAAGGCGGCCCATTGAGCCACGAGCTCTTCAGCCACCTGCCTTTTTCAGTTCTCAGTGTCACTCTTGGAATTATAGCTGCCGGGCTTATCTGCTTTCTAACTTCTGATGTACTTCTTGAGTCTGCCAGCGAATTTGTTAATGCTACACACGACCATGACCACGGCGGCCACGATCACGACCATGAGCATGGAGAAGAGTGTGATGGAAATCACGGCCCCTCTCCGGTAGGCTTTATCCTCCTCTTTCACCTGTTCCACCCGGCCCACATACTTTTTTCTGCTATTGCTACTACAGCAATGTTTTATAAGTACGATAAAAATTTATTCAAAGCAATTACCATCGGTTCAATTGGATCCATTGTCATCTGTACAATTTCTGATGCTCTGGTGCCTACCATAACAACCAAAATGATGGGCTATTCTTCTGAAGTGCATCTCTGCATAGCTGAATCTCCCATGCAGGTCATCCCTTTTGCTATTATCGGAGTCTTTCTTGGGCTTGCCGCAGTACTGTCGGGCAGTCTGAAATCTACCATTACGTCCCACTCAGTCCATGTTATCACCTCAACTATGGCTTCATTGTTTTACATTATTGCTCATACCGGCAAACTGGTTTGGATCGATCAAATTGGTGTAGTCTTCCTAATGACTGTTGTAGCTGTAGGCGGAATTTGCTGTCTGAGCGATGTAATTTTCCCTCTTATGTTTACCAAAGAAGCAAGAAAAGAATATGCTCTACACGGGCACGATCACCCTCATTAATCTAAAAGGTTTAAAATGGATGTACTAAAAGCTATTCAGGAAAGAAGATCTGTTAAACACTTTGACCCTGATCATATAATGACAGAGGATGAACAAAAGCAGATTTTATCTCTGGCTGCGCTTTCACCAACAGCTTTTAATATACAGCACTGGCGTTTTCTAATTGTTGAAGACACAGAGCTTAGAAATCAGATTAAAGAGGCAGCCTGGGGCCAGGCGCAAGTGACCGATTCATCTCTGCTGGTCGTTTTATGTGCTGACAAAAAAGCCTGGACGAAAAATCCTGAGCGTTACTGGGTGAATGCTCCTAAAGAAGTCCAGGATTATCTCATTCCTGCAATCGGCAATTACTATGAGGGAAAAGACCGGGTTCAGCAGGATGAATGCATGCGCTCATGTGGCATTGCAGCACAAACTCTAATGCTGGCTGCCAAAGGTATGGGCTACGACTCCTGTCCTATGGACGGTTTTGACTTTGATAAGGTAGCAGAACTTATTAAGCTGCCGGAAGACCACGTATTAGCAATGTTTGTTGCCATTGGCAAAGCCATTGAACCAGCAAACCCCAGAGGCGGGCAACTTCCTTTAAATGAAATAGTTATCAAAAACCGTTTCAACTAATAAAATATTTACTTCTGAGCACTCAAAAGCACATATTTGTGTAATAATATTATTTTTTTTCAAAAAAATAGAGCATTCGCTTCGTAAAAGACTTACCTTAGTAAGTGGTACAAATAAGAATTTATGAGGGATGTCACACACAAGGAGGCTCAAATGATAGAATGGATAGTTGATAAAATAAAACAGTATATTGAGAGCCAGCAGCCGGAAAAGGCGAAAGTACCAGTTCGCAAAGAAAAGACAAAAAAACCGCCTTTCCTTAAAAAATAACACCATCGCCCGCTATCACCCTGACCTGCCCTTTCTAAGATTTTTTCCAAGTTGAAAATAAAAATGGTCATTCCCGGTATAGAATTTGCTTGAAAGTTTTACCAAACTTTTAGGGATTTTAAGTGAAGCAAAAAACTATACTTATTGAAGGCTGGAGACAACTACCACACAGTTACTCACTTGTGGCACAGTCACTGGCTCTTGAACTCAATAAACTAAATCCTCAAAGTGTATTCTTTAAAGATGCTGAGTTCTTCAACTCTCACTGGCAAAAGGCTGAACTTTTTGACCAAAAAGATCAAGAACAGATTAACTCTTTAAAGAATTGCCAAACAACAGTAGATATTCACTTCAGAATTTCTTTTCCCTTCAATTTTTCTGAATCTGAGCATAAAAAGCTTCTTACTTTTGTCACCTGCGAGTACGATAACGCTAAAGAAAACATTTCAGACCAGCAACTTAAAGAACTTAAACAGTCCGGCCAATATATAGTTACGCCTTCACTATGGTCTAAAAAGGGTCTCATAAATACCGGTATCCCAAAAGAAAAAATAATCGTCCATCCCCACGGCTTTTTTCCAGCCTACCGCTACAGGAAAGACTTCAGCTTACACCGCAAGAGACAAAGAGAGATCCGTAAAAGCGCCAATATCAACTTCCTGCATATCGGAGCTATGACTGCAAATAAAGGAATAGACACACTTCTTAAAGCTTTTAATGAGATCATAAAACGTCACCCCAATTGCAGTTTAACTTTAAAAGGGGCCGACTCTCTTTACAAGTCGAAGGAAATGCTCCACAAACTCTTTATAGATTGCCAATTTTCCGATGCTGAACAAAAAGATGTTCTAAGCCGCCTTAAATATATAGGTGATAATCTCAACGAAAGAGAAATGCTCAAACTTTACCATTCAGCCGACATCTATCTTAGTCCCTACAGAGCTGAAGGCTTTAATATGCCTGTTCTCGAAGCTCAAGCCTGTGGTCTACCTGTCATTTGTACTGATGGCGGACCAACTGATGACTTTACACTCGATGGTTCATCTATCAGAGTTCCCTCCAAACTGGAAAAAATGGCTCTGGGGTATGGCCTAGAAATTAACTTTTCAAAGTTTGTAGAAGTAATGCACACAAGCGTAAAGGATTTAGAATTACGAGAAAGAGCCTGGGAGCTTGCGCCAAATCTTATTCAAAGCCACAGCTGGAATAGCATAGCTCAGCAATTTATTGATATTATAGAGGAGATTTAAAGGGCTTTAATTCAGTTTCTTACTGATTCGCATAAGCATTTTGATAATACTCTAGCATTTCACCCTGAGGAAGGTATAAAAGCCTTAAACCCATGTAAGGGCGACGCTTTTCCGGTGGGAAACTAAAAGTTTTTAGACCTGTATTCAGGAACTCTGACGGATTCTGCCATGAACCGCCTTTCAAAATATGCGGATCTCTTTCGTCATCAAATGAATCGATACACCATTCCCAAACATTCCCTGACATATCATAACAACCATAAGGACTGGCGCTTTTAGGGCGTATCCCAAGCTGACTGGTCGTACCGCTTTCAAGCTTGTCAAAATATGCTCTGGATTCATCTGGTGGCTCATTTCCCCAGGGATAAAGACGTCCATCTTCACCTCGAGCAGCTTTTTCCCATTCATCATTTTGAGGAAGACTGTAGTAATGACCCGTTTTCTTTCTCAGCCATCGGCAAATTTCTTTAGCATCGAGCCAGCTAATATTTGTAGCCGGGCAGTCAGGCATTGGCGACACTTCCAAAAGCTTATCAAAGTCATCATCAGACAACTCGTGTTTAGTATCACTCATGAAGGCATGAAATAAAGCCATTGGAAGTGGATTGCGAGCCATGTAAAAAGGCGCTAAAATTTCAACTTCAGTTTTTCCGTCTTCTCCTCCGAGGAAAGTTCCCTCCGGGATAAAACAAAACTCCTGACCGAAGTTATCTTTTATAATCTCGCCGGTGTTAAAAAATTTTAGAGCCATTTACATTCCAATCATTAAATATGAAGGTGGAAGCCAACCTCACAATTTAACTGAGCCTTAATCTTTTCGATTATCGCCTGATCAACAGCTTTATTTACTTTTAAAACTGCTATGGATCTGTTTCCTTTAGCATTGTGCGGAGAGCGAATATCATCGATATTGATACCCTCATCAGCAAGTGCCTGAGTTATCTGTGCGATCACACCAGGACGATCTTCATAGTTGAATATAACACTATGTCCGCTAGGTTCGAAATAAAGTTTATCAAAATCATCAATTCTTGAAATGATAACATTTCCTTCAGTGAGAGTACCGCGAACACTGACACGAGCCAAAGTGCCGGATTCCTGAAGCAGATCAACAGTGATTGAATCACCATAATTCTTGCTTTCATCAGTCTCACGGATCTTTAACTCAATACCTTTTTCCTGAAGGTAGGCTTCAGCGGCATTGTAGTCATTGATGGCTTTATCGTTAGTAATTCCTGCTACTACAGAAGGAACAAGCCATTTGTTAAATTCATTAAGCTTGCCATAGAAACTGCACTGAATTTCATGTGGAGCTGCATTGGATCCAAGGTAACCGCGTGCTGTTCTTCCCAGAACAAAAGCCAATTGCTGGAAGATTTGCTCTAAACCGTCCGGAACTGCTTTATTTACAACGAAAGTTGAAATACCGCGATCCAGGTAGCCGATTAACTGATTAGCAGCCTTCATTGCTGCATTTGTATTAGCTTCTACAGTACTTGCACCTAAGTGAGGAAGCATGATTTCAGAAACATCAGCACAAGATTTTTCACCAGGAGCGTCTTTCATGTAAACATCGTTACAGAAAATGATATTCTTTTCTTTCTTAGCTTCTCTAAGATCATCTTCATCGAGAATTTCTGCACGGGCACAGTTCACAAGAACAGAACCGTCTTTCATCAACGAAAACAGATCTTTATTGATCATATTGTTCGTTTCTTCTGTCGCAGGCATGTGAAGTGTAATGAAATCGCACTCTGCAAAAATTTCACTGGTAGTTGCTATAGTTACACCAAACTCTTTAGCTTTATCTTTGGAGACATACGGGTCGTAGATCATGATGTCCACTTCAAAACCTTTCAGTCTTTTAGCTACCAGCTGACCAATATTTCCAAAGCCAAGTATACCTACTTTCTTAGCAGTCAGCTCAGTTCCCATAAGTTTGCCTTTCTCCCAAAGACCGCTTCTTGTGGAAACGTCACCTTGGATGAAGTTACGGCAGCCAGCAAGCATAAGTCCGACAACTTCTTCGGCAACTGCATTTGAGTTTGCACCCGGAGTGTTCATAACAGCGATATCTTTGCTGCGGGCATGTTTAATATCGATTGTGTTATAACCGGCACCGGCTCTAACGATAATTTTAAGCTGCGGGAAACTATCAATTACATCAGCAGTAATTTTTTCACTGCGAACGATCATTCCGTCTGCATGAGGGTATTTAGCGGCAAGTTCAGCAAGATCAGCGCCTGCTTCCTGAACTACTTCGTATCCTGCTTCTTCAAGGATACCTTTAGCCACTGTTGACAATTTTGTAGGTATTAAAACTAGCATTCCTCTAGATCCTTAACAATTCTTCTCCTGAGTCCCCGAATTTACTGATAAGCGGCTACATTACAATGCCTTGACACGCAAAAAAAGGCATCTCCGTTTGTCATAGATTTAAATTCGAATGTTCTCTTTCTCTGTTTCATCTTCTGGTTTTTTATTACCATAAATCTTATCGCAGATTGCACGGTAATCTTTATTCAAATTGCGGGAGAATTTGATCGCAACTTCACCAATATCACGCCATTTTTTTTGTAGGCTTTTAACTTTCTTAAAGTCTTTTTCTTCTTTTGCCGCTTCCTCTTTTAGCTCACTCAAAATTGAGTTTTTAAGTTCGAGGTTTTTCTCAAAGTCTTTCTCTTTGGAAGCATAAAAGTCTCTGCGCTGATCATAAAAAACATCACAGGCCTTTCTAAAACGTTCCCAAACCTGCTGAGATTTTGCTTTTGGAACAGCTCCTACCTCTTTCCAGGCAGCCTGCAGTTCGCGAACTTCCTGCCCAGCCTCTCTGAAAGACATCGGTTTTTTAGCTTTCTCTTCATAGCCACCAAAATTATTGGCAAAAGCATTTTTTAACTGAGCCGCCATATCTTCAACAGAAACATCTTCTGCTTCGTCATCTGAGTCTGATCTCTCAAACTCAACTCCGGCGATCTCTTCCATTCTTTCACAAAGCTCGACTTTTTTCTTGAGGTTTTCCTGACGGGTTTCGTCCAGCTCCTCAAAGTGTTCACGTCTTCTTTCAAAAAATTGATTACAGATCTCGTTAAAGCGTTTAAACATGATAGCATCATATTTCTCATTGACCGATGGCAGTTCTTTGAACTCAGCCTGGTATTTCTTGAGCTCCTCAGCTGTTTCCGACCATTCAGTCGACTCAGCAAAAAGTTCCACCTTCAAACAGAACTCTTCTTTTTTCTCGAGATTCTCTTTATCTTCGTCACTCAATTTATCAAAGTGTTCACTGCGGGCGTTGAAGAAAGTGTCACAGACTTCTCTGAGTTTTTTCCTCAATTCCTTATCAGTATCAGCTCCTGCACCAGGCATGTTATTGAAGTCTTTTTGTGCCTGTTTGAAAGACTGAGAAAGAGCCGTCCAGTCAGATTCATCAGACAAACCTTCCAGTTTCTTCGCCAGCTCTGCAATGAACTTTTCTTTAACTTCAGCATTTTCACCCAGCTTAGACTGAGCCTGTTCATAGTTTTCTTTGCGTTTAGAAAAGAAGTCATCTGCACATTTCCTGAAGCGTTTCCAAAGGTCCTGTTCCTTGGATCTTTCAGCCGGACCGATCTCTTTCCACTGTTTTTGAAGCTCTTTTATTCTCTGCGCTGCTTCACGCATTTTATCGCTTTGAGCGACTTCTTCAATTTCTGCTACCAGAGCTTCTTTCTTAGCTGTATTTTCCTCTCTGCCGGCGTCAACTTCAGCAAAATGTTCTTTACGCTTTCCAAAAAAGGCGTCACAGGCTTTTCTAAAACGTTCCCAGATTTCCTGTTCTTCTTTGCGCGGTCCCGGGCCAATTTCTTTCCATTTTGTCTGCAAACCTTTCAGTTTGTCAGCTGTAGCTTTCCAGTCTTCGGAATTGGCCAGCTGTTCAGCTTCTTCACAAACAGCCTTCTTTTGCTCAAGGTTTTCCTGGCGAACCTTATCCTGCTCTTCATAATAAGCCTTACAACGTTCATAAAGCTTATCGGATGTAGATTTAAAACGCTCCCAGACTTCATCTGACTTTTCATGTGGGACATGCCCTGTCTGCTTCCAGTCATCCTGAAGTTTCTTGATTTGCTTTGCCAGTTCCTGAGGGTCTTCTACTGATTCCAAAGCTTCCATTTGCTTTATCAGATTTTCCTTGGCACTTAAGTTCGCAAATTCACTCCACTCTTTTTCCTCGACATACTCTTTAACTTTGTCAAAATAAGCATCACAGGATTTCTGAAATTTACGATTAAGCTTTTCCTGTTCTTTGGAACTTAGAGTATCGATCTCTTTCCACTTCTTTTGCAGCTCTTTAACTGTCTCGGTATTTTCCTTTGATGAAGTCTCAAATGAATCAACAGTTTCAATGATTTTGTTATATTCTGCAAGCAGCTCTTTTTGAGCTTCTTCAGCTTTAGCTTGAATTTCACTAAGCTGTTCACTCAAAGTTTTTACAGCTTGTGAAGCCTGCTCAAACTCTGCTGACAGCTCTTTTTGAAAGTCTGGAGATATTTTTAAAAGTCTTTTACGTAGCGACTCCAAAGATTTGGTTACATTGTCCGCATCAGCCGAATCCTTGAGTTCTTCTGCATTCGTACAAATATCCGCTAAATTCTGCTTCACAGACTCGCGCTTATCACGAATATCTCTTAAAACTTCCTGCTTGGAGTCAAAGGACTTTACAGCCTTTTCGAACTTTCTTGAGAGTTCTTTTTCTTCTGCTTCTTCACTTTCGCCAATGGCTTCCCAATGGCCTTTATAATCAGCCAAAAGCTCGACAGGGTTTTCCTGTAAACTTTCTGTATCTGTAAGTAAATCCTGGAGAAGCTTGCGTCTTTTTGTAACTCGCTCTTCGATAATTCTATTTTTCTCTGCCAGCTCTGCCTGTTCTTTTTCGAAGTTGTCTTTACGCTGAATACAACTTGTACAGGCTTCTTTAAAACGCTGATTTAACTCTTCGGTGGCAAACTCAGATAAAGACTGCCAGCGATCCAGCTGGGTCTGATAGTCTCCACCTAGCTCAGACCAGTCAGGTAAAGTCGCCATGCCTTCGAGAACTTTGAGAATTTTTTCGAGTTTTTGCTGACCGTCATCTCTTCTTTCCTGGGCTCTTTCTTCTTCGCCATAAAGATGATCATAGCGTTTACGAACTGCTGCTTTGGTGCCTTTGTGCCTGGCTGACTTGGCTAATTTCTGCAGCTGTTCTCTATCTGAAATTCTTTCCAGAGCATGCTGTGCTGCTTTTTTATCGGAATTTTGAACTACGGAAATTAACATTTCCTCACTGCTCAGCTTATCTATGGCTGCTAACTGAACCTCTTCACTGGATGACTCACGGGCAATTCTGCTGATCTGTTTTTCTTCCAGTTTGTCAAAAAATACTTCTGCACTTGATTTAGCTTTTAAAGACTGCTCGAAATATAATCCCGCCAGTTTCTTGGTGATAAGCTCTCCGGTATGCCCCTGTATTTTACCATCTACTGCGGCAAGAGCTTCTATTGTTGATAAATTTTCTAAAACGGCTGAAATTACACTGTTATCTGATTCTTCATTGAGAGCTTCGATTAAAACATTACTGTCAGTTTCTCTCAAGAGAGTTTTCTTTCTTACGTCAGGATCGCTGTGTTTCCAATCAGGTCTAAAAAAGTCTAATAAACCCATAAACATTCCTATATGTCAATCTGTTTCCTGTTTGCTGGACAGACACAATACATGACAAATGAATCTGAGCAAGGATCAGCAGTTATTTCGTTCACACCTTTTAAAAAAAGATTCCAGCATTAGTTTCTGTAAAAAATAAGAAGGTTTATCATATGAATGCTATTAACGATAAAGTTGTTACAATTTCCTACAAAATGACTAATGATAAGGGCGATGTCCTGGATGACACTGAAGACAGCAACCTGGTTTACCTCCACGGCCATGAAAACATTCTCCCTGCACTTGAAAAAGCCATTGACGGTCTAAAAGCCGGAGATGATTTTAATTTTACTCTTCAGCCTGCAGATGCTTTTGGCGATAAAAATGAAGATCTGGTTATTACTGTCGGAAAAGAAAATTTCGAATCTGATAATTTGCAGCCCGGTATGCAATTCCAAACTTTGGATCAGGATGAAAACGTTGTCATTGCGACAATCGTTGAAGTAAGAGAGAATGAAGTCGTTGTTGATGAAAATCACCCTCTTGCCGGTGTTCCTCTTAAGTTTGAAGGTTCAGTCAAAGATATACGTGATGCCACAGAAGAAGAAATTAGCCATGGTCACATTCACCAAGCTAAAGAAGATGACTGCTGCAGTAGCGGTACTTGCGGTTAATACGGCTTAGGCTTTACCGGGCTTAGTGCCCGGTCAATGTCATTGAATTAAGCTACTTCCTGGGCTCGCTGAGCCCCTGCTCGGCAATTGGAGATAAGCTTGGCTGAAGAGAATACATGTCGCACTTACAGTGCTTATTAATATGGAAAATACTATAACCCAGGGCTGCGCTTCGCTTACCGCTGGGCTTTAAATATATCGGGTCTTCAGCCCTTAATTCAATGACATTGGGCGCCCGGTTCGTTTTCAAAAATTAATCATAGACGTCATGACAGTCTTTACAGGACTTAGCCACAACTTTCCAGGCACTGGCAATTTTCTCTTTATCTCGGCTTTTCAAAGCAATCTCAAATCCGTCGAATGCGTCGAACATCACTTGATTCATTTCAATGAACTTTTTATCCGGGTGGTCAAGGTCTTTTAATTCACGGCCCCACTTCATCATCTCATCTGCGGCATGCTGATAGTCTTTGCTTAAGTAAAGATCTTCACTGGACATTTTAACCAGGCCATACTCCGGCAGGTCCATCATTTCCATGATTTTATCAACCTTCTGCTCTGCCAGTCTCATACGCTTTTCGTATTCAGGCCCATGTGTTTCATTGGTACAGGAAACAAATAAAGATACTACGATCAAAAAGGGAAGAAAGAATTTCATAAAACGCCAAACCTCAATTATTGGATTCCTATACATAATATCCAAAACGATAGAAATTTCCATGATCAAATATTGAAAAAACTAAAGCGGGTAGCTTTCGATACCCGCTTTGTCTTAAAACAGCAAGGGTCCTTGGACTACCCTCGTTGTTTGACCAGGCCTCCGATGGCTATGGAACCCGGACTGTTCGTATTGAAGAGCTCAATACTATTGGTTGTGCGTCTCTAAACTAAGGCTGAAGGAGAGAGTCTTCAGACCTTTACTGGATAACAGAAGGAAATAAACTGTTACCCAATCATCCGATAGTTGAAACTTATTCTCAACTACATAATAAGATTATAATCTGCTACAAAGACTAATTCAACAGCAAATAACTCTTTTATTGATATTTTGTCTCAATATTTAACTTTACATAAAAAAAACCCGGGTGATTTACTCATCCCGGGAATTAGACTTAAAAAGGAAAGATTCTTTATTTGCTTAGTGCATTGTTAATAGTAGATAGAGCAAATGCAGTTACCATTTCGGGAACATTTTCCATCCAGCGTCCATTATCATTAACCCAGTAACCTTCAGCTTTTTGCATTGAAATTAATTTTTCAGCAACATCTTTTCTCCAGTTCCGAGACTTTCCTTTTCCATCTTTAATAGTTTCTTCGCCATAGGCATGTAAAGCTTTTGAAAAAGTCTGCAGGTAATAAAACAAACCAGAAGTTCCAACTCCAGGGTTATTGTCAACGGAGTAGTGCTTAGAGGCCCATGAAACCGCAGCTTTTACTCGAGGGTCTTCTTTATTAAGCTTGTCATCTTTCATGTAGCCCACATAAATCATTGATTTCAAACCTGCATAAGTCATAGATCCATAGACTTTATGATCTGTCTTTTTACCGTCTTTTTCGACTTTTACTCTATCTGGAGAATAAATAAAACCTCCGATATCGTCACCATTTACACTTTTAGCCCATTTTTGATCGTTAGTTTTTGGATTTGCCTGACAGCGGCTTAAAAACTCATCCGCCATTTTAAAGCTCTCAAGAGTCGTTTTAACATCACGAGCTGCAACACCTTCCTGCTCTATTTCTCTAGTTAAATACAGAGCTTCTAAAGCCATCTGAGTGTTTGACAAGTCCGCAACATTTTTTCCTTTCCCATAGCCTATGCCACCGGCATCAATCTTATTTGCGGCTGTTTGAGCCGTAAACTGGCTTCTTTTAAGCCATTCTCTGGCTTTTAAAATAACTTTTTTATTTTTCTCAGGATTTAAGAGGAACAGAGAAACTAAAGATACTGAAGTCGAATAGTTTGGGTATCCTCTATCACTCTTTCTCCAGATAGAACCGTCTTCGTTGGCATGCTTTAGAATATAGCCTTCGGCTTTTGCGAGAGCTGCTTTAACTTTCGTTTCTTCAGCTTGAGAGCTTGTAGCAAGTGCTGTAGCTGCCAATGCTGTAAACTCTGGCATACCGCCGTATGGACCCCAGGAACCGTTCTGATTTTGTTTCTGAACCAGATAAGAGGCTGCTTTGGCCACACTGGCGTCTACCTTTTTACGAAGGTCGCCATCTATTCCATTTACTGCTAACAAACCTGGAACTAATAAAAATACTGAGATCAGCATCACTCGGAACATAAACTCACCCTTTCTACATTGAATTAGAGTTTCATTACTTTTTAACATAAAGATAAAGAATTATAAACTTTTAAAAGCTACGTGGAAGTCCAAATCAATTAAATAAATGTTAACAATGAAAAAAGCCGGGCTGACTATGTGTACTTAAATGCTCTCAGCCCGACTAAAATTTTATTTGTTTAGAACAAAGCCTTGCGGGTTGGTACTGCCTAGCTGATTACCGGCATTATCTAATAAAACAAAAGCTATTCCGTCGTAGCCGTTTCTCTGTGCTCTTAGCAGGGAGAATTTAAAAAAACCTTCTGCCGCCCGCTGCTTATAATCGAATGATGCATTTTTAAATTCATCTGTAACGACAACATGAACTGTTGGGACATCTGACAAAAATTGACCGTAGACCTTCACAAGGACACTCTGCTTGGATTTTCTTTCCTGTCCCTTTATATATTCTGAAATCTCTTTACAAATATGATCGAGCGTCGAGGTTGAGCCACCCTCTTCATATGTTTCAACAACGGCAGTCTCTTCCATTGTTATAAACTTTGAATCTTTGTTGCCCCTATTGCGCTTTTTAACTGCAGCCAGTCTTTTCTTTTCTAGCTCCTGCCACTCAGCTGCTCGTTTGGCCCGAGCTTTCAGCCAGTCTTTGGCAGCCTGTTGAATTTTCTTTTCCTCATTGAGGACTTCGACATCAAATACAGTACTTGAATCTCCATCCAGCTCTAAGGACTTATTCAAAAGAAGTTCTAAAGCTCTTTTACTTTCCGGTGCAAAAGCTGTTCTATCAAATATCGCTCCTTTTGCCCGGCATACTGTACACTTAGTCGGCAGTTTATTTGAACCTTTACAAGATTGGCAATGTCCTGTTTCTTTACATGAAACACAAGGGTTTTCCTTTCTGCTTTTTCCACTGCCATAAGAGATAACAGCCTCTCCTTTACAGTTCCGGCAAGCTCCCTCTTTGCACTTGCGGCAATCTACAAGTGAAACTCCAAAGCCTTTACACTTGTGGCAGTCTTTTAAAATTGGCGGACTTTCCAGAAAGGATAATACATTGGGTATGAGTTTTAATGACTTTACATTTTGTAGGTATTTACCCGTAGCTTTACTGGAAGACTTAAGCATCATCAAAGTAACGGCTTTCACCAGGTATGGATGCAATTCCTTATTCTTTTTATCCAGGCTTGCTTTATACAAAGCTGTGATTGACTCTTTATCGCCTTCTTTAGCTTTACTGGCCATTTCACTTATCTTAGTAAAATCAACCTGAGCTGAAAGACTAAATGACAGGAACAAAAAGATTAAAATTTTAAACATCTCTACACCCTAAAAAAATCGACCGAGTTACAAAAACTCGGCCGAAAATCAAATTATAACTTAGAATTTATAATGAAGAGTTATAGTTGCACTTCTCCCGGCGGCATTCTGTCCGGAACCGTGAATTCTATAATACTCATCACTCAAGTTCTCTAAACGCAAACCTAGGTCAAGGTTTTCACAAAGCTTATAACCAAAACGCATGTTATAGGTTACAAACCCAGGAGTTCCACCAGGAGGAATTCTCTGATCATCAGCACGATCATCTCTTGATAAGTCATCCTGATCATTTGCCATTTCTGTATAGATTTCGCCGTAGAATTTATCGTTAGGCTGCCACCTAAGACCAAGA
Organism: Arenicellales bacterium; assembly: GCA_965215945.1. Classification (GTDB taxonomy): domain Bacteria; phylum Pseudomonadota; class Gammaproteobacteria; order Arenicellales; family JAHEKD01; genus JAHEKD01. The sequence goes on along the minus strand of CBDCFC010000021.1, from coordinate 45,649 downwards.
ATACCGTTTAACGGGGGAACTTTACTCAATTGATCTCTGTGCTTATCATTAGTTTTATCGTTACCAATATAGTTGTGCATATACGTTTCAACCCAACTTATATTTCCAAACAAGGCCCAGTGTTTATTCAACCAATATTCACCATATAGCTCAGCTCCATACAGATGACCATCGATATTATCTTTAGCTGCCGATAAACGCTCTATGAATCCATCTATCTGAGTATAGAAGACTGATAAACCAAAATTATACATCTCTTTATTGACATTTAACCCAGCTTCATAAGTTGTGTAATATTCTGGGTCAAGATCTGCACTCGGCCCTTCACTTCCGCCGGATGCAAATTGGCCACTTCTAGTTGAGTCAGACAAGTTCGGCGCTCTGAAGCCCTGAGAAACACCAATGTATCCATTCGTATCTTCTGTAAATCTATAAACTAAGTGTGCTGAGTTTGTTAACGCGTTCCAGTCACCATCAACTTCACCACTGTCTGTAATAACTTCATTGGCATTCATTCTTACCCAGGAAAACCTTGAGCCTAAAACTAAATCAAGATCGTCAGTAATTCCTATTTTATCTTGAACATAAATACCAAACTGGTGATATTCAGCATCATCTGCCACAGATCCTTGAATTGGTTCACTGGTAAAAGCTCCAGTAGCTGCTGAATAATTCTTGCGCCATGAGTTAACTACATCGTAGTAGTAATCAACTCCATAAGTCAGCTCACCTATTGAGGTATCACTTACTAATCTGATATTTAAAGCGTAAGTATCGTCTCTAAGGTGTGTTTTTCTTGTTCTATTGTAAGTGACATCATCAAACCTGGCTTCTCTCTCAGTCAAAGAAGAAAATGAAACACCGACATCTGCATCTCGAATAAATCCTTTTCCATCTCTGTACATCCAGCGTAAATAAGCTGCATGTCTATGCATATCTTTAACTCTATAACTTAGATCACCGTCGAGAACAGCACCGTGAAAAGGCTTTGCATATGTTGTAGAGTGAACTCGATTAACATCGTCCATATCGTAAAAATCATACCCAAATAATAAAGTACTATTTAAATCGACGTCATATTCTAACCTGAGGAAAGCTCCCTGAGTCTCATAGTCACTGTTTGGAAGGGCTGTGGTATTGCCCATTTGCAGGTCACCAAAATCACCTCTTGTAAGTCCAAATGAGATTGCCAAATCATCATTATAACCCAGACGCATTTGAACATGTTCCTGAAAGGCATTTTGAGCTGAACCATAGCGCATAAATACATCGCCGCCCAGCATTTGCAGACCTTGTCCGGCTTCACCGCGAGGAAGTGCATTTGAACTTGCCAGAACAACACCACCAATTGCGTCAGAACCATAGATAACAGAGCCCGGTCCCAAGATGACTTCTATATTCTGGTATAAAAATGGATTAATTAAGTTCCAATATTCATTTGGACCTTCACGTAAAATAGAATTATTAACTCTTACCCCATCTGCAATAAGAACATTTCTTGAGGTGCTCATCCCACGAATGATTGGAGCTCCTCGATCTGGTGAAGTTTTCTGTACATAAATACCAGGTGTTTGATGTAAAGCTTCAGCAAATGCAGTTGCCTGAAGTTTCATTGTCACTTCATCTTCTTTAATTCGAAAAACTCTGGAAGGGACATCTGCGCCATCACCCTCGTATGGTGTAGCAATTACCCTGTAGTATTCCTTCCCGGCTTCCTTTTTCACAACCTCAGTTTCCGCAGCGGATACAGATGTCAGTGTAAGTCCTAAGGCCGCCATAGCAGACAACAGTCTCATAAATTTTTCCTTTCTTCGCAGTTAGACAAACTCGTAAACATTGACACAACAGCATGAACTGTATTCCTTAACACAAAATTAATCAAGCAAAAAAAACGATTCTTTTGACAAAAGTGACATTTTTGATAAGTACTAAAACTCTAAGAAGAAAGCGACTACCCACTTCTTCGGTCAATTATCATTTAATTTAGATATTTTAAAGGGGAAATAGATTCAGGTCTTGGGGTATAAGTTTACAATTGAAGCTTCCAGTGAGAATATCTTTCGAGCTCTTGTATAGAAGAGTATGAACTTTGTTGAGTTGAATCTCTAAATTCTAATTTATACTTGTCACAATAGCTTTTTATCTGCTCAACAAGCAGTTGAAAATTTAACTGACTGTCAGAAGTCATTTTCTCTGCTAGTCCTGAATAATTGAAGCGCGAAGCCTCAATTTGTATTCTAGGTGAGGGTGAATCGGAATAAATATCGATGTATTTATCAATCCTCATCTGTTCCTTTTTTATGGTAACAGTACTGGGTTTGCCAATTCGTTTAGCTTTTTTTCTATTTTGTAGGCTTATTGATTTCCCCTGCAGCTTATAAAGCTCTACCATTTGAATATGGTTCCAGAGAATCCGTTGTTGTTTTCCAAATAAATTCTCAAAGGTTATACCACTGTCAGAGAAAACTGCACTGTGAACGGTTACGGAATCGTGCAAAGGAACCAGTTCAGAGATTTTTCTTTTGTAGCAAGGATAGTTTAAAACAGATAACTTTTCGATAAACTTATCTGCCTGAGTTTCTTCAAGACCAAAAGCCAGTATTCCGCAGGGCTTTGCCTGAATTTTAGTTTGGGCGTCAATTTTACTCAGCTCAAATACATCTGAATAGACCTCTGTAAGCTTTACAGGATCCAGCATGGAGAATTCTTTTTGTATGACTGCAAACAGCAAGAGTAAACCTCTCTAACACGACTCCTTTAACTTAATCCATTAGGAATTAAAACTCAATCTGAACTCTTACATAATTCTTATCCACGTATTCTATAAAGTGCCAGGCACTTTTTAGTTATAAGCTCTTAATCTGGCTACTTAGTTTTAACTATGCTAGAGAAGTATACAGACTGGGTTGTGAGTCTATGTGCTTTTCGTGGACTTCCAGATAAACTCTTTTGTAAAGCTGGTCAACTTTCTCGGCTTTTAAAAACTTAGCCGAAAAGCCTTTTATATCGTCATCGACAGTCGAACTGCAAACCCGGATAATATGAGCGATTAAAGCTCGTGGATCTTCATCACCTATTGCCACTCGAATTGTTGTCTTGCTGATCCCTGCTTCTTCTAGAGCTTTTTCGGATAACTCTGAGTGACTAGTCAAAGCGGGACAAAGCACGACTGTATTCATTTGTCCCAAACTTACCTGTAGACCGAAGACCGGCTCCAGACTGTCAAAAAAGCGTTTAAAGGTCTCCATCTTAAGGCCCTTTTCTACGGCCTTATCCATATTCACAGTAAATAGCGGAGCCGGAAGAGACAGATGATTATTGCATAATAAAGAATGGTTTTCATTTGTTTTCAGATAGTTGCACTTCACTTCCACTAATAGGTGTGAATCAAGAAACTCAGCAAATACAATGGTGCTTATGCACTTTCGTAAAACTCTTAGCTCCATCGTCCGCATACCATTTAAAACTTCAAATGCTTTATCTGCATCTAAAAAGGCTCCTTTGATATAATAGACATTCCAAAAGAGAGTATTTTCCCAACCGTACTCACACTCTTTACCATCATACCTTTGACATGAAACAGAAGCATTTTTAGGAATAAACATGCGCTCATTGCGACCAATGACCACTCCTGCAGTAGTGGTTCCTGAACCAAGTATATCTTTAGTATATGAGTGAATTACAAAGTCCGGCCTTTCCATCGGATCTTCTGCTTTCAATGTTGATGTCAAAAATGGTGTTCCGACTGTACAATCACAAATGACATCAATTTCATTTTCATGTGATGCTTTGGCAATTCCGGCGACTTCCAAAACATAACCGTGTGGATTACAGGGAGATTCTATGAAAGTGTAAATATGCTTTCCAGCTTTAAGTTCTTTGGAATATTTCTTTTGAACCTTCTTTAAAAACTTTCTGTACTCTTTCTCAGTGTAACCATCAAAAAACTCAAGTTTAATATCAAGGTTGCTGCTTTTCCCAAACCAGTCATGAAGAAGCTGGTGTGTTCCACCGTAAACGTTTCTACTCGCAATGACAATATCCTGATAGCCCAGCAAGTGACTTAATATACTGTCTATGGCGGCCATTCCTGAATTAAAATTCCAGGCAAAGTATTCATCTGCTCTTTTCCCTGCTTCAAGATCAACTATATGGTTCGCCAGACTTACAGATGTCGGATTCATAAGGCGGGAATAGATTTCATGAAGTAATTCTTTACCTTGAAAGGCGTCATCTATCCATTCTGTACAGGCATATAGATAGGTAGCTGTCCTGGTGATAACCGGAGTTGCACTGAAGATAGCGGTAACATTATCAAAAATTGGATAAGGACCTTTCGCTGTTTTAGTCGAATTTTCTTCAACTATCCCCTGATAGCTTTTACGCATAGGGTTTTGTAGGCCATCGAGCAGTTTTGCCAATTGAAAACAAATAAACCGCTTGGCATTGAAAAAGGATATTCTGTCGCTTTTATCCAGGCCTTCCAAACAATTTAAGGTTGTATTCCATAAAGCCGATAAGTCAGACTGACATTCGTAAATATTTTTCATTAATGCCAAGAGTGATTTCCCGTGATCACTTTTTGCAGAAATATTGAAGTGAGTTAATTGCTCATTTGCCAGGTCGCTGATATTAGCAGCTTTGCTTGTTTTTCTTTTGGGACTGAGAATTTTTGCAGATTCAAAGCGTTGCTTGTTCTTCTTATTCATAAATCCTCCAATTTTTTAATACCTCTTAAGTATATTGTGAACCCAAAACATGCATGATGCAAAAAACTACACCACAGCCATACATAAAAAATTAAATTTATTTTTGTTGTTAAAATTTTAACTATTTTTAAGCTGTACAACAAAAAATACCACAAAGTTGGCAAGCTTAGTGCGAATGCTCCTGACAAAATTTATCTGACAGTAGATAAGGGCTAAAACAACAAATTTAGGATCAGACTTTATGAACCACAACTGGAATCTTTCATTTGCCATCGATCAGGGACAGTCAAAAGAAGCTATTCACCGCTTCTTCAGCAGTAGAAAAAACTTCGAATGCACTAAAGAAACATTTGAATACTTTAACTTAGACACTGGAGCCGCCTTTACTTTTAACCTCTTCCCTGAAGACAATGTTGTATTTTTAAGCATTGACTTGAAAACGTCTAACTCAAATACGATCCGTGAAGCAATTAATGAAATCGGCGACTTAACTCAGGAATTTAAGTTCCGCATCATGTATCCCGAAAACATCAACAGAGATGAAACTTTTAAGGCAAAAAGGTTCATTCAGAAGTGGCACAGAGTTAAGAGAGACTATCTCGACTTTCACTACGACTATGTATACCATGCCGTGCCATCCAAGAAAATAAAAACAGCCTGGTACTGGAATTACTCATACCAATGGACCTCTCATTTTCTTAAAAATCTTTTTAAGATTCCTAAAATTGACTTTTTCAATCACTACGGCAAAGCTCATACAATTGCCAAGATTAATTTAAATGAATGGACCGCAGTTCCTGAAGCTGACTTCTACCATTTACAGCTAACTCAAAACAAATGGTTTTTTAGATCCAGTCAGGAAGTAATTGAAAGGTTTGTCAGTCGTAAAGATATGGACGCAATCTTTCAAAAATGCCGCTTTTTACCCTTCGAGAAAACTCCTTTTTACAAATTTAGACCGGAAGACTTTCGGACTCAATTAAAGGAACTGATAAACAACACTGAAGATAGACAGTTTAATACAATCGAAATTTCCAAGATTATTGATAAGGAAATTTACGAGGGCTTTAAAATCAAAAAGCTTGAAGAGAGCACTTATTAAATTCTAAAAACAATTAAATATAATCATGCTGCACATAGAAAGCTCAGGTCAAAGGTTGGCCTGGGCTTATTTTATTGATTTAGAAGCTGTGGTGCCAGATGGTCAAGTAAAGTAATGGCAGCGCCATAAGCAACGCCCTGTACAGGTGATTGAGCTTTTAAGATCTTAATCTCCCGCTCTCCACTTCTATTCAATCTTGAATTCAGGCTTTCATTCATCATCTCAAGAAGCTTAGAGTTTTGCCAGTTCATTGAGCCGCCCATGACAATATTGCCCGGATCAGTGAAAGAGGCGATGCTTTCCATCCACGGAAGAATCCAGGTTCCCAGATTTTTTAGAGCTGGAGTCAATTCGCCATCAGGATCCTGTAAAAGTTCCCAATCCTTTTGAGAAAGAACTGGTCCGTCATGTGGATTAAGAATCCCGCTTAACTCACCCGCCGACCTAGTCATGCCGGTTACCATTTCGCCATTCACAAACTGACAGGTTCCAAAGTAATTAGCTTTTATACCATTTCCGGCTTTGGCGTAGTTCGAGTAGAAGAAGAGAAAATCTTTTAAATTGAAGCCTTCACAATGATACTCAGCCAGGGCGGACTGACGTACATCATTATCAATAATGACCTCCGCCTGAGGGAAGTAAAATTTTAAATCATCGGCTATCGGATAGTCAGTTACATTAAAGAATTTGGAACCTTTAATGATTCCCCGACCCGGATCTACTACTCCCGGAAGGCCAAGGCACAATCCTTTCATAGGACCAGGAGGACGACCTCTGTCTTCAAACCACTGCTCAAGTCTGTTCTTCAAATATTCAGGAAGAGTTTTAATGTCTTCACTTACTTCGAAGTTACATGAGTCGATAATCGTTCCGGCATAGTCAACTTTAACAAGTTCGGCATAAACATTTTGGATAACGATTCCAATAACCCAGCCCATTTTCGGATTGACCTGTAAATAAGTCTGCTTTTTGTTTCCGGAGCCGGATTCTCTTTTACCGCTTTCAATAACAATTCCGCGGTTTATAAAGTCACGAATGATATAAGACATGGTGGAATTTTGCAGCTGTGTATACTCGGCCAACTGAGTTCTTGTCAATTGACGATGCTTCCGCAACAGCTTGATGATGAGCAGTCTGTTATAGACTGCAGCACTCTGCTGATTAATACTTTTTTGCTTGTCTTGTGTTACCATAACCATTCCTGTTTCCTAAAGATAACCAACTCTTGAGAATAATCAAATTTTTAAATTCTTTACCTTTAAAAAGTCTGAGTCACATTCCCCTGCTCCGGTAATGAATATATAGAACAAGTTTTATTTTTGTTACTCTACATTCTTTATACCCTGCCATACAAATATATCTTACACAAAAATTTCAATGATTGAAATTTTGAACTTATTTTTTTTTCTCCGGATTCGGAGAAAACGCTATTTTCCAAGTATATTTTTTAACCGAAATCGTACAATGACTTGCATATATGTAACTTTCTTTAATATGATTCTTGAAATGCCTAATTGTTCGGAATAATAGTTCAATGATTGAAATTCATTCGTTGAATTTCTGTACGTGAAATATATAACAGGTGAAGAAAATATGTTGCGAAAGATAATAACTGTTGTTGTGTCTATTTCATGTGTGTGTTTGTATGGTCAGGACCAAATTCCCGAAAAAGTAAGATTTAACGAGCATGTTAGATCGATATTATCAGACAAATGCTTTCACTGCCACGGGCCGGATGAAAAGCATGTCAAAGGAAAGCTGCAGCTTCACACGTTTGAAGGTGCTACTAAAAACCTAAGTAAGAAAGGAAAAAGATTTGCAGTTGTTCCCGGTAAGGTTGCAGAGTCAACTTTGTGGGAAAGAATAAATACTGATGATGAAGATGACATCATGCCTCCGCCAGAGTCACATAAGACTCTCACGAAGTATGAAAAGGCGATAATTAAGAAATGGATTGAGCAGGGAGCTGTCTATGAAGCTCACTGGGCTTTCATTCCTGTTAAAAACTCTAAAGCTCCAGAAACAAAAGGCAGTTGGGGAAAATCTCCTATCGACAAATTTGTCCTGGCTACTCTTGAAAACTCCGGCTTATCACCGATGACTGAAGCGAACAAGGAAACCTTGATTCGCCGCCTGACATTTGATATCACCGGACTTCCTCCCACTCTTACAGAGGTGGATGCTTTTCTGAGTGATAAATCGCCCAATGCTTATGAAAAGCTGGTGGATCGCCTATTAAAGTCTCCTAGATATGGAGAGCATATGGCTAGATATTGGCTGGATGCGGCAAGATATGGCGACACCCATGGACTTCACCTGGATAACTATCGCAATATGTGGCCTTACCGCGACTGGGTAATCAATGCTTACAACAGCAACATGCCCTTTGATCAGTTCACAACTGAACAACTGGCTGGGGATTTACTGCCTGACAGAACTGTTCAGAATCAAGTAGCTTCAGGTTTCAACCGTTGCAATGTGACTACTAGTGAAGGTGGATCCATAGCTGAAGAATACTATGTTCGCTATGCGGTCGACAGAACCTCAACAACATCTACAGTCTGGCTTGGCCTCACGGCTGGCTGCGCGACCTGCCACGATCATAAGTTTGATCCTATAAGCATGAAAGAGTTTTACTCTATGTATGCCTTCTTCAACAATATTACAGAAAACGCCATGGACGGCAACAAAGATAAAGTTCCGCCAATTGTTCATCTGTATTCTGATGAAGATAAGAAAAAGCTTTCAGAGCTCGATAAACAAATTGCTGCTTTGAATAAAGAACTGGCTCCATATGGCCAGAACAGTCAAAAATATAAAGAATGGCTGACAAAAGCAGAAAGTGGCAAACTTGAGCTTAAAAAACCGGAAAAGCCCTACCTTCATTTAAGATTTGAAGAAATTAAAAGCTTAGAAATTCCTATGGAAGGAACTGCCGCTCCCACTGCTCAGTTGAAAAGTAAAGAGCTAAATATTTCCAAGCATATTACTAATGGAAAATCCGGCCAGGCGCTAAAACTGGATGGCAAAGACTTTGTAGAAGTTGGGGAATTTGCCAACTTTGAAAGAGATCAGGGCTTTAGTTATGGCGGCTGGATCAAACACAACGGCCTGAATGGAGCAACTTTGATCTCAAAAATGGACAATACCAGCTACCATCGGGGCTGGGATCTCTATTTTGAAGGCGATAAAGCTGTCGTACATATTATCAACGACTGGCCTGGAGATGCTCTAAAAGTCACCACCAATGCAAAAGTTCCCAAGAATAAATGGGTACACGTTTTTGCGACTTATGACGGCTCTTCGAACGCTAGTGGAATTAAAATTTATTTTAACGGTAAGAGTCAGGCTGTTAAAGTGAATAATAAAACCTTAACCAAGTCAATTAAATCCAAAGCCACGCTTAATATCGGCCGCCGTTACACAAGTGCTCCATTTAAGGGTGAAATTGATGAAGTCATGGTTTTTGACCGCACTTTAAATCCTTTGGAAGTTGTCGCTCTATACGGCAAACTGCCAGTTGACAATATTTTGAAAGCAGAAGCTAAGAAGCGTAACAAGAAGCAAAAAAGTGAACTTCATAAGTTTTATCTGGAATACTTCAGTGAAGGCTATAAAGAAGTCAATAAAAAACTTCAGGCCTTTCAGGGACAGAAAAAGAAAATCGAAAACTCCACTCCCACGACTTTGGTCATGGAAGAAAGAAAAACTCCACGTGGAGCTTATGTACTTGAAAGAGGACAGTATGATCAGCGTGGAGAAAAAGTAGAACCTTCTACACCGGCATTTTTACCTGACTTCCCGGAAGGAGCTCCTAAGAACCGTCTGGGATTTGCCAAGTGGTTGCTTTTAAAAGATCATCCGTTGACTTCAAGAGTTACCATCAATCGCATCTGGCAGCAGTTCTTTGGAACGGGAATTGTTAAAACTGCTGAGGATTTTGGATCACAGGGAGAATGGCCAAGTCATCCTCAACTGCTTGATCACCTTGCCTACAAGTTTATGCATGAGGGCTGGGATGTTAAAAAAATGATCAAATACATTGTCATGTCCGACACTTATAAGCAAAGTTCAAAAGTAACAGACAAAGCATTAAAAATAGATCCATATAACCGCCTTTTATCACGCGGCCCAAGGTTCAGACTGGATGCTGAAATGATTCGTGACAATGCCCTGGCTGTATCAGGACTCTTAATCAATAAAATAGGCGGAAAGCCGGTTAAGCCTTATCAGCCCGATGGAGTTTGGAAGGCTGTAGCCTATGTCGGTTCAAATACGCGGATATTCAAACAGGACAAAGGCGAAAACCTTTATCGCAGAACAATGTATACTTTCATTAAAAGAACTGCTCCGCCTCCGATGATGGCTGCATTTGATGCACCAAACAGGGAATCCTGTACTGTTCGCCGTGAAAGAACCAATACACCGCTTCAGGCTCTACAGCTAATGAACGATGTGCAGTATATCGAAGCCGCCAGAGTTCTCGCAACTAAGTTGCTCAAAGAAGAGAAAGACGAACAGATTCGCATCAAAAAGATGTTTAGACTTCTTACGGCCCGCTACCCCGGTAAAAAGGAATCTGTTATTTTAAATGCCAGTCTTGATAAAATACGACAGGTATACTCTGCCAACCCTAAGGAAGCAGAAGAGCTTCTTAAGCTGGGAGAAAGTGCTGCAGATGAATCTATTGAGAAAGTAGAATTAGCTTCATGGACTCTGCTTGCCAATCAGTTACTTAACCTCGATGAAGTTATTACGAAGGAGTAAGTCATGAATCCACTAGAAGAATATAAAGCTAATCTTACTCGTCGTCATTTTCTGCAAACTTCCGCTTTGGGACTTGGAGCTCTGTCCTTTAACAGCCTGGCCAGTGCAGAGGAAAATATCAAAGCAAACATTCCTCATTTTGCTCCAAAGGCCAAGAGAGTTATCTGGCTGTTTATGGCCGGTGGCCCCTGTCAGATGGACATGCTGGACTACAAGCCAAAAATGGAAGCTATGTTCGACAAGGACCTGCCGGACTCAGTCCGAAAAGGTCAGCGCCTGACAACCATGACCTCCAAGCAGTCGCGTATACCTATCGCACCATCCAAGTTTAAGTTTAAACAACATGGAAAATCCGGTGCATGGTTCAGTGAGCTGCTGCCCTGGACAGCTAAAATGGCTGACGATCTTTGTGTAGTTAACACTGTGCATACAGAGCAGATCAACCACGATCCAGCTATAACCTACATCCAGACTGGCAATCAGATTCCCGGAAGACCAAGTATGGGCTCCTGGCTGTCTTACGGCATGGGTTCAATGAATGAAAACCTGCCAAACTATGTTGTCATGACTCCAACCTGGACGGGACGACAGGACGCTCAGGCTCTCTATCAGAGACTTTGGGGTTCAGGCTTCCTTCCCTCAGAGCATCAGGGTGTTTCGCTGCGATCTTCAGGTGACCCGGTACTATACTTGAGCAATCCTAAAGGCGTTTCTCAAAATGCCAGACGTAAAATGCTGGATGGACTGGCGGCTTTAAATGAGGAAAAGTTTAAGGGTATTAATGACCCTGAAATTAAAGCCAGAATTTCACAATACGAAATGGCTTTTAAAATGCAGACTTCCATTCCTGAGCTGACTGATATTTCAAAGGAAAAAAAGTCAACTCTGGACCTTTACGGCCCCGAAGTTACTAAGCCGGGCACTTTTGCTGCCAGCTGTCTATTAGCCAGAAGAATGGTTGAACGAAATGTCAGAACTGTACAGATCTTCCATCGCGGTTGGGACCAGCATTTTAATGTTTCAGGTCATTTGCCTAAACAGTGCAAAGATATTGATCAGGCAAGCTATGGATTGGTTCAAGATCTTAAAAATCATGGATTACTTGATGAAACTCTGGTCATCTGGGGCGGTGAATTCGGCCGTACAGTCTACTGTCAGGGAAAACTGACAAAGGATAACTACGGACGTGATCACCATCCGCGCTGCTTCTCTATGTGGATGGCAGGCGGAGGTATAAAACCTGGTATAACCTACGGTAAGACAGATGAGTTCTGTTACAACATCGCAGAGAATCCTGTTCACGTTAATGATCTGAATGCAACAATCCTTAATCAACTGGGGATTGACCATAATCGACTCACCTACAAGTTCCAGGGACTTGATTTCAAGTTAACTGGTGTTGAAGGTGCTAAAGTCGTGAAAGACATTCTTAGCTAATTCTGAAGAGAGCCGCAACTCTTGTTGCGGCCTCTATCCTCTGGATATAATGATTGTATACTGATGTCTCATATGGAAAATAGACACATTCATCCTTAGCAATTTTATCCTAAGATTCCACATAAACAATTAGTTCTTCAAAACGATTACTCTCCTGAAGTAATCTGATGTAATTCTGATCAACAAATACGAATACTAATGAAGAGGAATAAAAAAATGAGCGATTTCCCAATAAGAGGAGCAAAATATTACGCTTTTGGATAAAAAGCCCGAAAAAATTACGGTTCTTCGTGTCACTTCTGTTCTTATCGGCTTTTTATGGCATTGATTCTTGATCATTGCCGATTACTTTGAAATCATCTAATTTAAATAAAATATAAGCCCAAACGTGAAATTTTCGGAGCTCAAATGTCTCAGTCAGCTAAACTAACTCTTCCAGATAATCAGGAAATAGACCTTCCTGTCTACATCGGCACAGAAAACGAGAAAAGTGTCGATATCAGTACTCTACGCGGAAAAACAGGATACATCACTTACGACCCTGGATTTGCCAACACTTGCCCGGCAAAAAGTTCAATTACTTTCCTAAACGGCGAAGCAGGAATCCTGCGTTACAGAGGTTACAGCATCGAAGACCTTTGTGAAAACTCAGATTTTTCATCTGTTATGTACCTGGTTATCTACGGTGAACTTCCAAATGAAAAAGAGCTGGCTACTTTCAATGCCAACCTAGCATCTCACTCTCAGATTAAGCCACAGCTTCTAAAACTTTATGAAGCTATGCCGCAGGATACTCACCCAATGGTTCTTGTCAGCACTATGCTGGCCGGACTTTCAGCTCACTATCCACAGTTTACTAATCCACACGATACTGAGCAGGTTGAGCAGGCTATTTTCATTGCCCTGGGTCAAATTCTACCAATTGTAGCTTCGGCTTACTGCCACGGTGAAGGTAAAGAATTCAACTACCCTTCTGACGGCAATCTTTCTTATGGTGCAGGACTTCTAAAAATGATGTTTGGCGATGACTACCAGGTCAGTCCTGCTGTTGACAAAATCCTAGATGAACTCCTTATTCTTCACGCTGACCACGAGTTCAACTGCTCTACTTCTACTGCAAGAATCGTCGGTAGTTCACAGGCGAATCTATTTGCTTCACTTTCTGCATCTGTAAATGCTCTTTGGGGACCTCTTCACGGTGGTGCCAACCAGAAGGTTATCGAGATGCTGGAAGATATCGCTAATGATGGCGGTGTTGAAGCTATCGATAAATACCTTGCTATGGCAAAAGATAAGACTTCCGGATTTAGACTAATGGGCTTTGGTCACAGAGTTTATAAGAACTATGACCCGCGTGCAAAAATCATCAAAAAGACTTGTGATAAAGTTATTGAAAGCCTTGGTGTTGAAGATCCGCTATTGGCAGTTGCACAAAAGCTGGAAGCTGCAGCTCTTAAGGATGAATACTTCACAGCTAGAAAACTATACCCTAACGTAGACTTCTACAGCGGTATCGTTTACAGAGCTCTTAACATTCCAACTGAAATGTACACTCCATTATTTGCTCTTGGCCGCCTATGCGGTTGGATCGCACACTGGAGAGAGCAAAATCTCGATCCACATGCAAGAATCGGTCGCCCAAGACAGCTTTATATGGGATCAACTGAAAGAAGTATTTAATAGACTTTTTATATTCTATCGGCAAGCCGCAGTTTCCGCTGCGGCTTTTTTTGTGCCTGCAACAATTGATGAATTACCACCAATGTCTATTGAATTTAAACGAAGTTTCTGTCCATCTTCTGATTTTAGCGTGGCCATCGACAAAAGCTGTATTGGCATCATAGATACCATACTGAATGTGATTTGTACGGTAGGTGTTTCCTGAATGGCCACTGGTCCATTCATGGTTGTCTATGATTACATCTTGTAATAAGACCATTTCTGTTGGATCTTCTACTGTAGATACTTTCCCAATCCATAAGTTATCATTGTCTTTCATCGTACCGGAAGGACGTTCATGAGTCAGAATGTAACCTGTAATTTTAATATCTGTATTCCCTGAGTAGTTCCAAATATTGTCTTCTCTCTGAGTTTCATTTAAAGGACACATCCATAAGTCTATATTTGGCTCTATTCCCTGAGAAGGATTATACTCTCCTAGATCAGCAAAGTCGCCATAAGTTACATCCCAGGGCATACTGCCCGGATTACTGCCGGTTGTATCGTAAAGAAAACGGCCGTCTTTAACGTCCAGGTTGGACTGCAGCATAGTATTGATTTGTTTTGTATTTGATAAGCAAACGGCTTTGATTGCCTTTAAGCGTGCTTTACCTAGTGAAGGCATTAGCATTGATGCCAAAATACCTATGATGGCAATTACTACCAACAGTTCTATTAGAGTAAACTTTTTCATTCTTTGTTCTCAACCAACTCATTCCCGATTAATTTATTATAATGCGAAAATTTATAGTCAGTCAAGTATTTACTAATAAAGAACTTACGATACAACTAAATATGCAAGGAGAACTTTTAGTTACCACCAGTGCTTGTTATATTTGAAAGATGTTGCCGACCACCTTCGAAGTTTTGCGTGGCCATCGACAAAGGATGTATTGGCATCATAAATGCCATATTGAACATGATTTGTGCGGTAAGTGTTTCCTGAATGACCACTGGTCCATTCATGGTTATCTATGATCACATCCTGCAATAAAACTCTTTCATCCGGATCTTCAACTGTAGACACTTTACCTACCCACAGGCTGTCATTGTCTTTCATGGAACCGCTTGGCCGTTCATGAGTTAAAATATATCCAGTAATTTTGAAAGCAGAACTGTAATTCCAAATACCATCTTCCCTTTGAGTCTCATTTAAAGGGCACATCCACAAATCTATATTTGGATTTATCCCCTTCGCTAAATCGTACTCTCCAAGATCTGCAAAGTCACCATAGGTAACATCCCAGGGCATACTGCCATGAGTCGTGCTACCTGTATCATATAAAAAGCGACCGTCTCTTACATCCAGGTTACCCTGTAACATGGTATTTATCTGTTTTGTATTAGATAAGCAAACTGCTTTGATGGCTTTTAAACGAGCCTTACTTAAAGAAGGCATAAGCAATGATGCCAAAATGCCTATGATGGCGATCACCACCAATAATTCAATCAAGGTAAACTTCTTCACACTCTACACTCCACAAGCTTTAAAATAAATTTATTGCACGCAACTATATTATGGCAATCTTTTATGAATTTCAACTATTTCCAAATATTTTTTTATTTTAAAACTTATGGAGTTAAAGAAGATACACCTTTGGTCTATTCATAGATTTTAAAGCCTTCACGCTTTAAACGCAGTTCGTATTCCCCTTTAAACTGGATATTGGCCTGGGTCTTTTCTGTTAAGTCATCTTTGGTATTAAAACTTCCGGAAATACTATTCCTGAAATCTGTATAGTCATATGAAAAATATGACCGAACGATATGCTTATCACTCAAAAAATCACTTTTATAAAATAGCTCCAGATTAAAATCCTCAGACTCTTCAGTTTTCGAATCCAACTCTTTTGAAAAAGCAGATGTGAAATGTGAGTAAGTATTTGCCACAACAGGTAAATCAAATAAACAAAGTTTATCCGAGCCTTTGGTCACTGCACCTTTTAACTTAATTTTTCTTTCCTGGCGTAAACATAAAGGAGACATTATTTCTCTGAAAATTTTGCAATTCTTTCTGCTGGATAATAAGAGAATATTGAAGGTGTTTTTATTGTAGATCAGCACATCAGAAGAGGATAAATTGATTCCAAAGGCCTGCAGATACTTTCTAAATATGGATACAAATGGCTGATGGTTTTCTTCTGAGGATTCCCTGATAGATTCTTCTAAACTATCTCCTCCCAGCATCGGCATCACTGCTATTTCTTTTTCATCACCAAGAGGGATGGAATTTGTAAGGTTCTTATAAAAATGACTGTTCTTAAACTTCCAGTTTACTTGTAATTCTCCCTGAAAACCTGTTGCAATGTTTTCACAGAGATCAGTCTGAATATACGAAAAACTTTCCCTTTCGCCATTATGGAAAAGCGATGAAAATTGTAACTCTTTTTCCTTGTTTTTTTCTTTATCTACTATCTCAAAATTTAAATGTAAATAATCTAAAAATCCCAGACTGCCTTTACTTTCTACAGTCATTGAGAGAGCTCGGTGATCTTTAGAATGAAGGTTTTTTATTCCGCTGTCCTCGATCAAAACTTTATCATTGATTTCGGCACCTGATTTTTTGGATTTAAGTGAAATATCCAGCCAAATCTCCGGTTTATTTTCAAACATGGTCAAATAAACATATTCAAATATTTTAACTTCATTAGCAAGACCGAGAACCCTAAGCCTGTCACCTTCAAACTGGAAGGTTAAATTGGGAGTAAACCTATGAAAGTAAGCCTCAAAGGATTTCGTTAGGGTGCCAATGCTTGGCTCCAGTAAGTTTAGCTCTCTTACTAGAGCTTTTGGATCCGGAGAATAGTCATAAGAGGCAGTTTCCTCTATACTTTTGCAAGAAAATAACATGACTGAAAGCAGGATAAAAATAATCTTCATAAAAACCTCATTTAAAGGTAATACAATCAATGCTATTAAATTTGACAGTTCCGCTTATTCTAAAGTCCTAATAATATCTCCCGGCAAAATTTCATAGAAATTTAATAGCTGCTGCCAGCTGGTTCCTTCTTCTACTTTTATTCTTATCTTAAAAGGAGCCTTTTCATATGAATTTCCAATAAGCTTTTGCGCTTGCTCTTTACTGTAGCTTTGTCCTTTGAATCGAAAAATAAGTTTATCTACTGTCCAAATTTGATCTTCTGAAATCTCAACTTCATTTATAAACTCTTCAGGCGGTGGAGGGCCTTCATAATCGTAAAGAGAACAGAGGCTCATTAATTGGGCATTTTTGTATTTACCGAAAACTAAACATGGAATAAAAGCGTCAAAAATTGCCTCTACGACAAGTTGATCAAACTCTAAATTCCTATCCGGGTAAAGATAAACATTTCCATTAATTCCAGATTTAATTCTAAAGTTAGAAATTAATTTCTTTAATTCGTTCTTCTGAACTTCCTTATTTCCAATTAAAACTTTTCCATTTCGTTCAAGGAATATATTCATTCTAGCAGGGCTTGTATGACTGAGTCGATTTCTATTGAACTCCGGCAGCTCTATTTCACTTTGAAGGTCCGGCTTTATAAAACTCTTTGATTGACAATGTGAGATATCCTTCTGAAGCTCAGGCAGATTTATAGAAACTACTTTTTCGAATACATTGGAATAACGGACTTTCTCTCTTTGCTGTTTATACCAATTTGATTCAGAGTTAGTTGGCCATGCATAGTAACCACCAACATGCAGCATAGACTTTATGACTTTACCATTGGAATAAATAACTCGTAAATCTACAGGCGTTTGCGCATCCACTTTCTTTAGAGAATAAGAATCGCACCATAAAACATAAGGTAAAAGCTCATAAATTGCTGTTCTAACAGTATCTTCAGGTTCACCAAAAACTTCGTGAACAATTTCTCTGGGACAACCAGGTTTGGGTAAAATCCTGGAACTGATTTTGTCGATATCTCCAGGGACTAACAGTTTGAAATAAAGGAATACTAGAAATGAAAGGCATACTGTAGTAATCTGCACTTCTCTCTTATGAACTTTCACTTAGCAGACCTTCTATTTAAGATGAGCAAAAAAGTTTTTTGGAATGTAGTTGAAGAAAGAAAATACTTCCTGAATAGTTGAACCTTTTTCAACATCAACAACTAAGCGGAAATCTCCTTTTTGATATTCAGGACGATCGAAAAACCTTTCTATATTGATGATAGATAATTCTTCATCAGCAAATTTATATTTGTAACCATTTAGCTTGAAGTTAAGCACCGGCAACTTTTTCATAGCTGAAGTATTTAGGTCTAAAGTACTATATAATTTACGGCTTTGAATTAATTTTGTATCCGGGTTATATCCGGCAAAGTAAATATTTATTTTCTTTTTCCTGAGCTTTTCAATGAGCTCTAGATCCAGGGGAAGCGACTTATCAAAAAAGATACGATTAAGAAGGTCTCCGTCTTGTGCTTTTTTCTCTATGTATTCATACAGCTTAGAGTTTACCACTTTGCCTTGATTTGTAATTTTATTGTTTTTATCTATAAACAAAGCGTCATCCCAATAAGCATATGAACCTCTGCTGTTTTTTATTATAGGCAGCTCTAAAACAACCGAAGGTTCAAAGCCTGAACTTTGTTTAGCTTTGAGCTTCTTAATTGGTTTCAGAAACATCGGAGCAGCTTCTGCCAAGGCATTTTGCAGCTTCACCTTATATTTCACTTCGTTTTTCAAATCATTAAGTTTATCTACCATTCTATCATTATGGCTGAATATAGGTTTTCCAAACCCTATAAACGCCCTTGAGCTGAGAACTCTATCATTGTGATATTTAACAACAATGATTAAATCTTTATAAACAGGATAAAACGAGTTCGTAACAATAAAAAAAATTGGTAATGCTTTTTTATCAGGCTCCACTATGGTACTAAAGGGTTTCCCAAAAATATTCTCCACATCCTGCTTGCTGCTCCCTACTGGCGGAGCGAAACTAAAATGATCTGCCGGTGTTTTTGAAATTTTCCAAAAAACAATAGCTGCAATGCCCAACAAAAGCCCTAAGGCGATTAATATCTTCCCTTTCCCCATTTAGCCCTCTTCTACTCTTTTCTTAAATTAAGCGGTTTCCTAAATTCATATAATTCACTTTTGGAACCGTCATTAAAAGTGATCTGAACAAAAACTGACTTCACCTCGTTTGGCAAAATAATGTATGGTTTATCATAAGGTTGCAGAGGATCAAAGGGCAAAGACTGGTCCAGACTTTTATTGTCTATTGAATATTTAATCTCCTTCATTCCTTTAGATGCTGATAAAAGTGTGGTGAAGTAGAATAATATCTTATTATTGAAGTCTCTATATAAAACCAGGCCATCTCTTAGACTGTTAAGAAAATTTTTAGACGCTGCAACTTCAGCCGCAACAGGATTAAACTCCAGAGTGAAAGGTCCGTTCTCAATTCCTTTTTTATCTATATATTTGACTTCAATGTTAATATTTCCATCAGGTCTAATGATACTAAAATCAACTCTTGGACTCCTACTTGGATCAACACTTAATCCCAAGGACTTAAAATCCTTCATTTTAGGTAATTTGTAAAAAACTTCCTTTACTTTGGGGTAATCGTGCATTTTCAGGCGAACATTTACCAAACTTCTATTTTTAGAACCTTCACCAATAATAACTGAAGGGTTTTGAGGTGGCGAGGAAAAACCTACTGCCAACTCAACCGGGTTTCTAAGTTTATCTCCGTACTCCAGGAGGATTTTGCGCCTTCTCTCAGCATCTTCACGAAAGTCATCAACATATTGTCGGTTCATAAAGAATTTAAGAAATTTACCTTTTGAATCCAGCTCATGAAACTTTTCAAGAAGCCTAAGTTCCTCACTTTTTTCTGCGTATGTCTGCCTTTCAACATCCTTTATCCACTCAAGGCTGGCGTAGTAATAATAAGGTGCGTAGTCAGGAAATTTTTGTTCGAACTCAGCCTTGGCTTTTACTCTAGCCTCACCTCTTAAATGCAGGACATGGCCCAAATGAACTGAAGGACTTTCACTTTTTTGTTTCCAGATTCGGTATTCTTCTCTTGCTCCTTCAATACCTTCAGACTGCTTTAGTACTACTCCGTAGTCTATATGAGCATCTATTGCGTGTTCGTTCAGTTCAAAAAAGTCATTAAACAGCTTCTTCGCTGTTATGTAATCGCCCCTTTCAAGATTCTTTTTCGCAAGGTTGTAGACATCCATGTGAGAGAGGTTTTTTAAATTAACTTCAGAATCTTTTTCATTGTCAGAGTTATTGGATTTAAGAGTAAATAAAAGAACTACGATGATTAAGATACTGAAAAGCAGACCAATGATGGCATATAGTCCTTTATGGGAAATCTGAATCGATGGCTCTTCTTCATTCTCGACGAGCTGCTTTTTGGGTGCAAAACCAATTTTACTGTCGGAAATACTATCCAGTTCATTTCTTAATATTTCACTGACTTCATTTAAACTTTTGAATCGTTCCTCAGGCTTTTTTGCCATCATTCTCTGAATGACTCTGGCCACAGCTACCGGCAGTTCCGGATTTTCCTTAAGTGGGTCCGGAATAGGCTCAGAAAGATGTTTACTAACTGTCTCAAAACTACTGTTTCCTTTGAATGGGACCTTACCACAGAACAGCCTGTAAAAAGTACAGCCCAGTGAATAAATATCTGATTTGTGATCAACGGCTTTTGCATCAGTTGCCTGTTCAGGAGAGATATAATAAGGAGTTCCCATCGCCTGCATCGGCTGAGTGATGTTTTGATCATCCTCCAGATCTTTTGCCAGGCCCAGGTCCCCAACTTTGGCGCTGCCGTCCTCTCCTATAAAAATATTTGCCGGTTTTATGTCTCTGTGAACGATATTATTTTTGTGAGCATAATTAAGTGCATCACACACCTGGCAAGTCAGTCGTAACGCATCTTTTAAGCTTAATTGAAATGGAGACTCCAGTACTTCAGAAAGGTCCCTGCCCTCTATGTATTCCATAGACATATAGTAGAAACCTTCTTCAAAGCCGGCATTGTAAACACTGACTATATTTGGATGCCTCAGCTTCGCTACGGCGCGGGCTTCTTTAAGAAAGCGCTCAACTGCATCGGGACTTCTTTTAGCATACTCCGGTTTTAAAAACTTAATGGCCACCGGGATATCAAGGGTCAGGTGATGCCCAAGGTAAACACTCCCCATTCCCCCTTTACCGATCTTTTCCTTAACTACGGCACCGCCAATAGTTTTTCCAATTAAATCAGCTTCTAGTGATAATGGAGGAATAGTAGTTTGAACGGTGGTTTTTGACTGCTGAGTTTCAGCTTGAGCCAGAGTCTCTTCAGCAGACAGGGTTACATCGCTGTTCTGAACCATTGTTTCTTTATAGGAAAAATTGTTCTTAGTGCCGCATTTTGAGCAGGATTCTTCTTGTATTGAAACCGACTCTCCGCATTCTACACACAATGTGTTCATCTTAAACCCTGAATTTATTCTCTTAAAAATAGAAGTTGTTACTAAGTAATCAATAAGGCGTGAATAATTTACCTGTTGAAAAAGAGATTATCATTATAAAGGCAGGTCATGTTTATAAAGGAAATTTAAAAAATTCATTATTTTTTCATGAATTGACACCAACTAACTTCCCTGGGGAATAGAAATTCTAAAAAACTAATTGTAGAATTAATTCATGGGCTTATTGAACAGCTATTTTAACTGGTTGCAAAAAGATTGTCCCACCGGAGAGGTAGAACGCTACCCTCAGCTGGATGACAAAGGGCAGTCGTCGCTCCAGGGCTGTTATATAGTCGGTGACCTCACTGGAATTCCCCTCCTGAAAGCAGCTGCCGAAAGTGGTGCAAAAATGGTTCGCCAGTTTTGTTACGATAAAAGCTTTTCTGACCAGATTGGTAAAGAAAACGATGTCCACGATATATTAATCATCGGCGCCGGCCCTGCCGGAATTTCTGCTGCCATAGAATGCCATAAGAGAAAGCTGAATTATAAAGTTCTGGAAAGTTCAGACACTTTTAATACCATAAAAAACTTTCCTAAGGGAAAGCCCATTCTCTGTTACCCTGAAGATTTCGACAGCAGTTCAGAATTGAAGCTCGTAAACGGAACAAAAGAGTCACTCTTATCAGACCTGAAAAAATCCATAGAAGAGTTCGAACTCAATATTCAGACTGACACTCCTGTCGAAAAAATTTCCCGCAAAAATGCAGTGATGGAAGTCAAAACTGCAGACTCAACTCTTCGAAGTTTGAGGGTTATTCTGGCAATTGGAAAAAGCGGCAATGCCAGAAAACTCAACATCCCCGGAGAAGAGATGAGTAAAGTTAGCAACCGCTTATTTGATCCTGGCGAATTCAAGGATCAGAACATACTGGTTGTTGGCGGCGGAGATACAGCTTTGGAAACTGCAGTGGCACTGGCCAAAACAGGAAATTCTGTAACGATTTCCTATAGAGGCGAGCAGTTTTCAAGACCCAAACAAAAAAATACGGAGGAAGTGAGCACATGGCAAAAAGAAGGCAAAATTCACAGCGTCTTCACATCCACAATCAAAGAAATACGCGCCAAAAGCGTCGTATTGAACACAAGGGAGGGCGAACGTGAGATAGATAACGATCAAGTGTTCGTCATGGCCGGTAAAGAATTGCCGCTTCAGTTCTTTCGCCGGTCAGGTATTTTAATGGAGGGGGAGAAATCCCTCTCCTGGCACATTTTCCTGGTAACGATGATCAGTTTTTTCTCCATGCTGTATTTTGGTAAATCCGGTATGGCGCTTGATGTCGTGCAAAAAGCAGAGGGCTTTACAGAGAAAATAGCGGCCTTTTTCACAGCCCCTTTCAATGCCGGACTTAGTTTTTCAAACTGGTATTCTTCCTTAAACTTCCTGTTAGGCTGGACAGGTGCAGTCGCTTTTTTTTTCTCCGGTACTTTTGCACTCATTCTCATGTTCAGGCAAAAAGAGAAGTATTTCAAAGTCGGCTGGCCGCTGCTTAAGTACAGTTACCTCATTCTAGCAGCTTTATTTTTTACCTTCACCTATTTTTATTATCACTTTATGGCTGAGTCCCAAAGTGGCTGGGTTGAAGGAACAACCTACAGTTACTCGCTTTTATACTGTACTACGATGGCTCTTTTTGCGGCCCGGAGAGTCTATGTTAAAAAAACCCGGTATATAAAATATCAGATGTTTACTTTGGTTTTCATTCAGGTTTTCTTTTTGTTTCTCCTGCCGTTTCACCTTTATCAGCCACTGGAAAATCTCATTGGCAAAGACAGCTCATTTATTCAACAGGTTTTTCCCAGCGGTAAATGGAGCTCATTTTCACTCATATTATTCTGGCCGCTTTCAATGTGGGAATTTGGTAAAAGTGACTTCTGGATTTATTTCCCTTTAGTTCAGACTTTTATCATTCTTCCGTTGATGATCAAATACTGGGGCAAAGGCATCTATTGTGGGTGGATCTGCTCCTGCGGAGGTATGGCAGAAACTTTAGGTGATGAATACAGAACAAAAGCACCGCACGGACCTAAAGCAAAAAAAATGGAGAACATCGCACAGTTCATTTTATTATTCGCAGTCATAACCAGCATCCTTGTTTTATTTGCCCAAAACACAGCTGTAGGTAAAAGCTTTGAATACGGGTACAAACTGCTCATAGATGTATTTTTTGCCGGAGTTCTTGGACTTGGCGTCTACTTCTTTATGGGAGGTAGAGTCTGGTGTCGTTTTGGCTGCCCTCTTGCTGCCCTCATGAATATTTATACCAGGTTTTCCCGTTACCGCATAGTGTCGGAAAAAAAGAAGTGTATCTCATGTAATATCTGCACCAAAGTCTGCCATATGGGAATAGATGTTATGAACTACGCCAGCCAGGGAAAGCCTATGAATGATGCTCAATGCGTCCGCTGCTCTGCCTGTATTACTGAATGCCCAATGGATGTTCTGGCATTTGCCACTCTTGATAAAGGTGACCCAGATAATAAACAGAGTATCGAAGTTCCTTCATACGGAAAAAGCCACTGGAAAGCCGGACTTAAATGAAGAACACTTTAAGCAGAACCCTTTCTCTGATTTGCACCTATATGATAGGACTTTTAATCATTTTCATGCTTTCATGTGATAAAGGGAAAAAACCAGTTTCTCATACAGTTAAAAAACTGAATGAAGCAGATTGGAGTGCATTCCAAAAAATCCTCGACATTGGTATAGTTCAAAACTCTTACAAAGGCACTTATGGCCCCTTTCAACACAATGCTTTTGACTATGAAAAACTAATGAACGATGAACTTTTTCAATCTTTACTAAAAGAACAGATCCAAAATCTAAAAACTGCTAAAGCTCCGGAAGAAACAAAGGCTAAACTCGCATTTTGGATCAACGCCTACAACTTCTTCACTATAGTCGATGTCTGTTCTAATTATCCACTTCCCAGCATGAAGGAAATTGGCTGGAAAAATACACATCACCAGGTTGGAAATGCTAAATACAGCCTGGATCACATAGAGCATAAAATTCTTCGCCCTATGAAGGAAGCAAAAATTCATTTCGCTCTTAATTGTGCCTCTGTTTCCTGTCCAGGGCTGAACCGTAAGATCTTTACAGAACAGAGTATAAACGAAGAATTAACAAGACTTACGAAGAATGCCCTTAAAAACCCTTTACACATTCAACTCAGCTCCGAAACAGTCAGTGTTACTAAACTAATGGACTGGTTTGAAAAAGATTTTGAAGTTGAACCTTATAACTCAGTTGAAGGCTTTATAGAAGCATATGCACCAGAAGAGCTACATGGTCAAGTTAATGACTATATTGACTACGACTGGGCACTGAATACCCCAAAAAATATAGAAGAAGCTATGACTTCAATGAACCTTGAGAAGGTTGAATAGATAATAAAATTAAAGTTGCTGGTTAGGTATCGTCACAATGAAGGTACAGCCCTCACTGTTTTTAGAATGGACCGTTACAGTTCCCAATAAAACTTCATGAACAATCCGGTGTACAATTGCCAGACCCTGACCTAAGCAACCGTCAAAGCTCCTTGTCGTGTAAAATGGATCAAATATATGACTTTGAACGTCTTCAGATATTCCGGGACCATTATCTGAAATACGTATTTCAATTGCATTCTCTAACTGCTTTGACTCTATTTCAATAATACCCTTGCTTTGAGTCTTACTAAACTGCTTTTTAAGCTCATAAACCGAGTTATCTAAAATATTATCAATAATCTGTTGCAGATTCCTTTCCTCGGCAAGAAAGCTTTTTAAATTTTCACCGGCATTAAATTTAACTTGAAGAATCTCATTAAACCTGGAACTGACACTCTCTGCAGACTGCCTTATTATTTTATTTATATCGAGCTTTTTCGTTTCTGAAGTTTCATTGCTTGCATAGTTTTTTAATGCCATGACTAACTTTGCAATTTTATCCATTCCATTTACCGACTGTTTAACAGCATCTGGAATCTCCGTACTTAAAAAGCTTAAATCGATTTCTGAGATGAGTTTATTTAATGATGCTTTCAAACTGCAATCATCGGCTGCCTCAACAAGACTTTGAATTTGTTGCATATTCTTTAATATAGAAGAAAACTCTTTTTCTAGAAAATACAGGTTATCACTGACATACTGAATGGGGGTATTCATTTCGTGTGCTATACCGCTGGACATACGCCCCAAAGTGGCCATTTTTTCAACACTATTGACTCTTTTTTTCAGAGTTTGCCTTTCCAATGAATACTGGAGTGATTTTTGCAACAGGTTTTTATTTATTGAACCTTTAATAAGGAAGTCCTGAGCCCCCCTTTTTACAGCAGATAAGCCAATTTCAGGATCCTCCATCCCAGTCAACAAAATAATTGCCATATTATTATGGTACTTATCTATGATAGACATGGAGTCACCGCCAGGCAGCAAATAGTCTAGGATAATGGCTACAGGTAAATTTTTTTCAAAGTAAAGCTCAGCCTCTTGAATTGATTCAACAGAGTCAAATTCAAATGGAGAGCCTTTCATTAACCTCTTTAGAAGCAGAATATCTGCTGGTGAGTCATCTACTATTAAAACTTTGTTATTCACCTAACGTTTCCAAATTTAGTAGTATTATTCTACTAAATTTTGCAGCAACTGTCAGTAATAAGTTTTAAAGGTTGGACATTTTTATAAGAGGCAGTTCAAAACGGGCCGCAAAAGCATCCGCCTGTTCGGCATTAAAACGCGTACCATCGGCAGCTAATAAAGTTAAACACAGAGCTGAAGGGTTTAGACCAGACTCTCTCATAACTTTTATTGAAGCTTCTAAAACTCCATGACGTCTGTTCACTTCATCATTATATACTTGGACTGAGCTTACATTACCGGGGCATTTCCAGTCGCCAATACCTTTGGATGAGTCATTGAATAAAGTGATTGTCTTTAACATTGCCGCCGCAGTAAAATCATTTTCTTCATTTTCAAGATGGTTAATAGGAACCAAATACCGGCGTCCCTCTTCGTCCAGTTCTTTATTTATAACCGGTGCAGGTATTGCCAGTCTTTCTGCGATATAACCATCAACGGCTAATGTGCATCCGCCACGAGCCATTCCCATAGCAAAGGTCAAAACTTCTGCTGATAGCTTTTCTGTAGAAGCTACAATGGCACATTCAGTTGCATCTCCATTTTCATCAACGATCACAACTGCACCGCCCTTTTTAAGGGTTTCATAGGCCCAGCCAATTTGATCTGACTTCTCAGCTCTGAATTCATCCGGTATGTTTAAAGAAAGTATTCCGCTGCTGTCCTGGATATGACGAGAGTTAAAATCTACTTCAATATTCACTTTGTCACCTAATGTTAATTTTCCTAAGTGCGTTCTCTCAAGTGTTTCAGGTATAAGAGATACTGAAAACGCATCTTTTCTTCTATCTGTAATAGTTAAACTTACTCCGTCAACTGCGACTGAGCCTCTTACCGGAATTAAGTCACGAAAAGCTGCTGGTAGGTCAAACCATATTTTTACCTGATCTGATCCTTCAACTTCGGTTATTTCTACCGTAGAAGCTATATAGTCCACATGACCAAGTATATTGTGACCGCCGATAAACTCTCCATGCTTTAATGGTAGATCAACGTGTACAATATCACCTTCTTTGAGGTCCGGGAGGGTTGTTCGCTTCAGAGTTTCAGGCCAGACATCAAAAGCCACAGTTTTTTCGTCAAATTCAGTTACAGTCAGGCAGACTCCGTTGATGCCAACTGAATCGCCTTCCTTTACCAGAGACGAAACATCCGACTCCATGACAAGTTTGTAACCGTTATTTGTGCCCTTATTTGATAAAATTTTCCCTTCTCTGGTAATTATACCACCATACATTAGAGAGTTCCGAAGATTATACCGCCGAATGTTGAAATTGGAGCCTGCTCACGGAAGTCCTGTACGGCGTGCTGAACTTCATTTAAAGTCTTCTTACCATCTTTCAAGATAGCCTTAAGATCGTTGTAGGCTTCGTCGTCATTAATAAGCTTGGCAATGGTGCCTTCGCCTTTATTGATTTTTTCTGAGATTTCTTTTAAGTCAGCAACAAACTTCTGGAAGTCTTTATAAAGAGCGCCTTTATCTGAAAGGATTTTCCCAACTGTACTATCGTTACTATTAAGTTTTTCACTGAATGATTTAAGATTGGCGATAGATTTTTCAAATTCTCCCCAGGCTTTTTCGTCATAGAGAATCTTACCTAGAAGACCTTTACCAGTTTTAGCTTCATCAAGAACACCATTTAGGCTAGTACCAAACTTTTTAAGTTCATCTGCTGCTGATCCTACTTTGTCTCCAGCTTTTTCTACGCTCAAACCTGCCTGCTTAAATGGGGCAAGGGCTTCTTCGATTTTAGTAAGAACTCCTTCATCATAAATTAATTTACCAAGTGTTCCTTTACCTTCACTGATATGATCAAAAACTTTAGTCATCTGGTTTGATGACTTTTCCAGGTTTTTAAGAATAGTTGCCAATCGATCCATTAGCTTGTCCTTTTCCAGGCTGTTGCGAACTTCATAAACAACTTCAGCTGCATCTCCCATTAGATCTCTTGGTGCTTGCCCTTTAAGAATGGTACTTTCATCGAGCTCACCTGCTGCAACTGTACCGATATTTATATCCAGATATTCACCACCAAGCAAAGAAGAAACTATTACTTTAACTTTGTAGTCTTTGTAGATCTTAGGTTTTGTTTTAAAGCTTAGAGTAACCAAAACGGACTGATAATCTTCACTCATAGTAACTTTTAATACACGACCTACATCCACGCCTTTGATTCTAACCGTGGCACCTTCTTTGAGATTGCCGGTATTTTCGTTAAACTGAACAGTTCTTTCGTACTTTTTATCCAGATTAGCTTCCGGGTTGAGGATAATCGTAAAATAACCGAGAACTACAATTGCGACTATAAAAAACAAGCCGACTATCATTTCTGTTTTTATCAATCTTGATGCGGGTTCTTTAACACTCATAATTTAATCCCTTCTATATGTCCTGCAGAAAACTGTGCTTTAATAAATTCCTGAACAAATGGATCCTCTGATTTAACAAACTCTTCAGGGGTGCCAATTTCAACTATTTTGCCTTTGTTAAGCATGGCAACTCTATCACCTATGCTAAATGCGCTGTGTAAGTCATGTGTTACTACTATCGAAGTAATACCAAACTCCTCCTGCATGTCCTGAATCATCTTATCAATATGTCTGGACATAACTGGATCAAGGCCGGAAGTAGGCTCATCATAAAGAATAACTTTGGGTTCCATAACTATTGCTCTGGCCAAACCTACTCTTTTTTTCATACCTCCGGAAATTTCAGATGGTCTTTTTGTTTCTGATCCTTCAAGGCCGAGAAGCTCAATGCTGTGCTGAACTTTCTTCTCAATTTCTTTAATGGAAAGCTTTCTCTGTTCAATAAGTGGCAGTGCTATATTTTGCTCAACTGTCAACCAGGCCAGTAAAGCACCGGACTGAAACAGCATTCCAAAATTACGCCTGTGTTCAGCTAACTCCTTGCCTCTTAAACCTAAAATGCTTTTCCCTTCGAAAAGTATGTCACCGCTGCTTGGCTTCAAAAGACCAACCATATGTTTAAGAGAAACACTTTTACCAGTGCCTGAAGGCCCTACAATCACTAATGTTTCACCGTCCTCGACATCGAAGCTGACTCCTTTGAGTACTTCGTGACCGCCAAAATGTTTTTTTACATTATCAAAAGTAAGCATCAGTAAAATATCCTCGTCATGAAATAACCAAGTATAAGGATATAAAGGAAGGAAGTTACCACTGTTGTTCTAGCCGCATTGCCGACACCAACAGCTCCATTTTGAGTTGAAAAGCCTTTATAACTGCTGACTGTACCGATTACAAAGCCAAATATAAGTGCTTTAAAAAGACCGACATAGATTTCTTTATTTGTTAGGGATTCAATAGCAATCCTGTAGTAAACCTTATGATAAACATTTAACTGAGTCTCAGAGACAAGCATACCGCCAAGCGTTCCCAGAATATCTGTGTAAATTGTTAGGACTGGGCACATGATAATCAAAGCCAGAAGGCGCGGCATAACTAAAAATTCAATCGGATTTATGGACATCAACTCAAGTGCGGAAATCTCTTCAGAAACCTTCATTGTTCCTATTTCAGCTGCATAGGCTGAACCAATTGCCGCGGCCAGGATCAATGCAGTCATAAAAGGCCCCATTTCACGGCACATCGTCTGAACAACAATATTACCCACCATTTTTTCCTGGTTCCAGTCACTCAAGGCCAAACCAGTTTGCAAGGCAAGAATCATGCCTGTAAAAAAGGCAACAATGGATGTTACAAGGAAGCACTTCACACCGGCATTCATCAACTGCCGGCCAAACTCCGCTCTTCTCCTGTGAAGCTTAAATATACTGAATAAAGCTTCTAAACTAATACACAATGCAATGCCGGCACCTCTGGTACATTCCAGAATCCACCTTCCCAAAGACTGGAGTGAATTCTTTGGCTCCGGCAAAGGATTGGGTTCAAAATACTTCATAGAATCAACCCGAAATACCCGTTTTTTCTTCTAATGCCTTACGACGTTTGAAGAAACGCTCCTTTTTCTCTTCTCTATGCTTCTTAATTATAAAATACACAACACAATAAGACAAAGTTGCGATAACTCCGCCTACGATTGCTCCGCCAATCATGAACATTAACATGCCGTCACTTATAAAGAAATACAACACTTTTTGAAAATCAGTAAATAAAGTGGACAAACTAAACTCTTTAAGTTTCTCAGCATCAAAGTCTGACTTTATGAAAAAGCCGCCAATATAAACGTTGATTGGGAAAATAATCGCATATGTTAAAGGGTTTGAAACCCAGGTGCAGGCAACAGCAACAATTTTATTTGTTTTTAGTACCCAGGCCATAAATACTGCCAGCAGCATCTGAAATAATGGAATAACAAAACCACAGAAAATTCCAATTCCTACACTCAAAGCAAGGCTGGAAGCCGAGCCTCTCTGCCGAATCAAACGCAGATAAAGGTACTTATAAAATTTCTTTTCTGTTACTTTTATAGCCATGCTCTTCCTTAAAACGACGCAAATATAATTCTCTAAGGTAAGAAGTAAACGCCGCAGATTCCTTAAATAGCTTTGTTTCACCCAAATAACCCATAATTACAATAATCCTGTCAGATGCTTGTTTGCAATTATTTATTAGAGAGATACAGGTTAGGAAATTAATTGGTTTTTTTACTAAGGCAAAAGCAACTTTGAAAATTAACACCCAACTTCTGGAAATATTGTGCTGTCCAAAATGCAAAGGATCTTCCAACCTTGTTGTGGACGACAAGTCGGAAAAACTTAAATGCGACCAGTGCGGCACAGAATATCAGCTCAAAAAAGTATCCGGACCCAACGGTCAGGGAATGCTCATTCCCGAACTTCTTATTAACGAAGAAGATTAATTTACTTTCTTTTAATTTTTCCTGCTCAATTTTTGTCAATGCGGTGATATATTCAGAAAATTTTATTTGAGGTAATTAATGCTCTGTCCTGAATGTGGCTGCACTGAAGACAAAGTTCTGGAAACAAGAGTTTCTAAGAACAAAGATATCGTTCGCAGAAGACGAGAGTGCACTGCCTGTGGTTTACGCTTCAGTACACAGGAAGAACTAATACGTACGGATTTTTTAGTCATTAAATCCGATGGAAGGCGCGAAGACCTCAACATTCAGAAAATTCGCAATGGCCTAGAAGTCGCCTGCAGAAAAAGACCAGTTTCCAGTTCTCAGCTGGATCAGGCAATGACAAACATAAAAAAGAGCCTTGAGAAAAACTTTGACCGGGAAGTTCCTTCAAAGGAAATTGGTGAACTGGTTATGGAAAACTTAAAAGCCATCGATGAGGTGGCATACGTTCGCTTTGCCTCTGTTTACAGGAATTTTAAAGATGCCGCCGAGTTCATTAAAGAAATCAAGGACCTCTACAACCAATGATTCCGGCATCTCCGAACCGCATACTGCTCAATTCAAACGGACCTGCTGCTTTCCCCTTTGATATTGATAAACTACACGATCAGCTAAGCGCCAGCTTTAAAGCCAATGGAATTGACAATAAATGGATGGCTGATGACATACTAATCGCTCTTCAAAACTATATGTCTCAAAACAGCTTTACAGTAAAGTCAGATGAAGATCTTGATCAACTTCATGCTATGGTGGTTAAAGTTCTACAGGATAACGGGTTCTCTGAAATTGCCGACCATTTCTCTCAGCATATGCGGGATTCCAGCATCCACTTTCTCAATAGAAAAATTGCTGAAGAATTTCAGAATCTTGGCTTTTCATACACTCAGGCAAACGCAGCAAATGTACTCAACAAAATCCTTAACCTCGGCTACGAAACTGCATCCGTTAGCAATCTCCTTGTCAGAGAAATCTGCCGACTTGAGAATCAAGCCAATCAGAAAGAGAATGATATTTATGAAGCTGTAAACCCCGGCGATATTTTACCCCTGGATAAAAAGTACGTTAGCTGGAAATGGTCTTACCTGCAAATGCGAACAGCCGGTTCATTATTTAACTCGATTCGCATTGATATTCATCCCTTCTATATAGCTCTGGACCTTGATCTACCTGTATTTATCGAACTCGTTTTCATGGAAACATGGGAGAAGCTAATGAATAGCGCATCCAAGTATCTGGAAACCTGCCTTTATCATTTACGCGATGTATCTAAACAACAGGTCGATTACATAAGTATAGTCGTTCACAATACAGAAAAGTTTATTGATTTCTGCCAGCTTGAAAAAGAACCACCGCTGTTAAAAGACATGAATAACTCACTGACTTCTGCCTTCGGCGGTGTTATTAACAACTTTAGCGGACTAAAGCTGAGTTCTACTCAAAAATAGCTTCAAGACCATCCAGTTGATCGCCAAGCATCAGCTCTAGAGCACTTAGGGAAAACTTTGTATCCATATTCAGGCCTCTTGACCCTTTACGAATTTTAGCGTGCTTCAAACCTTCTTTGATTATTGGATTCTGATTAGGGTCATTTTTACTTCTTGCTTCCTTTAAAACGCCGTTTAAGATTAAAGATATTCCATTTAAACTCGAAACATCCTTAGCTTCTGTATCCAGTCTGGCAGTCAGATATTTACTATTCTGATCCACCACCAGGTCAGCCGATTTAATATTACTTAAAATAGGATTATTCATTTCTTTTGGAGGAATATAGAGATTGATGGATTTGGCATGAACCAGATTTTTAGACTTCTCAAGTTTTTCTACAATCTTCAGTTCTTTGGAAGTGATTCCTGTTTTCTTGCCTGTATAGACATCCAGATATTTCTGTCCGAATTTTGGATCTCCTAAAATGACAGTTGAGTCATTTAGAATAGCAATGAGGTTTTTCTTACCCGGTTTGCTTTCATCGTCGAACATGCTGGCAAAGTGAACTCCCGGGATCTTCAAATCGCCATACTTATTTACCTTTCTCAGTGACTGCTCAACCGGAATAGTACTAAAGCCGCCTCTAGCGATGAACATTAACTCATTATCAGTACCTGTAACGACCCATAGTTCCTTAACTTTCATAACATCCAGTCCGGTGTAACCCAAAATGGCCGATCGAAATTCAGCTACCTTTATATTGTTGGTATCTTCGAGGTAATTTTTGATGAATTTAATTTTCTTAATGTCTTCAAGATTAAATTTTGCGACCAGAGAAGTCCGGATGGGTAAAGACTTTAGAACTTTATCAACACCAAAGACAGAAGTTGATAATAAACACACCGCTAAAATAATTTTAGATATTTTCATGATACACACCTTTTTATCTTATTAACAGAATTCATTGAGCGCAAAAAAGTGAACCTGTATTATTGTACTCTTTTCAGTCATACGGAAGCAATGTTTTATATTTTATAGTTGGAGTTTCTTTTGAATAAAATTCTTCTCATCCTTATACCTTTTTTCTGCTGGTCCTGCAGTTCTCCGGACATCCCCCGTCTAGGGCCTCCAAAAAACGAAGTCGCCATGAAAGACGGCTTGGCTGATAATATTAAAAGGGATAAAACGGACCGCGTATTAAGAGCTTTAGCTGCTGAACCGGCACAAGTATTTGCTGTTGATTCAAAAGGGATGACTCCACTTCACCATGCAGCTATGCGCAATAGAGAAGAGCTGGTTGAAAAACTGGTAGAGGCCGGTGCTAAAATCAATGCTCAGGATAAAAATGGCGATACTCCATTGCACCATGCCGCCTACAGCCGGAATGTAGAAACTATAGAATATCTCCTCAACAATGGCGCAGATGTCAATATAGCAAATAAAAAAGGTGAAACTTCAGTCCATAAAGCGGCCGTATTTTGTCTGGAAGACACCTTCGAAATGATGCTGCCCAAAGCCAATTTAGAAGCGGTCGATGTCAATAACAACAGACCTATTCATATAGCTTGTAAATACCAGAATTTAATTTTTGTCCAAAAGCTTATGCAGGCAAAGGTTCAGGAAAAGGTCTTAAATAATGACGGGAACGATCCTTTAATGATGGCTCTGCTCGGCTTAAACTCCAATCAAATGCTTGAGACTGTCCTCATCAGTAAAGTTAAAAGCGGAAAGTTTGCCAACAAGAAAAAAGAAACGTATATCCACGCCGCCGCAACAAACGGTAAAGCTCACGCTATAAAGCTGCTTCTAGAAAAAGGTGCAGGCGTAAACTCAAAGGATGTCAATGGCGTTACTCCAATAGTCCGTGCACTCAGACATAGGAAAAGAGAAGCTGCTGAAACACTTATTCTTAGCGGAGCCGACCTCAGAGCAGTCGACAAAGACGGTAGATCACTTCTTCATATGATGGCCTTCTGGCTCAATGAAAAGTCCATGCTGGACCGCTTCATCAAAGTGATAGATATCAACACTCCAGATGCCAAAGGCCGCACAGCCTTACATGAAGTTGCTTATTGGGGACACGAAAAGAATGCTCTGCAAATGATCGAAAAAGGAGCAAAAGTAAACCATAAAGCAAAGAATGGAGAAACTCCGGTTTTTGAATCAGTTAAAAGTAAAAACTATGGCATGACTGCTCTCCTCATTGATAAGGGAGCCGATGTTAACGTAGCAAATGCCTACGGAGATACGGTTTTAAAGTCAGCAATTCAGGCAGATGTTAAAGAATTAAAGATAATCACCCTACTTCTTGAAAAAGGAGCTAATCCGAATGTAAAAAATATTCACGGTGAAACCATTCTTCACGAAGCTGTTCGTATGGGTGATGAAAATATCGTTAAACTGCTGATGAACTATAAACCAGACCTAAAGGCCAAAGATAAGTTTGGAAAGACACCGTTGCAGTGGGCACAAGAACGCAAAAAAACTAATATTATCAATATTTTAAGCAGATAGAGTTATTTGAGTAAAGCGGAAGCATTTTTAGTAAATGGTTCCTTCCATTGCTCTGAGAAGTTTTCTATAAGCAGAGTTTTGCCTTTTCTGATAATATGCCAAAGCTTCTGGCCGCTCACGCAACTGTAAACAGTGAAAGACTCTTCCGGTTTAATCTTCAGTGACAGCTTCATACTTTTATCAATTCCCTGTAAGGCTTTCAGGGAATCCCCCGCGCTTGAATAATTAATCATCATAACCGTGTTAACCTGATCATCGAAGGTCATTAACTGAGGCGTTTTACCGGCGAACTTCAAATGTATGATCTGTTCAGGGGAAACTCCTGATAACTTTTTGATGCCTGCATAATCACCTGTAGCTCCAAGCATCCATCCTTTGAAAGTAAGTTTATCCTGACCAAGATTAACAGAAAAGCCATGATTAAAAGTGTTTAAAAAGCCTTCATTTACAGCTTTCTTACTCAACCTAAATCTACTGTTTTTCTCAGCGAGATACTCTTCAGGCAGGAGAATACCTTCCATCATTTTCATATCCAGAAAGTTAACATAGGCTTTTATTACCCCGGCCGAGTCAGTCCCTCCGATATACGTCGCAGTATACGGACTCGAGTTAAACTTACCTTTAGTAAGATTATAAGCCTGAAGGGTCAAAGGGTTTAACATTCGGCGAATAAAACCAATTCCTTTTGTTTGAGGATAATATCCGTAATGAGCACTGTAGTACACATCTTTGTTTTTATTTAACTGAGGTAAGACCTTTATGGGCGAGTTATTTTTTGCAGGGCTTGCCAGCTGAATCTCCGAGTTATTTCTGAAAAGGACATTGCTCTCTGAAGTTCCAACAATAATGAGATGAAACTTAGAGTAAAAGAATTGATGTTTAAGAGCGTAAGTGTCGGTGATTATATGATCAAATAAATCTCCAGTGTCATCCAACTCAAGAATCTTGTATATTTCCTGAGCAGCTTTTTTCTCTTCATCAGGAGCTTTCTCGCCATAGACAACAACAACCTTTTTATTGCCCTTATAATCATTAATAATATCAGCTTGTACAGATAAGGCTATAAAGAAAAATAGAGCTAAGATTGTCTTCATTTTTCAACCTCCTTAAACAAAGAGCCGGGAGCCGCATTTAAGGCGAGCTTTTTAATAACTTCAGAGATACTTGCGGCTCTGAATTTAATATATTGGTTCGATTTTTCCTTCATTCCGTCAACATAGATTTTCACATACTCATCGAGAGTTTCAAGAGTCCAGTCAACTTTCACTTTTTGATTCTCAAGCCATCTTAAATATTGAAAAACAGTCGCCGCTGAAGTCCATAGCTTGTCAGCTTTCACACTTTTCTCAAAGGTAAATAAAACCGGATAACCGCGAGAACGGAGTTTCATATAGGCCTCCATTCTACGAGCAAACTTTTCCATAATTGGAATACCATTGGGAAAGGAGTCAAAAATAGAAAATTTCTCTTTATCATTCCAGGAGCTCAAAGGGCCAAATTCAACATGGCTACTATCTGTTTTTAACTCTCTAAGCATCCATTCTCTTTGATGAAACTCAGGAAATAACGTTGTTTCACTATTATAAAATGCATCTGAACTAATCACTATTTCAGCAACCGTTTTGTTCTTACTTATCCATTCATCTGCATTCTTTGGATATTCTGTAACATGAAAAGAGTCTCCGGGAATTGTTATGGACTTCCCTTTTCTCATAACTTTGAACTTTAGATCCTGCTTACCTGTTTTTTTCAGCTCTAAACTTAGCTCCTGTTTAGAGTCTAAAGTCAATTCAGTTTTTGTTTCTCCAAACTCAGCAATGACTTTATCAAACATCGAGAAATCAACATCGAGAATATAATTTATTTTTTCTCCCACAAAATAAACAGATGGTTTAAGTCTTTCACGGCCAAAACGGCCAGTTTGTTTATAACGGAAAAAGCCTTTGGGCTTAGCCTCAGAACTTGTATATAAAATAGGCTCCGGTAAACCACCATAAACGAAGTTAAACTGAAGAGTGTTCTTGTCTTTCATCTCAGAAGCTGGTAAAACGAATGAATTACCGGTTCTATTAATTTTCTTCCCATTCAAGGTAATACTTTGGGGAACAAAAAGGTGCTTTCTAAAAAGCCAGTCAGGAAAGCGCTTGCCAGAATCGAAAATCAACTCCATATCTTCTTGGCTCTTGCCGCTAAATTCACTAGTAAAAACCCCTATTCCAGGCTTCCACTGCAGGTAAAATCCATCGTAAGTCGACAATGCCCCGGGGCCTGGGCTGCTTACATCAACTGAGTTATTCTTCCATGGCAGAATAAGCGGCTTTTTACTGTCAACTTTATCGACACTTATGTATTCCAGAAATGTTTTGGGATTGTTTTGCAAAGTGCAAAGTGCTATTTCATTTTTACCATCTTTAAAAAGGCCATATCCCAAAAACTCATCATCGGTTTCTTTCTTTAACATCCCGGCGTATTGACCGTTAATATAAACCTTGGAATTAACACCGCGAATTAAGGCTGTCATCACAGAGTCTTTACTGGCATCTACAGTAGTTTTAATCCAGTAAGGCCTAACAGAAAAGAACTCCAGATTTAAAGCCGCCCCTTTATTACATGATTCTGTATAGTAAATGATCTCATTGTCTCCAACGCTCAATGTCCCGTCTGGGATCCTGGTGTTATTCATATCAATTTGCTTACCATTGATCCAAAGGTGGCTAATGTTGCCGGCAATTGAATAATGAATGTTTTTTGTAGCTGCTGCAGAAAGGCATTTATAGGTCCTTTTATAAAGTGCAGGAGTATTCTCAGGTAGCCATGGAGATTGTTTATGAGCAGCATTTCCCGGAGAAAGCCACTTTAAAGTTTTACTTTTTTCGCTTGAATACCATTTTTCTTTGAGGGCCTTATGAAAAGGGTCGACACACATTTTCTCATAGACTCCATAAATCTTAACGTCTATAAGGCCTTTATTATTTGTATCGATAGCACTGACTCGAATGACTGCATTTCCAGAAGCCGGAAATATACTTCCGCTGGCCACCAATGTACCTTTGCCACTGGCCAGCAAACGATTCCCGGATATTATTTCGATCCAGTTTTCAGAACCGGCAATAAATTGAAATAAATGATCTGCATTAGTGTAATCTTTAGATAGTCCCCACTGCCCTTCAAGCGGCAGATAGTACTCGATATTATTATCAGTCTCAAAAGCCTTTTCATTAATGAACTCTACAAAACGGCTTAACTCTTTTTCATCGGGCCTGTAAATACCTTCAGCAGGTGGTCCAATGGCAATATCCAGCATATTTGGAAAAGCTTTGGGGTGAATCTGAAAATTTTGAAGCTGTGGTGTTTCACCTTTATAAACAGGAACAATTACCGGTGTTTTAAATTTTTTAGCAGTCCAGCTACCGTTAAGAGGATAACTTTCACTGCTGGTGCCTTCGATAACAAACCAGTCAGCATTATCTGCCTTATATAGCTTAGCCTGAGACAATAAAGCCTGCGCCCCGGCTAAAAAAAGCAGTATAAAAATACTTATTCGCACTATTTACTCCTGTAACTCGTATGCTAGAGAAAATACTCTAAATGTCAAAAATGACAATTCTTAAGAACTTATTAATGCCTCAATGAAAGTTTCACCGGAAAGTCATCAATCTCATAGTCGGCAAATTTTTTAGCCAGCATCTCTATACTTAATAATTCAGTCTGAGCTCTTTCCCTTATTAGTTCTTCGGCATTTTCGACACCACCGGAACTAAATAGTTCTTTTAAAATCTGCGGACTTTTGTTTAATTTCGATTTAAACTCTTCATCTTCGCAAAACAGGCCGTTCATAGACTGTAGGCTGAGATCTTCGTTAGGAGTAAAAACTGCATTCTGAATTAAGGTCTGAAGCGAAATAAGTTTCTTATTAAAAATCAGGCTATCAACCTCTTCATGGCAAATATTATGACTGTTGCTTAAATCATGAATAGTTTTGATCAGGCCGGCATTCCAGACGATAAGACTTGAAGAAGGTCGATGATTTAGGTATCGAACAATAAAGCTAATCAGGCGTTGAAAGGCTTCTCTTTCCGACTCTCTACTGTGGATAAAAATCTCTTCAAACCTGTCTCCGGGAAATGTTTTAAGCCCGGCATAAAAGATGGCAGCGCCATTTTCTTTTTGAATATTATGAAAAAAGCTTAATATAACACCACCTGACTTCAGCTGCTGAAGCTCCATAAAAGCCGTCCGATTACGCAGTATAATCTCCCCTTTTTGCTGTGAAAGAGCCTGACCCTTTAACTGCTCAAACTGACTTCTGGGAAAAGAGTAAGAATCCTTATAAGATGTTTCTCCCAGAGATTTACAGTTCAGAACTTTTATTTCTTTTAAAAACGACACCTGCGACTGTTTTATATTTTTAATTCTGGCCAGATGATCATTTTCATCCCAGAAATTCTTGCAGTGTTTTTGAAAACGGCAGTGTTTACAGTGCAAAATGGGAAACGGTTCAGTTTGTACATTCCCGTTTATGAAAGCCTCGTACTCTTTTGTCAGCTCATCATAGTAGTCATAATAGTATGCTTTCTCTACTATTGTTC
Source organism: Arenicellales bacterium (assembly GCA_965215945.1). GTDB lineage: Bacteria > Pseudomonadota > Gammaproteobacteria > Arenicellales > JAHEKD01 > JAHEKD01. Next base: position 6,449 of record CBDCFC010000021.1, on the reverse strand, counting down.
TGCTCTTATCTCCGTGAACAATTTCCAGCTTTGCTACTTCTGTTCCCTGTATACCTTTGAGAATCTCTGAGTAATGAATTAACTGGACTGCATTGGCAGGAGTAGGCCTGTTGGCCAGCTTTGCATCTAATATTGCATATGAATAGTCACCCAGACTTGATTCCTGAGGTACTTTTTCTAAAAAGTCCGGATAACCGGCACGGTCTTCACTTTCTAAATAGGCCTGATAAACATAATCTGCACCGGACTCTACAGCATCCAGAGTAAGTCTTTTTTGTTCTTCCAATGGCGCGTCTGGATCTATTTTGACTACATTACCCTCAAGGGATTCAAGAAAACCCTTTTCATGCTCAAGTCCCTTTTTCCTCAATAACTCTACTTCTTCAGAGAAAATATCTTCACCGGCAATTCCCTGCTTTTTTAGACTGGCCATATGCCGGCACTGCAGGAAGTCAATTAACTCTGTGGGGTAAATTTTTTTCATCTGCAACCATAGATCAAAATCAAAACTTATTCATCTCAATCCGTAATTATTAAGCAAAGAAAATAAACTGCAGCTGTTATTGGCACTGAAAAATCCATTAAGAGGCACTATGTTTAAGATCTTATGAGAAAATCGGGCTCAATTTGATACATAGTGTTACAGGACTGAAATTAAGGATATTTTGCTATGTCTGAGGAAGAATCTAAAGAGAATTTAGAAAATAAAGAAAGCGCTCCACCAAAGAAAAAAAGGCGCTGGTTAAAAGTACTTACTATTTTATTTGGCATATTTTGCCTACTTTTGATAGGAGCCTACTTCTACATCAGCTCTGCATCTTTTGTGAGAGGTCAGGTCTTCTCACGTGTTGAAGCCGAACTCAATCAGCCAATTAGTGCTGAAGGTATCAATTTCAGCCCCTTCTCCAGCCTGGAGTTAAGTGACTTTTCTCTGGGTGACGATCCATTCCTTAAAGCTGAAAAAGTTAAGGTCTCATACGACTTGATGTCGATAATAGGCGGCAACATTAAAGTCGATGAAGTTACTATCGAAAATGCAGAGTTAAACGTTATTGTTAATCGCGACGGCAAGCTCAATATACTTTCAAAAGTTGTCGAAAAAATTGAGGATAAACCAAAGCCTAAACCAAAAAAGAAAGCTAAAAAGAAAAAACAAGATAAACAAAAAAAAGAAGTAGCCGCTAAAAAGCCAAAGCCTAAACCAAAAAAGAAAGTAGCTAAAAAAGAGGAAGAGCCATCTGGACCTCCGCCAAATCTGGACATCAACAATATCAATTTCAAGAACCTGAAACTTCATGTTTTTATAGACCATTCTAAAAAAGAAAAAAGAGTAGAAATAAATCTGGATAATTTCTCTCTTTCAATTCCGTCTGTAAAGAACGGCGAAGAGCTGAAATACGAACTAGAAACTGCGATTAACTGCAAAGCCGGAGAAAATTTCAACCTTAAACAAGGACTCGTCAAACTTAGCGGCCAGGCAAAACTTTCACAGGATCTAAAGCCTGAGCTCTTGGGTCTGGATGTTCAAATCTCAGAGCTGAATGCCGTCAATGAAAAAGTTATACTCCCTTTGAAGTCCCTGAATATATTGGCGGATATCGGCCTTCAGGACAGCAAAACGACTTTAAACTCTTTCAAGATAGAAAATCCAGAAAATAAATCAGGAGTTTCTGCTTCTGGAACAGTAGAAGAAGAAAATATTGATCTAAGTCTGGCAGTAACAAATGTGGATTCAACCATTCTCGACCTGGCACTTATTCCTCTGTCAGGAAGCAAACCTTTTAGACGCTGGCAAAAAGCACTGTCCGATGCCAGCAATGGCACAGTTGCTGGCTTTGGAAGTACAAAAGTGAACTACTCCGGAAAGTTTCAGGGAAACCCAAATAATAATCTGGACCTAAGCGGTGAATTAGAAATTGCTTCTTTACCAATGGTTAAAATTGCCAGAAAAAGCAATATTGTTCCGCTCACGACTAAAATAAGCTACAAACTAAACAGCAATAATGATGAGTTTTTCCTACACTTAAAAAATCTGAACCTGGAAGTAAAAGACAGCCAAAACAAGCTTGCTTCTGTGAACATTTCTTCTCCAATTACTTATGACCTCTGGTACAAAACTCTTGAGTCTAAAACAGATGATAAAGTTTCAATTAATCTGAATAACTTTGATTTAAACCTCATTAAAGCTTTCATGGGTGAGGATGAAAGAGGAGCATTTGAAAGAGGCTTCATCTCAACTGAGTGTCAGCTTATCAGTAAAAACTCCGGTCAGGAATTGACTCTTGATCTAAAAAATCTCTCTCTTAACGAAATAGCCGTAAAAAAAGATGATGAAATAATCTCGGATGTAAACATAAAAACCAGCTCAAAGCTATCTCTAAGTGACCTCGCTAAAGTTGACCTGAAAGATATGACCTTCAGTGTAAAACAAGGTAATAATGAACTCACTTCTTTAGCTGCTTCAGGCTTAATTAATCTAGACAAAATAGAAGCAAACATCAGTCTCAGTGATCTCAAGGTTCACCCCCACGTTAAAAAGTTCGTTCCTAAACAAACTCTTGATGAACTGGGCTTAGAAAATATAAATCTAAGCTCTAACTCGCTGAACATCCTCTACAGTAAGGGCGGAATAAGTGCTGATGGAAATTTACTTGTCAAAGATCTGGCTCTTGGAGGTTCAAAGCTCCCTGCACCGGCCACAATAAGTAAGACTACCAATTTCAAAGTTACTTTCGATGAAACAAAAACTCTCACTGTTGATAACCTTGATCTTAATCTGATTACCAACGGCCAGCGTGCTCTCAGTGCAAAGCTGTCTGCCAAGCAAAATGACAAACTTAAACTTCTAAGTGTTCAATTTTCTGACCTGCGTGTTCAATCCGGTCTCGACAAATTTATTCCGGCAGATTTCAAGAAAAAGTTTGGTTTAAATAACATCAACCTCGATTCAAAAGACTTAAAAATTGACATACTGGGTGATAAAACAAGTATCTCCGGTTCTTTATTCAGCAATGGTTTGGAACTTGGTGGAGAGCAATTTAAAAATAAATTCAGGCTCAGCCACTCGACTACGCTTGATGTCTTTCTGGAGAAAGACAAACTCATAGATGTTAAAGGTCTTAAGCTAAATCTGCAAACAGACAACAATGAAGCTCTCACGCTTGATTCTACTGCCACTTATAAACCTGGTGACAAAGCCGTTCAGCTCAAAGTAAAAGACTTAAACGTCAGTCCGGGCTTAAAGCATTTACTCCCTGCAGAATTAGTGACCCAGTATGGTCTGCATAACTTAAATGCAAAATCCAAAGGCATAGAAATAAGCTATGCTGAAGGCCAGGCCGGTTTTGTTAAAGCCGACCTTAGTGTTAACGATTTAGGAATAGATGGAACAGCATACAAGCCATTTTCCCTTTCGCAGGCACTTGATGTGGACCTGTCAATTGATAAGAACGGTTTACTAAAAGTAGCTAAGTTTCATTCAAAAACCAAGCCATCTTTTTCACAGGAAGTAGAAATAAATGCCAATGGCCAAGTCGATTTAAACTTCAATAGAGATGACTCTGAAATCGTTATCGACATTCCTTCCATTGTCGATGTGGATTCTCTCTTAAAACTGGCCAAACAGCAGGAGAAAAAACAAAGTGTTGAAGTCATCAATACTCCACCTGAAAATAAGCCTGTAAAAACCACAGCAAGTACCAATTCAACACCCAAAGAGAAAACTGCTCCAAGCAGTCAACCTAAAGCCCCTCAGGCCAAAAAGAAAAACCCAATCAAGCTTACTGTAAAATCCTCTGTGAAAGAAGTTCTTTTTGATAAGCAGTCAATTAAAAATATCAGGTCAACTGCTTTCATAAACGATCAGACTTACACCCTGAAAGAACTGGTTCTGCAGATTGGCGAAGGTGTATTAAAAGCTTCAGGGAGAATGCACAACGGTCCAAATAAATCCATGTCTGTTAATGTCTCTTCTAGCGGCCCAGTCAACCTTGGCCCGATCAACGACATCGTTAACAAAGGGACCAATAAAGAAATTTCCGGCAGCATGACTATCAAACAAATTTCTGCGACTACGTCCGGCAAAAACAATGAAGAAATGACCAAGAACTTAAATTCTACTATTAAACTATTCCTTCAGGACTTAAAAGTTAAAAACTATGCGAAAGTTCCAGCTGTAGGCTGGGTTACTGACAATGTCATGGGAGTAGATCCGGAGAATCTGGAGTTTAATACAGGACAGGTCGATTTAAAAATTGAAGGCGGCATCGTCAATATAAATCAATTCAGACTGGAAGGTAACGCTCTCTTATTAAACCCCAGAGGTACGATAAACCTTAATGACAATACATACGATATAAAGTCAAATACATCTGTCGGCTTTGGCGGTAGTAAATGGCTGAATGCCCTGGTCACGAATAAATTAACATCTTCACTGATTAACAAAAATACCGATATTCTACAGAAGTTTCAGAGGGACTTTCCTTACGATGAAACAACGAAAAAATTTGTTATGAAAGAGGATTATATCTTCAATAAAGTTATCAAAATGGCTAAAGGAGAGAATAAACCAAAATCCAATGTGGATAAATTAACAGGTTTAAATACTGCCTCATCTGAATACCTCATAAACTTATTCCTCTCATTTAAAAAGGTGGAAGAACTCAAAAAAGCGGCTTCACTGGTTAATACACTCAATGGAGAAGGTAATGTTCTGGATAACCTTCTAAATGTTGGCGGCGGTTTACTTGATCGAGAATTAAACAGAAACCGCGACAAGAATAAAGATGATATGAAAAAGGAAGAAAAAAGTGACCCTGTTCGCGGTCTACTTGAAGGAATCCTTGGCGGCGGCAGTAAAAAGAAGAAAGAAGAGAAAAAGAAAGAGCAGCCTAAAAAAGAAGAAAAGAAAGAAGAGCCCATCAACAAAAAAGATAATCTAATCAAGAAGCTTGATGACCTCTTTAAGTGAAGAAAATAAAATTTTTAGGGTACGTCCTTTTAGTCCTGACAATTATATTCTTTATTTTAGGTGCTTTTAAACTGGATAGTGTAGTGGCTTTCAGGGCTGGAGGAAAAACTTTATTCTTTGGCGATGGCTCAGGGCAAACTTTCTTAACGGTTTTTCCTTCACAGTTTTCCGATGGTCAAATTACCGGCGATTATAAACATTGGCATCTTCTGGATTTAGAACGCCTCGATTATTTCATCATCAAACATCACAATTCATATTCTTTTTCTTTATTTGATTATGACAAATCTTTTGGAGCCTACAAATTTTTCTATAGCTCTTTATTAAACTTTTTAATTCCGCTTAGCATCATCTTCTTTGCACATAAGAAAGAGAAGAAAAATATAGAAGAAACAGAAAATGAAACTTAAAATTTTCTCTGCCTTTCTAGCTCTCTGTGTTCTGACTCCGGCCTTATTAAACCTCTGCGGCTGGACCATATTGTCGCGTATATCTATTGGAGATTCCGACCTTGTCTTATGCTCTCAAAAAAGTATTTACATCTATGGCAAGTCTGATATTTCAGGAAAAATGACTGATTTTATTCCCGATGAAACTGCAGTCCTTAGACTTATTGACTCTGAGTTTCTTGAACTTTTAGTCTCTGAACCAATTACAATAAGAATAAAAGGGCGTTTTGGGCTAATCAATAAAAGGACTGACCTGATCATTTATTATCCGCTTTTACTCAACCTTATTTTGCCTGCCACAATATTTTGGTATGCCCATCGAAGACAGAAAAGGAAAAAGGTAGAAGAAGAAATTCCTGAAACTGCTGAACTTGATGAGGAAAACTAATACTTTCAGAAAACAGTTTGTTCTACTGCATTAGTTTTCAACTGGTGAACTTTACCTTTCGAATCTTTAAGCGTAAGCACAACCAAAACACCTTTACCTGCCCAGCCGGGTAGGTTTCGAACAACATAAGAGTCCCCGACCTTTTCAACTTTTGCCGAGCTAAACCTCCGGGTACATCCCGGAAAACTAATCCCCTCCACTTTGTATTCCTCCCTAATTTTTTTCTTATCTTTTGACTTTAAACTGACGATGATATATGGCTTACTCCCTCCTATCCCGGGCATTTTATTGATGATAACTTCTGCCTTTGCTATTGAGACCTTTTGTTCACCAAGCTGTATTTCATCATATATACCTTCCAAACTTATCTTGGCATTTACTGTCAAAGTTAAGCTCAATGCTATCAAAAGTGCTTTCATCATCTGTCCTTTTTTAGCTTAGACGTACAAGGCTCAACTTTATTAGTAAATTTCCTAAAAAAAATTAAAAGACCGCGCTCAGGGACAGGGAGCGCGGCCCCGGTGGAGAGAAAGTCTCTCAAAACTTTTTATTGTTATCTTTTATGGACTTCAAAGTTAAAACGTCGTTTAAAACCATCTCAAGTGTCGAGATTTTGGTCTGACAGATACTTCTTGTTTTACTG
>CBDCFC010000020.1:0-56038 GCA_965215945.1 Arenicellales bacterium | reverse complement strand
ATATTCAAATCGATTTAAGCGATCCTGATGATATTCGCCGCGGTATTGATGTTATGCGGGAACGTCTTAATGGGCGTGCGTTAAATGCCTTAGTTAATAACGCCGGGATTTCACCCAAGGCCCAAAGCGGTGATCGGCTTAATACTTTAACGACTGATTTCGATACCTGGAAGCACGTTTATCAAGTTAATTTTTTTGCGCCGATTATGTTGGCCAGAGGCTTGATTGATGACTTAAAACAAGGTGAGGGTTCGATTATTAATGTCACTTCCATTGCCGATACACGCGTGCATCCGTTTGCCGGTGCGGCTTATGCGACATCCAAGGCAGCTCTTGCCGCGTTAACCCGTGAAATGGCGTCCGATTTCGGTCCTTATGGAATTCGGGTTAATTCAATTGCCCCTGGAGAAATTGACACCAGCATTCTTTCACCGGGCACAGAAAAGCTGGTTGAACAAATCCCGCTGAAAAGGTTAGGTCGACCAGAGGAAATCGCTTCGATGATCTATGTGCTTTGTTCGCCACAATCGAGTTACGTCACTGGTGCAGAGATTCACATCAACGGTGGCCAACACGTTTGATTTGCATAATTCGCTAAAAGCCAATCCACTTAGCGCAACGTTACAAGATTATTTTCAAAATTGATTACTTGTGTTTTTTTCTTGGTTTTATCTAGTGAAAAACCTTCTCTGACTAAATGTTGAGTTTGCTCTTTGATGCCGTCAGCTGTGTTATTAATCAAGCTTCCATCATTATTGATTACTCGCCAGTAACATAATCGAGGCATTTCGGATGCTGCTAAAATTAATGCCTTTTTCGTTGCCATTGGACAAGCCGAATGAACTTTGTTTTGACGAGCGAGTTTGTCACGTAACAAGTTGAGTGTCGCTAACTTCCCGCGAGGAATTTTTTTGACTAGAGCGGCTACAGAGTCAGGACTTGGTTTAACCATCTCTCCTTCTCCGCCAAAGAATTTAACCATTGTCGGAGGAATTTTAACTATTTCATCTTTTCTTGACATCTGTGTTGCGTGTTTAAAGTATATTTACTGTTCCGGCATTTCAAAAAAACCAACTTCACGCGTCAATTTTCCATTGCTGTTGTATTCAATGTAAGAGTTACCAGGGGCAATGATATTGTTGTCGCCATCACACATGTCCCAATCTGCAAGACTTACGCCATGGTGAAAAATGACTTGCTTTATTTTGAAATGAACACCCGGAAACATTCCTTGTGTTTGTTCTATGTAGGCATTGAGTGCATCATGCCCAGCAAGTGGTTGCTCGGTCATTGGATCAACGTAGGTACTATCTGCATCCATGATTTGATTAAAAACCTCGTTGCGTTTTACACGATCAGTTTCAGACCATGCATTAACGTACTTTTCCCAATTCTCTTTTGCTAGTTCCATAATTTTCCTCGTCATTGATAATTAATTGATTACATAACTAATGCTGTCGATATATTTTTTAAGTTTTGCATCACTGCTACCTAGGCGTACCAGACTCCAGAAACCCTGATTCACAATAACCAGTTGCACGGCGAGTTTTTTTCGATTTTGCAGTGACGTGTTTCTGTGTGTCGGTAGGCGACTAATCTGATGTAAAAAACCTTTTTCCATAACATCAAACATTTCATCCAATTTTTTCTGTACATAGGGGTTATGTAGAACTTCAACCGATGTGTTGATCATCAGGCAGCCAAAACGTTGGTTTCTTTCAATTTGCATAATTGAAGCAAAAAGATTTTTAATGTTTTGTTTTGGATTACCCTTGTCTGTTTTTAAAAACTCATCGCAGCGTGGATAGATAACTGTCTCAAAATATCGATCAATTACTTGAGCGAAAAGATCATCCTTGTTTTTAAAAAAATGATAAAGGCTCCCCGGCTTTAATCCCGTTGCGTCGATGATGTGTTTCATCGAGGTTTGTCCATAACCGCGGCACCAAAAAACATCACGGCAGATATCAAGAATCTCTTGTTTAGATTTAGTGCTCGGACGACCCATATAATATTTGAATGATCATTCAAATATATAATAACAAACTATCACCAGATATCAACCCCGGGAATTTAAATTTCTAGGAATCCGAGATTTAGAGGGGATAACCGGACTGACAAATTCTGAATGTCAAGAAAGACTAACTTAATCGATCATCAAAGTGATACAAAGACATTCGTTCAACCCGATCTTCTAAGATTAAAAACTGGTCCTCGAGTTTTACACCTTCATTGGATTTGTCCCAACCGACATAACTTTCCAGACAAATGATCATGCCTGGCTCTATATGGCCGGCAAGTGGATAATCGACATCTGCATTGTAATGAGGAATATTCGGAAACTCGCCTGACATCCCCAGGCCGTGGCCGATACAGTAATAGCGGCTTTGCTGGTGTTGCTCTGGAATCTTCCAGGCTTTTTCTGCCAGTTCCCGAAATTCCATCCAGGGTGTTAATAAATCCGCATTCGTTTCAAGTTGTTCGCGAGCCTGCGCATATAAATAACGCTGATCGGCACTTGCATGTCCATCACCACATAAAAACGTGCGTGAAAAATCCACACAGTAATTTTCAAAAGCACAGGCGTCCGTATCCAGGCACAATAAGTCACCTTTTTGCAGTGCTCTGGAACCGGCTTCCTGAAAATACGGAAACGTATTTGGGCCGCTTTGGAATAAGCGCGTGCTAATGTATTGACCTTGTTTTGCCATCAAGTCGTAATGAAATTCCGCCCAGGTTTCAACTTCGGTTTTATCAGGTTCGGCCGATTCCTCCAGCCTGTTAACGCCAACTTCAACACGCTTCATCGCCTCACGAATATAAGGTAACTCAATTGGCAATTTGATTGCACGGGCTGGCAATAATACTTCTTCAGCGTCAGTAATTGTTAAACCTTCAGCACGTAATGCATCGACGGCTGCATAAGGGAATCGATCTATAGCCACAGTGTTAATGGATGAATTATGTGCTTTGATAGTGGCGTTCATTTCAGCAGCAAAACGTTTGCTTGCTTCGGTTACATAACCGCCTGAGCTTTTCATACATAATCCTTCCGCATGGCGAATTTCATCCACTGTAGGCAAATTTTTAGCCAGGTGTTCACAACCGACGTATTCATACAAGATAGTTGGACCATCCTCAAGAATTAGCAGATAGCGAGAGGGGGTGCGCTGAGTAAAGAGCTGCATATTACTTGCCCCGCAAGCATAAAAAATATCGTTGGGATCAACCAAGAGCAAAGCGGGAACGTCTTTTTTCTCCATCTGTTTACGCAAATGATTTAACCGTGCTTGATAGAGCTCAAACCGCTTGGACTCAAGGGTATATAGATCCCAAATTTCTGTGAAATGATTTAATGACATAGCGTACCTGTGTACACTATTTTAGCCAGAAAAGATTTGTAGTGCATTTTGCGATGATTAACTGTAGATACAAACAACCATTTTGACAGCAAATCGGTTTCTCTGTCTGTATCTTGGCTTTTAATCCTGCCCGGTGTCATTGCGAGTGGAGCGAAGCAATCCAGTTTGTAAAATGTTTTTCTGGATACCGGCCTTCGCCGGTATGACGACATTGAAGTTAACAGAGCAACTAGAAGTTTTAGCTAGAATCGATTCAAATTAGCCGTTTGACCAAAGTGAGGAAAGTCAGATTTTTTAGTTTTGAAATTAATTCTTAATAATTTGCTGCCAGGCTTTATCAGCATCGGCTTTATAGGATTCAAAATTACCATCCAGCCAGCGATCACGGCCACGGGCAGCATAAAATAAATAGAGTTGATCAGCAAAGATTTCCCAATGTGTACCATCAGTCTTCACTAGTCCTTCTCCAAGGCTCAAGGCATTAGCGCAATGGCCATTATAAGCCGGTGAATATTTTTCAGGATCAGCTTTGAATGCATCGGCATTTTCCTGGCTGGCAAATCGCCATTTGGCGCCTTTGTAATCGACGATATATTTTTTCGATCCCTCAGTAGCTTTGTGATCTGTCATAGCCTGTTTACTGTGATAGGCAAATGTGTCGTGCCCATCAATAGCGACACTGCCGAAAGTGCTTTTACTGACCGGCTCAGCAGCATAAATGTGCGAACTTAAGGTGAAAACAATAAGTGTGAAAATAGATAAGGCAATCGAACGAATCATATTCATAGTAATATCTTTGGCTATGCGATTTAATAGTCATTTGACTTGCTGAAAAGTTTACCATGATCTGATTGACATCCGTTATTCATGCTGTGTACGCTTGGTGCTTATTCAGGTTGAGTCTTGAGGGCAGAATTAAAATCCATTGCAACCTGGAGTAATCTTCAAGTTGGAAAACTTAATGAATGAAATAAAAATAGACATTGGTGAATTCAGACAGGCCCTGGGTTCTTTTTTGACCGGAGTGACGGTAGTGACAACTGTCAATGATCAAAACCACCCATTGGGATTTACGGCAAATTCGTTCACTTCGGTTTCGCTCGATCCACCGTTGGTTCTGGTCTGTCTAGCTAAAGCCTCTGGTCTTTGTGACAGTTTTGCTAATAGCTGTTCTTTTGCCATCAATATTCTTGCCGAGAATCAGCAAGATATATCGGGTATTTTTGCCAGTCCAATTGCAGATCGTTATGCTGAAATTGATTGGCGAAAAGAAGCAACCGGAAGTCCCATCATTAACAATGTTGCGGCCTGGCTTGACTGCAATATGCATGAAGTCGTGGATGCGGGTGACCACATGATATTCATCGGTGAGGTCATTGCTTTTGGTAACACTAACACATCGCCTTTAGGTTATTTGCGTGGTAACTATGTCCGATTTGCACTTGAACAGGAAGCTGCGGTGGCAATGGAAAACCCTGATCAAAAAACCTCAGTAGGTGTAATTGTCGAAAGAAAAGGAGAGATTCTCCTGCTTGAAGATGAAGAGGGCTTACATTTGCCACACGCTCCCAGGCTGGGTAATGAGCAAGATGAAGATAGCTTGCTGGGCAAATTGAAAAGCTTGGGCTTGCTTACTAATGCCTATTATTTATTTGCCGTATTTGAGAATAGTAAGACCAATATATTGTCGATTATTTACCGCATGCTCACAGAAGAAATAAGTGAAATAAATTCTGGTACCTTTTACGCATTCAATGATATTCCGTTGGAGAAAATTCCTGATGAACTCACCCAGATGATGCTAAAGCGTTACATCAGTGAGAGGAACAGAGATGCTTTTGGTATTTATGTGGGCGATCAGGAAAAAGGGGCCATTGAACCACTGGCACGAAACAAACTTTGAATCGTATCAGCATGTTTCCGATAGATTGTAGACAGGCTGGTCTATGAAAAAACCATTTGGTAAAGCAGATAATTCTTTTCAGGCAGCAGGAGGCATAGAGGGAATTAACCAACTAGTCAAAGATTTTTACCAATTAATGGACGAATTACCAGAAGCGCAAATCATTAGAACGATGCACCCGGAAAATCTTAGCTCGTCGATTGATAAACTGTCCTGCTTTTTGTCGGGTTGGTTGGGTGGTCCCAGGCTGTATCAGGAAAAATACGGGTCGATTAGCATCCCGGGTGTACATTCGCATCTTGCAATCGGTGAAGGCGAAAAAATTGCCTGGCTACATTGCATGAAGCTTGCGATTGACAGACAAAATTACAATCTGGAATTTGCCGATTACTTAATTTATCAATTGAGTATTCCCGCAGAGAGAATCCAACAAGTCTGTGCAATTGATGGAGGCAAAAATGGCTGAGCATGTGCAACTGAAATATTACTTTGGCAAAGAATTGGCTCAACTACTGGCTAAAAAAATAAAACCGATTTGTCCAGAATTCAAATCCAGGGTATTCACTAACCAGGTTGCAAAAAAAGTCGATGAGCAGGAATTGAAAGCCAGGGTTGAGACTATTACTGATGCACTAAAGCAACATTTGCCAGATGACTACCTGCAGGCAACCGATATTCTTGGGCAAATTCTCGGCCCTGAAAATAAAGACGAAACCGGTATGTTTAAGGAATATTACTGGTTGATGCCAATTGCGCTGTATGTAGAAAAGTATGGCTTGGATCATTTTCAGCAATCGATCAAAATGATTGCAGAGATCACCAAGCGTAATACCGGTGAATATGCAATTCGGCCATATATTCAACAATATCCCAAAAAGACATTAACCGTGATGAAGCGTTGGTCAAAAAGTAAAAATGTTCATTTGCGTCGTTTAGCCAGTGAAGGGTTACGTCCACGTTTACCCTGGGCTAAGAAAATAACTTTATTTTGTGACGATCCAAGCCCAGTTATAGAGATCTTGGAAAATTTGAAATCAGATACTTCAAGTTTTGTGCGTAAGTCAGTGGCGAATCATTTAAACGATTTGCTCAAAGAAAATTACGACTATACGTTTGCAGTACTAAAAAGTTGGAGCAAATGTGCATCTGCTGAAACCCGTTGGATAATCAAGCATGCGCTGAGAAATGAACTTAAGAAAAATAATTCAGAAGCCAAAAAGTTAGTAGCTTAGTAATAATGGTAATTAATTGCTCAGATGTTGAATTTGATGATCTTATCGCCAGAATTAAATCTGTTTCAAATCTGATAAAGTTAAGCGTCAGGATAATAATTAGATTTTAGTGATGACTGATTCGCAAATTATTTTTTTTCTGATCACATCAATCCTGTTGATCATCACCCCAGGACAGGACTTCATGTTAGTGATTACCCGCTCAATTGCAATGGGTAAAAGGGCGGGTATGGCGACGATAACAGGAGTGACTTCAAGCCTGATCATCCATAGTTTTTTGGTGGCGTTCGGGTTGGGTGCATTATTGCAAACCTCAGAAATACTTTTTACCGTGATGAAAGTGATTGGTGCGGTTTATTTATTTTATCTTGGAATAAAAACTTTTCGTTCCCCGCCAGTTGAAATTGATACCGCACAATCCAGCCGCGTTTCCTCGCGGCGATTATTCATTGAAGGTTCGGTTTCGAATTTGTGTAATCCCAAAGTGATTGTTTTCTATATTGCTTTTTTACCGCAATTTATTGGACCAACCAACACGCATCCAACTCAGACTCTACTTATGCTGGGAATCGTATTTGCAATCATCACATTTATTTTAATAGGCAGCATCGGTATGCTGGCAGGTTCAATGTCGGGTTGGCTAAGACGTAAACAGTCTGTGCAAACAATATTAAATCGGATTAGCGGAATCATCCTGATAGGATTTGCCCTGCGTTTGTTTACCACCGAGAGAACCGCTTAATTTATAGACTTAAACAGGACGAAAAACCATGAGAATTGTTGAAGCCCCGTTGGGAATTGTTCCCGGAAAAGATTTTACTGGAAAGGTTAACCTGACGAAAATCCTTGAAGGGGCGCATGGTGATCCGATGGAACTCTACCGTGTTAAATTTGAAGCTGGTGCCAGAACCGACTGGCATGCACATCAGGGTTTGCAGGTGTTATACATTGAATCAGGTGAATGCCGTTTACAAAAACAGGGTGAGCCTGTACAAAATGTACCGGCAGGCAATGTTGTCGTCATTGATGCCGATGAAAAACATTGGCATGGCGCCAGCCCAAAAGGCGAAATGGTTCATATCGCTATCGGTTTATATGGCAGCACTAAATGGTTTGATCCGGTTACAGATGAACAATATGCAGGCAGTGAATGATCAGCAGTTCTATCAATTATTAGCTGATTTAGTTCTTTTAATTCATTTCTCTATTGCGGCTTTCATTGTTATCGGCCTACTGCTAATTATTATTGGTGGATTTAGGAACTGGCAGTGGATTCGAAATCCCTGGTTTCGCTATGCCCATTTAATCGCCATCTGTTTTGTCGTCCTGCAAGCCTGGTTAGGCCAGCTCTGCCCCTTAACCATTTTGGAAAATCACTTCCGAGCCCAGGCCGGTGAGGCAACTTATCCCGGCAGTTTTTTTGCCTATTGGCTGGGTGAATTGCTCTATTACGACTTTCCTATGTGGGTATTCGTCATTCTGTATTCTTTTTTTGGGTTATTGGTTATTTATTGTTGGATAAAGGTCAAACCACGCTCATCCAACTAAGTTTATCCAGAACCTCAAGAAACTTTTTCTCTTTATTGCATGTATATTGATACTTTGCTCGGGATACGGAAAGTTCAACGCCGCAACTTCATGGTGGAATTCTCTTACGCAGCTACTTGTGCGTCATGTACTTGTTGATGCAAGCGGGTAGGGTCTCTGAAAGCTCGTAAATATATTGATTAGTTTTCCAGTTGCCAGTGTTCTAGAACCCTGGTCTGATTATCAATTAATTTCAACTTGTCTTTATTAACAATTCTCAGTGTATCTGTTGAAGTATCATTCGTTTTCAGCAAATCAGAGTTACTGGAATCAGTCGCTTGCATAAATAGTTCGTCATACGCTATGGATCAGTTCGCTGAAAAACTAGTATCCTCTGTTCATGAATCGCTATCTAGAATTTTCTCCAGGCTGCCTTGAGTTTGATTTCTTCAAAAGCAAAACTAAGCGAAGCAGTTGTAAAACATAAAATGGCGATTAATAAGTGCGAAACTTTAAATCTGATGAATATTTTCATGGGGTATTGTTTTAAATTCTCAGTGTTAAGATTGATCGTTAGTAAACATAACGGTCGATTTTCAGTAAAGTTTTAAAAATCGCCTAAATTCCTCGCCATATAAATTCAGTAAAAAATTATTTGGAAAACTTTTTTTGCTTTTCTGCGTTAAAACTAATAACTGCCTGGAAAGTTCGATTGATCACGGCACTGAACAGGCAACCTATTGGCTGAATTTTAGAGGTGCATCATGCATATTATCTTAGCATTTTTGACAACGATTGTCACAATTCTCATCCTGTTGAATCGGCTGGCTCAAGCAGGTATCGATCTAAGAGGATTAAATCCGTTTTTATGGCGCCGACGCAGAAAATGGAAAAACAAATATGAAGGAGATCCTATTTTCAAAATCGAAGATCCCATGGACGTCACCGCTATTTTAATGATTGCGATCGCCAAGTCTGATGGTGACATGATCAGGGAAGATAAAAACAAACTTCTTCAGTATTTTGAAACGGATTTTGGCCTGAGTAAAAAGGACGCCGCAGGATTGCTGATCTCTGGCAACTATTTGTTAAAAGATGGTGATCAACTAAAAGCCAATCTGAAAAAGTTTCTTGCCTCCAGCAAACCCAATTTTACAGATCAACAAAGAAAGTCGGCAATTTCGTTAATCAAACAGATTGCAGGGGATGAAATGCACGAAAACAAAATGCGCTTGTTGAACAAGATAGTTGATGAATTAGATATTCCTCAGAAAAACCAAAATGAATGGTCATCAAATTTTTGAACCTATAGGAAAAAGGTAAAAATGTATTTTTGGAAAATTGAAAATCTCAAAAGCGATTTAGGAAATGGTGTGCTGCCGATCACTGAACAATTTAAATACTTGCTGGCGCACGCAGGACTATACGGACTGGCGACAATACCTTTCCCAACCAATAACTTTTTCGATATGCTGAATGGCGCAATCATGACGCTGATCATGTTGATTGGAACTTATTATATTTATCG
Source organism: Arenicellales bacterium (assembly GCA_965215945.1). Classification (GTDB taxonomy): domain Bacteria; phylum Pseudomonadota; class Gammaproteobacteria; order Arenicellales; family JAHEKD01; genus JAHEKD01. The sequence continues at coordinate 46,486 of CBDCFC010000020.1, read as the reverse complement.
CTGTAATGGCGCAGCAGCTGGACAGTACTTGTTAGATCGTTATATCAGCCTGAGTTTTGTAGTGTCGGTTAGGTTCGTTGTGTTAATCGTAATTCCAAGTGTGTTTTGCTATATGACTATTTACCAAGTAATCGCCGAGCTGCCTGAACAGACAACTTGGCCGGATGTAGTATTTATGACACTAGTCACACTGATATTTTATTATTTACTCGGCAAACACATACGTGATGTCAGATAGTTTTAATTCCATCTCACTTAAATATCTTTAGACGGAGTTTATAATTATGAAGAAAATATTAATTAGTTTTCTAATCTTAATTTATTTCGATCACGATAAAATCGGAAAAGTGATGTGCCAAAGCAATAGTTGGTATTAAATTTATGACTGACATTAATAAACAATCAATTGGTGCTAATCAGTGACAAAGTTCATGGATAGTTTAAAACTAATCTTGATACTTCTTTTTGTATTAGGACTTACATTAGCTACAATTCCGTTTGTCAAAAGTATGAATCCCAGTGCCAGAGCCTATAATCAATCGATAGTTAATATTGATATATCCAATCTGGAATCGGGTGAATATAAATTCGTTATCTGGCGTAAATATCCAGTTGTCATTTACAAAACAGATCCCAAAACTATTAAGCGACTGCAACAGTTTAATGATCAGGTGTGGGGACCCAGAATTACGAAAGAAACTGCTAAAGAATATTATGTGTATAAGTTATTGAGTACCTATAAAGGATGCAGATTGATTAATCATGGCAGCATTGAGGGTGCATGGTTCGATCCCTGTCATATGGGAGCCTGGGATTATGCAGGGCGGGCCCTCAAGGGAGTTAATGCGCCGGAAGATGTACGACTGGCTAATTTGGAATCGGTTAACTTCAAAATGTTAAACAATAGTGTATTGCAAATTAAACTATGGCCACTTTGAGGATGAAATTATTTCAGAAACTGGACAAAATTCTGGCAAATCGTAAGTGAATCACTTGAGAATTGAATCAAAAAAATTGCTTTTTGTGATAGGTCAATACTGTGCCTGGCTGGGACTGTTTACAGCTGATGCTTTAGCTGAAGAACGACTCTTTAAGGGCCATTATATCTGGGATGCGGAGGTGCATTCCTTTAAATCTTGTGGCTCAGAGATGGAATACTGGGTTTATAGTGATAATGAATCCAAAAAAGCGATCGAATTTCACCAGCGTAATACGACCCAACCCTATCAATCCGTCTACCTTGAGTTTAATGGCAAATTGTTAGATAAGGCTACTGACGGTTTTGCAGAATCTTATGACGGCTTAATTGTTATGACTAAATTACTAAAACTTCAAAAATCAATTCCCAGTTCCTGTGATTAATTTAAAAACATTGACATTATTCATAATGCTTACCTTAGCGGTGAGTCATTCTCATGCCTGCTGTCAAGGTCATAATACAAATGATCCAAGCTCTTTGCTATCACAAGGAGGCAAACTTACGGCAACAGATGCAGAGTTATTGCAGCTGGAAGTGGAGAAAAATCCAAATAAGATCGAGTCAAGGTTAAAGTTGCTGGGTTATTACTTTGCGAAAAGCTTTGGATCTGATGCCATTCGTTTGGCCCGGCAAAATCATGCGCTATGGATCATTGAGAATGAGCCTGATTTATTAAAATATGGTGATATTCCGTTTATTTCTCTTGATAAGGAGTATGACGGACAAGCTTATACGCAAGCCAGGCGATTGTGGTTAAATCATATTAAGCGCAATGACACCAATACCAGGATACTCTCCAATGCGGCCAGCTTTTTTTTGCTTGATGATGAAAACATAACTGAAGATTTATTGTTGCGTGCCCAAGAGGTTGAGCCGCAGAACCCTAAATGGCCCGAGCGTCTTGGGTTTCTTTACTCACTGGGAATTGATTACAAGGCTGATGGGATAAGAAAACGAGTATCCCTTAAGTCATTACAGTATTTTGAACAAGCGTTGTTCCTGACCGCCGAAGAATGGCAAAAATTTTATCTGTTTCAAGATCTTGCCGAGGCCGCTTTTAATGCCGAATTAATGCCCAAAGCAAGCTCATATGCAACCGAACTTCTACGGCTGGCTGAGGAATACCAAAATGATTGGAATTATGGCAATGCTATTTACCATGGAAATTTGATTTTAGGGCGTATAGCCTTGAAATCGAGCAATGTAGAAAAAGCAAAACAGCACTTATTGAGTTCAATTGACCTTACAGTGTTGCCACAAACCCGGATTCTCGATCTCGATATGTCACTGGCCAGCGAACTGCTCGAAAACGGAGAATCACAAACGGTGATTGACTTTCTTGATGCATGCAGACCTTTCTGGAAAAAAGACAAACGAATACTGGATCGATGGCAATCTGAAATTTTAAACGGAACCCGGCCGGATTTTCTATCAAGTTATTATTGATGAACCAAACTAATATTAGATTAGTTGAATCGTTATGAAATATAAGAAAGTAGCTATCACTCAGATAATCTTCGCTGTGATATTTTTTATGGTATCTGCATGGAGTTTTCTTTGGATATTTTCATCGTTCAGTATGGCTTTTACTGCTTGCGATAGTTATGCACTTTTTCATGAAAAATTCAGATGTCGACAACCACCAATTGCATTGTTTTTTTGGTTGGTAACTGGTTTGGCATCAGTCTTATGTTTCCGAAGTGGTTTGAAAAATATAAATCAAAAGGAAAATCACACTGTAAACAGAAAAATCAAAATTGACCCAAATGGGATGGATAATTGAGCAAACGAACCATTATTTTGATGAGTTTTATTTTTTCTATATTTTTCATGGGTTTATATCATTATTTGTATATTGCTCCAAAACCATTTAATCGAGATATTTGGCTCGCTGGTGAGCAAGCCGAGTTTAATTCAAAAGCTCCCCGACTTCGAATAGCAGATGGTTTAGTAGAAGATAAAATTTTAATCGGTAAAGAGATAAAGAAAGTCATCCAAATGCTCGGCCCTCCAACAAATACTGAATATTTCAGCGATTATGATTTAGTCTATTGGTTGGGGTTGGAAAGAGGGCTGATAGGAATTGATAGCGAATGGCTTGTTATTCGGTTTAATAAAAATGGTTATGTGAATGAAGTTAAGATTATTACTGATTAACAAACTTGGTTAACAGCACAAAGCAATCTTTGAAAACTGACAGATAAATTCAAACTTTTCTATTTTTATGCCGTTATAGCTAATAACGTTAGCTACGCAGATAAAGGAAAATAGCTCGTATCGATTAGAGCTAACATGAACGAAATAAATATTCTTTAGGTTTTATATTAAAAGAAAAAAATATGAGAACGACTCTAATTGTTTTATTCATTATCGCTATGACGATATCGTCCGTTCAGACATTCAGGCATGTCTATGTCAAATGGATTCAGCCGAGCGATTCGGTACTGGATGAATTCAATGATGATGTCGAATCCGATATTGTTCAGGCAAAAACTTTGGATGAGCTGGCTTCTCTTTATCGTGAGGCTCACGATGCGGTGGAGGTTTATGAGTCGGATCCGAGTAATCCAACTGTGGAGCCTCAATCCCGAAAAGAAATTGAACCTTATCAAACCGAAAATAAAATCAAAGAGGAAATACGGGCCAGAGAATATGATGAAAAACAGTTATTTAAACTATGGTTTTACTGGGTCTGTGGGTTGATCAGTGTATTTATTGGTATTTTTACCTTTAAAAATATAAATAACTGGCTGGGTCTTTCGGCCATTATTGTTGGGTTTTCCGAAATGCTATGTTGGACCAGTCCTTTATTTCATAACCGCTTGCATAGTCAGCAATTTGAAAGCCTACTAAATTACAAGCTGTCTTTTTCATTGGTTACCTGGATATTTTTAATCGTCTTGTGGTTGCTCATCGAAAAGAAAAACCTTTTACGCCAGAATCAATGATGATTATTTTCATCCTTTATAGCGCGAACTCAGTTTATTGACAGGATTTTATCTGGTGATGAAAAAACTGCCTGTGATCGAAATATTAATCGGTGCATTTGTTGTTCCCTGGTTAAAGAGAAAACAGATTTTTAGAAAATGCATTGTGATTACCTTGGTGACCATAGGTTTGGTTACAGGCATTGATATTTGGGATCAGTCTGAAATTAATCGGGGTGAATTAATATCGACTTTTATTTGGATTATCTGGTTTATCGTTATAGCCGTAACCTGTCATAGAGTTATTTTACTGGACGATGCAGAATTAAAAGATTTCCAGGTATTTAGATTTTCAAAAAGAGAATGGCGATTCTTGGGCTGGACAATGGTGTTGAGTTTGTTGGGAATGGTCATCCTGACATTATTCGCGAATCTAAAATCCCTGTTCTATATTGATGTTAACAATGTATTTTTCTATAAATATATCTGGATGTTGCCAGCTTACTACTTTATGTCCAGATTCAGCCTTGTTCTTCCTGCTTGCGCATTGGATCATTCAATATCACTAAGACAAGCCTGGCGTTTAACTACCGGCAATGGCTGGCGGATATTTGTAATAGTAGTAATTTTGCCAATTATCTTAAGTCTGGTTTCTGATTTCATTTTCCCCCAAACAATAACTATCACTAATTTCTTGAATTCCATTTTTTATCCACTAATCACAATCATTGAAATTTCGGCACTGTCACTTTCATATCGGTTTTTGAGTGATGTTAAATCCTTATAGGTTCTGTATCTAACTGATGATGGGATTCAGCAGCTGGCACAAAAAAAGAACTGGGAAAGGATCATTTTTGGGGGTTGTAAAAAAATCACGGGTAGTGGAATCGCTCGATTAAAGGCTGCTTTACCCGATACCATAATCAAAATGGACCACGATATGTGGGCTTATCAGACGAATTAAACCTGTTCAATTTTTATTTACTTAATTAAATAAAATCATTCAATCCAAACTTTTTTATTTCTCCCACGTTTATGTAAATGACGACAGTCAAAAATTGTATAAACAATGGAGAAATAACTTATGAAGCGTCAAATAACCAAAACCCTACTGGCCGGGTTGATTTCGGCTGTGATTGGAATCAATGTCAATGCACAATCGTCTGAAGTCGGCGGTGATGTCGAAGTCGAAAATAAGGTTGATACCTTTGTTCAAGCCGCGATTGGTGAGGATAACAAAAATGAAGCCCTTATCAGCACCGTCAAAGACTCACAAGTTAAGGGTGATGTGAAAATAAAAAGTGAAATTGGCACGTTTGTGCAGGCCGCAATCGGTCAGGATAATACCAATAAAGCCACAATTGCTTCTATTGATGACTCCAAAGTTGATGGCGATGTAGAAATCGACAGCAAAATCGATACGTTTGTGCAGGCGGGTATCGGTAAGGGAAACAGCAATGAAGCAACCATCGCTTCGGTAGTTGACTCAGAGGTCAAAGGTGATGTGAAAATCGACTCGGAAGTGGGTACTTTTGTACAGGTTGCAATAGGGACTGACAATACTAACGAAGCTTCTATAGGTTCGATTGTTGATTCCAAGATTGATGGTGATGCCACCATTGAGGTTGAAGTCGACACCTTTGTCCAGGCTGCTATCGGCAGTGATAATAAAAATAAGGCGAATATAGGCTCTGCGGTAGGTTCGGAGGTTGGTGGTAACTTTGAAACCAAAACTGATATCGACACATTTGTTCAAGCCGCTATTGGTACTGACAATACCAATGAAGCCAACATCGGTTCAGTAGTGGATTCCAATATCAAAGGTAATGTCAAAACTGAAACCGACATCGGTACGTTTGTTCAAGCCGCTATTGGCACGGACAACAAAAATAAAGCCAATATAGGCTCGGCAGTAGGTTCGGAAGTCGGCGGTAACTTTGAAACCAAGACCAACATAGATACCTTTGTTCAGGCTGCAATCGGTGCGGACAATACCAACGAAGCTAATATCGGTTCTGTGGTGGATTCCAATATCAAAGGTAATGTCAAAACTGAAACTGACATCGGTACTTTCGTGCAGGCGGCGATAGGCGCAGATAATAAAAATGTTGCCAATATTGGCTCTGCTGTTGGTTCCGACATCGGTGGTAATTTTGAAACCAACACTAAGATCGGTGCTTTCGTTCAGGCGGCAATTGGCGCAGGCAATATCAACACGGCACATATTGGGTCAGCTGTAAATTCAAACGTTAGTGGTAACTTTAAAACTGATACCGACATCGGGACTTTCGTCCAAGCTGGGATTGGTGCCGGTAATATCAACGAAGCCACCATCGGTTCAGCCGTCAACGCAAATATCGGTGGCGATTTTGTTGCTGACACCAAAATAGGGACTTTTGTCCAGGCGGGTATCGGTGCGGGTAATACCAATATCGCGACTATCGGATCGGTTAAAAACTCATCGGTAGGCAGCTTCGCCAGTAAAACCGATATTGGTACCTTCGTGCAAGCGGGTATCGGTAGCGGCAATTTTAACGAAGCCAGCATAGGTTCAGTCGAGTAAGCCAGTGGGGTATGGGTTGCTCTGCTTAGCCTTTGCGGCAGGGCGACCCTCCTTCACAAAATAAGGAGATGAAAATGAAAACAGCATCTAAAAAAATTAAACCCTCACTGGCTGCCGCTCTGATGCTCACCCTGAACATGGTAGCGGCAGAACCAGAGGGGCATATATTTCTGGGTACCGTTAATCAACATTCACTGGGCACGCTAAACCACAATAAAATCACCATCACAACGGGCACTAACGCGTCCATCGGTGGCATTTCACAACAGGTAATCGGTAGTGCTAATTTCAACAGCATTTCCCTCACGGGCGCCAACATTAGCGCCGGATTGCTACATCAAATAGCGGGTGGGCACGGCAGCATCAATGAGCTTGTGGTTGGTGATGAGGCCGGATCAGGCGTCAGCGTTTCCCTAGGCAACATTATCCAACAAGCTTACGACGGTGAAGTTAATGTGATTCACATCGGTTCTGGTGCAGTGCAATGAAAACCTCCGTAACGACATTATTACTCGGCGCCATGCTAACCGTGCTCATTTTTTCTGATTCAAGTCAGGCTGGCAATCTGGAAATGACTGATGAGCAAAACGTCAAACTGGCTCGCCATAAGGCCATGCTGCGCGCTTTAAGAAACAACAAGGATCTAGATAATTACTATGATTCCAGCGTGGATGAACAAATCCGCGATGGTCTGAATAAGGCTGGCTGCGGCTCAGTTGACATCGGTAACGTGGTCAAACAAGACTTTGGCGGCCCCAAAAAAATCGACATTATTATTACTGGAGATGTAATTAACGCAAATAACAAATGTAACTAAAAGGTATAGAGAAATGAAAACACTGGCTAAAATATTTTCACTCTTTTTCATCGCGATATCTTTAAGCGGTTGTGTAGGGAAAGTGGTTAAAGACATCGAACGAGATATTCAGGACGTTCGCAAAGGTCCACGCGAAATGCCGATCAAAAATATTACCGACTTTTCAGACGGGCTGCGTTGCATGGACAACATGTTCGAAGTGTTTCGCTATTCCCCCAACGAATTTATTATCCTGATTGAGGAGATCGCTGATAAAACTAAAAAAGTTGATGCAGGTGCACGCGAGATGCTGATTTCGGCATTGTCAGATATGACACGCCGTAGCCAGGCGATTCAGGTGATTGCTTATGGGGCTGAAGCTACGAATCTGGTTTCATTTTTGGATCAGGCTGAGCAAAAGGGCGCCTATGCAAATATTCCGCCGTTCGACATTATCGGTTCGGTGACGCAGTTGGATAAAGACATTGTACGCAAACAGGCTGATGCTGGATTTCAAGCTGAAGGTAGTGTCAACGGTACTGATATGGGGGGTGGATTTGGTGTTTCGGCGAGCAACAGCGCTTCGTTGCTGGGTGTCGATCTGAGTGTTGTCACCACTCACAATATTGCCGTAATTCCGGGCGTGACTACCCGTAATACGGCGGTCATCTACCGCACCGGCTCGGCGGCTGACTTTGATGCAGGCATCAGCAAAACCGGAATAACTTACAGTGTATCCGGCAATAAAACTGACGGCACGGCCACGGCGTTGCGTGCACTGATTGAACTTTCGGCTATCGAGCTGATTGGCAAGCTGGCGAAAATGCCCTACTGGGTTTGCTTAGGGTTGGATCCTGAGCATGAGGAGATTAAACACGAAATCTCAGACTGGTTTTATCAATTATCGCGTTCCAACGCCATCCATCAGGTCACACAGGTGCAGCTTTACCTGCGCGGTTATTACAAGGGTCCCATTGATGGTCTGCCGAGCGCCGAATATGAAAAAGCAATTATGGCTTATAAACAGCGTCTCGGTCTGCCGGTGACCCCTGGTGTTGATGTTATGTTTTATCAGGCATTTTTAAATGATTCACCCAATAAAATTGAACTCTCAAAGCTGGCTTATCTGAAAGGTAAAAATCCGGGCGAACTTGGTGAAAAAGAAAAACTGACTAGCAGAGATGCCGAGCGTAACGACGCTAAATCTGCGAGCAAAAAAGCAAGGCCGGTTAAAACCATCGCTACCGTTGATAAACACGAAAGTTTATCAGTGCAAATCAATTCGCCTGAACCAACGCATGAGCTGGGTAGTGAATTGGCTTTATCCATTGATAGCAGTGTGGACGGTTATGTAAGCTGTTATTTAAAAAGCCGGAATACTTTTGCCAAAATTTTCCCCAATCGTTTTTCATCCGACGGCTTTATTTCAAACAAAGGCGAGATTAATTTGCCCGATTCGCCGGCTTATTCCATTGTGGCCGATAAAGACGGTGAGGTTATTCACTGTTTTCTGGTGACTAGCAAGGTTTATACGGATTTGCCCGATGAGCTTAAGCGAAGAGATTTTCAAGTATTGTCAATCGTCAGTGCTGCTGAACTGACAAAGGCTTATAAAAAGGCCACCTCAGGTCGTTATGCCCATGCAACTTATACAATCAAGGTGAACTAAATGAACAAAATTAACTATACGGCGACAATTTTTGTTGGACTGGCATTGCTGGCAGCTTCACCAGGACATGCAGAAATTTCACATCATCAGTCTCAGCGCTCTGAGGATCAGCCTGCAAATTTGTTTGTGAATCAGCTAAACAATACAACATTCGAGTCAGTCAACCAGTTTAGATGCTGGCAGGACGGCCGGTTGATTGTCGATGAGCATAATTTACAGCCACTGGCTGCATCCAAAGTAAAACTAATGCAGCAGGAATCAACAACGCTTAGCGTTTATGATTTTGGTGAAACATTTTGTCTATATACAGGAGAAAAGTAAAATGAAACTTAGAAATTTAACATTATTAATTGTCGGTCTGGTAATTGCGAGTTCCACACTGGCCGACGCGGGTTCTCATATTGGCGCTCGGGTGTTGAGCAAGCAGGAGTTTATCGACCGACTGGCGCCGAAACCACAAATCAAAACCAGAGGGATTCGTTTCAATGAGCCGCAGGCGGCACCAACCATTTCGATGGAAATCAGGTTTGAATTTGATTCAGCTCAATTGACTCGTCAGTCGATGGATCAATTGCAACCACTGGGTCAGGCGCTGCAGTCGAATGAACTGAAAAATTTAGCATTTATGCTGGAAGGCCATACCGATGCCAGCGGTCCGGAACAATACAACATGGCGCTTTCACAACGGCGCGCGGTAGCGGTTGGACAATATTTATACGAAAAATTCGGTGTCGCATCGGAACGTTTACAGCTAATCGGCAAGGGTGAGCATGATCTGCTGCAACCTAACGCACCGTACTCAGGGGTAAACCGTCGGGTTGCGATCACTACGCTGGAGTCAAGCTCATGAAAAAATATTCAGTTCCGGGATTGGCCTTGATGATCGGTCTGACATTGAACACAGCCTCGCTGCAGGCTACATCTTTAATACAGACAACAATAGGTTCAGGTTGTTCTAGTGTTTGCATTAATAATCAATGCACCAGTACCTGTGGCGATGGTCAAGTTCGAAAACTTGAGGATGCAGGTCCACCGGTTTCAAAAAACATCGATATTACTGATTTTGATTCGCTGGTGGTGACAGGCGTGAATATAAAGTTATTCCAAAGCGATGACTACAGCATAACGCTTAACACCGCCGAGAATGTAGTTGATAAACTGGCGTTTGAAAAGCAGCAAAACACGCTGACGATTTCACCCCTGGCAAACACGGTTATAAACGCCGCCGCAGATGTGTTAATAGGTTTACCGACCCTGCAATCGTTAGTGCGAACCGGCACCGGAACAGTGACCTTGAACGGTTTTAATCAGTCATCACTGGAGCTGGATCTTTCCGGTACAGGCGAAGTGGTTGGTCAGGATAATGACATTAAAAACCTGAATGTGAATGCGACGGGCACAGTCGGCCTGGATTTGACCCAAAGCCAGGTCACCAACGCGCAGGTGATGGCACAGGGCGTGAACAAAATCGCATTACGATTTGAAGACTCTGACGGCAGCCTGTCGGGTCAACTGAACGGGGTCAGCACAGTTTCATACTGCGGTGAGCCGGATAATTCTATTACCGTGCAGGGTGTTTCGCGAACACAGAAAATAGAGTGCTTATGACTATTCGCCAAACTATAATATAAATAATCGCCAACGAATATGTATTCGAGCCATTTTACCTTTTATCTTTCATGCAGTACTCATGGACAAAACAACCTAATCTCAAAGCAGGTTTGAGAATCTGTTTTACCGTATGTTTTTTGTCAGCTGCTATTCACTGCCAGGCCGCATCGCAAGCCACTCAACAGTTTGAAATTGTTGATTGCCTTTTACCTGAAAAAACTACCACCAATAAAAATGCTACCGGCGCAGCAAAAATTCCCGCAGCAGAATGTGAGGCTCAAAAAGGAAAATATGTCAGCAGTGAAAAAGCCAACTATGCAACGGCTTTAAAAGTATGGGAACCTGTTGCCTTAAGAGGCGATGCCCGGGCCCAATATTACGTGGGTGAAATTTACGAAAAGGGGATGGGCAAACAGCCTGATCACAAGCTGGCTGCTATGTGGTATTTATTAGCGGCGGAACAAGGCTACCCACCTGCTCAAATGACAATTGGCCGCATGTACGAAACGGGAACTGGTGTTGAAAAAAATCTGACCAAGGCAATGAACTGGTATCGTAAAGCGGCGGGAATCGAGCAAGAAAACACCGATTATCAAAAGGTGTTCAACGAGCAAAGCTCGGATCATGAAAGTCTAAACACTACTACGACGGAAACTTCAAGCCACAAGCAGGAACTAGAAAAGTTAAACGAAGAGGTAATCAACACACAAAAGCAATTAGAAGAGTCCGAGTTGCTGGCTGAAAAACTGAATCGTGAAGCGCGGAGAATCACTATAAAGATAAAAAGACTAAGTTCGCCTATCAAACGAAATAGCACCTTGATAAAGAAAAAAAGCGTACCGATAAAAGGATTAAAAAAACCTAAAAAGAAAAGCAAACCGCCGATAAATAAAGACATCAAGGTTGAGTTAGTAAAAGATGAAATGGAACTAGAAAACCAGCAAGCCCGAAACGTCACCTTGAAAACTGAATTAACGATGGCCAAGGCAGAAATCGGAGCCGAAAGTTTCTTACAGGAAAAAGTGTTGCAAGCCCAAACTGAACTAAAACAAGAAAAAGACAGTGTGCTGGTATTCAAACAACGATTAATTGCGGTCAACCAGGCGCTTAGTGAAACACCAGTCGATCAACAATTACAGATTTATCAGGATTATCTTGAAAATGAACTAAAATTGTTGGCTGACAATACAGGTTTGGATAAAGCAGATCAAAACCAGCAAAATCTCATTCAGCAACTGATTGATGAAATTAAACAAAGAAATACATCCACGGATACCTTGACGGAAAAGGAGGATTTTTATCAGACACAGCTAAGTTTATTAACCACAAATCTTAATGAAAAAGAAAAAACACTGGCACTTTTATCTGAACGCCTGAAAAAATCCCAACAAAAATCCCTGGACACAGACGCCTACATCGCCCAACTCGAAAAGCAAGTTTCCGAGTCGCAAAAACAACTTACTGAGCAACGCAATAAGGTCATAGAAAAACAAGACAAACTCTCCGTCGCTGAGCAGCAAATTGCTAAATTAAGCGAGAATATTGAAAAATCCATGGTTACAGAGGATGTCGATAATTTAAAAGCTGAGTTAGAGCAAAAAGAACAAGCCCTTGCTTTGGCTAAAAGTGAATCAGACAAATTATTAGATAATCTAAAACGACTGGAGGAAAGGAAAAAGGAACTAACCGCACAAGTCGCCAGCTTGACACCAAAAGATGAGCCGGTTGTTGCGATACGTTGGCCTGAATATCAGCAAGTAGAGGGCGTCTATCAATCCGTTGTAGCAACAGGCTCGGTGATTAATGTGGTTGGGGCTGTTCAACCACATCAATTTATAAAAGAGTTAACGATCAATGGCAAACTCCAGGAATTTGACGAAAATGGATTGTTCTTAACAGCCGTTGAAGTGGCTAATGATCCCGTTTATTTGGAAATGATTGCCACCACCACCAACGGTTTGTCTAGTAAAGAATTGTTAGTGCTAGAACCTGATTCCACACTAACTATTCAACATGCATCAATCAAGTCTGACTCATTGCCACAAGTAGATTTTGGCAAATATTATGCGCTGGTGATCGGCAACAGTAACTATGATGAGAAATCGGGTTGGCAGAAGCTTGATACGACGGTTAATGACGCACAGGCTGTCTCTGAGTTATTAACTAAGAACTATGGTTTTGAAGTCATCACAAAAATTGATGCGGATCGAGATACTTTGTTGTTGGCTCTGGAAAATATAAGACGCAAATTAACGGAGCACGACAACCTGTTGATTTATTATGCCGGTCACGGCTATGTCGATCCCGAGAATGATCAGGGCTACTGGATTCCGGTGGATGGTTCTGTAGAAAGCTCGGTCAAATGGATTTCCAACTCCACGATTACTGATCAAATCAGGGCCATGACAGCACGAAATGTAATGGTGGTGGCAGATTCCTGCTATTCCTCTACGCTCATGCGTTCTGGATTGGTCTCGTTACGCAGCGGTTTATCATTGCACAAAAAGCTGGAACGGTTAAGTAACGATATAAAAGCCATTACCAGGGTGGCGCTGTCCGCAGGTGGGTTGCAGCCAGTGGCTGATTCTATAGATAACAGTGGCCATTCTGTTTTTGCCAATGCTTTCCTCAGTGTACTCGACCAAACAGAAACAATTATTGACAGTGATTCACTTGCAACCCAGGTCGTTTTTACGGTGTCAACAGCGACTAAAGATACAATCAGACAGGTGCCCAGATACGCGCCTTTGGCCAGAGGCGGACATCAAGGGGGTGATTTTTATTTTGTTCCCAAAAATTGGAAACAATCGGATATTTGACAACCTGATTGCCGTTTATTGTTAAACTCAATCCAGTGATCAAACAGAGAAAAACAGTGAAAATTAAAAAGAAGGTTTTATAATTGTTAATCCATGGATATTGAATGTAGTTAAACAGAAAAATTCAATCTTCTAAAACTTTTTATTAATTGCTGCGTTAATGAAAGTGAAACCCGACTGGCAAGGAACTATTATGAAAACCATACATATTTTTTTAGCTGTAATATTATTTACATTATCCTCATTAACCCTGGCACGCGAGCCTTTAGATACACAATATACATCAGGTGGTCTAGAAACCCATTTGTTAAAAGCCACGGTTTCTAATGGTGTATTAACCGTGGCGTTTATGGTTGAAAACCCTACGGACGAGGAGATTAAATTACATCCGCCATTTAATCCTAACCAGGTAGAGTATGTGGCAAGAGATAAGCGCTATCCAGTGCTAAAAGATGCCAACGATCAATGGATGTTGTCTCCTTTGGGGGAAACTGTATTTAATAATCATCTGTTTTCAGAGAATGATGATTCCAATTATTACGTTAAATTTAGACCGAAAGAGAAGAAAGTCGGTTGGGTAAAATTTGAAGCTCCGCCTGATGATGCCTGGCCGATTGATTTGGCGTTGCCACAAACTTCACCGTTTACCATTGAAAAACCGAATTAACTGAATCTTTTTATTATTTACTAAGTTAACAAAAATGAAATCCACTGGTAAGGAGCTATTGTATGAATAGGATTAAATTAATTATTGGTACACTATTACTAACATTAACATCATTGAGTTTTGCACTTGAGCCTCTGGACACACAGATAAGATCTGCTGGAGATGAGGTTCACCTGATTAAAACATCTGTTAAGGACGATATCTTGTCTGTCTATATCATGATTCAAAATGAATCTGATGAAGATGTTGAAACGACCAATTTTAATGTTGAGGATATCCATTATATTGCTGGCGGGCGGCGTTATCCTGTATTACAAGATGCGGATGATAACTGGATCGCATCGCCTTATAGTTATTCTGGTTTGTTTTATACAAGATATCATGATGAAGTAGAAATAAAAGCAGGGAAAAGCGTGATCGGCTGGATAAAATTTGAAGCGCCAGCAGAAGATACATGGCCCATAGAGCTTAATCTACCTGAAACTTTGCCTTTCTTAATTGAAAAACCTGAATAATATTTAAAACTTTTTACAAAGCCATACGTTATTAGTATTGAAACCCAACTGGCAAGGATCATCATGAAAAAAACCAAATTAACGATTAGCACACTATTACTAGCACTTTCATCATTGGTTTTGGCTATGGAGCCGATAGAAACCATTACAACGCCAAGAGGACATGAGCTTCATTTGGTTAAGACTTCTGTGAAGGATGACATATTGACACTATACTTCATGATTGAAAACACTTCGGATGAAGAAATCAGTGACAGAGTTATCGATGTGAGCGCTATTGAATATATTGCTAATGGGCGGCGTTATCCAGTCCTTAAAGACGCGGATAGTAATTATGTTGCTTCCCCCTACGGACCATATGAGCTTTTTTATTCCAGTGGTAATGATTCCTTTAAGATTGATCCCGGCGAAAGAGTAATAGGCTGGTTAAAGTTTGAAGCTCCTGTAGAAGATGCCTGGCCGCTTGAGATAAGTATGCCTGAAATGTTGCCTTTTAGCGTGGAAAAACCTTAATTGAAACTAATAGATTTTGAAGACTGTCATGAAAAAATATATAAAACGAATAGTTAAATATCTTGCTCCCGTATTGTTAGCATCCTCATTCAGTGTTTCGCTCTATGCACAGGAACAGGTGGACCTTGAAGATCCGATCGGCGATGAAAAAGCAGTCGAAGCATTAAAAAAAGCTGGTTCTCAAGGGACAGGTATCAAAATCAAGCCCAGCTCGGTCGGTTTAAAGCTAAGTTCATCCAAGATCGTCAATGAGGTGAAAGATATTTCAGGAGTGCAGGATGTCATTTTTGACTCAACCGGATTTGGTTTTAAGATCAGTTTGTCCGGGGATTTCTTTTTTGCCTATGACAAATACGATTTATTGCCAGAAGCGGTCAAATCGCTGGAACAGATTTATGGTTTGGTGGAGGAATATGAAGCCAAGAATCTAATGCTTATCGGTCACACCGATGCGCACGGTTCTGATGAATACAATCAAACTCTATCTGAGAATCGAGCCAATTCGGTAAAGCAGTGGTTTATCGGTAAAGGTGTGTCGGAAAATATTATCACTACCGAAGGGCGAGGCGAACGTGAACCGGTTGAACCGAATACAAAAGCAGACGGTAGTGATAACCCTGAAGGTCGTGCAAAAAATCGACGCGTTGACCTTGAGGTTACAACAAACAAAAAAGTCAATCACGTTCCAGTGCAATAATCGTGAGTTGATTTTTATCGTGTTGTTGATGGCAGAAATCGATTCGTAAAAAATTCATTGTGCTAAAAGAATCATCAGACGGGGAACTAATTTCTCTGTTTATCAATAACAAGCGTGAAGATGCATTTGATGTTCTGCTCAGGCGCTATTACAACAAATGCTATAATCGCTTTAATGCCAAGCTTCACGACGAGCAGTTGTCTCACGATCTATGCCAGAAGTTGTGGATGCGGGTGTTAAATAATCTGCCTGATTACCAGGATAATGACAAATTTGAGCATTATCTCAATACTATTATCAGTAATTTGCTTAAAGACGAATGGCGTAGCAGAGGCAACAAAGACGAGCTCTCAATCGAAAGCGAAACAGGTGAATTTCTGATTGAGCGTGAAATTGCCACAACCGATGATCGAACTTCAATCGAAAGCGAGTTAAATTTTAAACAAGCCGTAGATGAATTGGTTAACAAACTGATTCCAGCTTTGCCTTGCGATCAGCGTCTGGTTTTCTTGTTGCGTCATGAATCTGAATATTGGGACGACAAACAGCCACTGCAGTGGCAGCATGTGGCGGAACTGAACAATGTAGATATTAGTGAAGCATATCGATTGTTTGAAACCAGCCGTGACAAATTAATGATCAATACCACTCATGCCAAGCAAACCCACGACCTAAGTTGTGAGGAGCAAACCGTTTTTTTGCTGTGGACCCAGGCGCAAAGGCCGGACAAGTCGAAAAAATATACCGAAAAATATTTCGCTAATTTACTCAACATGCCGGTTAACACTTTTAAAACCAAATACCGGGCCAGTTTAAAAACACTTTCAGCGGGATTATCGCAGTGGAGGTAGACGAGGCAGACGAGAAGTTTATCGCTAAACTTTACCGTGGTTACCAGAAGCAGCGCGACAATATTAATCAAACTTGTTTGTTTGCTATTAAAAAATCAGCTAGAGAATATCTGAGCTCGGCACATCAGCATAGCGTAATGGAGAATATTCGCCTACAGGCACGCGAAAAATATATTGAGCAGTCAGATAATTCGTATCAACGAATAACTGAAAGTGATTCGGGTTTAAAAAAGGTTATGCTCAATTTGGTACAAACTTTGTCAAAACCAATGTGGGCCGGTGCATTTGCGACAGCGGCTGTGATTGCGGTGATAATGATTAACTTTTGGTTGCCTCAGTCACAACAGCAACTTGAGTTTGCCCAAGATTATCAATCAAAAAATCTGATAGAAAATCCCAATTTTGTTGAGCAGCAAATCAATACTACAGCCGATTGGCAATATGGTTTTGCCCAGCAAGAAGCCTCAGCTCGTGAGGCATTTGTGTCAGGGGTTTATGCTGTTGACCTGGCTAATCTTCACAGCGATACACATATCAAAAAGATCGCAGAGCGATTATCAACCATGGATTCAATCAATAGTGATAAAACCATTCAGTCGCTGCTCACTGGAGTGATTGAATCTGCGGTTAATCGAGAAACAGTAAATCAACTAATTGCCGTATTAGAAGAGTCTTATCGGACTCACAAGCACTCTGAAGTATTTGCATTTGGCCGCTGGCTGGAGTTCAATTACTTGCATGCTAAACTGACCTTGGCAAAGAACGACCTATCGCTTTATCAACAAAACAGAAAATCAAGTGAGCCAACACTGGTCGAGTTTGTCCAAAGCACAAAGGTACCACAGGTTGTTAAGCAGGATCTAGATCAATTATTGATCTTATCCTCACAAGTTGATCCTTCTAAACAAAATGTTGAACAACAAGCCAGACTACTGGAAAAAATACGTGCAGTGTTGTTTTGATCATGTGCCTGAGACAATTTCCAGTGGTCATTTTATTCATTGTTTTGTCTTTATTAGCAAAGGCAGATCAAGACCCCCGTTCAAGCAGTCGTTTTTATATCCAGCATTATGGCCAGTTAGTAACTGAGGTCGAGCCATTTGCGCAGCGCGCCATGGCGATATTTTCCGGGCTGGTACGTATTGCTGACAATGCCAAAACCAAAGTGCCATCACTAATCCTCATCAACAGCGAATCCTGGCCCTGGGCGATTGCTTTACCGGATAACTCGATTGTGTTGACCAAAGGGGCATTGGAACTTTGCTACGCTAATGTTTCTAAGCAACAGGGAGATACTAGGTTGGCAATGTTATTGGGACATGAGCTGGCTCATCTGGCCGAAGATGACTATTGGCACCGTGATGTTTATCTGGCCCTGACCGATAACTCAAACCAGGCTAATGAAGAAATTCTCCAATTTATTGGTCAACGCTCGGGCTTGGTTCAATCGACTGAATGGAAAAATATAGTTAGAGATCGAGAACTTAGGGCGGATGATCGAGGAGCCATTTATGCATCGTTGGCCGGCTATGACCTGGCTGATTTATTCATGGATAACGAAACAAGCTTCTTTCAATACTGGGCTCAAAATACAGTAAGCAAACAAAGTGATTATTACTTAACGGCCAAACAACGTGCTGAATATATTAAAGCCCGGTTAACGAGTCTGATTAATTTGCCGCAAGCATATAAAGCAGGCCTGGGTTTAATCTCGATGGGTTATTTGGAGCAGGCGGAAGTGCTGTATAAGTCAATACTCAGGCTTTTTCCAGCCCATGAAGTTTATAACAATCTCGGGTATTTGAAGCTGGCCCAAATAAAAAATGGGCAGATTGAAGAGCAGGGAATTCAATTCTGGCTGCCCCTGGAACTCGATATCAATCCCAGCACACCGATTTTGCTCAGAGGTGATGATTTCATTGTTCATGAAAATCTAACTCAATCGATTAAATATTTTGAATTGGCAGTAGAACGGCGACCGGCTTACCGAACAGGAATATTGAATTTAACCAGCGCTTATTTTTTGGCCAGACGTTATAACAAGGCTTCGGCAGTGATAGAAGATGCACAAAAGCGCGGTATTTCTGATGCTGAACTTGAGTTAATGAATTTACTGGTGCTTTATGCCAGCCTAAAGGACAAAGTCGCCATTCAGAAATACGTGATTGAGCAGCTCGAGCAGTTAATCAAACAAACGCCCGGATTTTTTATGGCCAGTTTTAATCTGGCACAAATTTATGAACTCGAAAATCAAACTGAACAGGCACAAAATAATTGGCAATCTTTAGCGCAATTCATTGGTGCCATTCCAGTTGAGTACCAAAAGGTGGTAGCCCAAAAAGCCAAAGTAAAACAACCTGATCAGAAAAAACTGAATCTTGAGCCACTGATGGTACTGTTGCAAAACCAAATCGACGAAAGTACGGATTCCGGCGCCATCAGTGAAGATTATGATTCTGTACAACTGACCATTTGGCCGACTAGAACTAAAACTTTTTATCAAAGTCAACCACTGTTGAACAGCATTAATTTATCAACACGAATTTTAATGGATGTATTAGAGCAATGTTGTGGTCGGCCCAGATATAAGCAAATCTCGTTGCTGGGCGAACTTTGGATTTATCCGGATGGTATAACAGCCTTGCTGAGCGAGACAGCAGAAAACTCGGTATTGCTGCTTAGCCAGCCCATGCAAGATCGACTCTTACAACAGGGCCATCGCAACAATGATTGATCGGCACATGCATTAGCGAGATGCTGAAATTCTTTCTAATTGCCATTGGTTTATTAGCCGCCTTGTTGTTAGCGGGTGCTTTGTACGTTTACTGGCAATATAAATCACTCACTAAATATAATGAGTTGTTGGGCAAGCCAACTACAACACTACATCAATTGGCTAAAGAAGGGGAGTTGAAAGCATTAGAGAATTACCTAAACAGTGATAATTTTGACCGGCAAAAAATTGACGAGCGTGATGGTAACGGTGCCACACCGCTGGCTTATGCTATCGGACGTGATCAGGATTCCATTGAGGCCGTTAAATTATTGGTTAATGCCGGTGCTGACTTACAATTGCAGCCAGGTGAAGGAATGTTTGGCGAATTTTCTGGTTCCCCGCTCACAGTCGCTATCAAGCAGCTAAATTTGCCAGTGATTCGATTTTTAGTGGAACAGGGAGTTGATCTGCATGAGGTAACAAAAGAAGGATACGGCTCTTTTATCACCCTGGCCTACGCCAGCCACGAGAGACCTTTGGAGTCATTATTTCCTATCATTGATTATTTTATTGAACAAAAGGTCAATATTTACCAGAAGAGCAAATACAACGAATCAGCTATCAACACGTTTTATCGTTTTAATCATTTGGATGTGTTGGCATATTTAAAAAATAAAGCTATAGACCTGTCGGAGTTGAAACTGTCCGAATTGATGCAAGCGATTTTATTTGCTGATGAAAATATCGTTGAAACTAAACTCAAAGGCTATCAGCAAAAAGGAACGCTTGCTGTTGAGTTAGCTCACCGGGCTCATTGGAGCTATACTCCTTTGATTCTTGCTGTCTTACATGGTTCAGTAAAGAAAGTAAGTTTGTTACTTGATTCTGGCGCAGACATAAAAGTGCAAGGACGGTTTAAACAAACCCTGCCGTTTTATGCCATTAACTCCAACAATCCAACTATGCTGGCTTGGTTGCTCGATCAACATCAATTTGATCTTCATGTCAAAAATGAACATGGTTACGGTTTATTGGATGAGGTGGTGACTAACGACAGGGTTGCAGCCGCAAAAACGTTGTTGGCTAAAAAACTAGATGTTAATAACGAAAATGAAAATGGCTTCAGCGTTCTGTATGATGCAAATTCAGCTCAAATGGCTGAACTGTTGTTGAGTCACGGTGCCAATCCCAAGGATTTGACCAATGAAACCAAGCGCTTGCTTCTGGGGATGCCGGCAGAGCCTACCGATGAGTATACCTTGCTCAGCAATGAAGATTATTTAGCCGGTCGTTATGTCGAATATGGTGAGGATAATCCCACTCTAATTAATGACAAATTCAAACTGGCGATGATTAAATCAGGCGCAAGTCCGTGGGACGTGACAAAGTTATTTGACCCGGAGCGGGATATTTATGAAGGTAAGCCGATCTGGAATGTACAGCGCTTTGGCCAGTCATTCACACGCTTGCCTGATGGCCGCGTAATCGAGATTGGTGGGGAACATGAAGATTATTATGATCCTGATTTTCAAATCTATAACGATGTGATCGCTCATGATGACAAAGGCAATATAGAACTCTATGCTTACCCCAAGAAAATTTTTCCACCAACAGACTTTCATAGCGCGACGTTGGTGGGTGATAAAATTTATATCATCGGTTCTTTAGGTTATGAAACTAAACCGGATATTACGCCGGTATATACGCTGGATATAAACAATTATCATATCGAGAAGATAGAGACATCGGGAGACAATCCAGGTTGGATACATAAGCACCAGGCAGTACTAACTGATGAAAATACAATACAAATCTTCGGTGGGCAAATCAGTGACTGTGATGAATGTGAATCGAAGAAAAATAATAATAACTACTATTTTGACCTCAAGACCAGAACCTGGTCCAAGGGAAACAGCCCATGAGTTCTCTCCAAGGGGGATAAGTTAATACGCACTGGCTGACTTATGAACAAATTTAAACAGGCACTTTATAGTGGAGTGATATGGGCCAGTGCATGTGGTTTGGTCGGTTTTATTGTCGGTTATTTTGGCAATATGTTTATGGCAGAAAATCCGGGCAATATCGTTCCAATAATTGGAATTATCCATAGCGGGCCTAAATCATTTTTGATCGGTCTGATTTGTGGTCTTATAGCCGGTATCGCAAACATCAGCCCATCAATACGCAATATTGCTTTATCCATTTTATTGATCATTATTGCTTATCGTTCGGCTAATCTGGTTAAACCGGGATTTGAGCTGCATTCCAGACTGGTTAAAGGCACGATTGTCAGTTGTTCGGAAAGTATACATGAGTATGTAAATTCCAGGATAGAGTATTGGCAATCTGAGTTGGAACGAGTCGATAAGCTTAGAGATGACCTTTTCAATAATAAATGGATATCGAAATTTGATGCGATGGTTAAATCACAACCCGGTTTGATATTGGAATTTGTAATTGATCAATATAGCTGGGTTAAGGTTAGAAGGTGGCGTTGGAGACGAGAGGACTGGATGAACGATCCATGGCGAAAACCTGACACTCAGGTCGGAATCAACGAGATAGAGCAAGTGTTCTTCGATCAACCCAACCCATCCTGTAACGAGATTTCTATCAGTGATGAAGTCTATTTTTGGTTAAAAAAGGAAAAAAAATTTAGCATTCCGCCCTTGACGATTCCTGCGTTCTTACAAATCGATGTCATAAACCCTGTTCCTGAGAAGTTTGAGAAATATTTACCCAGATGAAAAACTGGATTCAGTCATGTCAATAGTTCTATTATTTGCGATTTTAATCAGTATAGGTCTGATTTCAGGGGCTTTTGTGAAAATCATCTACGATACCTATAAATATAACCCGACGCTGGGATATTCCTTTTTACTGATCACGCCGTTTTTTATCGTTCATACATTGTTGAATTTTAAGAAACATCGAACTGTTGTTAGTTTATTTCATCTGGGTTGGCTTATTTTGCTGTTATCACTGTTTATAAAAACCTAGAGGCCATTTCATAATGGCAGGTTACAAAAAAATTCTTATTCTGGGCGGATATGGAAATTTCGGCAGCCGAATTTGTAAAGTTTTGGCACAGCCTCACAATGCGTTGATCTATGTGGCGGGCAGAAACCTTGAACGGGCCCAACAATTCTGTGAGAAAAACGGTGATCTTGACCAGCTTCGACCGATTTGTCTTGATCAGGATTCAGATGAATTTCCCATCAGCTTAAAACAACTGCAACCTGATTTGGTGATTCACACATCCGGCCCTTATCAGGGTCAGGATTATCGGGTGGCTGAAGTTTGTATCGAGGCCGGTTCGAATTATATTGATCTGGCTGATGGACGGGGGTTTGTCTGTAATATCGACTCGTTGAATCAACAGGCCGCTGCTAAAGGTCTGTTTGTCATCAGCGGAGTCAGCACTGTCCCTGCCCTGTCATCGGTTATTGTCGATGCATATAGAGATGAGTTTGATGTGCTCAAGTCGATAGAATATGCGATTTTGCCGGGAAATAAGGTGGCGATCGGAGATGCGACGTACAAGGGCATTTTAGCCACAGCCGGTCGCCCGTTTAAAAACTGGATCAACGGTGTTTGGAGCGAGGTATTTGGCTGGATGGATACAAGAAGGCGTGATTTCGGACGCCCCCTGGGGCGACGCTGGCTGGCAAATGTGAATATACCCGATTTATCCTTGTTCCCACCTCGCTATCCGGGAGTTGATACGGTTCGTTTTCAGGCCGGGCTTGAATTAGGAAGCTTGCACAATACTCTGGTATTGATGAGCTGGCTGGTCAAGCAGGGTGTAGTCAAAGACTGGAGTAGCTACAGCGATGCAATCATTAGATTAAAAAAACATTTTATGCACTTTGGTTCTGATTTGGGTGGTATGCATGTGTTAATGTCGGGTCAAGATCAACACGGTGTTAGCTTGAAAATCCAGTGGCAGCTGATTGCACCTAATGGTGTCGGCCCTTATATTCCGACCATTCCTGCGATTATTATTGCGAATCAATTCTTAAGCGGAAAATGCTTGCCGGTCGGCGCCATGCCAGCGTTGGGATTATTTGAATTAAATGAGGCGCTGGAACTGGCCGGAAAGTGGGGGATCCACAGTCAGGTTGAAACAATTTATGAATAGTTATCTGGTGATCAAATATTTGCATATTCTAAGCGCGATATTGCTGATCGGCACCGGGCTTGGTATTGCATTTTTCATGTATGCGGCGTATCGATCCAGGGATATGGTGGCTATTCGAATCGTTTTCAAATACGTAGTCATAGCCGATTTTATTTTCACTACACCAGCGATAATTATGCAATTTGTCACAGGTATATTACTTATGCAGACCCTGGGTTATTCGTTCAGCTCAGTGTGGTTCAGGGTTGTCATTGGTGTGTTTATTTTTATCGGAATGTGCTGGCTGCCTGTTGTATTTATACAAATTAAACTCAGAAACATCGCCTATGATTTTCCCAGTGACAGGCAGCAGGTTTTGTATCACAAGTTAATGAAATACTGGATTGTGCTAGGCTGTATGGCGTTCACAGCAATCATATACCTGCTTTATTTAATGGTTTTAAAGCCTTTCCCGATTAGCTAGCTGGTGATAGAGGTGTTTTTATGTGTCGTACTTGTCTGCGAATGCGTCACGTAATAAAATATAAAAACCTTCTTCTTCAATACCGGTTTCTTCTCCAAGTTCATTGATGCCGGTAATGACATGGTGACGGTCTATTTTGGCGGCAAAGCTCTTGTCTTTGTGCACTTTTTTGCGAATTGATTTGGGTTTCATGTTGCCGTAGTTGCCGACCATTTTCATGTAAGCATACAAAAGACCGCTGAATTCATCACAGGCGAACAAGGTTTTGGCCAATAATGTTGGCCTGGGCGTGTCAACACTGGTATGACCTTTGATAGCGGTAATCACCTCATCACCCACCCCAAGCTCATCTTGCAGTTGATCATAGCGATGAGGGTGTTCATTAGGCCACTGATCATAATCCCAATCATGTACCAGGCCGGTAATATAATAAGTGTCGATATCATCAACATTCAAATGACTGGCAACAGCTTCCAAGGCGGTGCCTACCATCTCGCCATGGTGACGCTGATACTCGTTACTAACATATTTGTGCAGAAATTCTGTGGCTTGTTGGCGCATGGTTTTTTTAAGCTTTTGTGTGAATTGCTAGCGTATTGATTCATTACTAAACTGTCAATTGGTTTAGCGTTATAATGAATAAGCAATGTATCGTTTGTTTAAGTCTTCACGGCGCCAATTTTTAAAATCATCGGTTGCATTAAGTTGCACCAGTCTGGTTCCAACGCTAGCGTATTCGAATCAAACTAAAATAATTACCAAGCCAATTCCTTCTACGGGCGAATCAGTCCCGATAATTGGCATGGGTAGCTGGATTAGCTTCGATATCGGCCATGAGCAGAAACTGCGTGACACCCAGTGTCAGGTATTAGCCAAGTTTTTTGAACTAGGTGGAACCATATTAGACTCTTCGCCGATGTATGGTTATGCCGAAGAGGTCATCGGTGAATGCTTGCAGCATACTGGGAAAGATAGTTTGTTTTCAGCCACCAAAGTTTGGACACCCTTTAAGAATTCAGGCGTTGAGCAAATTGAAGATTCCCATCGGTTATGGGGTGTTAATAAATTTGATCTTTTTCAGATTCATAATCTGGTTGCATTCGAGAAGCATTTGGAAACATTATTAGAGAAGAAGGCTAGCGGCGATATTCGTTATATTGGTGTAACTACCTCACATGGACGCCGTCACCGTGATCTGGAAAAAATAATACTGAATTCCCCAATTGATTTTGTCCAGCTTACTTATAACGTATTGGACCGCGAAGCCGAGAATCGATTATTGCCAGCAGCACAAGAACGGGATTTGGCTGTAATCGTCAATCGACCATTTCGACGTGGACGATTGTTTGATCTGTTTCAACATTATCCGTTGCCGATCTGGGTAAAAGATTTTGACTGTAAAAATTGGGCACAGTTTTTTCTCAAGTTTATTGTTTCCCATCCTGCCGTGACTTGTGCGATTCCAGCGACCAGCCAGGTTGAGCATGTTGTTGAGAATATGGGTGCTCAAACCGGGCGATTGCCTGATGCAAAAACGCGTAAGAGAATGATTGCCTATGTTGAACAATTGGCTTGAGCCGGATGAGGATTATACTTTAGCGACTAAAGTATGGTATTGGTGGTATAATAGCAGTACTTTATACATCTATTAGCCGTACTATGACAGCTATTAAGACAACTTTGACGCTTTCTGATCTGGACAGACGCTGGATGGATACATTGGTAGCCAGTGGTGAGTTTCTAAGCAATAGTGAATATATCCGTAGTCTGATTCGTAAAGATAAAGAAAGTCGCGCAGAAATTGAAATGATTCGTGCCAAATTAGAAAAAGCTGAAGCAAGCGGATTTACGACTCAAACTCCAGCAGAAATACTAGCCGAGTTCAAGGAAGAATTAAGGCGTGAAGGGCTCCTATCGGCTAACTGAGCAGGCGAAAAAGGACCTGCGGCGTATTTATAAGTACGGCTTGATTTCTTTTAGTGAAAGTCAAGCTGATAAGTACTATCAATCACTCATTAGGCAGTTTGAAAAAATTGCAAACAATCCTGATTTATACCAATCAGTAAATGAAATCAAAAAAGGATATAGACGTTGTGTCTGCGGTTCAGACTGTATTTATTACCGCACTGAAAATGGCACAGTAGAAATCATGGCGATATTGGGTCAACAAGATTTAGAAAAGTGGTTGTGATCTCAACTGTGTGACTATGCTGCTCGTCCATAAAACCCAATACGCTCTTGCTCAGAAAAACTCACGCCTGGTTGCTGATAATACGAAAACACGGCAATAATTCGTTGTTTGCCGCCCACAACAGGTGTAACACGATGGGCGGTATTTTTGCCTTTAAAAACATTTAGTGTCCCCGCTTTTAGTTTTAATTGTTTTTTCTCGGGGTCCCGGTTGTTTAATAATTTAGCCACACCCTCATAGTTGGGACTATCGTCTGATCGCAGGTCCGTGCGGTATTCAAATTCACCGCCTTGGTCGGCTGATTGTAATAACAAGGTGGTTGTGAATTCACTGCGATCAAAATGCCAGTTCAATGCCTGGCCATCACCATAGGCCATTACATTGACGCGGGCCAAAGGGTCATCCATTGTATAAAGCTGCTGCTTATCCATTACTTTTGCCAGAAATTCAGCAAAATCCGGCCATTCATAAAGGCGGATTAAGATACTGTGTTGAAATTGATCGGCACAGATGGTGTGATTCGACGTCAGTTGCAATTGGAGCGCCGGATGGTCAGCATCAAGTCCTGGAATCGTTTTTTTGAAGTAAATATTGTGTTCTCGCTCATGTAAAAAGGAGTTTGAATCCAACACAGGCTTGACTTCTCTAATAGCAAGTTTAATAGCGTCATGTAAAAGAAATTCTTTTAAATTAAACATACCATTAGTTGCTAATTCTTGTTTACATCTTGCAATTAATTCTTGACCATCTCGACTATAGAGTCGATCAATTGGGAATTTTTCGAGATTAACAATCGTTTCCATTTCGATTTTTTAGCTTGTTGGCAGTTGTGTCGCAAGATCGACCAAGCTGGTTACCGTAATCGTCGGTTCGATTCCCCATGGATCAAATATATTTTTGTCGGAACGTTGTATCCAAACCGCTTTCATGCCGGCAGAGATAGCCCCAATGACATCAAATCCATTGTTTGAGACCAACCAGGATTGGTCTGCTATTGCATTGGTAGAGTCCAGGAAATGCTGGTAAACGTCCGGATCGGGTTTAAAGCTTTTTACATCATCAACACTGACTACACCGAGAAAATAATCTCTGATACCAGCATTTTTTAATAAATTTTCAAGCGCATTAGGCACACCATTGGAAAAAGCAAACATACGAATACCTTGAACTTTTAAGGTGGATAAGCCTTTTTCTACATCGGTGAAGGTGGGCAAGGTCAAATATCCTTCAAGTAAGTTCTGCTTTTGATTCTGAGTTAAGTCAACATTGTAAAACGAACAGGTGTAATTCAAAGCATCATGTGTGCATACGGGAAAATTTTCGTATTCACGCATTAAACCACGGCGGAATGTGTATTCAAGCTGTTTATCGCGCCAGGTATTTGAGAAAGCAGTTGCCTTATCACCAATCATAGCTTCAAGTTGAACAATCACACCATGCGTGTCAATCAATGTGCCGTAAACGTCGAAACCTAAAGTTAGTGCCATGATTAAATTGTCGTATAAATCAAAACAATATTAGCACCATTATTGACGAGTGTCTGTCAAACCAATTTCTTCAGCCGACCACTTTAATAACTCTGACCATACAGGTTCTGGCTGCCAGTGTTTAAATATCGGTGACTTTGATTCAGTTTCATTTAGACCTAAAATCTTGGTGAAATAATGGAATAAAAATGCTGAAACTCGATAGTTCATAATGCAGTGTACAAATACTTTATCTTCGCTAAGTACTTCCATTAATTGGCAGAATTGACGCACATGTCTGGGCTCGGGATGATCATAAGGAACTGGAATATGGAGATAATTAATTCCTAATAGTGTCACGATTTCAGCTTCATTAGAAATTGAATACGGATGATCTGACATAGCTAGATTTATAACATGCCGATAACCAGCATTAGCAATTAAACTAAATTGTTCTTTTCGAGGTTAGCCCGCTGTGCCAATCCTGTTATCGATGGCAACAAAATTTTTGATTGTATCCATTAAATTTTTTATTGTGTCAGATGATTATTAGCTTCCTCTAGATTATCATCGGGCCATTAATGATTCTAGTTCGCACAACATAAAGGAAATATTTCATGTCTGTAAAAGTAGGTTTTATAGGTCTTGGTAATGTCGGTGGAAAGCTGGCGGGCAGTTTGCTCAGAAACAATATTGATTTAACCGTTCGCGACCTTGATAAAGAGGTAGCACAGCCTTTTTTGGATAAAGGTGCCAAATGGGGTGAGAGCCCGAAACAAATGGCTGAGTCTGTTGATATTTTAATTACCTGTCTGCCCAGTCCAGCGGCAAGTGCAGCAGTGATGGAAGCTGAAGATGGTGCGCTGAAAGGTTTGTCAGAAGGAAAGATATGGGCTGAAATGAGTACCACCGATGAGAATGAAGTTCATCGTCTCGGTGCTTTGGTCAAAGCTGCTGGTGCTGAGCCTGTTGATTGTCCTGTCTCAGGTGGCTGCCATCGGGCAGCGACGGGGAATATTGCAATTTTCGCCGGCTGCACACGTGAAACCTTTGAGCGCATGTTACCGATATTGACGACAATGGGGAGGAGGATTTTACATACAGGCGAATTAGGTTCTGCCTCTGTCTTAAAAGTTGTTACCAATTATTTGGCAACAGCGAATCTGTTGACATTATGTGAGGCATTAGTGACTTCGAAAGTAGCAGGTATGGATTTAAATACCACCTATGAAGCCATTCGAATTTCGTCTGGTAACTCATTTGTTCACGAAACGGAAAGTCAGGTAATTCTCAATGGCAGCCGTGATATAAATTTCACCATGGACCTGGTGTGTAAAGACATTGGACTATTCGGTGACATCGCCAGGCGTAAAAACGTACCCTTGGAACTCTCTCCGGTCATGGAAGAAATTTTTGTTGATGGGATGAAGCGTTATGGCGCAAGGGAATATTCGCCCAATATTATCCGCCGACTAGAAGAAGCGACGGGCGTAGAAATATTAGCGCCAGGTTTTCCAGCGGAAATGACTGACGATGAACCGGAAGAACCCGGTTATGAGGTCATTCCCAAGGGTAGAATGTAGAAATTAAGTATAATGACTGTTATGTCTTAGCTTGAGGAGTTGATTATGCTTAGTGGAAGTTGTCTATGTGGTGATATTCATTATCAAGTCGAGCAACTAGATTCGTCTATCGTGCACTGCTCATGTCAGAGTTGCATCAAAGCACACTCCGCTGCGTTTAATACAGCTGCCGGTATAAATCGTTCTCATTTTAAATGGACTAAGGGTGAGGACAAACTCAGCAGTTATGAATCTTCACCCGGAAAGCTTAGACATTTTTGTTCCCGGTGTGGATCGCAATTGATGGCAGAAAAAGAAGGGCAAGAGAATGTCATCTTACGAGTCGCTACTCTGGATGATGATCCTGGAATCAAGCCTGAATATCAAATCTGGAAGTCTCATGAGAAATCGTGGTTGGAGTATAGAGATGATATTACGGTTTATGATGAGTGGGGAGAATAGCCTTATAAGTTCTATTGAGCAAGTCCCGCAATAAATGCGGGACTTGCAGGACCGAGACAAGTTCATATGATTTTAGCCGTTGTCACTCTCGCTTTATTATTGCTGGTATATTTCCCCAGCATGTGGATTCGTTGGGTGATGAAAAAATACGCTAAGGAGCTGGAGGATATTCCCGGGACTGGTGGGGAACTCGCGCAACATTTGCTCAATCGTTTTGAACTAGAAGGTTATATTGTTGAGCGTGCCGATAACATGGGTGATCATTTTGATCCCGATGCAAAAGCTGTGCGCCTGAGTGAAAATAATTTTAACGGCAAATCATTAACAGCAGTCGCCGTTGCTGCACATGAAGTGGGTCATGCCATTCAACATTTCAGGAAAGAAAAAATATTTGAGCTCAGGAAAAAATACATTCCAAAAGCGATTTTATTTCAGAAGCTTGGTGTGATGTCATTGGCATTATTTCCATTTATCGCGGTGATAATTAAAGTACCAGCGGTGATGATAGCGACGATAATCGTCAGTCTGGTGTTTCAGTTTATCGGTGCACTGGCTTATTTGATTGTCTTGCCGGAAGAATGGGATGCCAGTTTTAATAAGGCTTTGCCGATTCTCATTGATGGTGAATATATACAACCCAAACAAGAACAAGAAGTAAGAGATATATTAAAAGCAGCAGCGTTGACCTATTTTGCTGCAGCATTAGCGAGTATGCTTAACATAAGTCGGTGGTTGTTAATTTTAAGACGTTAAAAAATGGCTGGACTCGAAGAAAATATTCAACAAATCTCTCAATTAAATTGTTGGTCGAATACGCCTGTTATCGAACCTTTAGCAGGAGGTATTACCAACCAGAATTTCGTTGTTACCGACGGAAAAGACAAATATGTGGTTCGGCTAGGTAATGATATTTTCGAACATCTGGTTTTGCGTTCAAATGAGCTTGCCAGCGCCCAAGCTGCTTTTGAGATAGGTCTTTCCGCTGAAGTTATTTATTCGCAGCCGGGTGTCTTGGTGCTTCGCTTTATTGAGGGTAACGTTTACAGTGCTGAAGACGTTGTGGTGGATGAAAATCTGGAGCGAATCATTAGTTTAATAAAACGGTTTCATCGTGAAATGCCCAAGCAATTTAAAGGTTATCCGATACTATTCTGGGTGTTTCAAACTATTCGACATTACGAAAATGTGTTACGGGTCGGACGCAGTGAACATTTTCACAAGCTGCCAGATTTTCTTGATATTGCTCATCAGTTAGAAATAGATATAGGCCCGGTTGAAATCGTTTTTGGTCACAATGATTTATTAGCCGCTAATTTTATTGATGACGGTAAAAAAATCTGGTTGATTGACTTTGATTATGCGGGGTTTAACAGTCCACTTTTTGATCTCGCTAATTTAGCTTCAAACAATGGTCTGTCGCTGCAACAAGAACAGAACATGCTCAATAGTTATTTTGAGTCTGAAATTAACAGTCAAATCTGGAAAAGTTATAATGCGATGAAATGCGCATCACTGCTTCGTGAAACTATGTGGTCGATGGTGAGTGAGATTCATTCAGAACTCGATTTTGATTATTCAGTCTATACCGAAGAAAACCTCAAGCGTTTCGATCAAGCTTATAATCATTATCAAAGTAATTTTTAAGGTGTAATAGATTCACTTGCTAATGAAAAATTTTTCAAAAACGCTGTTGTTGCTGCTTGTCTTTTTATTGTCAGCATGCAGTCAATTAATTAAGCCAAAATTATCAACTGGGATAGAAACACTTCGAGCAGGTGAATATAGTGTTGACCCGCAACATACAGTTATTTTGTTTAAAATAAATCATCTGGGATATTCCAAGTTCGTCGGCCGATTTAATCAATTCGAAGCCAGCCTGGATTTTTCGCCGGAAAATATGGTTCAAGCGAAATTGTCAACCAAGGTTGATATGAGCAGTATCGATGTCAACTCAGAAAAACTCGAAAAAAGATTACGTGGCAATGCCTGGTTTAATGTTGATAATTACCCATATGCCAGTTTTGAAACCACAAGTGCTGAATTGATTGATGGGCAAAATGCCAGGTTCAGCGGTAAGCTAACTTTTCTTGGTGTTTCCCAGCCGATGGATGTCTTAGTCAAATTCAATGGTGGCGGCATGAATGTGCTGACAGCAAAATACACCATCGGTTTTGAAGCCAGCGCGAGTTTTTTACGCAGTGATTTTGATTTGGACAATTACATTCCGGCAATCGGCGATCAAGTCGAGTTGGAAATCCACGCGGAATTTCAAAAGCAATGAAAATAAGAAACTATCGGGCTAATACTGATTATCAGCAAGTACGCGATTGTGTGATCACCTTGCAAGACTTTGAACGTAAGATTGATCCTCGAATGCCCACAGGTCAATCCATTGCCGATGAGTACATGGTTGATATGTTTAAGCAATGTGATAAATATACGGGTCAGATATTTGTCGTAGAAGATGAGGGTAAAATTTATGGCTATATCACGCTACATACCCGACATGTTAGTGATGATATTGACGATGGACCTCGGGAATACGGATTTATTTCTGATGTGTTCGTTAGTGAACAGGTTCGTGGTCAAGGTGTTGGCAAAGCCCTTTTAGATCATGCAGAAAATTTTGCCAGATCAAAGCAGGTAAAAGAGCTGATGCTTGGTGTTCTGGCTGCTAATAAGGCTGCAAAATCTTTGTATTTGGAAAACGGCTATGAAGAATTCGCTATTACCCTGGAGAAAAAGTTGTAAATCGTGAAGGGGGTATTTGTACAGCAGTTAGAGCTTTGGCAACAAGGTATGCAGACTTCACTGAGTTGTTGCCGGTCGATGAGTCTTCGTTGTGTGTTGTTAACCGGCAAACCACCATATAATTCTGAGGTGATAAAAGAAACTTTTAATATGATTAACGAGAAAATTTCTGCTTCAGTGGAAATTTACAAAGGAATCTCATCGATTGATTCATTAGTCGATCCTGTTCAGACTTACACTGATATTCTTGAGATAATTAATCAACAAGCCACCACAAATGCGAATCGGTTGATGAATAAGTAATGATACTTAATTATTCTCAGGCGAGTGAAAATAACAAACGGCCTATACTGGAAAAGCTTTTTGAGGTATTTGAGCAGACTAATGATGTACTCGAAATAGGCAGCGGCTCGGGGCAGCATGCCATTCATTTTGCCAAGCATTTTCCTGATTTGAGTTGGCAGACCAGTGAATTGGCAGACGGTATTGAACCACTTGAACAAAATATTGAAAATCATGCGCCGGATAACGTTTTAAAACCGGTTTTGCTTGATGTCTGTAACAATCCCTGGCCAATCAAAAGAGCCTCGGCGATTTATACTGCAAATTCATTGCACATCATGTCCTGGACGGCGGTTGAAGCATTGTTCAAAGGTATAGGTCAGGTGTTAGACGATGATGGTCTTCTCTGTATTTATGGGCCATTCAAGTATAACGGTGAGTTCACCACTTCAAGTAATGCACAATTCGATCTATGGTTAAAAGAGCGTGATCGCCAAAGCGGGGTTCGTGACTTTGAAGCGGTCAATCAATTGGCACGACAACAAAGATTGTCATTAATCCAAGATTATCCGATGCCAGCCAATAATCAATTTTTGATATTCAAGCGCAATCCCGAATCCTGATTCAAAAACAGAACTGATATTACAGACATCTCGTCCGTACAATTGCAGGATTCACTCTTTCATAACCCTTACAAAGGTTCTTTTTATTCTAGTTTTTTCCTCATTAACCATAGTAACGGCATTAAAGCAGCGCAAACCAAAACATAGGTGAGCAAGATCAATTGCAGCCCGGAAAAGTCAAGTTGCTCAATAGAGTCGGTAAAATAAGCAGCTAAAAGCAATGTTAATGAAAAACTTAAGCGAGAAAATAAACTAAGTGTTGATAAAAAGCTGGCGCGGATTTGATCATTGATATTTTCATGTAGAACTGAATCAGTGATTGGATTTGCCAGTGCCATTGGAATACTGCGCATTAGAATAAATAACAAAATTACACTGTGTAAAAAAGATGCCATAGCGATGATAATTACTAATGCGTACGCCATTATTAATATTAATGCGCTACCTGTCCCGAATTTCGTCTTTAGTGGAATGGCAAAGTTACTGGCGTATGAACCTGCTAACATGGTGATTGCGATTAATATTCCACCGATCAAAGGTGACTTGTCATAGCTGGTTTCAGTCGGAAATAATAATTTGATATAAGGCTGAAAAAACTCGTAGGGAACGTGGACAAGAACGAAAATGATCACACTGAAAGAGAACAACCAGCCTAGATTTGGTTTTTTTAGGTAGGCGGCAATTTCACTTATTTGGCTAATAACTGAATGTGCCTTTTTTGATTTCGTTGGTTCAAAAAACTTAAGAGATAAAATAACGGTAATAATGGCGCAACAAGCAGATAAGGCATAAGGAAAGGCCAAATTGAATCCACCGACTAAACCGCCAGTCAGTGCTGCAAATGCCATCGCTAACAATCCTAGTCGTTGCGCTTTGGCTAACTGATTACCAATTTCATCATGACGATTAGACTCAACCAAGGATTCATATAATAGTGAGCTGTCGGTGCCGGACTTAAAGGAAATGTGGGCCGCTAATAAGCCCTGGGCGATTGCAAGAAAAAAGAAATTGTCCGCTACAACAAATACTATATAACTGAACAGGGCACAGACAGAAGATGCGATTAGAGTAATCCGACGTCCCAAGAGATCGGATAAATATCCTGAGGGTACTTCCAGCAAAACCACGCAGATGTAATAGATAGCTTCAAGCACCAGCACCTGGTCGATGCTGATTTTGGACGAAAAATATAAAAAGAAAACCGGAAACCAGAATAATAAGCTTGAGGCGGCAATAAACCACGGGTAAATAGAGATATTTTCTTCAGCGCCAGTGGACATGTGGTGAAATTTAGCACAGTCGATTTGACTAATTGCGCTAATCGGAGGATATTTATATCTTCGTAAACATAGATCGGACTAATTACAACTCTTGTCATTGCGAGCAGAGCGAAGAGGTCAGGCTATGCGTGGCAATCCAGCATGTATAGGCTACCATAGCCTTGATTTCATTCCCTGCCTCGTGATAACAACGCTACAAACTAGAGGTTAGGCATGTTAGACAAAACCCAGAGTGAGCAGATCATTGAACGCCAAATAACAGACGGAGTATACCAGTTAACCTTAAACCGGCCTGAAAAGTTCAATGCTTTATCGGAGGAAATGCTCAGCGTATTTCAGCAGCATATCGATGAAATTGAATCAGACCCGGCTATACGCTGTGTTGTCATTTCCGCTAAGGGAAAAGCGTTTTGTGCTGGCCATGATTTGAAGCAAATGCGGGCTAATCCTAGTCAAGAGTATTATCAAAATTTGTTTAAACAATGCGCCAAATTAATGCAATCCTTAGTCGCATTACCAGTTCCGGTCATCGCCCAGGTGCAGGGCATCGCCACGGCAGCCGGTTGTCAGTTGGTTGCCACTTGCGATATCGCAGTCGCCAGTGAGCAGGCTAAGTTTGCCGTCTCCGGGATTAACGCAGGATTGTTTTGCTCAACGCCTGCAGTGGCTTTATCCAGAAATATTAACACAAAAGACGCATTTAAAATGTTGGTTACCGGTGAATTCATCGATGCAAAAACGGCGATGGAAAAAGGTTTGATTAATGATGCAGTACCCGAAGGTCAACTTGAGACCAAAGTAAAAGAAATCACTGACAGCATTTGTGCCAAAGCACCGGTTGCAATCCGAATCGGCAAAACGATGTTCTACAAACAACTTGAAATGAATCTCGTCGATGCCTATGCCTATGCGGGTGATGTGATGGCCTGTAACATGATGGAGGAAGATACCAGTGAAGGCATTGATGCCTTCATCGAAAAACGCAAACCGAAATGGAAACTAAGTTAGTTAATGACTGAAGTATCTTAGTAGTATGAAATACTGAACACATATAACTGCGAGGAGGTGATTAATGGGTCACGAAGAAGAAGCGATTGCCAAGGCACAGGCGGCTGCCGCTAAAACTAAAGGTGCTGATGGCCTGCACGAGCACCACAAGTCAACTGTATCCTACTTAAATGAGCGTATTGTCACTTTCCTGATGGTGATGGCTGTTATAGGACTAACCATCTTATGGATGGTGGTTGAATCTCAACTGGTGCTTTATGGTTCGCTTATAGCTGTCATTCTCCTGGTTGTTTTGTGGGGAGTGATACGATTGCAGCAAATCAAAAAAGTCAGGTTGGAGCGACAACAGCAGGCAAAATCGTGGAACTCTAAAAGCTAGTTTGCGATAAGCAAAACTTCAAAAAAGTTACCATGCCTGGTGCCCCAGTGGAGATGAGTTTGCTCAGTCAAGATTCTGTCTGCAAGTGTTTTGTAGCTGAGCTGTTCACCTCGATCATCAAAAATAGTGAAGTGCTTAAAGGTTTCAGCAAAAACGAGTTTGTCTGCCGAATCCGGGAAAAAAGGCACATGAATTGATAAATGAATTTTTTGCTTTTTTCTGTGCGATAGTCTTGTTAGCTCACGACTCAAAAGAGCTTCGGCACCCTCAATATCAATTTTAATTAAATCAATGGTATCAAGATCGTAATCTCTAATAAGATTACAAATAGTAGTGGTTTCGATTTCAATCGTATTACCTTGAATACCAAAAGTGCTGGTATCTGTTTCGCCTTCAACCAGGCCCATTTTTAGCATTCCTCGCTTATCGCTAATAGCTTGGTTTTGCAGAAAAACGTTATCTCTGAATTCGGGGTTTAATTCTATGATTTTCTGTAACAACGAAAAACTCACTGGGTTCGGCTCCAGAGCGATAATCCTTGTCGCACCACAGGCGAGCGCAAACAATATTGTTGGACCAATCCAGGCGCCAATATCCAAAACGGTTGAACCCCGGCTGACGGCAGATTGATAAATGCGTTCAGTATCAGGTTCCCATCCCTGAGCGAATTTTTCCCAGAAGGGGTGGGCGGGCACAGTTACGCTAAGCTCGTCAATCGTCACGATTGCCAATCCGTTATCTTCTGACTGATAGTGTCGACTCAATAATGTGGTATGGTTATCAAAAAGCTGTGACATTGTTTAAGCTATAAAACAAATAAGAGGACTATTATGACTGAAATTAAGACAGCAAGTTGCCATTGCGGAGCAGTTGAATTTCAGGTGGAGCTTGAAAATGGCCTTGAAAACCTGCGTCGTTGTAATTGTTCACTGTGTCGGCGAAAAGGTGCGGTTGTGGCGGGTGTGCCATTGGAAAAACTCAAGGTGACCAAAGGTGAGAATAAACTAAGCCTGTATCAATGGAACACTAAAACAGCCAAACATTATTTTTGCAGCATTTGTGGCATTTACACTCATCATCAGCGTCGTAGCAATCCCAATGAGTTTGGTTTCAACATTGCCTGCCTGGATGATGTTGATCCTTTCTCTTTTGGGGAAGTGCCGGTTGGTGATGGTATAAATCATATTTCTGATCTGTCGTGATGGATTGATGAAGCTCGCACTTTATCTCGCAGATTTTCTCATAGTCTTAGTTGGATTTCTGCACAGTTACCTGGGTGAACGCTATATTTTAATTCGTCTTTTTCGACGAGGCAGTGTACCCCGCCTGCTCGGAGGTATTGAATTTACCACTAGGACACTTCGTTTCGCCTGGCACCTGACGACAGTTTGCTGGTTAGGTTTTGCGATTATTCTTTTGCAACTTGCAAATCAGACTATTGAAAATAGAATAATTGGATTAATTATTGCTATTATTTTTTTTATTCATTTTATTGTTGCGCTGGTCGCTTCAAGAGGTAAACATTTATCCTGGCCGATCTTTTTGGCAATCAGTTTGCTGATCAGTTATGCAGTATTCTTATAACCAGTGAATCTGAAATCTGAAATCCTTGCCTATGGTTTTGGGCCGTATGCCCATTATCGTCATAATGTAACAATTGATATTATCGAAAGATTAAAGCGAAAGAACATTGCTCGGTGTGTAATTTTTAAAACACAGTTTAGTCGCAAAATGTTCGAGCAGGCTTTGCAAAAGTATCAACCGAGAATCATCATCGGACTGGGGCAGGACGGACGTGCAAGAAAAATTCGAATTGAACGAAAAGCAATTAATTGGCGTAAAGGATTACTGACTTCAGGACGGCCAATTTCTAAAAAGGGCCCAAAGCATCGGTATGTATCACTTAAGATTGATAACAATACTGACAGCACCATTACTTATGACGCAGGAGCCTATGTGTGCAACTATTCGATGTATTTGATGTGTGAGTACTGTGAAAAAACTGATGCAAAATTTGCTTTTCTGCACATTCCGGTAAAAGCGGATGCCCAAAAAGTCGCAGACTTTGTAAGCAATGCTCTTAAAAGATATCAAATATGAGCTTTGAACAAATGCAAATTTACTATGACAAGCGTGCCGGCGAGTACGATGCGTCAATGGGGTACGATAATTCCGAAACAGTTGGAATACTGAAACCAGTTATCAGCGCAGTCAAAGCCCTGGCAGAGGGAAAGGATGTACTTGAGTTGGCCTGTGGGCCGGGTTTTTGGACAAGCCATATTTGCCAGTCAGCCGGTTTTGTTGTTGCAACTGATTTTAACCAATCGACTCTGGATCAAGCTCTTAAGAAAAACTTACCTACACATAAGGTTAGGTTCCAACAAGCAAATGCCTATGATTTAAGCGCGATAGCTGGGGAATTTGACATGTTGATTGCTGTTGACTGGCTGGCACATGTTCCGCTTACTAAGATGAGTGTTTTTTTGCAAGGTATTCAACAACGATTCGCTAACGGATCTGAAGTTATTTTTCTGGATCAGTTGCCCGGCGCACATTCATTAACGGATATTTTTGATGACGAAGGCAACCATATTCAGCAAAGAGTTTTACAAAACGGGGAAACATTTAAAGTTATCAAGCATTATTTCACCGATCAGCAATATGAGAACCTGCTTGGACCTTATTTTTCGGATTTATCTATTCGACGGTTCGATGAGTGTCGCCGAGTTTTAGTGAGCGCGATAACAATTTAAAAATGTATTTGTCATTCCTGCGCAGGCAGGAATCTCCTTGGTTTGGTTTCTGATTTAAAAAAATCGACTCGGGTGACCGCAGCAATGTCTAGGAGATCCTGAATTAAGTTCAGGATGACAATCGAGGTATCTTGGCTAAAAATCTTGCCGTATACTCGAGGGCATTGTTTATGCGTAGATTAAAAGGAATAGGCCATGTTAACGGTTGGTGAAGCACTGGTTGATCTGCTTGAGCAATACGGTGTTGACACTGTATTCGGCATTCCGGGAACCCATTCTATTGAGCTTTATCGAGGCCTGGAAAACTCCAAGATTCGACACATACTGCCGCGGCATGAGCAGGGTGGCGGGTTCATGGCTGATGGGTATGCCCGTGCAACAGGAAAGCCTGGGGTGTGTTTTGTGATTACAGGCCCAGGGGTGACCAACATTGCCACGCCCATGGGCGAAGCCTATATGGATTCAGTGCCCATGTTGGTTATTTCGCCGGTTAACAATCCTGATGCTGGTAAATATAATCGCGGCCGCTTGCACGAAATTACAGATCAAGCGGCGGTAACGGCGCCGTTTACAGCTTTTAGTGCTACGCTTAACCACGCTGATCAACTTCCTGAATTAATCGCCAGAGCATTTACTATTTTCACCAGCGGGCAGCCGCGGCCGGTACATATCAGTATTCCGCTACAAATCATGCCGCAGCAAATAGACGTGCCATGGAAAGCGGTGTCGCTACCCAAACCACCGCAGGCTAACCAAGAACAATTAGCCCAGGCCGCACAAATGATTAGTCAGGCTGAAACGCCTTTAATCATAGCGGGGGGAGGTTGCCGGTTTGCAGCGCAGCAGGTAACTGCTTTGGCCGAAAAAACAGCTATTCCAGTTACTACCACGGTTGCCGGCCGGGGTGTGATTTGTGCGTCTCACGAGTTGGCAGTAGGTGCACAATTACGTGCAGATGCAGTCAAACAAATGGCCAAAGATTCGGATTTGGTAATTTTATTGGGTTCAGAATTAGCCCAAACAGATCACTGGGATGATGACTTGCCGGATCAATTACCTGCTAATCAAATTCGCATAAATTTTAATTCGGGAACGTTGTTTGCTGGTGAAAAAACTCTGGCTATTAATGCTGATGTTGGAAGTGTGTTGAACGAATTATTGTCGCTGATTGGTCAAGCCGATGAGGGAAAACGACAACAAGCAGCTGAACGCATTAGAAATATCAAAAATCAGTTAACAGACAACTTAACCGCAAAAGAACAGCAACATCTGGAAGTGATGAAAACTGTTATGCCGTTGTTGCCACAAGAGTGCACAATAGTTAGTGACATGACGCAGTTAGCCTATACATCGATAGATTTTATTGCGCTGGAAAAACCGAATAGCTGGTTTCATCCAACAGGCTATGGCACCTTAGGATATGCTTTGCCTGCTGGTATGGGAGTAGCGATTACCAAGCCGGATCATCCGGTTCTGGTGATGGTTGGCGATGCGGGTTTGCAATACACTATGCAGGAAATGACGTTGGCTGCCGAGCTCAATTTAAACATTGTCATGTTGCTATGGAACAACGACGCGTTATCCCAAATCAGAGATGACATGGTTAATGCCAATATCGATCCTTTAGCAGTAACACAAACTAATCCCGACTTTATCAAGCTTGCGCAAGCATGTGGCTGGAATGCAGCGGCTGTAAATGATTTGGATAAGTTAGCAGAACAGTTAACGATTGCGTTCACTGAATCTCACAATCCCATGCTAATTCAAGTTAATGAAAACGAGCTAAGCTAATGCAATTCTCATCCCTGACAGACCGAATAGGCGGTCCCAGTGTTGATTCCTGGGAAGTTCATTACAAAGCGGCCGCCAGACTCAATGCGGGGGAGAATATATACCTGCTTAGTGTAGGGCAGGAATCGTATGAATATACAGACGAACGAATAGTAGAAACGGCGATAAAAAGTCTCAAAGCCGGTCGACATCATTACACGCCAGTCGAGGGAGAGCTTGAATTAAGAAAACGAATAGCAAAACGCCATCAAGACAAAACGGGTCAAGTAGTTGATGAAGATAACTGTGTGGTTTTTTTAGGAGCACAGAACGGAATTTTTGCTGCCACCCAATGTTTATTAGAAGCCGGTGACGAAGTCATTATTCCAGAGCCGTATTACACCACTTATCCGGCAACTTTTACTTCTACAGGCGCAACTTTAAAATCTATCCCTTGTAAGGTCGAAGAATATTTTCAGGTCAACGTTGCGGGTGTGCTCGCGGCAATTTCTGCTAAAACCCGGGCAGTCGTTTTAAATACACCTAATAATCCGACTGGTGCGCTCTATGAAAAAGAACGAATAGCAGCAATCGTACAAGCCTGTGTTGAAAATAAAATTTGGCTGATCTGTGATGATGTCTATGCTGAGCTTGTTGATTCTGAGGAATTTTGTGCGCCAGCTTCTATGCCGGGAGCCGACCAGGTTGTAATAACTGTTTCCAGTCTATCTAAATCTCATCGCATGACCGGCTGGCGTTTAGGCTGGGCGATTGCACCAAAAGCGTTAGCTAAACATTTTTATAACCTCAATATGTGCATGAGTTATGGCTTAGTAGGATTTGTCCAGGATGCTGCTATGACTGCATTGGATTATTCAGCACAAATAACGCCCCAAATTCGTGAGAATATTAATCTAAGGCGTAATGTTTTGGCTGATGGATTGTCTGAAATCCCAAATATCAAAGTTATCCCTGCACAAGCGGGTATGTTTGTAATGTTGGATATACGTGGATTAAATATTTCCGGTCAGGACTTTTGCTGTGGTTTACTTGATCAATATGACGTTGGACTCGTCCCTTGTGATGGTTTCGGACGTTCCGGTGCCGGATTGGTCCGTGTCAGTGCCTGCGACGAGCCTGAGCGTCTACGGGAAGCTTGCGATCGAATCCGGAAATATGTTGAATCATTAGGTTAGAAAATACCCATTATTCGCGATTTATCTGAGCATAGGGTAGCCGCCAATTTTTAAACTGATAAAGTATCAGAACTTGATAATATCGTCCGGATTAGCGAGGTCGTTATGGCTGATCAAACCACAATAGAAGGCAAATTCAACTGGCAGGAACCACTGCTGCTATCCCAACAACTGACGGAAGAAGAACGCATGATTGATGATGCGGCTAAAACTTACTGTCAGGAAAAACTGATGCCGCGAGTTTTAAATGCGAATCGTCACGAAGTGTTTGATCGCGAAATCATGAATGAATTAGGTAAATTGGGTTTTCTCGGCTCGACCATTCCCGAGCAATATGGCGGTGCGGGTGTCAACTATGTTTCTTACGGTTTGGTTGCCAGGCAAGTGGAAATGGTCGATTCGGGTTATCGTTCGGCCATGAGTGTCCAATCCTCGCTGGTAATGTACCCAATTCATGCTTACGGCAGTGACGCACAGCGAAATAAATATTTACCCAAACTGGCAACGGGTGAATGGGTCGGTTGCTTTGGGCTGACCGAGCCGGATCACGGCTCTGATCCAGGTGGGATGAAAACCCGTGCCAAAAAAGTGGACGGTGGCTACCAGCTTAAAGGCAGCAAGATGTGGATTACCAACTCGCCGATCGCGGACGTGTTTGTAGTCTGGGCCAAAGATGAAGAAGATGTTATCTGTGGTTTTATCCTGGAAAAGAACATGCAAGGTTTATCTGCGCCAAAAATCGAAGGCAAGTTTTCCCTGCGTGCTTCTACAACGGGCGAAATTGTTATGGATAACGTTTTTGTTCCTGAAGAAAACAAATTACCCAATGCCAAAGGGTTACGAGGACCGTTTGGTTGCTTGAATCGAGCGCGTTATGGCATCGCCTGGGGAGCCATGGGTGCGGCGGAATTCTGCTGGAATGCAGCCAGGCAATATGTATTGGATCGCAAACAATTTGGTCGTCCGCTAGCGGCCAATCAATTGATCCAGAAAAAACTGGCTGACATGCAAACCGAAATTACTTTGGGTTTGCAAGGCGCTTTGCAGCTGGGTCGCATGATTGATGCAGGCAAAGGTGCGCCGGAAGCTGTGTCGTTAATGAAGCGAAATAATTGTGGCAAAGCCCTGGAGATTGCACGTACAGCGCGGGATATGCACGGCGGTAACGGTATTGCTGATGAATATCATGTGATCAGACATGTAATGAATCTTGAAGCGGTTAATACCTACGAAGGGACCCATGATGTTCATGCGTTAATACTTGGTCGAGCACAGACCGACATACAGGCGTTTACCTCATAGTGTCATCCTGAGGAGCCCCGTGACCGGGATAAACTACGCGACGTGAGGATCTCCTGATGACTGTTCGGGCTTTAATTCTAAATGTCTATTGGTTTAAATTCAGTTGCTTACTCCAGGAGATACTGGCCTTCGCCCACTGCTGTCCGGAATAAAAGATGTTGATGGTAGTGAAAGTGGTGCAGTGCGTGGGTTTTAAGGCTAAAACCCACACTGTCAACTTAAAACTAAGGCACTGCAACATGTATAGTAATACCCGATTTAGTGAATTATTGAAAGGCTTTCCGAAACAAAATTTTCAGCAATGTGTTCAACGCTATCAAGGCGATAAACACGGTAAAGGCTTTCGCTGTTTTGATCAGCTCATGGCGATGATGTACGGTCAATGAGCCGATTGCCGTTCCTTAAGAGAACTGGAAGCGGGGTTTAATGCCCAATGCGTCCATCATTACCACTTAGGCACCCGATCAATCAAGCGTTCGACCCTTTCCGATGCAAATGCGAAACGTAGTGTTGAGATGTATAGTGCGTTCTGCGGTCAGTTACTGACGCAGGTGCATCGTCAATTGAAACGTGAGGTGAGTGATTTGTTGTATGTGCTGGATTCAACCCCGATTCGGCTGAGTGGCCGAGGCTATGAGTGGGTACACAGTCATAGTCAACCGCATATTCCAGGCTTAAAGTTACATGTGCTCTATGCTCACGAGCAGGCCTTGCCTTGTGAGGTACAGATTACGGCATCGAAGGTCAATGATGTTGAGTTTGGCCGGGATATTAGTGCTGACCCTCACGCAACCTATGTGTTTGACAAAGGCTATTGTGACTATAATTGGTGGCATCAGCTGGATCAAGCGGGCAGTTATTTTTGTCACCCGGTTCAAGCGTAATGCCGCGTTACGGCTGATTGAACAACGTGCCATCGAGTCTCAAGATGCTGAGATTATTTTAGCCGATGAGCTGGTCTGTTTTAAAAACAAACGCCCTGGGGGCGCACGGATCAATCCCTATACCCAACCGCTGCGCCGGATTGTGGTGCAGCGGGAAGATCACCAGCAGCCGTTGATTATCGCCACCAATGATCTAACGAGCCGTGCCGGTGAGATCGCTCAAGTCTACAAACAGCGTTGGGGGATTGAATTGTGGTTTAAATGGTTAAAACAACGTTTGAAGATCAAACAGTTCTTTGGGCGCAGTGACAATGCAGTACGAATTCAAATTCTGATCGCCTTAATCACGTATTTACTCTTGCACCAATACCACAAACTTTGCCATTCAAAACAACATCTGTATCTGTGGTTAGCTGAACTCAGAGCAACTTTATTCCAACGCCCAGAGAGTGAATATATACGCTATAAAAAACGTCAACGGCAAACTCAATTCAACCTGCAACAACAACACCTATTACCTATATGAAATTATTCCGGACAGCAGTGGGCCTGCGCCAGAATGACGGTTATATG
Organism: Arenicellales bacterium; assembly: GCA_965215945.1. Lineage (GTDB taxonomy): Bacteria > Pseudomonadota > Gammaproteobacteria > Arenicellales > JAHEKD01 > JAHEKD01. Next base: position 2,077 of record CBDCFC010000020.1, on the reverse strand, counting down.
CCTTTTCCCGAAAGAATTGTTTGTTTAACTGAGGAAACTACTGAAACTCTCTACCTACTCGGTGAGCAGGACCGTATTGTTGGGATTTCTGGATATACCGTCAGGCCACCTGAAGCACGTAGAGAAAAGCCTAAAGTCAGCGCTTTCATTTCAGCAAAAATCATTACTAAAGTTGCAATGAAAAACTGATACGATTTTGCTCTGAACCGTCATTGAAATTGTGAGTAAGTTCAGTGAAGCGTAGATTATTTTTGTTATCAAGCATTAAAATACTCGAACTTCTGGTGCCGTAGTTCTCACTTTCAATATAGATTGAAGATAGCAGGTACTCCAAGTTTTTATCGATCCCGGTGTCAGGCAGTTCAGATTCGGCAGCTTTTTTTTCATCACCCAGTAATTCAAAAAGTGCAGGTTCAATCTTGTCATCTTGCATTGAAATAATTTTTTTAAATGATGATTTACCTCGGATTGCCTTAGGCCAAGGCGTATTTAGTAAGTGATTGCTGAGCACATAAATGCCAGGCTTCAAAGCAATGGATTGTTGATCATTTCGGTTTGAATAATAAAATAGATCATTACTCAGTTCGCCAAAAATCAGATTGAAGCCGTCATACTGGGATGCCTGCTTTTCGAGCTTTTGGCCAAATTGCTTAGCAGTGATTGCCGAGTCAAGAAAGTCTGTAATTAATAACCCACGTGATCTTAGTGCTATAAAATTGTTTTTGACCTCACGATAGTTTGTGATAGCTGCAAATCTTCCAGTCTGTGTGACTGCCATCCAGGTACCGCCTTGCTCCAGGTCTCTACCACCCAGGATATGAGGCTTGTCTTCCCAGTAATGAACTTGTGCGGATTTACGCCTGTAAAATTCATCCCGGTTTGCAGCAAGAATGAAAGGGTACTCTTTAGTTTGATTGAGCGCTAACAACAAAAAACACATTCGATTAGTTTAATTCAGAAATGGAGGAATGGAATACGTTTTACAGTAAAATGGCGGCATAAAATACAACCTTTTCTTGTGACTGTTTCTGAAAACATATTACCTGTTAGTATTGTTATTCCTACTTATGGTCGGGAACGAACACTGTTAGGTACTATTCAAGGTTTGTTCGATCTTGAACAAAAAGCAGCTGAGATCATCATCATTGATCAAACAACATCACATGAGCAAAGCACAATAGCTCAACTGGAAGAATGGGAAGAACGCAAGCTGATCAGGCATATCAATCTTTCGGTGCCTTCAATTCCTAATGCGATGAACACCGGTTTGTTAAATGCCAGTTATCCTATAGTTTTATTTTTAGATGATGATATCAAGGCGCATCAGAATTTGGTAATGGCACATCATCAAGCTCATCAAGATAGAAATCAAATCATTGCAGGCAAGGTCATTCAACCTTGGGATGATGAACAAAAACTTACAGATGATGGCCATCAGTTCAATTCTGATCAACAAAAAAAAGTTAATCACTTCATGGGTGGTAATTTTTCCATCGACAAGCATAAAGCAATAGAAATTGGCGGATTCGATGAGAATTTTGTCGGCGTGGCTTATCGTTTTGAAAAGAGTTTGCGGATCGCTGGCTGAATGCCGATAATGAAATTTTATTTAATCCCGATGCAGTTATCGATCATTTGAAAGAAACCAGTGGTGGTACACGTGAATACGGTGAGCATTTAACGACTATCGAGCCGCATCATGCTGTTGGTGCTTATTATTATTTTCTCATCTCGCCAAAATTAAAAACAAATCTCAACAGATTGTTAATCGCCTACTGCAATCTGTTAAAACTAAGCATCATTTAAAGCAGCCCTGGTATATCCCAGTGACATTGATCGCGGAATTGCGTGGTTTATTTAAGGCTAAAGGTCTAGCGAGATCAGGGCCAAAGCATATTAGCACCAAATGAAGTCTGAGAGACTTGTCCTGGTTTTATACCGGGATCTCCAAGAGTAATTTCCATTATTTAGTAGACCCCGGAATAAATCCAGGGAACGTTCTTTTTTGTAGAGGGGAGGTTAGGTGAGATTAGTGTTCCAGTGTGATTTCGTAACCGCCGAACTTACGGATATTGAG
>CBDCFC010000019.1:0-14703 GCA_965215945.1 Arenicellales bacterium | reverse complement strand
GAGGATGCATATCGTTTGGATCAATGCCTGCAACAACCGCTGGTGCTTTCATCGCATCGCGTCTGAATGGCTCACCCAATTCCTGATTCAATATTGCTTCAATAAATGTGGTTTTACCTTCGTTTAATTGAGCTTGAATGGCTGTATTGAGTTGATCTGTCAATTCACCCATAGATTTAGCCTGAACGCCTTCAACACCGCAGGCAAGGGCGATGGCCGCAAAACTAACATCTGCGTCAAGCTCGGTACCGACGAAGTTATCTTCATACCATAAAGTTGTATTGCGTTTTTCCGCACCCCATTGGTAATTGCGAAAAATAACCATTGTGATCGCGGGCCATTCTTCCCGGCCGCAGGCCGTCATTTCATTCATTGAAATACCAAACGCACCGTCACCGGCAAACCCAACAACAGGCACATCAGGACAACCGATCTTTGCTCCCAGTATGGCCGGAAAGCCGTAACCGCAAGGCCCAAATAATCCGGGAGCCAGATATTTTCGACCTTGATCGAAACTTGGATAAGCATTACCAATTGCACAATTGTTGCCAATGTCCGAAGAAATGATGGCATTTTTAGGCAAGGCCGCCATAATGGCCCGCCATGCTTGCCGCGGTGACATGCGTTCATCATGGCGTTTTCGTGAACATTCGTTCCAGGTCGTGCCCGGATCGTCCTTCTCATGATCCATACTGGCCAGTTCTTCCTCCCAGTCAGTTTTGGTTTTTGCGATAAGCTGTTTTCGATTTTCGCGATTAATATCGCCAGCGTCATCGGATAGCTGAGCAAGGATCTGTTCTGCAACCTGCCTGGCGTCGCCCTGAATAGCCACATCTATTTTTTTAGTTAAACCAATACGATCCGCATTGATATCAACCTGTATTATTTTTGCTTTCTCAGGCCAGTAATCAACGCCGTAGCCCGGCAGCGTTGAAAATGGATTAAGCCTGTTGCCAAGGGCAAGAACCACATCCGCCTTGGAGATTAGCTCCATAGCTGCTTTGGATCCGTTATAACCAAGCGGCCCGGCATACAGCGGGTGTGAACCCGGAAAAGCATCATTATGTTGATAATTGCAACAAACCGGCGCATCCAGTCTTTCGGCCAGTTGTCCTTGAGGCATCTATGGCATCGCCTAATATGGCACCTGCGCCGTTTAAGATAACCGGAAAGCTGGCCTCTGACAGTAGTTTTGCAGCAGCAGAAATGGCCGTTTGACCACCGGGAGAGCGCTCTAATCTGACTCGTTGAGGAAGCTCAATGTCAATCACTTGAGTCCAATAATCACGTGGCACATTAATTTGAGCCGGAGCCGATCCACGCCAGGCGTTTTCAATCACGCGGTTTAAAACCTCCGCAATTCGAGAAGGGTCACGGACTTCTTCCTGATAACAGACCATATCTTCGAATACGGCCATTTGTTTAATTTCCTGAAACCCGCCCTGGCCAATGGTTTTTATTTGCTGCCTGAGGCGTGACTAACAGCAAAGGTGTATGGTTCCAATAGGCTGTTTTAATCGGTGTGACAAAATTTGTAATACCCGGACCATTCTGCGCAATCGCCATGCTCATTTTACCACTGGCTCTGGTATAACCGTCTGCGCTCATACCCGCGTTACACTCATGAGCGCAATCCCAGAAGGTAATGCCGGCCTGTGGAAATAAATCCGATATAGGCATCATGGCGGAACCAATGATTCCAAATGCATGTTCAATCCCGTGCATTTGTAAAACCTTGATAAAGGCCTCTTCCGTCGTCATTTTCATAAAAACGTTTCCTATGCTAGTGTGTATTCGCAGCAATATCTTTAATTATGGTTGGCACCTGACTCGGCACATCAGCAACGAATACGCCTGCCGCTTCAAGTGCTTTTCGTTTGGAGTCATAATCCCCTTTGCCCCATGTTACAATGGCACCCGCATGCCCCATTTTCTTGCCCGGTGGAGACTGCCGGCCGGCAATAAATGCAACCACTTTCTTAGTCATGGTGCTGGCAAATTCTGCCGCTTCCTCTTCTGCCGACCCCCCTATCTCACCACACAGTACAATAACATCGGTATTAGCATCTGCATTCAATATTTCCAGGGCATCCCGTGACGTCGTACCCAGCATTGGATCGCCGCCAACACCATAAAACACAGACTGACCCATGCCCTGTTGCGAAAGATTCAGACACAGTAACGTACCGAGACTTCCTGATCGAGAAATGACACCGATCCTTCCGGGCTGGAAGACTGTCTTGTTAAAGCCCGGCATAATACCGACAAAACATTCACCCGGAGTAACCAAACCTGCCGTATTTGGGCCAACAATTCTTGTGTTATTAGCCCTGGCGGCAGCATGCATTTCCATGACATCCTGAGACGGTATATGCTCGGCCAAACAAACTAATAATTTCACCCCAGCCTCACAAGCGTCTATTGCAGCGTTTTTTGCTGCCAACGGTGGCACGAACATAACCGATATATCAACCGGTTTGTCGTTGGCTGCCTCACAAACCGAACCATACACAGGCAATCCCAAGTGTGTTTCACCGGCACGGCGAGGATTCACCCCACTGATAACATTTGTACCACAAGCGATCATCTGTTCTGTCCAGTATGATCCCTGTTTGCCGGTCATGCCCTGAATAGCAACATTATGATGTGCTCGTGGTATCAAGCGACGTCTCCCCGTGCAGCTTCAACAGCGGCCTTTACGGCATCGTCCATCAAATCATAACAATCAATGCCCAGGCGATTTTTGACCAAGGCAATCGCTTTTTCTTCGCCCGTTCCGTGGATGGTGAAAAAAATGGGAATATCCGGTTTAAGTTCCTCCCAGGCATTGATAACACCTTCTGCCATGACGTCAGTGCGCGCAAATGCCCCACAAAAATTAATCAGCAAGGATTTGATCTTTGGGTTATCAAGGCACGATGCTTAATGCCTCGGTTCCTTTGTTATAAGCTTCCCCTCCGATTTCCATAAAATTGGCCGGTCTGCCGCCATAATGTGCAATCGCATCCATTGTCGTCATCGTCAATCCGGCCCCATTGGCTAAAACTCCGACAGGACCCGTCCAGATCAATGTATTTAAGATCGATTTCGGCGGCGCGTGCTTCCAATTCAGTTCTGCGCTCGGTTGCTCCCATCTTTGCTAATTCCCCCTGGCGTGGGACTGCACTGTCGTCAAGGGTAAATTTACAATCAAGCGCAATGACCTGATCATCTTGCGTTATAACTAACGGATTGATTTCAACCAGCTCTGCATCGTTTGCACGATAAACGTCATACAGCTTCATCAGTGTTTCAGTTACCTTTTCTCCAACCGGCCCCAGATCTAATTTCTTCAACGTATTTTCAACATCGGGTTTTTGCAACCCGTTGACAATTGAGACAGGAATGTACTGCATTGCGTCCGGGTCTTTTTCGGTCACTTCCTCGACATCCATTCCGCCATAAATGGAAAACAAAACCATCGGGTTTTTATTTGTGTGGTCATTTAGTATGGCCGCATAAAATTCATGCTTTATCGGCATCTGGCTTTCAATCAAAACTTTTTCAACCGCCCATCCGTCAATCGTCATTCCGATGATTTCATTTGCGTGTTCACGTGCCTGCTCTGGGGTTTCGGCCAATTTAATTCCACCTGCTTTACCACGCTTACCGGTTGGAACCTGGGCTTTAATTACACACGGTCCAATCTCTTTTGCTGCTGCTTCTGCCGAGCCTTTATCATAGGCAATCTTGCTTATTGGCACTTTAATCCCTTGTTTTTGCAACAATGGTTTGCAGGCGTATTCTTCAAAATCCATACATCGTTCTCAAGTCAGCTAACATTTACCTTTACTTGCCGTATTTCGACCAGTAATCACCAAATAATTCTTCTTCACTAGGCTTGTCCTCTGCTATGGTTGTTACCAAATGGGTTATATTTATAAAGTGTTTCCAGTTAAGGTTTTCTGAAATACTGTTCCCTGCCCAGGTGCCTCCTCCCATTGACAGTGTAAATGGCAGACAATTATTAAATCCGCCTCCGTTTCCAAATGTGTGCGCCTGATTTACCAGAACACGCACTACATCCGTATCCGCTGCTAACTCACGCGCATGGTCCTGACAATCAGTATGGATACCGACTGAATGACCTAGACCGGTTACGTTTAGCAATTCATTGCAGATACGTTTTGCATCAGCAAAATCCATAGCGCGATAAACAGCCAAAACCAACGAGAGTTTCTCATCTGCAAAACTATGTTTGCCTTCGACCTCACTTTCCTCGACCATAAAAAATTTCGCTTTTTCCGCAGCCGCAGAAAGCCCCATAACTTGTGCCGAAACATCAGCATCTTTAGCAATCACTTCACGATTTAGATGCCCCCCCTGCCAGAGCGTGTTTGCAATCTTGGTTTTTTCTTCTGCTGTACAGCGATATCCGCCTGCTGATTCAAGCGCTTTAATAGCTTGTTCATAGATATCATCCAAAATCACAACTGAATTCTCTGATGAACAGGATGTCGCATTATCAAAAATCTTGGATGCGGTGATTTTTTCTGCCGCATCCTTCAAATTAGCAGATGAATCAATAATAACCGGTACATTTCCCGCACCGACACCGATAGTGACCGTTCCGGACTGCATCGCCCGTTTTACGTTGTTCTGAGAACCGGTGACCACAACAAGATCGCATTGATTCATAAGCTGTTGTGTTGTTTCCTTTGAGACAGGGGCGGGAAGGATTTGCACCAAGTTTGGTGGATGTCCGACTTTTTCTAATTCAGCCCGCATCAATTCGACTGTCTTAGCGGTGGTTGAATAGCCCGCCGGTGAAGGGGCAATAACGACTGCGTTACCGCCTTTAAGCGCAAACATTGCTTTATTGATCGGGGTTGCGGCTGGATTTGTTGACGGGCAGACAGCACCAACAACACCTACAGGCTTTCCGTATTGTACAAGCCCCCGTTCGGGCTCTTCAGAAATGACACCGACTGATTTAACCCGCATCAGATCACGTAATGCCCCGAAGGTTTTACGCGTGTTCTTCAATATTTTCGACGGGACATTGCCAAGACCAGTATCCTCAACCGCCATTTCCGCAAGCAATTTTGCATGATCGGGTTTATATATCGACCATGCAATTGCAGTAACAGCTTCGTCAACACGCTTTTGATTATGGTTCTCATAAGCAAGCATGGCCTTGCGAGCATTTAAGATAAGATCTGCAACTAATTGTTCAACTGTTTGTGATGCCACCTTCGTATTAATCCTTAAAACAATATGATTTTAGACAATAGAAATCTCCGCCCTGATAGCAACGAGGCTATCAGGGGGTGGGTTTTGGGGTTGGCTTTTCTTTGATTAACTAATTTTCCTTTTTAAGGTCTTTAAGTAATTCAGAGAGATAGGCCTGTCTCTCTTGCCACATCGCAGCGGTGTCTTCCCGGTTCATAACATGCATAGGTGAACCACCCTCTGCCATTTTGGCTGCCACTTTTTCGTTTTCAAACATGGTTTTAACTTTATCGGATAGAACATCAAGCACTTCGGGGGGAGTGTCTTGCTTCGCCATAATGCCACGAAAGTTTACACTGGAATTATCCACATCTATTCCCAACTCTTTAAAGGTCGGGACATCCGGCAGGAACTGTTCGTTTCGCTCTAGATCGGCGATGGCAAGTATTTTTATCTTGTCCATGCTGCGGAAAGAATCCGAAAGGTTATTAAATCCCGCTGTTACGTTTCCACCGAGGACTCTTTGCATCGCCTTAACACCGCCCTTGGTCGGCACGTAAGTAAATTCGATGCCCGTTGCCTTAGCCAATTGCAATAAAGCGATATGGTGACCGGTAAATTGTCCGGCGCCTGAAACGGTGACTTTACCAGGGTTATTTTTTGCAAACTCAACCAATTCTTCAGCGCTGTTGAATTCACTGTCTTTGTTGACGATTAAGACAGCTGGGTCTGCTCCCCAGTTCGCGACCGGCACCAAATTTTCTATATTGTATTTTGTGCCGAATACGATTGACTGGGCGATAAAATGTGGAACATTGTAGGCGGCAAGCTGATAACCATCGGCATCGGCTTTATCGATGAACCAGTTCCAGCCGACTTGTCCGCCGGCCCCTGGTTTATTAACAATAACAATGGGCTGTGTAAGATATTCTTCTTGTCCAGCCATCATCGTGACTAAACGAGCCTGGAAATCAGTAGCCCCTCCTGGCGAGTAAGCGACCGTAACCTGAATTGGACGATCAGGATAATCCTGGGCATGGGCATAGCCCACAAACATTAAACCAACCAGGTACAAAACGGAACCTATAATTCCTTTAACATGTGTGTTGATAAATTTCATATCTTACCTCTTAAAAAAGTGATTAGAGTTTACAAAACTCACGGGTCTTAAAAAAACAATCCTCTTGGCAATTGAACTTTGAGTAAAACAGTAAACAAACTGTAAAGCGCGGCCATAAATGCAAGCCCTATTGCGAAAATCTTCACGCTCTGAGCGACACTGAAGCGATCCGGAATGTAAATCAAAACAATAGCCACGAAAGCTGTAAATGATGTCAGATAAAAACCAATCTTCTCAACTAAAGCCAAGTACAAAACGAATATGACTAAAGCCGGCAGGATGACCAACCATGGAATAGATTTGCCTTCAGTCTTATCCACCCGGTGTCTAAAGCTGTTTATTAATAATGCTAGTGCTATGACACACAATACCCCCGATATGAAATTGGGAAATAAAAAAGCTTCAGGGTTTTGTGCTGATAACCCGGTAATAAATAAAATACCCGAAATGATTAACAGCCCGATTGGTAAGAAAAGCTTACTACTCATGATTCTTGAACCTCCTTCGCAGTCTTAGCCTTAGCAGCACGTATTTCCGTTATGATGGTGTAACCAATTGACATCAGACATAAGGCTATTAACACCAGGTTAATTCCGCCTGTAAAAAAGAAAGGAATCATACCGTCGCCACTTTGCGCGATAAGCTTGCCTTCCACCAAATTACTCTCAGCAATAGGACCTAGAATCAATCCGAGCACAACAGGAGCAGGACTAAACCCAACCTTGCTGGCTAAATACATCAGCGTACCCAGCGTCATCATGACAAAAACATCTGAAATACTATTTTGGACGCTATAGGTACCAAACACGGCTAACACGGTGACAGCGGCGGCCATGTAATACTGAGGAATGCGCGTTACAAAGCGACAATATTGGCTGATCGAAAGGCCAAAAATTAACATCACAAATTGAGCGACGATTAAGGAATCAATAAACGTCCATGTTACTTTCGCATGCACCGAGAACAAATCCGGCCCGGGGAACAGCCCATTAATCAGTAAGCCGCCCAATAGCACAGCCGCCGTCGGGCTGCCTGGTATGGAAAGCGTTAATAAAGGCACCAGCGACGGCCCGACCATGGCGTTATTGGCACTCTCAGCGCTAATAACACCGTCAGGTTCCCCCTTGCCAAAATTTTCTTTGTTCTTGCTAAATTTCTTGGTCTGGTCGTAGGCCACGATTCCTGCAACCTGTCCGCCGGCACCCGGGATAATTCCTACAATCATGCCTGTGAGTGAACCGAATGTAAGCGCTTTAATTCTGGTTAGGTTATAGGCTATTGATTTGAAGATACTTTGCTTTTCTAATTCAAGCATCTTTACATCTTGATGTTCTGTAATTTCCAACATGCCCAAAACCTGCGGAATCGCAAACAAACCGATTAACGCCGGAATGATAGTGATGCCTCCGGCCAGATGTTCGGAGATAACAAACCGTTCTTCGCCCAGTACGGGATCGTAACCAATTGTTGATAGCCACAAACCCATGGCACCGGCAAACAGGCCTTTTAATACAGAACCGCCCCCTAAAGTTGCAATAACAGTCACACCTAGAATTGCAACCCAAAATAATTCGGAAGGGCCAAACTTGAGCGCGACATCTGACAATACCGGTGTGAAAAAAACAAGCAACACAATGCCCAGAAAACCACCCACAAATGAACTTATAAAACAATAATGCAATGCCTGCATCGCATGACCTTTTCTGGACATCGGGTAACCATCCAGCATGGTTGCGATATTGGCAGGTGCACCTGGAATGCTGACTAGTATTGCGCTAACCGCGCCGCCAGCCACCGTGGCTGTATAAACCGACCCGAGCATAATCAATGCCGGTGCTGCCTCCATATGAAACGTAAATGGAATCAGCAATGCTACGGCCATTGTCGGACTTAAACCGGGTGTTGCACCCAACAAGAGCCCACCCATGCAGCCCAAAACCAGGATTGTAAAGTTGGTGAATGTAAAAACCTCTGGAAAGTATTGTATAAAATCCAAAATTGACTCCTCTATGCTCTATATATATAATATATGACTCATATATATGAGTTAATATAGTTACTTCTATCACATGTTAGACTTCAGTTCAAGCACTTAAGGTACAATTATTTAAGTCTTGTAATGTTGTCTAAATCTAATGAAGGAATTGTATGATTGAAGAAGTTGTTATTCAGGATTTCTCCGCTGGCAGACAAAGAACCGAACCGCTTTATCAGGCGGTGGAATCTTATTTACGAACCAAGATCGATAAAGGTGAACTGATACCCGGTGACTTAATTCCCTCCGAGCCCCGCCTCGCCCATAAGTTGAACGTCAGCCAAGGCACCGTAAGAAAAGCTATTGATAACCTGGTTTGGCAAGGACGACTTTATCGTCATCAGGGCAAAGGAACTTTCATATCCAAAATTAATTTTAACAACAGCCTTTTTAAATTTTTCTCTTATGGGGATCAGCTGGGCCAAGATGTCAGGGTGCGCAAACAGACGATTAATCGCTACCTTGAGCACGGGCCCTCCAACATTCGAACCTTGTTAAAAGTTGCGGAGGATCAGGAATTATTCTATATCGAGAGAATTGGCACTGTTGACGGCATACCGGGTTTTATTGAATATTCGTGGTGGAATGCCCAGCTAGTTCCGGGCCTGGAAAACGAAGATATCCGTATTCCGGATTTATTTTATGCATTGATTGAAGAGAAATATGAAATTCCTGTCATTCGGGCAGAAGAAACGCTTACTGCTGACGCTTGTGATAAATATACTGCCGAACAATTAAAAATTAAACTCGACCAGCCCGTTATAGTATTACACCGCACTACGTATTCAACCAACAACAGGGTCATCGAAGCACGAATTGCCAAAGGACGTGCTGATAAATTTAGCTATAAACGAGAAATTCGTTAGTGCGATCCAAACAGAATTTCGAAATGAAAATCCTAGGAGGATTCAAATGTACAAACAGATTTTATGCCCTATCGATTTAAATGAAACAGAAGGCAACAAAAAAGCGTTAAAAACTGCAGTTCAATTAGCAGAGGCATTTGGTGCAACGATTAACATTATAACTGTGATACCTGATTATATATCCAGTTTTGTCGGATCGTATTTGCCCCATAGTTATGAAGAAAACGTGTCTAATGAAGTTAAAGATAAATTAGAAGAATATGTATTACAAAACATACCTTCATCGATTAACGTCAATCAAATAGTTGCTCATGGAACCATTTACAATGAGATTATTGATACGGCAAATAAACTTAATGTCGATTTGATCGTTATGGCTTCACATCGACCCGAACTAAAAGATTATCTTGTGGGCCCCAATGCCGCACGAGTCTTTAGACATGCCGATTGTTCAACCATGGTTGTCCGCTCTTAGTAAATATAAGTGAGTAAACGGACAGCTGTTGTGCTGACAGACTTAACCACAAAAGTTAAGGAAACTCTGAATAATCGCTCCTTCGTCACACCCGCACAAGCGGGAGCTCATGAAAATCAATGGTTATCGGTTCCCGTCCCCGATCGTAGCTGAGGATGACGTTCCCTCATGGCAATGACGTTAATTAGAGTCTCCTTTAAGTGAACCTTTTTTTAATTGTTTAAATGTTAGTGCTTAATCGCCTCCCTCAAAATCCACAGTTTGTCTGCCGCGGTAATTCCGATTTACCAATACATGCAAGGCAGTGGTTTGAGCTTCCAGGACGCGACGACGGCGAACCTGAGGTTTGGTGTTACACCGACCAGTTATCTTATGCACCAGGAGAAACAGTCTTTTTACAGGCTATTTCTTCTGTAACATCGATTAGCGTTCAGGTTTATTCACAGAACTTAATACCTCTATGCCTGCTTGACTTTAAGACTACGGCGCAGTGGATGCAAACGCCTGATGATGCTTCTGTGAATGGCTGTCAGTGGCCACAGGTAGCCGAATTCAAAATCTCCCGGGATTGGCCCTCAGGGGTTTATCGGATTTGTGTGCGTGCTGATGAGCAGGCACGGGCTGATCATTTAATCGTTGTCCGCCCATCAGCCACAGAGGATAAAAAGCAGCGTCTATTATTGATTACTTCCGATTGTACTTGGGCAGCGTATAACGACTGGGGAGGCTCTAATCATTATGAAGGTATCGTTAATCCTCAAGACAATCAGTTTTCAGCCCAATTGTCATCACACAGGCCTTTTGCACGAGGATTTATTGAGTTCCCCGCTGATGCACCGCGCACCTTGCCTAAACAACCACCTAAAAACGGCGAAATCACCTATCCACACATGGAATGGGCCTGGCGAGAAGGTTATTCCAAAAAATATGCTTCTGCAGGTTGGGCCGGTTATGAAAAGATTTTTTATCACTGGGCTGAACAGCGGAATTTTGAATGCGATGTAGCAACCCAACAGGATTTGCATTATCGCCCCGAAGTACTGGATGGATATCAGTGCGTGGTTTTTGTTGGTCATGATGAGTATTGGAGTTGGGCCATGCGGGATGCAATTGATAACTTCGTCACTCAAGGTGGTAATGTTGCCCGATTTACCGGAAATTTCATGTGGCAGATTCGCCTGCAACAAGACGGACTGCGCCAGATCTGTCATAAATACCGTGCTCACACTGATGATCCTTTAATGAATAGCCCAAATCAACATTTAGTCACCACCACTTGGGAAGCTGGTTTTATTAATCGTCCGGGACATCAAACCTTCGGGCTAAATGCATTAAAAGGACTTTATGCCGGCTGGGGAGGCATGGCAGCCAATGGTCCTGGCGGATTTACACTTTATCGACCAGAGCACTGGGCGTTTACTGGCTGCAAACTGGGATATGGCGATATTTTAGGAGCACATTCTAGAATATTTGGCTATGAAGTTGATGGTCTGGATTATTGCATCAAGGAAGGATTACCGATTCCGGAAGCCTGCGCAGGATTACCTGATGATCTGCAAATCCTGGCCTTGGGCCTTGCCCGATTGAGAGAGGATAATTTCAATTCGCCATTAGATGCATTATTTGTCGGAGATGAGGATGCTATCTATGCCGCCAATATCTTGCATGGTGAATGTTCAGAACAAACCCTAGAAAGCGTTAATCGAGGTTCAGGTATGGTCGTTCATTTTCATAAGGGCCAGGGCGAGGTATTTCATGCCGGAACGACAGAATGGGTTGCAGGATTATTACGCCGAGACAAAGCTGTTGAGCAAGTTACAAAAAACGTCTTGAATCATTTTTTATATGTCTGAACTGTGTTATTCATTCGCATTCTAATGCTGTGCAGTCAGATCCCTCGGGTGCGGGATAACAGACGTCAGAAGGCTGATCTCTGATGTGTGATTCTAATCCAACTTAACCAGTTTCTTGATCTGATCAGAGATCATCGGTGCTAGGTTTTGTTCGAATAAAAATGCGCCGACTGCGAGACCGAAAAGCAATTCGCTGGCATCAAAAAAAATTCCTGTGATTAACCATAAAGCCAAGGCAGCACAAGTGATTGTATATTTACGGATAAAGTCCATAGCTGTTATCTGTTTTAGTTAATCATAAAGATAGCGATCGTAAGCCGCTATTTCAAGTTCTGACAGGATTTAGCTCAAGATTTTCTTCGGTTAGTTGAGCTAAATCACGTTTATCCTTGGCAAAATAGGTATATATTACCGGCACAACAAACAAGGTAAACAAAGTTCCAATTGAGAACCCGGCTACGATGGTGATTCCGATAGCCTGACGGCTTGCAGCGCCTGCTCCGGAGGCCACGACTAAAGGCATGATTCCAATAATGGTCGAGAATGAAGTCATTAAAATTGGTCGCAAACGAATCGAGGCAGCTTTAATAACTGCCTTTGCTTTATCCAGTTTTTCGTCTTGTTGAATTTGATTAGCGAACTCGACAATTAGAATTCCATGCTTGCTGATCAAACCTATCAAAGTGATAAGTCCGACCTGGCTATAAATATTCATACTTACTTGCCAGAGAAACATCGGGATCAGCGCACCGAACATCGCCAGCGGCACCGTTGTCAATATTACAAACGGATCACGAAAACTTTCATATTGGGCGGCTAACACTAAAAACACGATAATTAAAGCAAAACCGAAGGTCACGAACAAGCTGGAACCCTCCTGCACAAATTGGCGTGACTGACCTTGATAATCATAAGAAAACCCAGCGGGTGCGACCTCATCGGTAATATCCTGCATCAATTGCAAAGCCTCACCCATGGGCACACCCGGCACCGCGTCGATTTTTGCGGAGTTAAGCTGCTGAAATTGGACCAGTTCTGGTGGAACAGAGGTGTACTCTATATCGACCAGAGTGGATAATTCAATTTGATCACCTTCATCCGAATAGACGTAATACTGGTTTAAGACTTCAGCATTTTGTCGGTCTTGCTGCCTGGCCTGAGGGATGATTTTATAACTGCGCCCTGCCAGGTTAAAACGACTCACGTAACCTTCCGCCAATATAGCACCTAAGCTCTGCCCAATATCACGCATGGATACGCCCATCGCCTCAGCCCGTTCCCGGTCAATATTAATTTTGATTTCAGGGTTGCTGAAATTAAAATCACTTTTTATAAAATAAAACTTTCCGCTCTCGCGTGCTTTAGCTAAAACTTGTTGCACAACACCATATAACTTATCGTAGCTTTCCTGAGTTTTAATGATGAACTCAACTGGAGTATTGCCACTGGCTCCCGGTAATGAGGGTGGATTGAAGGCAAAAGTTTGCAAACCCGGTTGCTGGTCAAACTGTTTTTGTAAAAGCGGGACCAACTCTTGAGCACTGATTTCTCGTTCTGCCCAGGGCTTAAGCAACATTCCCGCAAAAGAAACTGTAGGCCCGGCAAAACCATTAGCCAAAAATGAAGATTGATAAACATCATCATAGCTACGATAAATATCAATATAAGGTGCCGTATATTTATTCAAATAATTTAAGTTAGCGTGATCTGGTGCCTGAGAAAAAGTAAATATCACTCCCTGATCTTCTTCCGGTGCTAATTCACTTTGAACGAATTGCAACATCGCCACAAGCATGATCAACACAATAAAACAGAATACCACGGTCACTGAACGCGTTTTTAATGAACTCGCCAAAGCGTTTTCGTATCCAATATGCAAGCGTTCAAACAAAGCAGAAACCCATTGCGCATAACGATTATTTGCCACAGTCGGCTTCAATACTTTTGAACATAACATCGGTGACAGCGTTAATGCGATAATGGTGGAAATAATAATAGTGCCAACCAGGGTAAAAGCGAATTCTTTGAACAGTACTCCGGTCAACCCACCTAATAAACCGATTGGCGCGTAAACAACAGCCAATACTATGGTAGTGGCAATCACAGGCTTGGCTATCTCACGTGCACCAACTAGGGCAGCATGATAAGGTTTTTCACCTTGTCCGATATGCCTATAAATATTCTCTACCACTAATATCGCATCATCGACCAACAAGCCGATCGCCATCACCATTGCTAACAGGGTGAGCAAGTTTATCGAGTAACCCATGATCTGCATGTAGAACAATACGCCAACGATGGATAACGGAATGGTGATTGCCGGAACAATAGTCGAGCGAAACGAACCTAAGAATAAAAAGATGACCACAATCACGATTAAAGCCGCTTGAACAAGCGTCGTGATAACTTCGTTAATTGAAGATTGAATAAATCGGGTTGAATCATAGGCAACGGCGGTGTTGAGCCCGGATGGAAAAGATTTTTTCAGCTTCTCAAGTTCTTCGTTAACTAACTTGATTGTGGTTAGCGGATTACCATCCGTAGTGCCTAGAATACCGATATATATTGACGGAGAACCGTCAAACATGACCAACGAATCATAATTTTCCGCACCCAGTTCAACATCGGCTACATCTGCCAAACGAACCGTCTTATTTCCCTCTTCGCGGATAATAAAGCGCTCAAAAACCTCAGGGTCACCCGTATCCGTTACCGCATTAACATTAGTCTGCACAAACGCACCTTTGGTCTGCCCCGCTGCCGATTGATAGTTTTGAGCCGAAATCGCATTAACAATATCCGCTCCCGACACTTTGAGCGCCGCCATTCGAACCGGATCCATCCAAATCCGCATCGAATATGTTTTACCGCCTAAAATTTGAGCTTCTGCCACACCTTTAACCGTTGATAATGCCGGTTGGACAGTTCGCAACAAATAATCAGTAACTTCAACGTCGGACAATGTATCACTGTAAAAACTGTAATACGCTAAAGCAAAGCCCTCGGCTGCTGTTTTGGCAATAACCGGATCCTCAGACTCCACCGGCAATTCGCCACGAATCGAGGAGACTTTGGTGCTGACTTCCGTCAATGCAACATCGGCGTCATAGCCCAGTTTCATGTGGACTTCGACCGTTGACACA